>NZ_BLIN01000002.1:0-600000 GCF_009811555.1 Streptomyces caniferus | reverse complement strand
GACCGCCTGGCTGACCGCCTACCGGATGCTGTTCACCAACGCGGGCGTACGGCCCGGGGACAGCGTGCTGGTGCAGGGCGCCGGCGGCGGCGTCGCGACCGCGGCCATCGTGCTGGGTGCCGCCGCGGGGCTGCGGGTCTTCGCCACCAGCCGGGACGAGGCCAAGCGCAAGCGCGCGCTGGAGCTGGGCGCCGAGGCGGTGTTCGCGACCGGCGAGCGGCTGCCGCACCGGGTGGACGCGGTGATCGAGACCGTCGGCGCCGCGACCTGGTCGCACTCCGTCAAGTCGCTGCGCCCCCACGGCACTCTGGTCATCTCGGGTGCCACCAGCGGCTTCACCCCGAAGAGCGGGGAGCTCAACCGGATCTTCTTCCTGGAGCTGAAGATCGTCGGCTCCACGATGGGCAGCAAGGAGGAGCTGGCGTCGCTGCTCAGCTTCTGCGCGGCCAAGGGCATCCGGCCGGTCATCGACTCGACGCTGCCGCTGGACCGGGCGCGCGAGGGGTTCACGAAGATGGCCGAGGGCGAGCTGTTCGGCAAGATCGTGCTGACGGTGTGACGCCTGGTGCGAGGTCGGTTCCGCTGGGCGTGACGCCCGTTACGTGAGGAAGGTCCGAAGAGTGCGGATCCTGCGGGCGGAGGGGCGCCACGCCACGCCGTGGAGCAACGGCGGCGGGGTGACCCGGGAGGTCGCCGTCCAGCCGCCGGGTGCCGGCTGGGACACCTTCGCCTGGCGGGTCAGCCTGGCGGACGTCACCCGCGACGGGCCGTACTCGCCGCTGCCCGGCGTCCGGCGGATCCTCACCGTCGTCGACGGCGCCGGGCTGGAGCTGACCGTGGACGGCGTCCCCCGGCTCGTCCCGGAGCGCTACCGCCCGTTCGCCTTCCCCGGCGGTGCCGCCACCGGCTCCCGGCTGCTGGACGGTCCCGTGGTCAACCTCAATGTGATGCTCCGGGAGGGGCGGGCGGCGGCGACGGTGGAGATGGTGCGGGGGAGCCGGGCGGTGCGGCGGGCCGACGACGGCACGGCCGATGGCCCGGCCGGCCCCGACGAGGTCCTGGTGGTGGCGGTCGAGGGGTGCACCCGGATCGGGGCACCCGGCGTGTATGAGGCGCAGTTGGAGCGGTTCGACGCGGCACTGCTGACGGCGCCGGATGCGGCCGCCGCCGAGCTGTGGACGGAGGGGACCGCGGCGGTGATCGCCTTGTCGGCCGCCGGGGCCGACGGCCTCTAGGGGGAGACGGCCTCGGTGTTGGGCCGGCCCTGGGGGCGGTGTCCTTGGGGGTTGCTGACCTCCGTCCCGTGGCTGCGCTGGGTGATACGCCCTCCAGGCCTCGATCATCACCCTCAGACGCGCGGACCCTCCGTGGCCGGTGGACTCCCGCCGTGCCGAAGCGCCGGCCCGCTCCTCGTACAGGAGTATCCGTGCGCCGTCCCGGCTCAGGTGCAACGGGACGTCGAGCAGCCCCGGCGCCGGTGTCGGTGGTGAGGGGCGTCGGGGCTCCGTTCCGGGTGGGGAGGGCGGTGGGCGGGAGCCTGCGTCCTCAAGTGCGCTGGAAATCAAGGGAGATGGATGGCCCAGGACCCGGGTGTCAATGATGGTTGACGTCAACGGGGTGTCAACGTAAATTGACGCCTATGACCGAAGCAACGGATCTGGCCGAGCGGGCCGGCGACCGGGACCCCCGGATCGGGCTCCGCGCCGTGGCCGCGCTCCGTCGGCTGCTGGAGCAGCTCGAAGCCGTGCAGGTGCGCAGCGCCCGCGCGAAGGGCTGGTCGTGGCAGGAGATCGCGGCGGAGTTGGGTGTCAGCAGGCAGGCAGTGCACAAGAAGCACGGGAGGCGCTGATGTTCGAGAAGTTCACGGCCGAGGCGCGCGCGGTGGTGCGCGGCGCGGTGGAGCACGCGGACCGTACGGGCAGCGGCACGGTCGGCGAACCGGAGCTGCTGCTCGCGCTGCTGGACCGTACGGACTCGCCGGCCGCCGCGGTGCTCCGCGCGCTCGGTGTCCACGAGCGCCGGGAGTCGGTGGCGGACGCCCTCGCGGCGGTGCGCCGGCGCGGCGGGGTGTCCACGGCCGACGCGGCCGCGCTGGCCGGGCTCGGGATCGATGTCGATGCGGTCGTGGCACGGGTCGAGCAGGAGCACGGAGTGGGCGCGCTGGCCGTCGACGGGCGGGCCGGGCGCCGGAAGCGGCTGCGCCGTCCGTTCACCGCGGAGGCGAAGTCCGTACTGGAGCGCGCCCTGCGGATGGCGGTCGGCCGCGGCGAGCGGCACCTCGGCGACGAGCATCTGCTGATGGCGCTGGCCGCCGGGCCCGGACCGGCCGGGGCGGTGCTCGCCGACCACGGGGCGACCCACGGCGAAGTGGTGCGGGCGCTGGAGGAGTCCCGGGGCCGGCGCGCGAGTTGAGGGGGCCGGGGCGGGCCGGTCCGCAGATCCGGGGCGGGCCGGTACGCGAGGGCGCGCCCCCGGGGCCGCCCGGCCACGCGCGTCGCCACGGTCGGACGCGCTACGGGTAGCCGACCTTCACCGCCCCGATCCCCAGCGTGCTGTGCCGGGGCAGGTATCCGGCCTCGAACACCGCACCCACGACGGGGTGGAGCAGGTGCGCCAGCCGTTCCGCGCGGGAGTGGCCCAGCGCCCGCCACGGGCCGGCCGCCAGCCGGTCCGTCGTCCGCTCGATCGCGTCGCGTTCCTTGCGGGCGCGCTCGGTCGCGGTGCCGTCCGGAGCGATCCAGCCACGGGCGGCGAGGCGGTGCCGGGCGTCGCTCCACTCCTGGGCGCTCCAGCCGCGCCCGGCGAAGTCGGCGGCCGGTGCGGCGCCGATCGCGGCGAACGACACCAGGGCCTCGCACGGATCGAGTCCGCAGGTCAGCAGCGCCGCCAGATGGCCGTCGCCGCGGTGTTCGCGCAGCACCGTCGCGGCCTGCCAGAGCACCAGATGCGGGGCGTCCGGCCACGGCAGATCGCGGTTGGCGGCGGCCAGCGGGCGGGCGGCCGGGCCGGCGTTCTCGGCGGCCTGGCGGGCGAGCCGGGCCGCCTCGGCGAGCTGCGCGGCGCTCAGCCGGCCGTCGGTCAGGGCGGTCAGCGCACGGTCCATGGCCAGCAGCCGCGCGTCCAGGACCTTGGCCGGGTCCGCGACGGTCCAGATCCGCGGGAGGTACCGGGCGATCATCCGCGGGCTGAAGGTGTAGTACGTCGCGGCCACCAGCTCCGGTCCGGCGGCGCCCAGCGGAGCCGTGCGCCAGGCGAAGTAGCTGGGCCAGCGGGAGGACACGTCATGGCCGAGGTCGGCGGCGACCTGGCGGGCTTCGGGGGCGAAGTACAGCGTGGCGTGCAGCGGCTCCAGCAGGTGCCACATCCGGCGGGCGACCGAAAGGTATTCCGACATCGCTTTACCTCATGGCCTTCACGATGCGTGCGCAGACAAGGAGGGTGGGACCGTGGTCCGGAACACGGCCGTCGGTCCGCGGAACCGGGCGGCTGGGGCTCCCGGAAAGCTCCCTCGAACCCGGTGCGGGGCGAAAAGCCGTGCGAAGTAGTGACTTCCCCGATTACGCCGCGTGAATCCAGGCCGCAGATGGCAACTGTGCGTAGTCGGGGGCCGGTTGGGCGGATACCGGTTCTGGCCGCCGCGGCCGGGCGGCACCGGGCTCCCCGGCGCGCCGGACAGACGATCGGGTGAGGGCGGTCCCGTACGCAGGCGATCCGGCCGACGGCCCACGGCGGGCGATGCGCCCGGGGAGAGGGAGCGCCGTATGCCGTACGCGTACCGCGGAGGGGCCGGTGAGGGGTTCGGGGCCTTCGGGGACGTATGCGCCCGCAACTTCCTGAACGCGGTGAACTCGGTAGATGCGGTGAACGCGATGCACTCGGTCGACGCGGTGAACCCGGCGCCACAGTCGGCGTGTTCGTGGTCGGCGCAAGGTCGTCGGTGGTCGTCGACGGGGCGGGCGCGCCCCCGGGTGCGCCCGCCCTCCTGGCGTGCCGACGGGGCCGCCCGCCCTCTCGGCGTGCCGACGCGGCGGGGCGACCGGTCCGCCGGCCCCGCCCGCCGCGTCCCGGCCGCTGAGTCGTCCCGGCCGCTCAGTCGTCCCGATCCGTGACGTTGCCGTACTGCTCCGGGTGACGCAGCAGCGCGCCGATATGGGCGGCGGCCGTCGACAGCCGGCGGCGGGACTCCGTCAACTGCTCGGCCGTGACGCCGTGATCGCGCGCGGCGTCCCGCAGGTCGTCGCGGAAGCGGTCCAGCAGCCGGTCGAAGTCGCGGGCCGGATTGTCGCCCGCCGGTTCCCCGGCCCACTCCGGGGCCGGCGGGGCTGCGGCCGCCGGGCTCTCCTCGGGACCGTCCTCCGGCAGGTCGACGCGCTCGACCGTCACCCGGGTTCCGTCGTCCGTGCCGCTCCGTCCGGCCCCGTCCGCCGAGCCGCTCCGCCCGGCGCCGGACTGGGCGCCGGTGAAGCGCCCGACCTCGCGGGACACCTCGGACAGCGCCTCGCGCACCGCCCCCGACCAGTCGCCGGACCGCACCGCCCCCTGGGTCTGCTCCTGGACGCGCCGGATGACCCGCTGGACCTCCTCGCGCGCGAACACCTGGGCGTCCCTGGCCTGCTTACGGGCCCGCTGGGCCTCCTGCTTGGCGCGCCGGCTCTCCTCCTTGGCCCGCCGGGCCTGTTCCTTCCACTCCTCCTTGGCGCGGTGGAACTCCTCCTTCGCCTGCCGCCAGGACTCCTTGTCGCCGAACGCGGCGTCGAAGTAGTCGGAGGCCTCCGGGAAGGGGCGCCCGGCCGCGTGCTGCCCGGCGTCCTTCGTCCCGTCGCCCTTCCGGCCGGCCTGCCCCGGCTTCCCCGCGTCCTTGCGGGCTTGCTGGGCGGCCTCCCGGATCTCACGGCGCAGATCCCGTGCCGAACCGCTCACGTCCTCGCGGATGTCGGAGGCCAGCGCGGCGACCGACTCCCGGATCTCCAGTTCGAGATCGGCCAGCTCGCCGCCGCGGTCGGCGAGTTCGGCGCGTCCGGCGTCGGTGATCGAGTAGACCTTGCGGCCGCCCTCGGTCGCGTGCGTGACCAGGCCCTCGGCCTCCAGCTTGGCCAGCCGGGGGTAGACCGTGCCGGCGGAGGGGGCGTAGAGGCCCTGGAAGCGTTCCTCCAGGAGGCGGATGATCTCGTAGCCGTGCCGCGGGGCCTCGTCCAGCAGCTTGAGGAGGTAGAGGCGCAGGCGGCCATGGGCGAAGACGGGGGGCATGCTCAGAGCACCTTCTTCCCGGGGGGCGGGCCGGTGGGGGAGTCGTCGTGCGGGCCGGGGGCGGGGTCGCCGTGAGCGCCGGGCCGGCCGCCCTCGTCACCGAAGGGGGGGCGGCGCAGCAGGGCCAGGGCGCCGGAGACGGTGGTGACCCTGAGCGTGCCGGTACCCGCGCCCAGTGAGCCGGTGATCCGCTTCGTGCCCCACTGGCCGCTGACCCGCAGGTCGTCGAAGGCGTTGGAGACCGTACCGCTCGTGGTGCTGGCCTCGACCGTGGCGTCGGCGGGGTCCGGCAGCCGGATGGCGACCTCCCCGGAGACCGTCGTCAGGGTGATGTCGGCGCCCTTCGCGGGGTCCAGGTCGAGGACCATGTCGCCGCTGACGGACTCGGCGTGCACCGCGCCGCCCGCGCCGTCGAGGACCGTCAGATCGCCCGAGACGGAGTGGAACCGCAGCGCGCCGGTGACCGACTGCACCTCGACGTTGCCGGAGACGGTGTCGGCCCGCACCCCGCCGGTCAGCCCGACGAACGTGCTGTCACCGGAGACGCCGCGGACGTCCGTACGCCCCGAGATGCCGGAGACCACCGCGCTGGCGCCGACCACACCGACCTCGACGCGGGTGGCGGCCGGAACGGTCACCGACACCACGACGCTGCGCTTCCACGCCTTGCGGTCGAGGAAGGTCAGGAAGCCCTTCCAGGGGAGGTCCTCATAGGCGACCGAGAGGGTGCCGTGGGTGCACGAGACGGTCAGCGGCGGGCCGTGCAGCTCGCTGATCTCGACGCGGGCCGGACCGCCGTCGGTGGTGCCGACGACGTTGACGGTGCCGTTGACCACGCGCACGTTCAGGGCGTCGAAGGGTTCGGTGATCTCCAATGTGCTGGGTGAGCTCACCTGCGTCGGTTGGTGCGACCACTCGGTCCCCGCGGACATGCCTGCCTCCCCTGGATGGCTGCAACGCAACATATCGCGTTCACTTCACACACGATATATCGCGGATGGGTGAAGTCAAGTGCCGCGTTCGGGGGAGTGTGTCCCAAGTGCCCTTTCCTCTTGCGCCCTTGATCGTTCCTCGCATCCTTGACCGTTCCAGGACGCGGGCAGCGCAACCGGCCGGTGCGGCGGCGTCCTCGGGGGCGTCGTCGATGTCGTGGCGCACACGGCAGGAAGCGCCGGCTGTCACCGCCTGATCGTCAAGGCGAACCCGGCGAACTGGTCGAACCCGGCGAGCCCGGCGAACGACAAGGCGCTGTCGGCCGACGGCTCGCACAGCTCCGAGAAGGGCATCGGCCGCCACGGCACGCCCCAGAAGGGCGGTCGGACGTCGAGCGTGGCGTGAAGTACCGGATCGGCACCGCGCTCAGCCGCGCCTGATCCGGGCCGGGGCGGGATCGGTGCCCGGTCGCGGGACACCCGCCGCGCAGGGCCGGTCCCGCCCCGCCGTACGCCGGGGCGGGACCGGCCCGCTACTCGTCCTCGTCCTCGTCGTCCAGCCGGGCCAGCCAGGTGGCCAGCCGCTCCACCGGTACCTCGAAGTCCGGGTTCAGGTCGACGAACGTACGCAGCTGATCGGCCACCCACCCGAGGGTGACCTCCTCCTCGCCGCGTCGGTTCTCCAGCTCCTCGATGCCACGGTCAGTGAAATACACGCGCTCTCCACCAGGGGTCATGGGTCATTCCCGGCCAGGATAGGCAGGCTCACGGACCTCTCGCGCCACAGGCGCCCGACGGCTAGCCTGATCACCTGTCAACGGTCCCGCGGCAAGGGGGGAATTGCCGCCCACGGGGAGCAGGAGGCCGTGATGCAAGATCGCGCGCAGCGGATCGAGCTGCCCGACGGTACCGAGGTCTGGGCCCGGGTCTCCCGGCTCGACGCCCCGGGGCTCGCCGGGCCGGACGACATGGACCTGGACGAGGACGGCGGCGAATTCGAGGACGTCGGCGCCTGGGACGCGCTCGGCGCCCGGGTCGAGGGGCTCCGCGAGGTGATCGGCGGGGTCGCCGCCAGCGTCCGCCAGGCCACCGAGCGGGTCGCGCCGCACGAGACCAGTGTGACCTTCGGCGTGGAGCTGTCGGCCAAGCCGGGCAAGGCCGTCGCCCTGCTCGCGGAAGGCGAGGCGAAGGCCAACCTCTCGGTCACGCTCACCTGGCGGCGCGAGGACCGGGCGCCGCGGGCGGCGGAGCCGCACGGGGAACCCGCGGCCGGCCGCCGGGAGCCGGATGATGCGAGCCGCTGATGACGACCTCCGAGGGCCAGGCCGCCGGCCGCGGTGACCGCGCCCACTACGCACAGCTCCTCGACCACGCCGGACGCACCACCGTCGGACTGCGCGCCAGACCGGGCGCGACCGCGGGCCGGTCCTGGGGCAGTGGGGTGCTGATCGCCCCGGGATGGGTGCTGACCTGCGCCCATGTGCTCGCGGCGAGCGACGGGCGGCGCCGCGACACGGGGCCGGACGGCATCTTCGGGGTGGCCTTCGGCGGCCGGGTGGTGCCCGCGCGGCTGGTGTACGACCTCAGCCGGCCCGACCCGGACGCCGGCCCCGCCGTCCGCGCCGATCTCGCGCTGGTCCGGCTGCTGGACCCGGAGACCGAGCACCCCTGCGCCTGGCTCAGCGATCAGCCGGCGACGCTCCTGGAGGACGCCTACATCTTCCGCGGGCACGACCAGCCGGGCGGGGGAGCGGACGGGGAGGCCCACGGGCACGGTGGCGCGGGCCGGGCCGCGGGCCGGTCCCCGGGACGCGTCGTACGCGAGGCACGTGAGGCGCCCGCCGCCCCGCGGGCCCCCGTCACCCCCGTCGACCCCTTCATCGCGGTGCGCTTCGGCGCCCGTGACGCCCGGGGGCTGCAGTTCGGCAGCGATGTGCGGGTCACGCCGGGAGCCTCCGGCGGGCCGCTGATCGACTGTGACCGAGGCGAGGTGGTCGGGATCGTCAAGGGGCGTCACCAGCAGGACCACGTCGGACTCGCGGTGCCGGTCACCGCGCTGCGCGGGCTGGGGCCCGAACATCTCGTCCCGGGCGCCGAGGGTCTGGGCCCCGACCCGTACCACGCGCTGATGAGCCGGCACGACCGCTGGCACTGGGCCGGTCAGGAGCTCGGCCGCGCCGTCGGCCCGACCTGGTTCGACGCCCAGCACGCGATCATGTCGGGCCGGGGCCGCCTGTGGGGCGTACAGGAGCGGCTGCAGGCGCTGGACCTGCTCGCCCGCCTGCCGGCGCCGCGCGATCCGCTGGTCGTGGAGACCGCGGTCGGCGAGGTGCTGGACCGCGGGGACCGGCCCGGCGCCTGGGCGTTGCGCACCTGGCGGGACGGCCACGGCGCGCTCTACCAGGGCAGCGACCCGTACACCGAGCTGCGCGCCTTTGTGCACTACCTGCGGATCGTGGCGCAGCTGACCGCCGACGAGGCGCGCGACGCACCGGGCGAAGAGGCCGCGGCGGTACGCGAACAGGCGGCCCGCCTCGCGGAGTTCGTCCAGGCCAAGGCGGTGGTGCTGCAGCCGCAGGACCGCCGCAGGATCGGACCGGTGCGCCGCCGCCCGAGCTCCGTGCTCGTCGAGTTCGAGCCGCTGTTCTACGACGAGGGCGGCCAGGAGCTCTTCAACTGGTCGGTCAGCGAGGGTTACGGCCAGGGGCGGTGGCTGCGAGTGGACGTCCAGGAGTCGGCCGGCGGGGTGCCGTTCGAGCGGGCGCGGGAACAGGTGCTGCGACGGCTCGGCGGGCGGCTGCTGCGGGCCGACGGCGACGCCGGGCCGGGCGCCCGGGTGCGCCTGGAGGTCGCCGTCCCCGAAGGCCACTGGCACACCGCCGCCGGCCAGTGGGAGGTGGCGGCCTCCACCCGGCGCACCGCCCGGCTGCGGCCGGTGGGCTCCGGGCGCGCCGTGATCCTGCGTGACCAGGGGCGCCGCGAGCAGGTCGACCCGGCCTGGCTGCGCCGCTGGCAGGGCCTGGCCGCCGCCCGTGAACTGCAGGCACTGCGCGTGGCGCCGCACACCGGCGACGGCGCGCGGCCCGGCTCCGCCGAGGCGATCTGGCGGCTGCTCGAGACGGCCGGCGAGGGCGCGCTGCCCGCGCTGTGCCACACGGTCGCCGACGGGTTCGGGCGGGACGCGGTCGGCGTCGTCCTGGACACCGGCTTCCCGGCCGGACTGTGGCCGGCCGGCGGCCACGGCGAGGAGCGGGACTGCGACGCCCGGTGCGAGGAATTCCACCGCGGGGTGCGGGAGTTGCTCCAGGGGTCGGGCGGGGTGGCCCGGCTCCCCGAGCTGGTCCGGCAGCTGCGCGCCAAGGCCGCCGAGGCCGCCGAGGAGGGCACGCACTGGGCCCGCGATCTGGTGCTCCTCTACGACGACCCGGAGGACCCGATTCCGCCCCTCTTCACGGACCGGCCCCAGCTGTCCCCGCGATGAGCGGTGCACGGAGCCGCCCCTCGGCGGTCCGGGCGCCGCGCACGCCCCCTGCGCCTCGCACGCGCCCGGTGCCCGGCCCGGCCGCTTCCGCCCCTCGTGCGGCAAGTCGCGCCCTGCACATGGCACTTGGCCGCCCACGATGCCCCTGGGGGAGACCGGAAACCGCCCCGTGCGCTTCCGTCCGGCTGAGTACTGTCATAGCGTCGTGGAAGACTTGTCCGTGATGGCGCATGTGCGTGATTGCGGATGGCGGACGTGGGGGAGGCCGGGGTGGACGATGCCGACGTCTCCGGCGATCCGCCATGACCATCGCTCCTGACCGAGGCCTGGCCGGCGACGAGGAGTTCCGACGTGAGCGACTGGCTCATCTACCGTGGCGCGGGGGCACCGCACGACGGAATTGAGCACCTTCCGCCGCCACCCCCATGGCGTGATTTCGACGGCGGCCCCCTCGTGGCGCCACCGGCCGCCCTCGACCCCTCCTCCGAGCGCAGGCTCGGCGTGCAGCACCGCGAAGCCAGCCACCACCGCCCCGGCGAGACCGAGCGCGAGCTGGTCAACGCCGCCCTGTATCTGCGCCGTCCGCTGCTGGTGACCGGCGCGCCGGGCAGCGGCAAGAGCACCCTGGCGCATTCGGTCGCCTACGAACTCGGCCTCGGCCGGGTGCTCGGCTGGCCGGTCGTCAGCCGCAGCACGCTCCGCGACGGCCTGTACGACTACGACGCCATCGGCCGCCTCCAGGACCTCCAGATCGCCCGCGCCGCCCCGGGCGCGGCGGACAGCGGGGCGACGGCGGCCGACGCGGACCCCACCGACGAACCCGGCGGCGGGATCGGCCGCTACATCCGCCTCGGCCCGCTGGGCACGGCCCTGCTGCCCGCCGCCCGGCCCCGCGTCCTGCTCGTCGACGAGCTCGACAAGAGCGATATCGATCTGCCCAACGACCTCCTCAACGTGCTGGAGGAAGGGGAGTTCCGGATTCCGGAGCTGGAGCGGCTGGCCGGATCCGCCCCCGAGGTGGAGGTGCTCAGCGACGACGGCGCGCGGGTGACGGTGCGCGACGGCCGGGTGCGCTGCCGTGCCTTCCCCTTCATCGTCCTCACCAGCAACGGCGAGCGCGACTTCCCGGCGCCCCTGCTGCGCCGCTGTATCCACCTCCACATCCCGGCGCCCGACAAGGAGCGGCTCGCCGCCATGGTGCGGGCGCACTTCGGCGAGGGCGCGGCCGAGCGCTACGAAGCGGTGATCGACCGCTTCCTGGACCGCGAGCCCGGCGATGTCCGCGCCGTGGACCAGCTCTTCAACGCCATCCACCTCACCCAGAAGGCCGGCTGGACGGACGAGGACGAAGAGGAGACCCGACGGCGTCTGACGGCGGAGCTGATGCGGCCTCTTGATCGGACGAGGTGAGTGCGGTGCCCCTCGGGGAGCCCGGCCCAGGCCCCCTCGACGAACTCGTCGCCCGGCTGACCGCGGCGGGCGTGCCGGCCGACGCCCGCGGGATGGCCGATGCCCTCTGGCTCGCCCAGTGGATCACCCCGGGCACCGCACGGGCCGACGACACCGCCGAGCCCGGGTCCCCCCGCGCGGACGCCTCCGATGGTCCAGATCCGGCCACATTCCGGGTGGGGCCGGCCGGGTCCGCGGAACTCCCGGGCGCCCGCGGGACACCACCGGACGGCCGCGGTCCCGGTTCCCCGGAAGCGGACCCGTCCTCGTCGGCGCTCCGCGACGGCGCCCGGCGCCGTGTCGCGGAGCTGCTGCCCACCGGGGACGAGCGGCTCCCGGACCCGGACCGGCAGCGCCTGGGCGAGGTCGCGGTCCCGATCGCCTCCGCGTTCCCCGGGCTGCTGCCCCTGCAGCGCGCGCTGCGGCCGATCCAGCGCTACCGCCCGCCGGTCGCCCCGGCCCGCCGGAAGCTGGACGAGCCCGCCACCGCCGAGCTCTCCGCCCATGCCGAAATGATCATCCCGGTGCTGCGCGGGGTGCACCGCAGGGCGGCCGCGCTGCGGCTGCTGATGGACGGCTCCTCGTCGATGGCCGTCTGGGAGCAGATGCTGCACGACCTGCGCCAGGTCTGCGAACGGGTCGGTGCCTTCCGCGATGTGACGGTGCACTACCTCCACCCGCACGGCCCGGACATCGGCGTCGCGGCGGCCCCCGGCCCCGGCCGCCCGCTGCGCCCCGCCGACCAGCTGCACGACCCGACGGGCCACCACCTCACCCTCGTCGTCAGCGACTGCGCGGGCCCGCTGTGGCGGGACGGCCGGATGCAGCGGCTGCTCTACCGCTGGTCGGCCGACGCCCCGCTCGCCGTGGTCCAGCCGCTGCCGCAGCGGATGTGGGCGCGCACCCTCCTGCCCGCCGTCGCCGGCACCCTCGTCCGCCGCCAGGGCCCCTATCAGGCCCTCGGCTTCCGGCCGGCCCGCCGCCGTCGTCGTCCCGCCGGGGCGCCGGGCGCCCCGGAAGCGCCCCGCGAACGCGCCGTTCCGGTTCTCTCCGCCACCCCCTCCGCCCTCGGTTCCTGGGCCCGGCTGGCCGCCGCCGACGCCGGGCTCTCGCTGCGCGGCGCGGCCTGTGTCGTACGGGCCGACCACGGCGCCGGGCCGCCGGCCGGACCGCCGCCCGTGCCCGAGCGCGCCACACCCGCCCGTATGGTCCGCGAGTTCGACCAGCAGGCCTCGCCCGCCGCCCGGCTGCTCGCCGTCCACCTCTCGGCCGTCCCGCTCGCCCTTCCCGTGATCCAGCTGGTCCAGCGCGCGATGCTGCCGCAGACCGGCCCGGCCGAGCTGGCGGAGGTGCTGCTCAGCGGCCTGGTCACCCAGCTCCCCGCGGACGAGCGGCCGTCGGGGGAGCAGACCGGGGTCGGCGGCCCCTGGTACGACTTCGTGCCGGGCGTGCGCGACGAACTCCTCGGCCGGCTCAGCGCGGGCGAGGCCGCCCTGGTCCTCAAGCACTGCTCGCTCTACATCGAGCGCACCTTCGGCCGCAGCGCCCGCAACTTCCCGGCCGTCGCGGTCGCCATGCTCTCCGGCAGCGGCCGTGAGCCCGAGACCGGCCAGCGCGCCGTCCCCGAGCCCTTCGCCCGGGTCTCCGAACGCGTGCTGCGCCGCTTCGAACCGGCGCTGCGCCCGCCCGCCCGGCGGCCGTACGCGTCCGACGGCCCCGCCGCGGAGGGCGCGGCCCTCCTGGAGCGCTACGAACTCGACCGTGCCGTCCGGGACCTGATCGAGGCAGTCCGGCTGCTGCGCGCCGCCACCGAACGGCTGCCCGTGGCCGGTACGGACCTGGCGCGCGCCCTGCTGCACGCCTGGGCGAAGTGGCGCCAGCCGGACGCCCTGGAGGAGGCGGAGCGTGCGGCACGCGCCGCGGAACGGGCCACGGCCGAGGGGGCCACCGGCGACCAGGAGGCCGCCACCGCCGGCCGGGAGGCCGAGCGCACCCGGGCGCTGATCGTGCTCGGCCGGGTCGCCCACGCCCGCGCCCAGGAACGCCGGAGCGCCGGCACCCCGGCCGAGGAGCGCACCGCGCTCGCCGACGCCGCCCGCCATCTGCACGCCGCCTGCGGGCTGATGAGCCTGCTCGACCCCCGGGTCCTGGAGAGCATGGTGCTCCGCACGGAGGTCCTGCGCCGCCTCGCCGCCCTGCCCGCCCCCGTCGGCCCGCCCGGGACCGACGACGCGCCGGGGACCGACGACCTGGCCGCCGACGACCCCCTCGACGAGGCGGAACGCTCCCTCACCACCCTCCTCGCCCAGTGGCCCAGCGGTGAGCAGGTGCCCGGCGAGGTCTACGCCGCCCGGGGCGGTGTCCTCCTCGACCAGGCCCGCCGGGCCGCCCACCGCCGGGAGGAAGGGCCGCCCGCCGCCGAGGCCCTCGCGCTGCGCGCCGCCGACGACCTCGACACCGCCGTCGTCCTGCTGCGCCGCCGGGGCAGCGCCGCCGACCGGCTGGTCTGCCGGACGCTGCTCGACCTGGCGGCGGCCCGCCAGCTCAACGGCGACGCCGCGCTGCCGTCCGTGCTGCCCACCCTCGAACGCGCCCGTGCGATGGCCCGTGCACTCGACGACCCGGCCCTGGAGGTGGACGGCCTGCGCCGTACGGCCGCCGTGCAACGGGCCGTCCATACCCGTACGGGGTCCCTGACCGCCCTCGACGCCGCGATCGCCGCGCTGGCCGCCGCGCTCCGCCTGGCCACCCCCGACTCGCCCGAGCACAGCGCGCTGCTCGCCGAGCGGGGCGCGGCGCTGCTGCTGCGCGCCCGGCAGGAACCGGCCGACGGACCGGGCAAACGGCTGGCCAACGAGGCGGTGCACGTCCTGCGCGAGGCGCTGGGCCGGGCCGGGCCGCAGGACCCCGACCTCGGTCATCACCGGCTGCTGTTCGGCCGCGCCCTGCGCCTGCGCTACGAACGCCAGCCCTCCCTCGCCGATCTGCACGAGGCCGACTGGATCCTGGAACTGGCCGCCCGCGGTGTGGACGTACCGGACGCGGTGGCGGCCGAGGCGTGGCTGGAAGTGGGCGACATCCAGCTGCTGTTGGACCGCCGCTTCGACTCCCGCGAGCGTCATGACCGGGCCGCCGCCTGCTTCCGCCGTGCCGCCGCGGCCGCCCGGCGGGCCGACAGCCCCCTGCTGGCCGCACGTGCCCACCACCGCCGCGGTGAGGTCCTGGAGGTCACCGCCGGCCCCCGCTCCGCGCTGCACGCCTACCGCGAGAGCTGGGAACAGTGGCAGCGCGCGGCGGCGGAGACCGGCGCCGAGGCGCAGCGCACCCGCGCCCGGATGCGCGCCCTCGAAACCACCGCCTGACCGCCCCGAGCCCCCGTCCGGCTGCCTGGCCGTCCGCCCCGGAACGTGTTTCTGTGGACGGGAGTTCGGGAACACACCCGTCCAGCCGGCCAGAGGAGAGCAGCGTGGCGACTACCCCCCGCACCGAACCGGCGGTGGCTGCCCCGCCGGGACCGTCGGCCGAGCGGCTGCCGGACTTCGCCGGGGTCGACGTGGGCGTTCTGGCGGCGCGGACGGAGCATGCGGTGCTGGGAGAGGTGGCGGCTCTGCTGCTGCGCAACTGGCCGTCGGCGGACGATGCCGTGGCGTATTACGAGGACGGCCCGGAGAAAGCCTTGCATTGACAGTCAAGAACGGCTGTTTTTAGGCAAACGTGCAAGGGAACCGGCCAGTTGCCGGAGGAATCTGGTTCCTGGCTCACGGGCGGAGCCATGTACCAGTCAGCGGGCGGGAGCTGTCGATCCCGTACCTCGACGCAGGCAGACGAGTGCAGGGGGCGACGCCGTGGCGGGGGAGAAGACCGGCCGGACCCCGGTGGTGCCCTTCCGGCAGTTCGTCCTGAAGGTCCACAGCCGCTGCAACCTCGCCTGCACCTACTGCTACATCTACACCGGCCCCGACCGCAGCTGGCGCGCCCGCCCGCCGACCGTCCCGGCCGCCACCGTCCGGCAGACCGCCCTGCGCATCGCCGAACACGCCCGCACCCACGGACTGCGCGAGGTCCGTATCGATCTGCACGGCGGAGAGCCGCTGCTCACCGGCCCCGGGCCGCTCCTGGAGCAGGCCGCCGCGATCCGCGCCGCGCTGCCCGCAGGCTGCACCGCCGAATTCGGCGTCCAGACCAACGGGACGCTCCTCACCCCGGACATGATCGACACCCTCGCCGCCGCGGGGTTCCGGCTCGGCCTCAGCCTGGACGGCGGTACCCCCGGTCTCAACCGCCGCCGGGTCGACCACGCGGGGCGGTCCTCCTGGCCCGCGGTCTCCCGCGCCGTACGCCTGCTCCGTGACCGGCCCGACGTGTTCGCCGGGATCCTGTGCACCATCGACATCACCGCCGACCCCGTCGAGGTCCACGACTCGCTGCGCGCCCTGGACCCCCCGATGGTCGACTTCCTCCTCCCGCACGCCAACTGGTCCAGCCCCCCGCCGTCCGGCGCGCCGGGGGGCCCGGGGCCCGCTCCCCTCGGGACAGCCTGCCGCACCCCGTACGGCGACTGGCTGTGCACCGTCTTCGACCTGTGGTGGGACGGCAGCCCCGGCCCCCGGGTGCGGGTGTTCACCGAAATCCTCGGCCTCCTCCTGGGCCGCCCCAGCTCCAGCGAGGCGGTCGGCCTCTCGCCCGTCGTCGCCCTGGTCGTCGACACCGACGGCGCCATCGAACAGGTGGACTCGCTCAAATCCGCCTACGAGGGAGCCGCCGCCACCGGCCTCGACGTCTTCCACCACACCTTCGACGAGGCCCTGGCCCACCCCGGCATGGCCGCCCGCCGCCGCGGCCGGGACGGCCTCGCCGCGCAGTGCCGCAGCTGCGCCCTGGTGGAGGTGTGCGGCGGCGGCAACTACGCGCACCGCTACCGCGCGGACACCGGCGGATTCGCCAACCCGTCCGTCTACTGCGCCGACCTGGAACGCCTGATACGTCATATCGCGGCCCGGCTGGACGCCGTGGTCGCGCTCAACTGATGTGCCCCCAACATGACCTGACGCACTGTCGTCATATGGGGGGACACTTGGGCTATCGTGCCGAAGAGCCAGGGCGTGCCTGATGAGACAGCCTCTGCACGCGCGCACCATCGCATCTCAGGGAGACGGTCGCATGGTCGATCAGGCCACCTTTTCCGGTCCCACCGGCTCCAACGAACACATCACCATCAGCTATGCGGGCTTCACCCGGCCCTGGGCGGCGTGGATCTCCCATCAGCTCGAACAGCAGGGCCACGGCACCACCCTGCTGCGCTGGGACCCCCAGGTGGACACCGCGCTGGTGGAGGAGCTGTCGGGGCTGCTGGAGGCCGAGGGCCGGCTGCTGATCGTGCTGGACGACTGGTACTTCCGGCTGGGCCCCAAGACCCAGGAGGAGTGGACGGCCGCCCTGCGCGAGGTGGTCTCCCCGCACGCCGACCGGTTCGCCGCGGTGAGCGTGGCCACCCAGAGCCTGCCCGCCACGGCGTCCCTGCTGCGGCCCGCCGACCTGCGTGACCTGGACGCCCACGAGGCCAACCGCCGGGTCCTGCAACGGCTCGGCATCGCCGGCCCCGGCCGGGCCGTGGACGAGGAGGCGCCCGGCGCGCCCCGCTTCCCGAACAACCCTCCCGAGGTGTGGAACATCCCGCGCCGCAACAACCGCTTCACCGGCCGCGACAACGTCCTCGAAGCGCTGCACGGCAAGCTGGCCGGCTCCGGGGCGGGCTCGGGCCCGCCGCTGGAGACCCGGATCGCGCTGTACGGCACCTCCGGCGTCGGCAAGAGCCAGATCGCCGCCGAGTACGCCCACCGCTTCGGCAACGACTACGACGTGGTGTGGTGGATCAGCGCCACCAACCGCGGCGCCGCCCGCGAACAGCTCGCCGAACTCGCCACCCGCCTCGGCCTGCCCGTGGGCCGGGAGCTGGGCGACCGCATCCGCGCCGTCCACGAAGCGCTCCGGGTCGGCCGCCCCTACCGCCGCTGGCTGCTGATCTTCGACAGCGCCGACGACATGGAGCAGATCGAGGACCTGGTCCCCGACGGCCGCGGCCACGTCCTGATCACCACCCTCACCCGCGACTGGTCCGGCTCCGGCAGCGCCCAGGAGATCGAGGTGCTGCCGTTCAACCGCGTCGAGAGCGTCGCCTACGCCCGGCGGCGGGCGCCGCGGCTGACGCCGATGGAAGCCGATCTGCTCTCCGACGCCGTCCAGGACCTGCCGCTGCTGCTCGCCCAGACCGCCGCCTGGCTCGACGCCAACCCGATGTCGCCCAAGGAGTACATCGAGCTGATCCGCCGCGGCGAACCCAGCCTCGTCGGCATCCGCATCTCCTCCGACTACCCCATGGCCTTCCAGACCAGCTGGGCCATAACTCTCAACACCCTGCGCGAACGCAGCCCCGCCGCGGTCGAACTCCTCAAGCTGTTCGCGTTCTTCGCCCCGGACGCCATCCCCGTCCCGATGCTCGCCCAGGCCCGCCGCGGCGACCTGCCCGAACACCTCGCCGACCTGGCCGCCGAGCCCATCAGCTGGAACACCGCACTGCGCCGGCTGACCGAATCCACCGCCGTACGCCTCGACTACCAGGTCTCCCAGGACGCCGACCCGGCCGTGGAGACCGCGCTGATGCACCGGCTCTACCACCGGTTCCTGCGCAGCGACATGACCGAGGACGAGCGCGACCTGATGGCGGCGACGGCCTGCCGGGTGCTGGTCACCGCCGACCCGCAGAACCCCGCCGACACCCGCTACTGGGAGCGCTACGCCGAACTCATCCCGCATCTGGAGCCGGCCGGCGTCCTCGACAGCCCCGAGCCCGCGGTCCAGCAGCTGCTGCTCAACTGCGTCGAATACCTGCGGGTCCGCGGCGAGTACCGCATGGGCCTGCGGCTGTGCGAACAGTTCATGTCCCGCTGGCGCACCCGGCTCGCGGCCACCCAGCGCACCATGCTCGTGCTCACCCACCAGCACGCCAACATGCTGCGCAGACTCGGCCGCTACCGCGAGGCCGAGGCGGTCGGCAGCGCCGTCGTCGACCAGCTCACCGCCGAGCGGGACCCCGCCGACGCCGACCTGCTGCGGGCACAGGACGGCCTGGCCGGCACCCTGATCGCGCTGGGCTCGTACGAGCAGGCCTACGACCTCTTCGACGCCGTCTGGCGGGCCTACACCGACCTGCTCGGCCCGGAGGCGCCCCGCACCCTCTCCTCGCGGCACAACCTCGGCACCGTCCTGGCGCTGCTCGGCCGCTACGAAGAAGCGCTGGTCACCCACCGTGAGGTGCTGGCGTTCCGGGAGCGCGAACTGCGCGCACGGCACCACCTCACCCTCAACGCGGGCACCGCACACGCCCGTACGCTGCGGCTGCTCGGACGCTACCGCGACGCCACCTCCGGCCAGGAGCTCAACGCCCGGCTGCATCTGCAGGTGATGGGCGCGCACACCCCGCAGACCCTGCGCGCCGAGCACAACCTCGCGCTGTGCCTGCGCCGCTCCGGCGACATCGCCCGTGCCGCCACGCTGCTGGCCGACCTCGTCGAGCGCTCCCGCCGGGTCCAGGGGCCCCGCCACCCCGAGACGCTGATGGTGCGCGCGGACCACGCCACCTTCCTGCGCGAGCACGGCGACCTCGGGCACGCCCGCGACCTCGCCGAGGAGGTCGCCGAGCGCTACCGCGCGCTGGCCGGTGAGCGTCACCCGTACACCGTCGGCACCCTGGGGAACGTCGGCCTGGTCCGCGCCGAGTTCGGGGACGCCGCGGAGGCGCTGGCCCTCGCGGACCGGGCGCTCGGCGGGATGACCGAGGCCATGGGCCCCGACCACCCCTGGACGCTGGGGTGTGCGCTGAACGCCGGCGCCGCCCGTAACCGGGTGGACGACGAGGAGGGAGCGGTGGAGCTGGGCCGCGCCACGCTGGCGCGCGCCAAGGCGACGCTGGGCGACACCCACCCGCTGACCCTCTCCGCGAAGACGGCACTCGCCGAGGACCTGCGGGCGCTGCGCCGTGGCCCGGAGGCGGCGAAGCTGGAGCAGGAGGCGATCGGGCAGCTCTCCGAGACGCTGGGTGCGGAGCACCCGCACACCCTCTCCGCCCGGCGCCGCCGCCGTCCGTACTGGGACTTCGAACCGCAGCCCGTCTAGCGGACGCCGCACCGGGTCCCGTTCCCGGGCATGCGGAAGGGCCCGCCCCCACCGGGGACGGGCCCTTCCGCGCTTCCACCGGTCACCCCGGCGGCCGGACGCCTCAGGCGTCGAAGGCCTCCGCGACCAGCTGTGCCTGCTCTGCCTGGTGGCGCTTGGCGGAGCCGACGGCCGGCGACGAGGAGTGCGGCCGCGAGATGCGGCGCAGGCGCTCGCCGTGCGGGACATCGGCGCCGACGGCCAGGTCGAGGTGGTCGATCAGGTTGAGGCCGAGGAACGGCCACGCACCCTGGTTCGCCGGCTCTTCCTGGGTCCACAGGTACTTCTCGGCGTTCGGGAACTTGGCGATCTCCGCCTGGAGCTCCTTGCCGGGAAGCGGGTAGAGACGCTCGATGCGGACGATCGCGGTGTCGTTCGCGCCGCGCTTCTCGCGCTCGGCCTCCAGGTCGTAGTAGACCTTGCCGGAGCAGAAGATGACCTTGCGGACATCCTCGGCCTTGACCGTGGAGTCGCCGATGACGGGGCGGAAGCCGCCCGTCGTGAACTCTTCCGTCTTCGACGCCGCGGCCTTCAGACGCAGCATCGACTTCGGGGTGAAGACGACCAGCGGCTTGTGGTGCGGGTTGTGGACCTGCCAGCGCAGCAGGTGGAAGTAGTTCGACGGCAGGGTCGGCGCGGCGACCGTCATGTTGTTCTGCGCGCACAGCTGCAGGAAGCGCTCGATCCGGGCCGAGGAGTGGTCCGGGCCCTGGCCCTCGTAGCCGTGCGGCAGCAGCAGGGTGACGCCGGACGTCTGGCCCCACTTCTGCTCCGCCGAGGAGATGAACTCGTCGACGACCGTCTGGGCGCCGTTGACGAAGTCACCGAACTGCGCCTCCCACATGACCAGCGCCTCCGGGCGGGCCAGGGAGTAGCCGTACTCGAAGCCCATCGCCGCGTACTCGCTCAGCAGCGAGTCGTAGACGTTGAAGCGGGCCTGGTCCTCGGAGAGGTAGAGCAGCGGCGTGTAGTCGTCGCCGGTCGCGCGGTCGATCAGCACCGCGTGGCGCTGGCCGAAGGTGCCGCGGCGGGAGTCCTGGCCGGCGAGCCGGACCGGGGTGCCCTCCATCAGCAGCGAACCGACGGCGAGGGTCTCGCCCATGCCCCAGTCGATGGTGTTGTCCTCGACCTGGGCCGCGCGGCGCTGCAGCTGGGGCAGCAGACGCGGGTGGACGGTGACCCGCTCGGGGATGTTGACCTGCGACTCGGCGATCCGCTTGACGACCTCCTGGGAGATCGCGGTGTCCACGTAGACCGGGAACTCGGCCTTGGGCTGCGGCACCTCGGGGGCGGCCGGGGCCGTCGTGGCGTCGCGGACCTCGGTGAAGACCTTCTCCAGCTGGCCCTGGAAGTCCTGCAGTGCCTGCTCGGCCTCTTCCAGCGTGATGTCGCCGCGACCGATGAGGGACTCGGTGTAGAGCTTGCGCACCGAGCGCTTCTTGTCGATCAGGTCGTACATCAGCGGCTGGGTGAAGGCCGGGTTGTCCGACTCGTTGTGACCACGGCGGCGGTAGCAGATGAGGTCGATGACGACGTCCTTGTTGAACGCCTGGCGGAACTCGAAGGCCAGACGGGCAACGCGGACGACGGCCTCGGGGTCGTCACCGTTCACGTGGAAGATCGGCGCCTCGATCATGCGGGCCACGTCGGTGGCGTACATGGACGAACGCGACGACTCCGGGGCGGCGGTGAAGCCGACCTGGTTGTTGATGACGACGTGCACCGTGCCGCCGGTGCGGTAGCCGCGCAGCTGGGACATGTTCAGCGTCTCCGCGACCACGCCCTGGCCGGCGAACGCCGCGTCACCGTGCAGCTGGATCGGCAGGACCGTGAAGTCCGTGCCGCCCTTGTTGATGATGTCCTGCTTGGCGCGCGCGATGCCCTCGACGATCGGGTCGACGGCCTCCAGGTGGGAGGGGTTCGCGGCCAGCGAGACCTTGATCTGCTCGCCGTCGAGGCCGGTGAAGATGCCCTCGGCGCCCAGGTGGTACTTCACGTCGCCGGAGCCGTGCATCGACTTCGGGTCGAGGTTGCCCTCGAACTCGCGGAAGATCTGCGCGTACGACTTGCCGACGATGTTGGCGAGCACGTTCAGGCGGCCGCGGTGGGCCATGCCGATGACGGCCTCGTCCAGGCGCGACTCGGCCGCGGCGTCGATGACCGCGTCCAGCAGCGGGATGACGGACTCGCCGCCCTCCAGCGAGAAGCGCTTCTGGCCGACGTACTTCGTCTGCAGGAACGTCTCGAACGCCTCGGCGGAGTTCAGCCGGCGCAGGATGCGCAGCTGCTCCTCGCGCTCGGGCGACTTGTGCGAGCGCTCGACCCGGTCCTGGATCCACTGGCGCTGCTTGGGGTCCTGGATGTGCATGAACTCGATGCCGGTGGTGCGGCAGTACGAGTCCCGCAGGACGCCCAGGATGTCGCGCAGCTTCATCATGGACTTGCCGGAGAAGCCGCCGACCGCGAACTCGCGCTCCAGGTCCCACAGGGTGAGGCCGTGCTCGGTGATGTCGAGGTCGGGGTGCTTGCGCTGGTGGTACTCCAGCGGGTCGGTGTCGGCCATGACGTGGCCGCGGACCCGGTAGGAGTGGATCAGCTCGAAGACCCGCGCGGCCTTGGTGACGTCATCGTCGTGCGAGGCGTCGATGTCCCGCAGCCAGCGGACCGGCTCGTAGGGGATCCGCAGCGACTTGAAGATGTCGTCGAAGAAGTCCTTCTCGCCCAGCAGCAGCTGGTTCATGATCCGCAGGAACTCGCCGGAGGCGGCGCCCTGGATCACGCGGTGGTCATAGGTGCTGGTCAGCGTCATGACCTTGGAGACACCGAGCTTGTTCAGGGCGTCCTGGGAGGTGCCCTGGAACTCCGCGGGGTAGTCCATCGAGCCGACGCCCATGATCATGGACTGGCCGGGCATCAGGCGCGGCACGGAGTGGACCGTGCCGATGCCGCCCGGGTTCGTCAGCGACGCGGTGACCCCGGTGAAGTCGTCCATCGTCAGCTTGTTGTCGCGGGCCCGGCGGACGATGTCCTCGTAGGCCTGCCAGAACTCGAAGAAGGTCAGCGTCTCGGCCTTCTTGATGGCGGCGACGACGAGCTGGCGCTCACCGTTCGGCTTCACCAGGTCGATGGCCAGACCGAGGTTGACGTGCTCGGGCTTGACCAGCGTCGGCTTGCCGTCCTTCAGCGCGAAGGAGTAGTTCATCGACGGCATGGCCTTGAGGGCCTGCACCATCGCGTACCCGATGAGGTGGGTGAAGGAGACCTTCCCGCCCCGGGCGCGCTTGAGGTGGTTGTTGATCACGATGCGGTTGTCGAAGAGCAGCTTCACCGGGATCGCGCGGACGGACGTGGCCGTCGGCAGCTCCAGGGAGGCGTTCATGTTCTTCGCAACGGCGGCCGACGGGCCGCGCAGCGTGACGAACTCGGGACCCGCCGTGACCTCGCCGTCGGCCTTCGGCACGGCGGCCTTCGCGGCCGGCTTGGCCGGGGCGGCCTTCGCCGGAGCGGCCTTGGCCGGGGCCGGTGCGCTCGCGGCAGGCTTCGCCGGGGTGACCGGCTCAGAGGGCAGCGCGGTGCCGGCCGCTCCAGTGGAGCCGGTGCTTGCACCGGAGGACGGCTTCGGCTCGGCTGCGGCGGGCGCCGCCGGGGACGACTGCGCCGGAGCGGCCGGGGCGGGGGCAGAGCCCTCGGCCGGCTGGCCCGGCGCGGTGGCGCCGCCCGGCTTGTAGTCGGCGAAGAAGTCCCACCAGGCTCGGTCTACCGAGTTCGGGTCCTGGAGGTACTGCTGGTAGATCTCGTCGACGAGCCACTCATTGGGACCGAACGCAGCAGCAGGGTTCTTTCCCTGCCCCTCTTGGTCGGTCGAGATGCTCGAGCTGTTGGGGGACTGTAGCGACACGGCGGCAACCGCCCTCTTCCGCTTCCTAAGGTGGTGGACAGCGGGAATAAAGGCTACGCCTGTTGTGACCCTTGATGCAGGCTGGGAGGGGTACTCGTCGCGTACGTCACATTCCCGGAGGGGTTTCGGGGCAGGACTTGGCGGGAAACACACGAGGTTTGCCTGCGTTCGGGTAGGGCTCATCGCCGTGGGACCCCCGCAGGAGTGCTCCCACCACCGACCCTACGTCAGCGGCCGTCAGCTTCGAGCTGACTCCAGCCCCGGAAGAGTGACCCGGATCCGGCAACCACGTGGGGATTCGGCCACGCCGATGCGTCCGCCGTGCAGATCCACCGCCCAGCGCGCGATGGCCAGGCCGAGGCCCGTACCCCCGTCCGAGCCGGGGCCCGAGGGGGCGGGGCCGCCGCGGTTGAACCGCTCGAAGACCCGGTAGCGCTCCGACTCGGGAATGCCGGGCCCCTCGTCCTGCACGTCCAGCTCCAGGCTCTCGGGGCCCTCGCCGCGCCGCGCGTGCACCGTGACCCGGCCGTGCCGGGGGCTGTGCTTGATCGCGTTGTCGATGAGATTGGCCACGACCTGGTGCAGCCGCTCGGCGTCCGCGTGCGCGGTCAGCTCCGGCGGCGAGACGTCGAGGTGGAGATGGACGTCCGTACGGGTGTGGGTGCCGGAGCCGGCCACGCCGGCGAGGGTGGAGGCGCCCCGGCTCATATTGGCCTCCTTGAGCACCCCGGACAGGTACGGCCAGACCTCGAAGCGCCGGGCGTGCAGCGGCACCACCCCGTTGTCCAGCCGGGACAGGTCCAGCAGGTGCTCGACCAGGCGGCCCAGCCGCTCGGTCTGCTTCAGCGCTGTCCGCATCGTCTCCGGGTCCGGCTCGCTGACCCCGTCGACCACGTTCTCCAGGACGGCGCGGAGCGCGGCGATCGGGGTGCGCAGCTCGTGGGAGACATTGGCCACCAGCTCCTTGCGGTGGGTGTCCACCGCCTCCAGGTCGGCCGCCATCCGGTTGAAGGCGTTCGCCAGGTCGCCGAACTCGTCGCGGCGCTCCGAACGGACCCGGCGGCTGTAGTTGCCGTGCGCCATCGACCGGGTGACATCCGTCATCTCGTCGAGCGGAGCGGTGAGGCTGTTGGCCACGAACTGGGTGATCAGCAGCGAGGCGATGATCGAGAAGATCGTGATCACCCGCAGCTCGGTCGCCGAGTGCATCGCGACGAAGACCAGCAGCGTGGTGATGATCACCGAGACGCTGACCAGCGCGCCGAGCGCGGCCTTCACCGAGCGGTACGGGTCGAGCGGGCGCAGGCCCTCCCAGACCCGCTGCCCCAGCTCGCGCACGGGCGTCCGCCACCACCGCCGCGTCATGCGGCCGGGGTCTCCAGGGCGTAGCCGACACCGTGGACCGTACGGATGCGCTCGGCACCGATCTTGCGGCGCAGCGCCTTGATGTGGCTGTCGACCGTACGGGTCCCGGAGGCGTCCGCCCAGTCCCACACCTCGGCCAGCAGCTGCTCACGGGAGAGCACCGCGCGCGGGGTGTTCGCCAGGCAGACCAGCAGATCGAACTCGGTGGGCGTCAGATGGACGTCCGAGCCGCGCACCCGCACCCGGCGCTGGGCGTGGTCGATCTCCAGCTCACCCAGCCGCAGGATGCCGCTGCGCGGGGTGTGCGCGGCCAGCGCGGCGCGCTCGACCCGGCGCAGCAGGACGTGCACCCGGGCGGCCAGCTCCCGCATCGAGAACGGCTTGGTCATGTAGTCGTCGGCGCCGACGCCGAGGCCGACGAGCATGTCGGTCTCGTCGTCCCGCGCGGTGAGCATCATCACGGGCACCGGCCGCTGGGCCTGGACCCGCCGGCACACCTCCAGGCCGTCGAAGCCCGGCAGCATCACGTCGAGGACCAGCAGATCCGGCTGCCAGGCCTCCGCGGTCTCGACCGCGGCCGGTCCGTCGGTGGCCGTCTGCACCTGGAAGCCCTCGGCGCGCAGCCGGGCCGCGATGGCCTCCACGATCGTCGGGTCGTCCTCCACGACCAGTACCCGGCGCTGGGCGCCCGGCGTGGCGGCGGCGCCGCCCTGCGTTGTCTGAGTCTGGTCCATCGCCCGCCCCTGCATCCCCTGCGTGGTCGCGTATTGCTGGGCAGCAGCGTACGGGCATGGTGTGACTGTCGGCTACGCGCCCTTCCGCGCAAGATGGACCACGTCAGGGACGCCTCGGACAACGGGGATCTCTTCCGTATGTACCCCGTTGAAACCGGCATTTCGCAAGGCTTCCTCGAACGCCGGCGAGGGCTGCGCGGACCAGACGGCGAGCACTCCGCCGGGGGTCAGACGGTCGTGGCAGGCGGCGAGTCCGGCGGGGGAGTAGAGGCTGTTGTTGTCCTCGGTGACCGTCCAGTCGGGGCCGTTGTCGATGTCCAAACACAGGGCGTCGTAGGTGCCTTGGCCCGTTTCCGTTCG
Organism: Streptomyces caniferus; assembly: GCF_009811555.1. GTDB lineage: Bacteria > Actinomycetota > Actinomycetes > Streptomycetales > Streptomycetaceae > Streptomyces > Streptomyces caniferus. Next base: position 574,323 of record NZ_BLIN01000002.1, on the reverse strand, counting down.
CACGTGGGCGACCAGGTCGGCGGGCAGGATCTCGGTGCGCGGATCGGCCAGCGCCTCCGCCGAGACCGCGGACAGCGGACCCGTACGGTGCCAGTCGATGACCGCTTCCTCGCGCTCGACGACCACGATCCGGCCCCAGCGCGGCTGACCGGCCGCGCGGGCCAGGGAGAACCCGACGCCGAGGCCGCCGATCAGTACGGAGGGCCGGGTGCGGCCGGCCGGCAGGGCGGCGAGCGCGGCGTCGACCAGCAGCCGCTCGGACCGGCCGTCGGAGGTGTCCATCAGGAAGCAGCCGTTGGCGATGATCTCGTAGACCACGGGCGCCGCGGGGGCGCCGGAGCCGTCAATTCCGGGGTCTGCGGGGGGTCCGCCCCGCTGCCGCAGCACCACTTCGCCGTACGGGCCCTCGCGTCGGTCGATCGTGCGCGGGGCCTCGGGGAGGCCGGTCGTTGCCTGCGTCGGAGTAACGGGAGCCATGGCGCCATGGTGGCCAATACGGGCCGCACCGGTCCACCGCTTTGGACAGGGTTGCGCCGCCGGTGACGCGGACGTGGCGTCGTCGGCATGGGTTGCTCTGTGTGAGGGATGTCACTCACACAGCTTCCTCATGGGTTGAGCGTGCAGGCTGGTCCGGAACGTACGGCAGGGCAGAGGAATCACGGCCGAGGGACACGGGCGTGGCTGACCGGATGTGCCATGAACGGAAGGGACCTCGGACAAGTGAGCTGGCTGGGAACCGCCGCGAGGGCACGGGCCGATCGCGCGCCGTCCGTCATACCGGGGCCGGACAACGGCGCGGACACCGCACCGGCCGTCCCGCCGGGCCTGCTGCCGGGCATCCCCCGGCAACGCGCGCCCCGGCAGGTCGTCGCGCAGGAGCCGGCGGCCGCCGCGGGACCGGCGCCCCTGCGACGACGGCCCGGACGGCTGCTGCCCACGCCCCTCGGCACCCCCTTCACCTTCGGCTACGCCCTCCTCCTCGTGGCCACCTCGCTCTTCGCCGAGTACGCCGACCCGGCGCTGGTCTCCGATCTGCTCCAGGGCTCCAGTACGGACGTCGTCCATCTGGCGCAGGCCCCACTGCTGGTGCTGGTCGCCAGCGCGCTGTGGATCGCGGGCGGTATGACCTCCGCGTACGCCGTCGGCTTCCTCTTCGTCCTGACGGCGCTGGAGCGGCGGATCGGCGGAGTGCGCACGGCCGCCGTGTTCTTCGGCGGCCATGTGCTGGCCACCCTCGCCACCGAACTGCCCGTCGCCTTCTCGGTCGCCGCGGGCAAGCTGCCGGAGAGTTCGCTGCACCGGCTCGACTACGGCATCAGCTTCGGCGTGATGACCAGCATCGGCGCCCTCGCGGGCCTGCTGCCGGCCTGGTTGCGCTGGCCGGTGCTGGCCGGTGTCGGCTACGTGGCCGTGACCGATCTGCTCGCCTACGCCGACCCGATGACCGACTGGGGCCATCTGCTCTCGCTCGCCCTGGGCGTCGCGAGCTGGCCGCTGCTCCGCCACTGGCGCACCCTGCTCGCCCGGCCCGCACCGCTCCTGGGCGACCTGGGCCATCCGTCGCTGCGCGGCGTGCGGACCTACTGAGCGTCCGGGAGCCGCGGGCTCACGGGACGGACGGCCGAGCGGTAGGTATGGGTGACGGCGTAGGCGCAGCCGCCCAGCAGCGCCACGCCGGACAACACCCCGCTGACGAACGGCACCCAGGCCACGGCCGAGGTCGCCGCCATGCCCAGCCCGGTCAGACCGAGTACGGTCAGCGCGATGCCGGGGACGGCGATGCTGCGCCGCTTCCAGACCGCCATCAGTGCGATGAAGTGCAGACCGACGATCAGCGCGATCCAGGCCACGGCGGTCTCCTGGGGAGCGCCCGCCGCCCGCAGCGCGAGATTGCCGCCGATCAGCAGCACCGCCTCGGCCCCCACGACGAAGGCGAACTTCCCCCGGAACCAGTCCGCGCGGGCGGCCTCGGCGTCCTCCACCACGGGCCGTCCCAGACGCCCGGCCCGCAGGGCGAGCGCCAGCAGCCCGGCGAAGGTGAGCACTGCGAGCACCCGCAGGGCGATACCGATGGAGGGGTTCAGCGGGTCGTGCGCGTTGGCGACCACGAAGACGGTCCCGAAGAAGGCACCGATGAAGACTCCGGACATCCGCTGCAACATGCGCTGAAGGTAGCAGTCATGACGCCGTGTGAGGTCGCCTTTTGCAAGGCGGCCTGTGCGGCACGTCCGGCCATCGGCCGCACGGCTATCCGAGCCACATGAGCATGCCGTCCCCCTCGTCCGCCGCCGCACGGAAGAACGGCCGCAGCAGCTCGTAGTGCTCGCTCACGAAGTCCAGGGACGCGCCCCGCTCCCAGACGATCGCCGGGTACACCGCCGCCTCGGCGAGGTCCTCCGGACCGACCCCGGCCGTCAGACGCTCACCGGATATCCCGGCCAGCGCCCCGGCGGCGGCCCGCACCCGCTCGGGGGTGAGGTAGCGGGGCGGGCCGTAGCCCCAGTCGTCGGCATCCGGGACGGCCTCCTCGCCGTGGACGATGTCCACCGGGAAGGCCGCCCGGCGCAGCAGGAATCCGAGGGCGTCCCAGGCCTTGTCGATGTCCAGGCAGCGCGCCAGCTCGGGCCGGGGGCACTGCTCCGCCTCCGCCTCCATCCGCCCGCCGACCAGCGCCAGCGCCCACTCCGGATCGCCGAGGGCGCGGTGGAGTTCGGCGGGTGTGACGCGTGCGTACTCTCCGATCATGCTCATGGTCCCGAGGCTAGGCGCGACCACTGACAACGCCGGGTGCCGAAAGGGCCGTTGCCCTCGTGCGGCGAAAGGATCCGGCCAGGCGCGGCGCGCCCCGGCCGCCTGGGAGAATGGCGGCCCCTTCCGAGCGCGGGCTCGCAGGCGCTCGCCGGCCGCAGGAGTAGACGCACCTTGTCCCCAGACCACGAGCCATCGATTCCGGACACCGCCGACCTCGGCCTGCGGTCCGACTGCGGCAGCTGCTTCGGGCTCTGCTGTGTCGCGCTGCCGTTCGCGGCCTCGGCGGACTTCGCGATCGACAAGGACGCCGGCCGGCCCTGCCCGAACCTGCAGACGGACTTCCGCTGCGGCATCCACGCCGACCTCCGCCCGCGCGGCTTCTCCGGCTGCACCGTCTTCGACTGCTTCGGCGCCGGGCAGAAGGTCTCCCAGGTCACCTTCGGCGGCCAGGACTGGCGGCGGGCGCCGGGGACCGCCCGGCAGATGTTCGACGTCTTCCCCGTCATGCGGCAGCTGCACGAACTCCTCTGGTACCTGGCCGAGGCGCTGACCCTGCCGGCCGCGCGACCCGTCCATGCCGACCTGCGGGCGGCGCTGGAGAAGACCGAGGCTCTCACCCGTGGCAGCGCCCAGGAGCTCACCGCGCTCGAGGTGCCGGCCCACCGGGGCGAGGTCAACGCCCTGCTGCTGCGCACCAGCGAACTCGTACGGGCCGCGGTCCCCGGCCGTAAGAAGGAGCGGCGCGGGGCCGACCTCATGGGGGCCCGCCTCAAGGGGGCCGATCTCCGGGGCGCCAACCTCCGCGGGGCGTATCTCATCGCCGCCGATCTGAAGGGCGCCGATCTGCGCTCGGCGGACCTGATCGGCGCCGACCTGCGGGACGCGGACCTGTCCGGCGCCGACCTCACCGGTGCCCTCTTCCTCACCCAGGCACAGCTCAACGCGGCCCGGGGCGACGCGGCGGCCAAGCTGCCGGAGACCTTGTCCCGCCCCGCCCACTGGCGGCCCGCAGGTGATCGCTGACAGCGAACGCAGGTGGGGGAACATCTCCCGCCCCGGCTGCATTGAGTGAGTAAAGCTCAACTTGTTTGCCGAAGGGGAGATCATGGCTTCGACGTCCACACCGCTCACTCTGCCCGTGCTGCCCCTCGATGACGAGGTCGTGCTCCCCGGCATGGTGGTGCCCCTGGACCTGTCCGACGCGGACGTACGGGCCGCGGTGGAGGCCGCGCAGGCCGCCGCCACCTCGGGCAACAAGCCGCGGGTGCTGCTTGTGCCCCGCATCGACGGGACGTACGCCGGGATCGGCACGCTCGGGCGGATCGAGCAGGTCGGGCGGCTGTCCGACGGCGATCCTGGGGCGCTGATCCGGGGCCTGGGCCGGGTGCGGATCGGCTCCGGCACGACCGGGCCCGGTGCCGCGCTCTGGGTGGAGGGCACGACCGTCGAGGAGACGGTCCCCGACCCCCTGCCCGGCGCGGTGGCCGAATTCGTCACGGAGTACAAGGCACTGGCCACCAGCTGGCTGCGCAAGCGCGGCGCCTGGCAGGTCGTCGACCGCGTCCAGCAGATCGAGGACGTCCCGACGCTGGCCGACAACTCCGGCTACTCGCCGTTCCTGACCACCGAACAGAAGGTCCGGCTGCTGGAGACCGCCGACCCGGTTGCGCGGCTGAAGTTCGCCACCGAGACGCTGCGCGAGCACCTCGCCGAGCAGGACGTCGCCGAATCCATCGCCAAGGACGTCCAGGAGGGCGTCGACAAGCAGCAGCGGGAGTTCCTGCTGCGGCGGCAGCTGGAGGCGGTCCGCAAGGAACTCGCCGAGATCAACGGCGACCCGGAGGACGAGGGCGACGACTACCGCGCCCGGGTCGAGGCCGCCGACCTGCCCGAGGACGTCCGCAAGGCCGCCCTCAAGGAGGTCGACAAGCTGGAGCGGTCCAGCGACCAGAGCCCCGAGGGCTCCTGGATCCGCACCTGGCTGGACACCGTCCTGGAACTGCCGTGGCACGACCGCACCGAGGACGCCTACGACATCGCCGGCGCCAAGGAGATCCTCGACGCCGACCACTCCGGCCTGGAGGACGTCAAGGAGCGGATCACCGAATACCTGGCCGTCCGCAAGCGGCGGGCGGAGCGGGGGCTCGGCCTCATCGGAGGCCGTCGCGGCGGGGCCGTGCTGGCGCTGGTCGGGCCGCCCGGTGTCGGCAAGACCTCGCTCGGCGAGTCCGTCGCACGGGCCATGGGCCGTAAGTTCGTCCGGGTCGCGCTCGGCGGCGTCCGGGACGAGGCGGAGATCCGCGGGCACCGCCGGACGTATGTCGGCGCGCTGCCGGGCCGGATCGTACGGGCCATCAAGGAAGCCGGGTCGATGAACCCGGTGGTGCTGCTCGACGAGATCGACAAGGTGGGCTCCGACTTCCGCGGCGACCCCGCCGCCGCCCTCCTGGAGGTCCTGGACCCGGCGCAGAACCACACCTTCCGCGACCACTACCTGGAGGTCGAACTCGACCTCAGCGACGTGGTCTTCCTGGCCACCGCCAACGTCCTGGAAGCCATCCCCGAGCCGCTGCTCGACCGGATGGAGCTGGTGCGGCTGGACGGCTATACCGAGGACGAGAAGGTCGTCATCGCCCGGGACCACCTGCTGCCGCGCCAGTTGGAGCGGGCCGGTCTGGAGAGCGGCGAGGTGACCCTTCAGGAGGACGCGCTGCGCAAGCTGGCGGGCGAGTACACCCGCGAGGCGGGCGTACGGAATCTGGAGCGCGCGGTCGCCAGGCTGCTGCGCAAGGTCGCCGCACAGCACGAACTGGGGCAGCAGGAGCTGCCGTTCACGGTGGGCACGGACCAGCTGCGCCCGCTGATCGGGCGGCCGCACCACACCCCCGAGTCGGCACAGGACCCGGCCGAGCGGCGCACCGCGGTGCCCGGTGTGGTCACCGGCCTCGCGGTCACCGGTGCCGGTGGCGATGTGCTCTATGTGGAGGCCTCGCTCGCCGATCCGGAGACCGGGGCGTCCGGACTCCAGCTGACCGGCCAGCTCGGCGACGTGATGAAGGAGTCCGCGCACATCGCGCTGTCGTTCCTGCGCTCGCACGGCGCGGAACTGGAGCTCCCGGTCGCCGACCTGAAGGAGCGCGGAGTGCATCTGCACGTACCGGCGGGCGCCGTCCCCAAGGACGGGCCGAGCGCGGGCGTGACGATGACGACGGCGCTGGCCTCGCTGCTGTCGGGCCGGCAGGTCCGGCCGGATGTGGCGATGACCGGTGAGGTCTCGCTGACCGGGCGGGTGCTGCCGATCGGCGGCGTCAAGCAGAAGCTGCTGGCGGCGCACCGCGCCGGGATCACCACCGTGGTCATCCCCAAGCGCAATGAACCCGACCTGGACGAGGTGCCGGCCGAGATCCTCGAAGCGCTGGAGGTCCACCCCGTCGCGGACGTCCGCCAGGTGCTGGAGCTGGCACTGACCCCGGCCTCGAACGGGGCCGCTCCGGAGGTGCCGGTCGCGGCGTGAGAAAAACGGCGGCCGGTCCGGCTCCCCGCAAGGGGCCGGGCCGGCCGCCGCGCTGGTGCACGGGGGGCGTTCTTCGGACCGGCGGTGAGCCGGGATGTCGCCCGTCAGCCGTTGGCGAGGGCCCGGAGGCGGTCCATCGCGCCGTTGAAGCGGTTGTGGTCACCGACCGTGGGACCGGTCGAGGTGTACTGCCAGATGGTGTGGAAGCCCCAGCCGGCCGGGAGTTCGCCGGCCGAGGAGCCGTAGCGCGGGACCCACAGCGGGTTGACGGCGCCGAAGGCGGTGGAGTTGCCGGTGCACTGCCTCCACCAGCTGGTGGAGGTGTAGATGACGGCGTCCCGGCCGGTCCGCGCCTTGTAGGTGGCGAACCAGTCCTTCATCCAGTTGACCAGGCCGGCCGCGCTCAGTCCGTAACAGGTGGCGCCGTAGGGGTTGTACTCCATGTCGAGCGCGCCGGGCAGCGTCCTGCCGTCCCTGGACCAGCCGCCGCCGTGGTTGACGAAGTAGGTGGCCTGGGCGGCACCGCTGGAGGTGTCGGGTGTGGCGAAGTGGTACGCGCCCCGGATCATCCCGATGTTGTAGGAGCCGTTGTACTGCTGGGCGAAGGACGGATTGGTGTAGCTGGTGGACTCCGTCGCCTTCACGTAGGCGAAGCGGACGCCACTGTTCCAGAGCGTCGACCAGGCGACGCTGCCGTTGTGGCTGCTGACGTCCACACCCTCGACGGACGCCGCGAGCGACGACGCGGGCGGGGCGATGCCGGCCGCGCTGCCCTCGTGCCGGGCGATCTGGGAACCGGCCCAGTCCTGACCGGGGTGGCTGGGCTCGGGTGCGTGCCGGCCGGCCGTGGCGCCGGCGGTGCCCGGCAGTCCGAGGAGGAGGGCGAGGACGGCGAGAAGGACCCCGGCCACGGTCGCGAGGGACCGTGCGGGTCGGTGGGGGGAGCCGGATCTGAGCACGGACATACGTGCCTCCGAAGATCTCGGTGGATGACCTGAGGGGGGAGGAGCTGACGGCGTGGCGCAGGCGTGCGGGACGCGGCGGTGCGGCGTGCGGGACGCGCGACGGAACCGCGGACGCCCCGGGCCTTTTGGTATGGCCATGCCAGAAATGACGATACGCGCGTAGAACGAGGGGGCAGAAGAGGGGCGGTGGGCTGCCGTTGGTCTAATCCTGCGAAATACTGGCCGAGCTGCGGCTTCGGCCGCCGATGGCGGAAACTTTCAGGTGAGGGAAAGCGGGAATGGGCGCTGACGTGCACGACACCGGAGCCGACGGAACGACGGCGGACGGCGGACCAATTGGTGTGGACCACGTATTTCTGGCCCTGGAACGCGAATTGGCGGTCTTTCTCCGCCGGGCCCGTGCCTCGTCGGGCGAACTGGCGCGAGAGGTACATCCCGACCTGGAGCCCTCCGCGTACGGCCTCCTTGTCCGGCTGGCCGACGCCGGCACCCAGCGGGCCACCGGCCTCGCCGCCTTCTTCGGCGTCGGCAAGGCCACGATGAGCCGCCAGTTGCACGCCCTGGAGAAGCTCGGACTCGTCGCCCGCGAGCCGGACCCGGCCGACGGCCGGGCGGTCCTGGTGCGCCTGACCGAGGAGGGCCGCGACCGCTTCACCCGCGTCCGTACCGGCCGCCGCGCCCAGTACGCCCGCCGCCTCGCCTCCTGGGACCGCACCGAGGTCGCCGAACTCGCCCGGCTGCTGCACCGGCTGAACGCGGAGCAGGAGGGGGACGAGGTGTAGGAGGTGCCGGGGGCGCGTGGGGTCTGCCGTGCCGCACCGTCCCCGGGTCTGTGCCGCACCGCCATCGACCTGCGCCGCACCGCCCCCGGACCCGCGTCACCGCACCCCCGGACCCGCGCCGCCGCGGTGCAGTTGCCTCGCGCCGGGAGAAATTCGCCGCGCGCCGGTGATTGTCACGGCGCCACAAAAATCACGGCGCCACAAAAATCACCGCCGCGTCGTCCCGCGCCTTGCCGCGCGGATACGCCGCGCCCTCCGGGTCCGCCGCCTCCGCCGCCCGGACCCGGTCGATCAGCGCCTGGGGGCCCCGCTCGCTCACCAGGGCCACGCAGTCGGCCCAGGTGCCCTCGTGGAAGACCTCCGTCCAGCGGCCCGCGCCGTCGCTGAGCGCGGTCAGCGAGCGCAGCCCCTCGCGCGCAGCGGTGCCGGACACCGCACGGGCGGCCACCGCCGGATCGGCGGCCGCGGTGAAGAAGCCGCCCTCCGCGTTGCGCAGCGCCTCGACCGCACGGGCGTACTTCCGGCCCGCCGCGGCCCGTTCCGCCGAGCCGCGGGGCAGCGCCCGTACGGCGGCGCGCCGGTCTTGGACCGCGGGCGGCAGTTCGTCCAGCCGCCGGTCGAGCACCGGATGCACCGAGCCGTCCGCCCGCTCCAGGAGCAGCACCGAATCGGACAGGACGAGGTACTCGACGGCGACCCCGGACCACCGCGCGGCGACGACGGTTGCCTGTGGAGTGCGGGGGTGAGAAAGGTCACAGGTGTCCCGATGGATATCGGCCGTCCGGGAGATGGCGGCGGAGAGAACCTCAGGGAGTGTCATATCCCGGTGTGAAACAGACAGTTCGAGCATTGCGCCGCCGAGCCGCGCGGTGAACCACGGCACCGTGTGGCGGCAGCCGTAGTCCTCTTCCGGCGGCGTCACGCCGTCCAGCAGGACGAGCGCTCCGCCCTGGCCGGAGGCCGGCAGGGCTACCGATGCGTAGTCCTCGTTTGGGTGTTGGGCGTCGCCCGGCTCGGTGGCGAGTTCGATGCGCATGGCCGCAAGTCTGCCGGAGGTCTTGATTCCGCCCCTGCCGACGGGCGCGCGCGGCGGTGCCGGAGTGCGGCGGGGGCGGGGCGTACCGGAGGTAAGGACCGGGGTCCCGGCGGCGTGCGGGCGCGCATCCTTCCAGGAGCGGGACGCATCTCCAAACCCGTTCCCGGGTTGCGCGAGGGTGCGGCCGAAAACGGTGGCGCACGGAAGTTGATGGTCAAACTCCGATTGATGTTCACTCGTTCAGGTGGCCGGGCATGTGTTGCCGAGCCACTGCGCGGTGCCGGTGGAAGGGTCGTTGCCCGGTCAAGGGGCGGGACCAGGACATTCGTCGCGACGCGCAGAGCCGGGCTGTTTCCCCTCGCGGAAGTGTGTGCTGCTGCGGACTTCGCGCAGGTCCGCCCCCGTGAGCGGTGAGCGAGCCGGGTCCGCGACGCCATATGGCGTGGACAGGCGAGACAGGAATGCGAGCAGCGGTGCGGAAGATGCGGCTTCGAGGCGGCGCAAGGGAGCCGGGATCACCGGCCGGTTCGGTCTCGGGACCGGGCACGGGCTCGGGTCCTGGTAAGGGTCCGGGCACGACGGACGGTGGCGGGAGCGGCGCGGGACGGCGTCCCGCGCGGGTGCGCAACCGGCTCGTCGGGGCGGTGGCCGTCGTGGCCGCAGCCGTCCTCGGCGCCGGCGCCCCCGGGTTGATGACCACGGCCGACAACGCCACCAACAGCCAGGAACTGGTCGATCTCGCCCAACTCAATGCGCATGCCATCGCGCTGGCCCACTCCCTCGCCGACGAACGTGACGGTATGACCGCATACGTCGCCACGGGACACGGCAGCCGTACGGCCGCGGGCCTGGGCAACTCCGCGGTCAACGGCGCCAACGCCGCGCGGGCGGACGACACCTCGGCCTCCCGGGCCCAGCGTGCCCGCGTGGACCGGCAGATCGGCGAGCTGCGCTCCGAGGCCCAGGGCGCCTCCGGTGACACCGCCGTGTACAAGACCGCCGCCAAGCTCCTGGCCGCGCTGCCGCAAACCCGCCAAAAGGCGCTGTCCGCGGGCGCATCGGCCGAGCAGGTCTACAGCGCCTATACCCAGGCGATCCAGGCGCTCGGTGCGATCAGCGACGACATCGCCCGCGGGCTGCCGGCCCGTGCCGACTCCGCCGACTCCGACACCCGTGCGCTGCCCGCCCTCGGTCGTGCCGCCGAACAGGCCGCCGGCACCCGGGCCCTGCTGCTCGCCGGGCTCCAGACGGGTGGCCGCCAGCCGCGGCTGGCGACCCTCGCCCAGGTCGCGCACGTCCGGGAACAGGGCGCGCTGGGCGACTTCCAGCAGACCGCGAGCCAGGGCGCCCGGGACCGTTACGTCCGCACCGTCAACGGCGCCGACGTCAACACCGCCGAGCGCTATCTGGCCCGGCTCACCGACCAGCCCCGGCTGGACGCCACCGATCTGCGGCTCAACCGCCGGCGCGTCCAGGAGACGCTCACCAGCCGTATCGGCCTGATGCGCGGTGTCGAGTCCGCCATGGCCACCGCCGACATCCAGCGCCTCGGCGTGCTGCGCGACGACGACGTCACGGAGCTGGAGATCCGCATCGGCCTGGAAGGGCTGTGCCTGCTGCTGGCCGTCGGCGCCGGCATCTGGGCCGCCCGCTCCATGACCCAGCCGCTCGCCGCGCTGCGGATCGGTGCCAAGCGGCTGGCCGCCGACCCCGCGCACGAGGAGCCCATCGCCTACAAGGGCCGCAACGACGAATTCGCCACCTCCGTGCAGTCCGTCAACGCGCTGCACGCCCAGGTCGGCGAGCTGGCGCGGCGCACCTCCGAACTGGAGGGCGAGCGCAAGCGGCTGATCGGCGGCCGGCAGCGGCTGGTCGCCGAGCGCGAGGTGCTCCAGGAGCAGGGCGAGACCCTCAGGGAGGAGATCGCCGATCTCACCGAGCGGCTGGCGGCTCTGCACGCCGGTGTGCACGGCCGGTTCGTCAACCTCTCGCTGCGCACCCTCGGCCTCGTGGAGCGCCAGCTCGGCGTCATCGAGTCGCTGGAGGAGAGCGAGCAGGACCCGGAACGGCTGGAAACGCTCTTCAAGCTGGACCACTTCGCCGCGCGGATGCGCCGCAACAGCGAGAACCTCCTCGTCCTGGCGGGCGCGGAGCAGTACAGCAACAACCACCAGGGGCCGGTGCCGCTGCTGGATGTGATGCGCGCCGCGATCAGCGAGATCGAGCGCTACGAGCGGGTGCGCATCCAGTCGCTGCCGCCGCACTCCCAGGTCGCCGGGTTCGCCGCGGACGACATCAGCCACCTGGTCGCCGAACTCCTGGAGAACGCCACCGCGTTCTCCCCGCCGGACGCCCATGTCGAGCTCTCCGGCTACCTGCTGGAGAGCGGCGAGGTCATGCTCTCCGTCCAGGACGAGGGCATAGGGATGACCTCGGAGCGGATGGCCGAGCTCAACGAGCGGCTGACGGACGTCGAGGCCGCCTCGTCCTCCGAGACCGTCGACGAGGCGCTGGGCCTGGGCCTGTACGTGGTCGTACGGCTGGCCGCCCGGCACGGTGTCCGGGTGCAGCTGCGGGACGCGAAGCAGGGCGGCGTCACCGCCGTCATCGTGCTGCCCGGCTCGATCCTGCCCACCCGCCCGGCCCCGTCGTCCTCCCCGGCGAGTGCGCCCCGGGACGTGGCCCACACCCCGGGCCTGCCCGGCTCGGTCGCCGAGGCGAACTCCAACGCGCTCCCGACCCGGGTGGCGCGGCACGACCCGGCAGCGGTGGCCGGCCCCGCGGCCGCCACCGCGTTCCCGGCGCAGGAGACCGGCCAGGGCCCGGCCCAGGACACCCCCGCGCCCGCCGGCCGGCCCGACGGCCAGGAGCCCGCACCGGCAGCCGGCCACGACGGCACCCCCGACGCGGACCCCGCTTCCGCCGACCCGTTCGTCGCCGCCGCGGAGCGCGCGATCGACGCGGCCGGACTCGGCGTCCCGGCCGAACCGGCGCCCGGCGCACCGGCACCCGCCAACGCCCCGCCGGCCGGCCCCACCACGTACGCGGGGTCCGAACCGAGCCCCTACGGCCCGCAGTCGCCCGGCCCCTACGCCGCCACCACCAGCGGCGCCGGCCGGAACCTCCGGCCCGAGGACGGCGGCACCTCGGCCGCCGACCCGGCGCCCGCCGCTCCCGGCAGCGAGCCCTCCGGAGCCGGTGCGCCCTCGTCCGACCCGTACGCCAACGGTCCGGACCCGCAGGCGCGCCCCGGGACGGACGCCACCCCCACGGACACGGCCGCGGCACCCGCCGACGTGTCCCCGGCCGAAGCACCGGCCGACCCACAGACCGCCGCCGCCCCGCCCGCGGGGGAGCGACGGACGACCTCCATGGGGCTGCCCAAGCGCACCCCGAAGGTCGTGGCGCAGAACCAGGCGCCGACCGCGCCGCGCAAGAGCGGTGCGGCCAACGCCGAGGCGCTGCGGCGCCGGCTCGGCGGATTTCAGGCGGGGGCGCGAGACGGCCGGCGAGAGGTCGAAGCCGAGATCGCAGAACGTACAGCGGAGCTGACCATCCCACAGACGGACACCGACGGAGCGGGGGCCCCGGGAGAGAGCCACGTTGTCGAGGAGGCACGCGATTGAAGGCGCAAGCGCCCACTGCTTACGGACAAGGTCTGAGCAGTCAGGCAAGGAATCTGCATTGGCTGCTGACCAACCTGGTCGAAGAGGTACCAGGAATCCACTCGGTCGCGGTGGTCTCCTCCGACGGCCTGCTCCTGCTGTCGTCCGACCCCGGCCGGGCGGAGGAAGCGGCCCGGCCTGGCGGCGATGACGGCCCGCGCGGATCCAGCGCGGACCTGGCCACCATCGTGTCCGGGCTGGGCAGCCTCACCCAGGGTGCCGCGAAGCTGATGGACGGCGGAGCGGTCAAGCAGACGATGATCACGATGGACGAGGGCAGCCTGTTCGTCATGTCGATCAGTGACGGCTCGCTGCTCGGGGTGCATGCCACCCCGGATTGCGATATGAGCGTCATCGCCTACCACATGGCGCTGTTCGTCGGCCGGGCCGGTCATGTCCTCACCCCCGAACTCCGCACCGAATTGCGTAAGTCGATGGAGAACGCCCAGTGAGCGAACGTAGTGAGCGGACCATGGAGAGGTGCGCCCCGAGCGAGTGCGAGGGCGGACGAAGCGAGGTTTCGGCATGAGCAGCAGTCGCAAACTCCCGGTACGCGGCGGGGAGCGGAAACCCTCGCGCGTGCGGCCGTACTCGCTCACCGGCGGCCGGACGCGATTCGGCCATGTCCTGCTCGTCGAGACCTTCGTGGCCGCGCTGGAGGCGCCCGAGGAGCGCCGCGAGCTGACATCCGGCGGCTGGGGCGACCGGGTGATGCCGGAGATGCGCGCCATCGTCGAGCTGTGCCGCCGGATGCGCTCGGTCGCGGAGATCTCCGCACTCCTCAAGATGCCGCTGGGCGTGGTCCGTGTACTGCTCAGCGACCTCGCCGACCAGGGAAAGATTCGCGTCTACGGCACCGGGCACGGCTCCGGCCGGCCCGACCGCGCGCTGCTCGAAAGGGTGCTGAGTGGACTTCACAGGCTCTGACACGATATCGGCCGGGCCGACGGCGACCCCCGGTTCCGTGAGCCCGTCCGACCCGGTGGCCACGGCCGCCGACGCGGGGCTGCAGAGCTGGCAGACGGACCGTTCGCGGGCACCGATCGCCACCAAGATCGTGGTGGCGGGCGGTTTCGGCGTCGGAAAGACCACGTTCGTCAAATCGGTCTCGGAGATCACCCCGCTCCAGACCGAGGCGGTGATGACCCAGGCCAGCGCGGAGACGGACGATCTGACCGCCACCCCGGAGAAGACCACGACCACGGTCGCGATGGACTTCGGGCGGATCACCCTCGACCAGGAGCTGGTGCTGTACCTGTTCGGCACGCCCGGACAGCAGCGCTTCTGGTTCATGTGGGACGACCTGGTGCGCGGCGCGATCGGTGCGATCGTGATGGCCGACACCCGGCGTCTGGAGGACTGCTTCCCGGCACTGGACTACTTCGAGAGCTGCGGACTGCCGTACGTCGTCGCGGTCAACCACTTCGAGGGGACCGAGGCCTTCGCCGTCGAGCATGTGCGCGACGCGTTGACCGTGCCGGCGCACGTGCCTGTTGTGATCATGGACGCGCGGAAGCGGGTCACGGTGATCGAGTCGCTGCTCGCGCTGGTCGGCCACGCCCTGGAGACCACGCCCGAGTAACCGGCCCCCGCAGGGGGCCACCGGGCCCCGTGCGGGCCACCCTCACCCCCCACTTCCCCTCCCCGAACACCAGCAGTAGCAGAGAAGAGTGCCGCCATGCGGAAAATACTCATCGTCGGAGCCGGCCAGTCCGGTCTCCAGCTCGCCCTCGGCCTCCAGTCCCAGGGCTATGAGGTCACCCTCATGTCCAACCGCACCGCCGACGAGATCCGCGCCGGCCGGGTCATGTCGACGCAGTGCATGTTCGACACCGCGCTGCAGAACGAGCGCGACCTCCAGATCAACTTCTGGGAGAGCCAGGCCCCGCGCATCGAGGGCCTCGGCGTCTCCGTCGCCGCCCCCGGCAGCCACGAGTCGCCCGAGGGCTCGCAGCGCGCCATCGACTGGGTCGGCAAGCTGGACGGCTACGCCCAGTCCGTCGACCAGCGGGTGAAGATGGCCGGCTGGATGGAGACCTTCGCGCAGCGCGGCGGCCAGCTCGTCATCCACGGCGCGGCCGTCTCCGACCTGGACTTCTTCGCGAGCCGCTACGACCTGACGATGGTCTCGGCCGGCAAGGGCGAGCTGGTGTCCATGTTCGGCCGGGACGACTCCCGCTCCCCGTACGACGCTCCGCAGCGCGCGCTCGCCGTCGCCTACGTCCAGGGCATGGGCCCGCGCCCCGAGCACCCCGAGTTCGAAGCGGTGCGCTGCAACCTGGTGCCCGGCGTCGGCGAGCTGTTCGTCATGCCGACGCTCACCACCTCCGGCCGCGCCGACATCCTCTTCTGGGAGGGCATCCCCGGCGGTCCGCTGGACGCCTTCCAGGGCGTCAAGGACCCCAACGAGCACCTCGCCCTGACGCTGGAGCTGATGGAGAAGTTCCTGCCCTGGGAGTACGCCCGCGCCACCAAGGTCGAGCTGACCGACGCCAACGGCACGCTGGCCGGACGCTACGCCCCCACCGTGCGCAACCCCATCGGCCGGCTGCCCTCCGGTGGTCTGGTGCTCGGTGTCGCGGACGTCGTGGTCGCCAACGACCCGATCACCGGCCAGGGCTCCAACTCGGCCTCCAAGTGCGCCGCCTCCTACCTGGCCTCCATCGTCGAGCGCGGTGACCGGCCCTTCGACGGGGAGTGGATGCAGACCGCCTTCGACCGCTACTGGAACACCGCCCAGCACGTCACCAAGTGGACGAACGCGATGCTGGGCCCGCCGCCGGAGCACGTCCTCAACATCATCGGCGCGGCCGGCCAGCTCCAGCCCGTCGCCGACCGCTTCGCCAACGGGTTCAACGACCCGTCCGACTTCGAGAACTTCTTCTACGACCCGGACAAGGCGAATGCGTACCTGGCGTCGCTGACGGGCTGAAAACCGCCTGCGGCGGTGGCTGTCGCCCCACGTGTCCGGGTGGCACCGCCGTGCGAGTCCCTCCCCACCTTCGGTGGGGAGGGTGTGTCTTTGCGGGCTGCCGCCGCGGCGTGTGTTTGCGTCGTGGTGGCGGTGACGGGCCTCCGGCGGTGGGGGTGCGGGACTGCTTCGCTTTACGTCCCGCACCCCCACCGCCTCCGGCACGTCACCTCGCGTGGGGGCGGGGTTCCGCCGGCGGCGGGCTTGGTTCAACGGGGCTTGCGCCAGGGCCACTTGGGGCCCGCGTCGGGGTCCTTGCCCTCGGGGGCGTACTCGTACTTCCACCCGCTGGGCAGGCCCAGGCGGCCCACCCGGCCGGGGACGCGACGGTAGACATGGACCGTCGGGGGGCGGCCGTCGTCGTGCGGCACCGGGACCTCGTACGTCTTCGGCGGCTGGCCGGTCATGCCGACCAGGACGGGCAGGACCCGGCCGTCCAGCGGGCCGCCGACGAAGAGGGTGTTCTCGCTTCTCACGCCCTCAGTGTCACACCGTCACGGCCGGGCGGCCGGTCACAGCAGATGCGCGGCGTCGCTCACGACGGGCAGGACACGGCGGGCCAGGTCGCCCGCCGGGCCCTCGGCGGTCTCCAGCTTCAGTGCCGCCCGGGTCACCCGCGCGGTCTGCGGGTCGGTGGCCGCGGTGGCGGTCAGCAGCGCCACGAAGTGGTCCACCAGCCAGTTCCGCAGCTCGTCGAGGGACGGCTGCTTGTCCTCGTCGAGCCAGATCAGCGAGGCCGCCTCGACCGCGGTGATCCACATGCGGACGGTCATCCGCAGCCGCAGGCCGGGCTCCGGCTCGCCCAGATGCCGCAGGATCTGGTCGGCGGCGGCACGCCGCACCTCGTCCACGATCGCGGACGTACGGGTGGTCTCCACGACGCTGCCGCCCTGCAGCAGTGCGCTGAACCCGGCGTCGTGCTCGTCGACGAAGGCCAGATAGCGGTCCAGTGCGCACGAGAGCCGGCGGGTGAGCGGTCCGGTCTCCGGCTCGGCGAAACAGCGCTCCAGGATGTCGGCCGCGCTGCGCAGCGCGGCCTCGTACAACTGCTGCTTGCCGCCGGGGAAGTAGCGGTAGACCAGCGGGCGCGAGACACCGGCGGCCAGGGCGACGTCGTCCAGCGAGACGTCCTCGGGCGCGCGCTGGGCGAACAGGTCCAGCGCGGCGGTGAGCAGTTGGCTGCGGCGCTGCTCGACGCTCAGCCTGCGGTAGGCGGGTCGGGGTACTGCTGGGGCGGTGCCGCTGCCGTTCATGAACAGCAGCGTAACCGCCCCGGGTTCCGCCTCGCACAGGTGCTCGGGGTGTACGGGGTCCATGGCCGGGGCCCTCAGGCCAGCAGCCCCGAGCTCCGCCACAACCTGCGGCCCATACCGCGCAGTACGCCGATCTCGTCCAGGAAATCGGTCAGCCGCCGGGCGCCCGACTGCATCACCTCGCGGCGGTGCCCACTGGCCTTGACCTGGGCCACGGCCTCGCGCCGGTCCAGGCCCACATTGGTGTAGACGTCCGGATTGACGAAGGCGACGGAGAAGACCCGGGCCGCCTCGCCGGAGCTGATGCGGGTCAACTCCTGCTCCCAGCGCGGCGCGGTGACCATCTGGCGGCGCAGCTCCTCGCGGGCGTAGCGCACATGCCGGGCCTCCTCGACGACATGGATGCGGGTCACTCCGCGCACGATCGGCTGCACCCGCTCGTCCGGGAAGGTCAGCCGCTGCATCCAGTCCAGGATCTCCTCGCCGAGCAGGGTGCAGGCGAAGGAGCCCGGGGTGGTGGAGATGGTCTTGAGGACGCGGGCGAGGTTGTGGTTGAGGCGGGAGACCGGGTACGTCGGCGCGCCGCCCTTCTGGATCATGCGCGCGAACATCTGGGAGTGCCGGCACTCGTCGGCTATCTCGGTGAGGGCGTAGCGGACATGCGCGCTGGTCACCGGCTTGTCGTAGATGTGCCGGACGAGCAGTTGCATCAGGATGATCTCGAACCAGATGCCGAGCGAGGCGAGCGAGGCGGCCTCGTGCCGGGAGAGGTCCTGCTGCTGCTCCGGTGACATCCGCTTCCACAACGGGGTGTCGTAGAGCGAGACCAGTTCCGGCGGCCAGAACCACTTGCCCTCTTCGAGCGGGGCGTCCCAGTCGAGTTCGGTGTCGGGGTCGAAGGAGTGCTTGGCGGAGGAGTCGAGCAACCGCTCGGCGACCTGCTCCCGGTCCTTGAGCAGACCGAGGGCGTCCCGCAGGACTTCGGTGTCCGTCACGGTCATCTCGGTGGGCGCGCTCGTCATGGCTTGGCTACCTCGCTCGTGGGTTACCCGCGGTCGAATCTTATGAGACTGCGTGTCAGCAAGGACGTCAATCCCCCGTGCACGACTTATTGACCCGTCGGTAAGAAACGTGTGAGCCTGCCAACGACCGCCCATGACAAGGCGTTTGGCGAGCCGAGGAGGCCTCCGTGTCGACCCGAGATCTCTACGTACAGGACCCAGGCGACTCCGTGTGGAAGGTGCCCGCGTCCGGTGCGGCACGCTTCAGCTGGGATTACGACGACGGGCGCGACCGGCTGCTGGCCCTCTACCAGAAGGGCAAGGACAAGCAGTGGGACGCCACGCTGCGGATCGACTGGGGCCTGGAGGTCGACCCCTACGACCCGCTCGGCACCCCGGACGAGTCCATGTCCCTGTACGGCACGAAGTACTGGGACAAAATGACCGAGAAGGACCGCGGCGAAATGCGGCAGCACTACACCTCCTGGCAGTTCAGCCAGTTCCTGCACGGTGAGCAGGGCGCCATGGTCTGCGCGGCGCGGATCGTGGAATCTGTCCCGGACCTCGACGCGAAGTTCTACTCCGCCACCCAGACCATGGACGAGGCGCGGCACGCCGAGATATACAGCCGCTTCCTCCAGGAGAAGATCGGGATGCTCTACCCGGTCAACGACAATCTCCAGGCGCTGCTCGCGGACACCCTGAAGGACTCCCGCTGGGACATGCCCTACCTCGGCATGCAGGTGCTGATCGAGGGCCTGGCACTGGCCGCCTTCGGCATGATCCGCGACACCACCACCAAGCCGCTGCCCAAGCAGATCCTCGCGTACGTCATGCAGGACGAGGCGCGCCATGTCGCCTTCGGCCGGATGGCGCTGCGCGACTACTACAAGCAGCTCACCGACGCCGAACTGCGCGAACGCGAGGAGTTCGTGATCGAGGGCTGCTACCTGATGCGCGACCGGCTGCGCGGTCTGGAAGTCCTGGAGAACTTCGGCATACCGCACGACGAAGCCGCCGAATTCACCGAGAACTCCGAATTCCTGCACCTTTTCCGCAAGCTGCTCTTCAGCCGGATCGTGCCCTGTGTGAAGGACATCGGACTGTGGGGCGAACGGCTCCAGCGCGCCTATGTGGACATGGGTGTCTTCGAGATGGGCGACTCCAACCTCGATCTGCTCATGGCCGAGGACGAGGAGCTCGCCGAGAAGCTCGACGCGGAGCGCTTCGCGGCCGAGGAGGAGGTCCGGACGGCGGAGGTCGCGGCGGCCATCGCGGACGGGGCGGCCGAGGACTGAGCGCGGCGGGCGGTCGGCCTGCCCGCCGGGGGCCCCGAAGAGCCGCATTCGGCGACGCCTTCGGGGAGCGCTTCTTCCCGCTCCTCCGCCCGCCGCCGGAATCCCGGCAGCTGATCGCGGCCCGCAGCGCCCGCAGTGCCCCGCCCGTCAACCCGCGCCCTTAGGCCCCGTATCCAGGAAGTCCAGGACCCGGCGGCTGACATCGTCGGCACGGTCGTACGGCAGGGAGTGGTGGGCGACGCCCGCCATGGTCCCGATCCGTACGCCCGGCGTCCGTCCGGCCCGTGCGGCGACCCGGTGCAGGTCGTGCGCCCGGCTGTGTTCCGCCAGCAGCACCAGGGTCGGCACCGACGCCGCGGCGAGGCGGGAGGCATCCGGGCGCGGCCCCGTGACCACCTTCGCGGCGCGGAACTCGACGGCGCCCAGGCCCATCAGCCGCACCAGTTCCGGCGCGGGCGGCGCGCCCCGCGTCTCCCACGCCAGGAACCGCCGGGTGCTCCGCTCGCCGGGCCGGACGAACAGCGGCAGCGCACGCAGCAGGTACGACGGCCGGTAGCCGGCGAAGCACTGGGTCGGGTCGAGCAGCACCAGCCGCGCCACCCGTCCCCGCGTTCCCGCGATGCCGGCGGGAGGTGCAACGGCGGCGTGCACGGCATGGCTCAGCGCGAGCCAGCCGCCGTACGAATGCCCCAGCAGCGCGACCGACTCCAGGCCGAGCCCGCTGAGCACGCCGTCGAGCCAGGCGAACAGGTCCTCCGGCCGCCGCAGGGCACGACCGGAGTGCACACTGAGCCCCGGCGCACCGATCTGGTCCACGGCGTGCACCCGGTGCGTCCGGGCGAGCGCGGCGACCTGGGCGTACCAGACGGCCGAGGTCGTGCCTCCGCCGTGCAGCAGGACCAGCGGCGGGGCGCCGGCCGGACCGCAGATGTTGACCCGGGTGCTGCCGAACTCCGATGCCAGATCGAGCCGTTCCACCGGCACCGGCCAGAGCGCCATGGCCCGTTCGTAGGCGTCACGGAAGGCGGGGGAGGGGGCGGGCGAGGGAGAGTGCGGGGAGGGGGCTGCGGTCATGGTGCACCTCCGGAACGACGGGAAGCGGTGGAGCGAGGCGTCTCCGCATCATCACCTCGTTCGGCAAGTATCTCGGTGAGCGAGGTAATAATGCGGCGATCCGGGAAAGTCACGGCATGAATCGGGCGAGAGAGGCGACGACGCATGGCGAAGCGGTACGAACCAGGGGAGCCGGAGCCGGAGCCGGGACGGGAACCGGAGGGGATGGACCTCGTCCATCTGCTGCGCGAGGTGACCGTGCGGCTCGACCTCGCGGGAGCGCGGTTCGCCGGCCGCAACGGCCTGCACCCCACTGATCTGCGGGCCCTGGTCAGCCTGCTCGACGCGGCCCGGGCCGGCGCCGAGTCGACCCCCGGGCGGCTCGGCGAGCGGCTGGGGCTGAACTCCGCCGGTACCACGGCGCTGGTCGACCGCCTGGAGCGGCTCGGCCTGATCCGGCGGGTGCGCGACACCCGTGACCGGCGCCGTGTCCTGCTGGAGGTCGACGAGCGCGCCATCGCCCTGGGCCAGTCCTTCTTCGGCCCGCTGATCGACCGCACGATCGACCTGCTCGCCACCTTCGAGGCAGGAGAACAGGCGGCGATCCGGCGGTTCCTGAGCGGGGTGCGGGACGCGGCCGGGGAGGAGTGAGGAGCCAGGAGCGAGGAGTCAGGAGCAGCGGCGTCTGCCGGGGGCTCCGGGGGAACGCGGTGCGGTGTGCGCCTTGCCGTGGCGGACTACCGCCTGCCGGACCGGGCCAGCCACCGCCCCTCGTGCCGGGACACCTCGATGGGGCGGCCGAAACAGGCGGTCATCCGCTCTCCCGTCAGCACCTCGTCCACCGGGCCGCGCGCCTGCACCCGCCCCTCGCGCAGCAGCAGAGCATGGCCGACGGACGGGGAGAGCTCCTCCAGATGGTGGGTGACCGTCACGGTCGCCAACTCCGGACGCCCCAGGGCCAGCCGGTGCAGGGCATCGATCAGATCCTCGCGGGAGGGCAGGTCGAGCGCGTTGAACGGCTCGTCGAGCAGCAGCAGACGGGGGTCGGCCATCAGCGCGCGGGCGATCAGGATCCTGGCCCGCTGGCCGCCCGAGCACACCCCGTACGGCCGCTCGGCCAGCTCCTTGCAGTCCAGCTCGGAGAGCAGCTCATGGGCGCGCTCACGGGTGGCCTCGTCGTAGGTGCGCCACAGCGGCTGCACGGTGCCGCTCGCGCCGGTCAGCACGACCGTGTGCCCCGTCGCGTCCTGCAGCACCTTCTGCGCGCCGGAGACCAGCCCGATGACGGCGCGCAGCTCGCGGACGTCCACCGCGCCGAGCCGGTGCCCGAGCACCTCGACGGTGCCGACGGTGGGGAACATCAGCGCCCCCACGAGGCGCAGGATGGTGGTCTTGCCGGCGCCGTTCGC
Organism: Streptomyces caniferus; assembly: GCF_009811555.1. Lineage (GTDB taxonomy): Bacteria > Actinomycetota > Actinomycetes > Streptomycetales > Streptomycetaceae > Streptomyces > Streptomyces caniferus. The sequence goes on along the minus strand of NZ_BLIN01000002.1, from coordinate 552,625 downwards.
ACCGAGCAGCGCCCAGTGCTCACCGGACCGCACGCTCCAGTCCACGGCGTCGAGGATGACCTGCCCGGTGGTGTACCGGCGGACGCCGACGCCTTCCAGGGCGGCGATCACGCGGGCCGCTCCGGGGTCCGGAGGCGGGGCGGCCGGCCCCGGGAACGGTCCGGCCGGCGAGGACTCCCGTGGCTGCGAAGGCTGCGTAGGACTCATCGCCGCAGACTAGCTGTGTACAGCACCTTTCTGCGGAGGTGTCCGATGTGCGGACCGGTCCCGGCGCCCGTTACGGCTGGGAGAGCCCCAACAGCTCCCGCACCCGCGCGTACTTGGCCGTCAGCCGCTCCCGCGTGGGCGCGTCCAGTACGGCCAGCCGCTCCGGATCGGCGTTGTGCGCGAGGTCGGACTCCTTGACCAGCAGCGCCCCGGGCGTGGCCAGAATGCGTGCGGTGTACTCCTCGACCGGTTCGGCCGCCCGCTTCGTGACGGCCAGGATCATCGCCTTGGTCGACTCGCTCAGCGCCGCACCGGCCAGCCACTCCCGGCTCAGCGCCTCGTCCTCGACCGCGTCGTGCAGCCAGGCAGCGGCGATCTGTTCATCACTGCCGCCCCGTTCGCGCACCCCCGCCGCGACCGCGGCCAGATGTTCGGCGTACGGGCGGCCCGCCTTGTCGGTCTGCCCGGAATGCGCGCGCCGGGCCAGCGCCTCCACCTCGGCCAGGGACAACAGCGGGGGCGGAGCAGGTTCCATGGATGGGATCGCATCAGCCATACGGCCATTGTGCCGCCGGGACCGGGCCCACCGCGAAGGACTCTCCCCGGCCCGGCGCCGGCGCCGCCCTCAGCCCAGCGCCGCCGCCATCACCGCCCGCGCGATGGGGGCCGCGCTCCCTCCGCCGCTGATGTCCGCACGGTCGGCGGCCGCGTCCTCGACCACCACCGCCACGGCCACGGCCGGCTCGTAACTGTCCTTCGCCCTCGCCCAGGAGATGAACCAGGCATACGGCGTGCCCTCGTTGCGCACCCCGTGCTGCGCGGTGCCGGTCTTGCCGCCGACCGTGACGCCCTTGATCGCGGCGTGCCGCCCGCTGCCGTGCTCGACGACGTCGACCATCATCTCCTGGAGCTGCTGCGCCGTGACCGGACCCGTCACCTGGCGTGTGGGACGGGGCGGACCGCCCGAGACCAGGACACCCCGGGCGTCGGTCACCTGGTCGACGAGCGACGGGGACGTCAGCTGGCCTCCGTTGGCGACCGCCGCCGCGACCATCGCCATCTGGAGCGGTGTGGCGGCGGTGTCGTACTGCCCGATGGCGGAGAGCGCGACCTGCGAGGCGTCCATCCGCGTATCGAAGTTGCTGACCGCCACCAGCGAGGGGATCCGCAGACGGGGATCGTTGAAGCCGAACCTCCGGGCCGTGCCGGCCATCGCCGGCAGCCCGATCTCCGCGCCCAGCCGCGCGAAGACGGTGTTGCACGAGGCCCGGAAGGCGTCCTTGAGCGACGCGTCCTCGCACCCCTCGGCGGCATTGCCGAGCCGGGTGTCGGTGCCGGGCAGGGGGTAGGGGTCGGGCGAATCGGTGGGGGCGTCGATATCGGTGACCTTGCCGCTCTCCAGCGCGGCCGCCGCGGTGACGACCTTGAACGTGGAGCCGGGCGGATAGGTCTGGCGCAGCGCCCGGTTGAGCATCGGCTGCTGCTCCGCCCCGTTCAGCCGGTGCCAGGCCTCGCCGACCGCGGTGCCGTTGCCCGACAGCTCGCCCGGGTCGTACGACGGTGTGCTGACCAGCGCCAGGACCCGCCCCGTACGCGGCTCGATCGCCGCCACCGCCCCCTTCTTGTCCCCCAGCCCGTCGAACGCGGCGCGCTGCATCCGGGGGTTGATGGTGGTGTGGACGCTGCCGCCGCGCCGGTGGGTGTGGGTCAGCCGGTCCCACCACGGGAAGGTGGCGAGCCGGTCGTCGGCGCCGGAGAGGATGCCGTCCTCCGCGCGCTCCAGCAGCGAGGTCCCGTAGGTCTGCGAGGAGTAGCCGGTGACCGGCGCGTACAGCGGCCCCTCGGTGTAGGTGCGCTCGTAGCGCAGCCGCCCCCCGCTGTCCCGGGAGCCGGTGACCGGCCGGCCGGCGACGAGCACGGCACCGCGCGGCTGGGCGTAACGCACGATCTGCCCCCGGCGGTTGGCCGGGCTGGCCCCGTAGCTCTCCGCCTCGAAGACCTGCACCCGGCCGGCGTTGACCAGCAGCGCCACGAGGAGGAGGAACGAGAAGGCGGCGGTCAGGCGAATACAGCGGATCAACGGCCGGCCTCCGGGGAGGGCGCGTCATCGGCGGGGGCCGGTGGCGGCGCGGCCGGCTGCCCGCCCGGCGCCCGGGGCGGGTTCGGCTCCTGGGGCGTGCTCTGCGCCGCGACGTCGCTCTGCGGCTCCGGACGGTTCCGCTCCCGCGGCCCGCTCCGCTCCCGCGGTCCGCCCTCCGCCTCCGGCGTCCGGGGCGTGGCCGGCTTCATGAAACCGACCACCCAGCTCCCGGCCCCCAGCCCCGTGCCCCGTCCGGGCAGATTCGCCGCACTGCTCCTGCCGTCGTGCGCGACCACGTCGTGCTCACTCCCGGCAGCGTGCGCCCCACCGCTCCCGGCCTCGCCCGCCGCCCCGTTCACCTCGGGGCGCGCACCGGCGCTCCCCGCCGTATCCGTCCGCCTCCCGCCCCCGCCCGCCTCACCGGCCCCCTCCGCACGCGGCATCCGCGCCCCGTTGCTGATCCGCAGCAGCACCGCGACGATGATCCAGTTCGTGACGACGGACGAACCGCCCTGCGCCAGGAACGGCATCGCCATCCCGGTCAGCGGAATCAGCCCCATCACCCCGCCCGCGATCACGAAGACCTGGATGGCGGGCAGCGCCGCGAGGCCCACGGCCAGCAGGCCGCCGAACGGGTCCCGCACGGCGACCGCGGCACGGTATCCGCAGGCCACCAGCAGCGCGTACAGCAGAAACAGCGCGGTCAGCCCGGCCAGTCCCAGCTCCTCGCCGTAGGTCGCCAGGATGAAGTCGGACTTCATGGCGAAGCCGATCAGAGACGAGTGGCCCTGGCCGAGACCGGTGCCGAACATCCCGCCCGCGGCGAACGCGAACAGCGACTGGGCGAGCTGGCCGGGCCCCTTGCCCGCCGCGATGCCGGCGAACGGATGCTGCCAGTCCTCGACCCGGCTGTGCACATGCGGCTCCAGCGTGCCGACGGCAGCCGCCCCGATGCCCGCCAGGATCAGCCCGATCGCGATCCAGCCGGTGCGCCCGGTGGCCACGTACAACAGGACGACGAAGACCCCGAAGAAGAGCAGCGAGGTGCCCAGATCGCGTTCGAGCACCAGCACGGCGACGCTGACCAGCCAGATCGCGACGATCGGCCCGAGCACCCGGCCGGTCGGGAGCCGTAGCCGCCACACCCGGCGCCCGGTGTGCGCCAGCGCGCCGCGGTTGGCGGCGAGGTATCCCGCGAAGAAGACGGTGATCAGCACCTTGGCGAACTCGCCCGGCTGAATGGAGAATCCGGCGAAACGGATCCAGATCTTCGCGCCGTTGATGGCGGGAAAGGGAATCGGCGCCGCCATGAGCAGCAGCGCGAGCGCCGCGCAGACATAGGCGTACCGCTGCAGCATGCGGTGGTCGGGCAGCAGCACCACCACCGCCGTGAACAGCGCGACACCGACGGTCGACCACATCAGCTGGGTGGGCGCGGCATGGTCGCCGGGCGTCTCCTGGTCGAGCCGGAAGATCAGCACCAGCCCGACCCCGTTGAGCAGCACGGCGGTGGGGAGCAGCAGCGGATCGGCGTACGGGGCGCGGAAGCGCACGGCGAGATGGGCGAGCAGCGCCAGCCCGCCGAGCCCGGCGCCGTAGCGGAGCGCACCGCCCGGCAGGGCATGCCATCGGGCCAGCCCCACGACGACATATCCGCAGACGCTGATGACGACGGCGCCTACGAGAAGGGCCAGTTCGACGCCGCGTCGTCGGGGCAGTGACGGCGGGGGTGGGGGAGAGTCCGCAGGGCGCGCGGCGACCGCTGCCCTTGCCATTGCCGTCATGCCTGGCAACGTAGCAAGCGGCGGGCACTATTTCCGTTATGTCGGATACGACGTTCGGGGCGTCCCCGCAGCCCGAGCGACCCACTACGGGGCCGGTTTCGGGCGTAGATCCAGTATCGCCGCAACCGCCCCACCCTGTCACCGTTCTCCGGAACGATCTTCGCGGCGATACGAGCCCCTAGCGTGGGCGGCCGGGACGGACACCCGTCGAAGGCAGCGCAGGGGGCGAAAGTGACGAACGACCACGGCACGGCGGCATTGACCGCGGAACTCATCCGCATGGCCGAGGAGGACCACGCGGCATCCCCCGGCGCGAACAGCGCGGACCCCGCGGAGCAACTGGCCTGGCGCCGCCTCACCGCCCGGCACGGCGACCGCCTCCGCCAGATCATGGACGCGTACGGCTGGCCGACGGCGGAGCTGGTCGGCGACGAGGCCGCACGCGGCGCCTGGCTGATCGCCCAGCACGCCGACCGGCAGCTCGATGTCCAGCGGCGGGCGCTCCGACTTATGGAGGCCGCGGTGGCGGCGGGCGCGGCAGGCCCTCGCGAGCTGGCCTTCCTGCGCGACCGGACGCTGGTGAACGAGGGCCGCAAGCAGATCTACGGAACCCAGATCGCCGGGATCGAGGGCGGCTCTCCCGTCCCCTGGCCCTGTGACGACCCGGAGCGGATGGACGCCCTGCGGGCCGAGGCCGGCATCGAGCCCTTCAAGGAGTACGTCGCCAAGTTCGCGGTGACCTGAGACACGAGGGGCGGCGGGCCGCTGCCGACGCCCCGCCTCACCTCAGCACCAACGCGGTTCCTCCCCGTCGCTCACGATGTCCCGCCGGGAGGACCAGGCGTACGACGCGTCGGAGAGCTTGTACCAGATGGCGTTGCCCTCGATGCGCTCCGCCTTGACCCTGCAGACGATCCCCACCACGTCCCCGTACTCCTTCGAACCGACCACGCGGTAGTGGGTGCTCGGGCCGATGCGCAGCACCAGCCCGTCCTCGGCGACGACATGACCCTCGTACGCGGCGAGGTTGTCTCCCTCGCTGTCGCCGGACGCCAGGGCGGGGCCGGCCGCGACGACCCCGGCCAGCACACCGGAAAGAGCACACAGGGCGAACAAGCCGAACCTGCCGGACTTCGACTGCGGAAACATGCGCTTCCTCCTGCGAAGGGGAGAGTCCCAGGGGATTCCCTGCGGGGTGAGATGAGCGAAGCCGCCGGCGTCACCTGGCGGACGGGTCGGGGCCTGCGCCCCGCCGGTGTTGACGCCCCGCCGATGCGGGTGCCGCTCGCACCTTCCCGGCTGCGAGTGCGGCCGTCGGTCGTGCGGTTTCTCTCTGCCGCGCCGCGCCGCTCTCTCGCACCGCGCCGGGCCTGCCGCCTGTCTCGTTCCCTTCTCACGCTAGAGAGGACCCGGAGAGTCCGCAACTCGTCACAATGAGTGACGGCGGGAGGTCCGTGAATGCGGCCTTCCCGCCCCGGCCGCCCTCAATGGGTTCGATGGTCCGTTGCCTCCGCCCCCGTCCGGTCCCACCCTCAACGGCCCCTCGGTAAAGCATCATTGGCGCCTCGAACACTCGGGCCGGCCGCGCAGTGCGGTCACCTGCGCAACTCCACGCCTCCGTAATCCCTCCATCCGGTACAAGTGGAGGGGGTGCCCGGCCGAGGTCATGGCTAAGGGGAGAATCAGGGGCGCCCCAGGGGTTGCTCAGGGTCGTTCCGGGTTGTTCCGTGAACGCGCCCAATGGCACTTTGTAAACTCGTCCAGACCGAATAGAAGAAGAGGGCCGAGGCCGAGCTCGTCACGCTGATGCGGACGACCGAAGACATCGGTCGTAGGCATGGACCTGTGCCATGACCACCGTAAGCGAGGGGCTATGGCGTACGTCACACCCGTGCACGCCGAGTGGAGGTGCCGCGCTGTCCCGGCCGTCTTGGGCCGCGGAGCGCGGACGACCGTCCCCCTCGACGAAAGGCAGTATTAGCGTCATGACGACTCTCCGTTCCCGGATCATCGCCTGGGCCGGCCGTATGTATCTGGCGAGAACTCAGAAGAAAGGCTTCGACCTGTCTCGAATGTCTTTCTTGCCCGAGTCCGTCCTGATGCCTTTGCGGCGCGAGGGGCTCAACCCTGTGGGCGATCTGGCCGCCGTCCGGGAGCGGGAGCCCATCAGTAAGCTCCCCGTACCGATAGCCGCCAACGTCTGGCTGGTCACCGGCTACGACGAGGTCAAGGCGGTCCTGGGAAAGGCGAATTCCTTCAGTTCGGACTTCACCAACCTCGTCGGCAAGGCCGGCGCAGGTGCCGAACAGAATCCCGGCGGACTCGGATTCGCCGACCCGCCGGTGCATACGCGTCTTCGCCGTCTTCTCACGCCTGAATTCACCATGCGCCGGCTCACCCGGCTCACCCCCCGCATTCACGAGATCGTCGAGGAGCGCCTCGACGCCATGGAAAAGGCGGGCAAGGACGGCGACCCGGTCGACATCGTCCACGCTTTCGCCCTCCCCATTCCCTCCCTCGTGATTTGCGAACTCCTCGGCGTCCCCTACGAGGACCGCGCCGACTTCGAACGCCTCAGCGCCGCCCGCTTCGACCTTTTCAGCGGCGCAAATGCCTCCTTCGGTGCCATATCCGAATCCCTTTCCTATTTCCGGGACATCGTCAAGAAGCAGCGCGAAAATCCGGGCGACGGACTGCTCGGCATGATCGTGAAGGAACACGGCGACTCGGTCAGCGACGAAGAGCTGGCGGGCCTCGCCGACGGCGTCCTCACCGGCGGCTTCGAAACCACCGCCAGCATGCTGGCCCTCGGTGCCCTGGTCCTCCTCCAGGACCCCAAGCACTTCGCCGCCCTCCACGACGGCGATGACGTCGTGGACCGTTACGTCGAAGAACTCCTCCGCTACTTGACCGTCGTGCAGGTCGCCTTCCCGCGCTTCGCCCGTGAGGATCTGGAAATCGGTGGCGTACACATCGCCTCCGGAGATGTGGTGCTGTGCTCCCTGAGCGGTGCGGACCGGGACGGCAAACTGGGCCCGGAAATGGAACAGTTCGACCCCACCCGCAATGTCCCCTCCCATCTCGCCTTCGGCTACGGAATCCACCGCTGCGTGGGCGCCGAGTTGGCCCGCATGGAACTCCGCGCCGCCTACCCCGCCTTGGTGCGCCGCTTTCCCCACATGCGCCTCGCCGCCAAACCGGAGGACCTCGAATTCCGCAAACTCTCCATCGTCTACGGAATCGAATCCCTACCGGTCCGGCTGGACGGCTGACCCCGCCCCCTGCACCCCGCCCCTTCTGACCGGGCATTTGGCCAATGGGCCGGATGCCCGGTCTTCTGCTTGCTCACCCGAAGCGCCCCTTGTTCTCGCGACCGGTGCATCCATCCGCAGCCGCCTCTTGGGCGAGCGGATGCGGAAAGCCACCCTCCGGCCGTTCGCCGAGGACATCGGCTGCCACCGCACGGCCCTCACCCCACACCGGCCGCGGGCCCACCCCCACCGGCAGCGCCCCGGCCCCGGAACCGGGTGTGCGACGCGGTCCTGCCCGAGCCTCAACCGAGACCGAGACCGAGGCCGAGACCGAGGCCGCCCCGGCCCGCGCTCACCAGCGTCGGCCACGCCGACCCGTGCAGCCTGCCCGACCTCTCCCACCCCTCTCCCACCCCACGTAACCATGTCCTGAATTGCACTCTTTCGACACCGGGCATGCCCCCTTCACCCTTCAACGAGGAGCGCCACAGCGGAGTTGACGGGGGACCTGCGATGGCCGAGCCGCTCTACGTACCGGTCCTGCCGACACGGCGGGACGCCTGGAATGCCTACGCGCACCTGGAGTTGGGCGTACGGCAACGCATCGCACCGCTGTGGACAGTCGTCCCCCGGGTCGGACCGGAGCGCCCCCGCGGAACGCCCCTCGCCCCGGACCCCGACAACGACCGGGAAGGACTCCACCACTGGCTCACCCTGCGCCTGGACCACGTCATCAACGTGATGGCAGGGCTCACCGGGTGGGTGGACACCGCCCATGTCGAAAGCCTCCTCGACGCCTCCGCCCCGAGCCTGTGGCGCCTGACCACCGGCAGCAGTCTGCGGCTGGTCACCGGCCCGGAACGCGACCCGGCGCTCCAGCGGTACGCAGCCGACCTCGCCTTCCTCAGCGGACGGGGCCTCGGCATACGGGTACTGCTCGACGACGCACCGGACGAGCCGCTCTCGACCAGGCTTCTGACCCTGATCGACCGGCTCCGTCTGCCTCCCTCGCGACTCGACCTCCTCCTGGACGCCGGCTCGGCCGAGGACGGCGATGACACCGGCAAAAGGGCTCTCGCCGCCCTCGGCCTGCTCGCCGCCCTCGTTCCTTGGCGTACGGTCGTGCTCACGTCCGGGGCCTTCCCCCGCGCTCCCCGGCACCTCGACGCCCAGCCCGCCCAAGTGCTCCGGCGCCATGACTGGCACCTCCGGAGGTCGGTGCGCGAGGCCCGCCCCGATGCGCTGAACTCCGTGGTCTACGGCGACTACTCCGTGGAGCACGTCTGCAGCGCGAACATTGCCTCGGTCCAACGGCCGGGCCCGCCCTGGGGCCTGCTGCGCTACACCACGCCGGACAGCTTCCTCATCGCGCGGGCACCCACGAGGGGGCGTGATCGCGCGTCCAGGGTCCGCGCCATGGCCCGCTGGATCACGGAGAACGACGCTTTCCGCGACGCCGGCGCCATCTCCGCCTGCGTCGGTGAACGCTGGTTGCACGCCTGTGCCTACGGGGACGGCCGGGACGGCTCGGGCAATGCCGAGACCTGGATCCGGGTCGGCCACACCCAGCACATGAACTTCATCGTGCAGCAGTTGGCGCGGACCGCCTGATGCGCCACCGAGGCTTGATGAGCACCGGCGCCCGCCGCCATGAAACACAGAAATGCTCACAGTTTTGCTGGCAGGTGCTCTCACCCTCGTGCTACGGTCGTGCCTCGACGGCAAGGGGAGAGGGGCGGCGATGGACGTCAGGCTGGGCGTGGAAGCGAGCATGAAGGTGTCGCTTCTGGCGCGCGCGTGGGGAGTGGACGCCGAAGGGGTCGTACTCCGGCTGCTGGAGCACTTCGAAGGGTCGGACGAACAGGCCCCGGCCGGCCCGGCCACGGGCCTCGTCGCGGTGCACGCCCTCTACTCCGGGCACAAGGTGCCGGGAGAATACGACCCCGAGTCGCAGAGTCTCGTCATCCTGTCGGGCCCCGCCCAGGGGCGGTACAAGACGCCGAGCGGTGCCGCGACCGCGGTCCTGCAGGCGTACAACCCGGAGGTCGCCCCGCACCGCAACGGCTGGTCGTTCTGGGTCGTGGACGCGACCGGCGCTCGACTTCAGTCGCTGCGTCGCGTACGCACTACCGCCGCAGAGTCTGAGGAGAGGGAGAAGAATGAGCACGGGGGATGAGCCTCGGAGCGAGGGCGGGGCCCAAGAGGGCGGCAGGCTGGTGCCACAGGGCGCGGGGTCACCGCTGATCACGCAGCATGCCGCTGTCGTCTTTCTCCTCGCCGTGGTCATCGGCCTGTCCGTGGGCGGACTGACGGCAGCCTCGGGCAAGCCCTGGCCGGTGGCGGCGATCGCAGGCCTCACCGCAGCCGGGGTCAGTATTCAACCCGCGCACCGCCTCATCGGCTGACCGGATGGACGCGGCACCGAGACCGTGGACGGCCTCTACGTGGAGATCGCGAGGCAGCGGGGAAGAGGTGCCAGGTGCTCCCTCGCGGGCCAGCCCCGATCGGCGCGCGGCAACGACAAGCGGTAACGACAAAGAGCCGGACCCAGTGCATCTGGGTCCGGCTCTTGAAGTCTGGCACTGCAGTGGTTCAACGGTTTGATCACGCTGTCCCAACTGGAGTGCCCCCGGCAGGATTCGAACCTGCGCACACGGCTCCGGAGGCCGTTGCTCTATCCCCTGAGCTACGGGGGCGTTGCCGCCTGTGTTCTCGTGGCGACGGGTAGAACCCTACCAGCTCTGATGGGGTGTTCATGAACAGGTTTCGTGGGTGGCGGGGGAGCGGCGGAACCGAGGGGGCCGAGGTCGTAGCGCATGTGAGGGGCGTGACGGCGAGGGTCGGGGAAAGGTCCCTCGCACGGGGGCGGAAGTGGGGAAAACCCGGACGCAGTCTCAGGCGGAGTCCTAGTCTCATGGTGTGCCTGGCTTGTCCGGTCGGATCCTTGTTGTCGACGACAACAAGGTGATCCGGCAGTTGATCAGGGTCAATCTCGAGCTGGAGGGCTTCGAGGTCGTGACCGCGGCTGATGGTGCCGAATGTCTGGATGTCGTGCACCACGTGAGACCTGATGTCGTGACCCTTGATGTCGTGATGCCGCGGCTCAACGGTCTGCACACCGCGGCGCGGCTGCGGTCCGATCCGCGGACGTGGGACATCCCGATCGCCATCGTCAGTGCATGTACGCAGGGCGAGGTGGACAACGGCGAGTCGGTGGGGGTGGACGCGTTTCTGGCGAAGCCGTTCGAGCCGACGGAGCTGGTGCGGATGGTGGGGATGCTGGTGCGTGAGAGGCGCCAGCGGGAACGTGGGCCCGGGGGCGGGGCCGAGGAAGAGGACGGGGAGAGCGACGGGGGCGGGGGCGCGGCGGGGCATGGTGCCTCGTCCGGTGGGGTCGCGACATCCGGTGGGGTCGGCATGGTGGACGCGGGCGGGGAGTAGGTAGGGAGGGCGTGGGGCGGCGGTAGAGCCCCGGGAGCCCCGAGGCCCCCAAGCCCCCAAACCCGGAGTCCCGAGCCCCTGCGGCCAGTGGTCCGGACGCCGTACGGCCCGACGTCCCAGTGGCCCGGTGCCAGTGAGGCCCGGCTACCCAGCGGCCCGGCGCCCTTTGTGCGGACGCCGCAGCTTTCCCGGCTCGGTTCCTCGTGGGGTATCCCCAGCATGTGGAGTGTCCACAGGGCGAAACCGGGTCGCATGGGCACCCCTGGTCTCCCATACGCTTGTCCTGTGACCCCCGCTGAGCTCTCCCGTACCGTCCTGCGCTCCGTGCGTGGTGCGGTGGAGGAGCAGGAGCTCTCCGTGACCGTGCCGGCGCGGATCGTTGTCGAGCCGCCGCCGCGGCCCGGGTGCGGGGACTACGCCTCCAATGTCGCGCTGCAGCTCGCGGGGCCGGCGGGGCGGCCCGCCCGGGAGGTCGCCGAGATTCTGCGGCGGCGGCTGGACGGGAGCGCCGGGATCGCCCGGGTCGAGATCGCCGGGCCGGGTTTCTTGAACTTCACCCTGGGAGACGGGGCGCTGGTCGCGCTCGTCCGGGAGGTACTGGCGCAAGGGGACGGCTACGGGGGGCCGAGTGCGGGGCAGAGCCCCGGTGCCCCGGGGCCGGTCGCCGGTTCCGCCGCGGGCGGTGCCCGGGAGGTGGTGGTCGCCGAGGTGCTGGCGCGGATCGACGCGGTTGCCGGGGGCAGTGGCCGGGAGGCCGACGGGCACCCCGTTCTTGTGCCCGCTCCGTACGATCTCGCGACGCTCATCGCCCGCCTCGGGGCCGACGAAGCGCGCTGGGTGCTGTTGCGGCCGGCCGCGCACGATGCGGTGCGGGTGCCCGAGCGGCCCGTACAGCGGGAGAGCAATCCGCGGTTCCAGGTGCAGTATGCGTACGCGAGGGTCCGGGCGCTGGTGCGGAACGCGGATGACCTGGGGTTCGTGAGCGAGCCGGGGGACGTGGGGCTCGCGCCGACGCTGGGCGGGACCACGCCTGCTGTGCCGCCTGCGACGGCGGTGGACGGCGCTTCGTCTGCTGTGCCGACCGGGGCGCGGCAACAGTCGCCACGGCACTCCGCATCCGTCCCTTCCGCGCTGTCGGCTCCTTCCGCCCTTCCGAGCCTCCAGGCGCTGCAGACCCTGCTCGCCACCTACCCCTCCGTCATCGAAGTCGCCGCGCGGCTGCGGGCGCCGGACCGTGTGGTGCGGCATCTGGAAGCGACGGCGGAGGCGTTCTTCCGGTGGCACGACGTCTGTCCGCCGCTGCCCGTCGGGGAGCAGAAACCCTTGGCCGTGCACCGCGCCCGGCTGGCCCTTGCCGAGGCCAGTGGGACGGTGCTCGCCAACGGCCTGCGTCTGCTCGGCATCTCCGCTCCCGAACACCTCTGAACGATTTTGAGGGGATCTCCACAGTCATGAGTCGCTCCGCGCACCCCGCAGGGCCCCGGCATGCTGACGTACTGCCCGAGGGGCACTACGCCGGGCCGCCCGCCGATCTCAACAGCCTCGACCCGAAGGTCTGGTCCCGTACGGTCTCCCGCAACGCCGACGGGGTGGTCACCGTCGGCGGGCTGGACGTCACCGCGCTCGCCGCGGAGTTCGGCACACCGGCGTACTTCCTGGACGAGGAGGACTTCCGGTCCCGCTGCCGGGCTTGGAAGGACGCCTTCGGCCCGGGGGCCGATGTGTTCTACGCCGGGAAGGCGTTCCTGTCCCGGGCCCTCGTGCGGTGGCTGAACGAAGAAGGGCTGAATCTCGACGTTTGTTCCGGCGGCGAGCTGGCCACGGCGCTGGCGGCGGGCATGCCGGCCGAGCGGATCGCCCTGCACGGCAACAACAAGAGCACCGAGGAGATCACCCGGGCCGTGGAGGCGGGGGTCGGGCGGATCGTGCTCGACTCGTTCCAGGAAATCGTGCGGGTCGCGCATATCGCGGAGCGGCTGGGCAAGCGGCAGCGGGTGCAGATCCGGGTCACGGTCGGTGTCGAGGCGCATACCCACGAATTCATCGCGACCGCGCACGAGGACCAGAAGTTCGGCATTGCGCTGGCGGACGGACAGGCCGCGGAGGCCGTACGTCGTGCGCTGAAGCTCGACGGGCTGGAACTCATCGGGATTCACAGCCATATCGGCTCGCAGATTTTCGATATGGCGGGATTCGAGGTGTCGGCCCGCCGGGTGGTGCAGTTGCTGACCGAGGTGCGCGACGAGCACGGTATCGAGCTGCCCGAAATCGATCTGGGCGGCGGGCTCGGCATCGCGTACACCTCGGACGACGATCCGCGCGAGCCGCACGAGATCGCGCGGGCGCTGGGCGACATCGTGGGCAAGGAGTGCTCGGCGGCGGGGCTGGGCGTGCCGCGGCTGTCGGTCGAGCCGGGCCGGGCGATCGTCGGGCCCACGGCCTTCACGCTGTACGAGGTCGGCACGGTCAAGGAGCTGGAAGGCCTGCGGACCTATGTGTCCGTGGACGGCGGGATGTCGGACAACATCCGCACGGCGCTCTACGACGCGGAGTACAGCGTCGCCCTGGTGTCGCGCACCTCCGACGCCGCGCCCATGCTCTCGCGCGTGGTGGGCAAGCACTGTGAGAGTGGGGACATCGTCGTCCGGGACGCCTTCCTGCCGGCCGACGTGGCGCCGGGGGACCTGCTCGCGGTGCCGGCCACGGGTGCGTACTGCCGTTCCATGGCGAGCAACTACAACCACTCGCTGCGGCCGCCCGTCGTAGCGGTGAAGGACGGTGCGGCCAGGGTGATCGTCCGCCGGGAGACGGAGGAAGATCTCCTGCGGTTGGATGTCGGGTAGGGCCGGATCGCCGGGTCCCGGACCCGGATGAAATAAATGTCTCGGCATCCGGACGATGCGCGGAAAGTGCCGTCCGGTGCGTGAGACTGGTGCATTAGCAAGCTGGAATTCGCTGATCGATGAGAAGCAGAGGTCGAATGATGCGTACGCGTCCGCTGAAGGTGGCGCTCCTGGGCTGTGGTGTTGTCGGCTCAGAGGTGACGCGCATCATGACGACGCACGCCGACGACCTCGCCGCCCGCATCGGTGCGCCCGTGGAGCTGGCCGGGATCGCCGTCCGCCGCCCCGACAAGGTGCGCGAGGGCGTCCCGGCCGAGCTGGTCACCACCGACGCGACCGCACTCGTCAAACGGGGCGACATCGACGTCGTGATCGAGGTCATCGGCGGTATCGAGCCGGCCCGCACGCTGATCACCACCGCTTTCGAGCACGGCGCGAGCGTGGTCTCCGCCAACAAGGCGCTGGTCGCGGCGGACGGCGCGGCACTGCACGCGGCGGCCGAGACCAATGGCGCCGACCTGTATTACGAGGCCGCCGTGGCGGGCGCGATCCCGCTGGTACGGCCGCTGCGCGAGTCCCTGGCCGGCGACAAGGTCAACCGGGTGCTCGGCATCGTCAACGGCACCACCAACTTCATCCTCGACAAGATGGACTCGACGGGCGCCGGCTACAGCGAGGCGCTCGACGAGGCGACCGCGCTGGGCTACGCCGAGGCCGACCCGACCGCCGACGTCGAGGGCTTCGACGCCGCCGCCAAGGCCGCGATCCTCGCCGGTATCGCCTTCCACACCCGGGTGACCATCGACGATGTGCACCGTGAGGGCCTCACGGAGGTCACCGCGGCCGATATCGCCTCCGCCAAGCGGATGGGGTGCACGGTCAAGCTGCTGGCCATCTGCGAGCGGGCCGCGGACGGTGCGTCCGTGACCGCGCGGGTGCATCCCGCGATGATTCCGCTGACGCATCCGCTCGCCTCCGTCCGCGAGGCGTACAACGCGGTCTTCGTCGAGGCCGAGGCGGCCGGTCAGCTGATGTTCTACGGGCCGGGTGCGGGTGGCGCGCCGACCGCCTCCGCGGTCCTCGGCGACCTCGTCGCGGTCTGCCGCAACAAGCTCGCCGGTGCCACCGGCCCGGGTGAGTCCGCCTACACACGGCTGCCGGTCAGCCCCATGGGCGCGGTCGTCACGCGGTACCACATCAGCCTCGACGTGGCCGACAAACCCGGCGTTCTGGCACAGGTCGCCACGATCTTCGCGGAACACGGCGTATCGATCGATACGGTCCGTCAGTCGGGCAAGGACGGCGAGGCATCCCTCGTCATCGTCACCCACCGAGCGGCGGACGCGGCCCTGTCGTCGACCGTCGGGGCACTGCGCGAGCTCGACACCGTCCGTGGTGTCGCCAGCATCATGCGGGTCGAAGGGGAGTAAAGGAACCCATGTCTGCCAATTCCACTGTGACCACGGCG
Source organism: Streptomyces caniferus (assembly GCF_009811555.1). Lineage (GTDB taxonomy): Bacteria > Actinomycetota > Actinomycetes > Streptomycetales > Streptomycetaceae > Streptomyces > Streptomyces caniferus. The sequence continues at coordinate 537,551 of NZ_BLIN01000002.1, read as the reverse complement.
AGCAGCCAGTGGCGCGGAATCATCGAGGAATACCGCGACCGGCTCCCGGTCAGCGACACGACCGAGGTCGTCACCCTCCGGGAGGGCGGCACGCCTCTCGTGCCGGCGCAGGTGCTCTCCGAGCGCACCGGCTGCGAGGTGCACCTCAAGGTCGAGGGCGCCAACCCCACCGGCTCCTTCAAGGACCGGGGCATGACGATGGCCATCACCCGCGCCAAGGAGGAGGGCGCCAAGGCGGTCATCTGCGCCTCCACCGGCAACACCTCCGCCTCGGCCGCCGCCTACGCGGTCCGGGCCGGCATGGTCTGCGCCGTGCTCGTCCCGCAGGGCAAGATCGCGCTCGGCAAGATGGGCCAGGCCCTGGTCCACGGCGCCAAGATCCTCCAGGTCGACGGAAATTTCGACGACTGCCTGACGCTGGCCCGGCGGCTGTCCGACAACTACCCGGTCGCACTTGTGAACTCCGTCAACCCGGTGCGGATCGAGGGCCAGAAGACCGCGGCCTTCGAAATCGTCGACATGCTCACCGATGCGCCCGACATCCATGTGCTGCCCGTCGGCAACGCCGGCAACATCACGGCGTACTGGCGGGGCTACCAGGAGTACGCGGCCGACGGCATCGCCTCGCACACCCCGCGGATGTGGGGATTCCAGGCCGCCGGCAGCGCGCCGATCGTGCGCGGTGAGGTCGTCAAGGACCCGCAGACCATCGCCACCGCCATCCGTATCGGCAACCCCGCCTCGTGGTCCTTCGCGGAGCAGGCCCGGGACGAGTCCGGCGGTCTCATCGACTCCGTGACCGACCGTCAAATCCTCGCCGCCTACCGCATGTTGGCCGCGCAGGAGGGCGTCTTCGTGGAGCCCGCCTCGGCCGCGTCCGTCGCCGGTCTGCTCAAGGCCGCCGAGGAGGGCAAGGTAGACCCCGGCCAGCGCATCGTCTGCACGGTGACCGGAAACGGCCTCAAGGACCCGGACTGGGCGGTGGCCGGAGCGCCGCAGCCGATCACGGTCCCGATCGACGCGGACGCCGCGGCGGAGCGCCTCGGCCTCGCGTAGGCGGCCCGGCGCCCCTACGCGGGGCGCGGCCGTACGGGCGGACCTGCGCGTACGGCACCCGGTGAGGGGGCGGCCAACGCCCTCTCACCCCTCGCAGCAAAGGCTGCAAAGGCTGCAAAGTCCGGGGAAGGCAGCGTCGGGGCACAGGAAGGCGCGCGACACGCATCGTGCGCCTCCTGTGCGCCCTATGTCGCGACAGAACCTTCCTTCGATAGGCTGGCAGCAACTCCCCTCCCCACGGCATAACGCAGTGGCGTGCAGGGCAGGTCAGAACAGACCCCACGAACCGGCCGGGCACTTCGGTGCCGCGGCGCTCGTTGGGGCAGTACCGCAGCATCAATCAAGGAGAGTCATCGAGCGATGGCCGGTCCCGCGTTCCGCGCCGCCGCCGTCCGGGTGCGCACCCCCGCTACCAGCGCCAATCTCGGTCCCGGCTTCGATGCCCTGGGTCTTTCCCTGGGCCTGTACGACGATGTCGTGGTGCGTGTCGCCGACTCCGGTCTGCACATCGACATCGCAGGTGAGGGCACCGACTCCCTGCCGCGCGACGAGAGTCATCTGCTCGTCCGGTCGATGCGCACCGCCTTCGACCTGCTCGGCGGGCAGCCGCGCGGGCTGGAAATCGTCTGCGCCAACCGCATTCCGCATGGCCGCGGCCTGGGGTCCTCCTCCGCCGCCATCTGCGCGGGCATCGTCGCCGCCCGCGCGGTGACGATAGGCGGCGAGCAAAAGCTCGACGACACCGCGCTGCTGGAGCTGGCCACCGAGATCGAGGGCCACCCCGACAACGTCGCCGCCTGTCTGCTGGGCGGCTTTACGCTCGCCTGGATGGACACCGGCACCGCCCGCGCGATCCGGATGGATCCCGCCGATTCCATCGTTCCGGTGGTCTTCGTGCCCGGAAAGCCGGTGCTGACCGAGACCGCCCGTGGACTGCTGCCGCGCACCGTCCCCCATGTGGACGCCGCGGCCAACGCCGGCCGCGCCGCACTGCTCGTCGAGGCCCTGACCAGGCGCCCCGAGCTGCTGCTCGCCGCGACCGAGGACCGACTCCACCAGGAATACCGTGCTCCCGCGATGCCGGAGAGCGTGGCCCTGGTGAACCGACTGCGCGCGGACGGCGTCCCTGCAGTCGTGTCCGGTGCGGGCCCGACGGTGCTCGCGCTGGTCGAGGACGCGGCGGCCGAGAAGGTCGCGGCACTGGCGGGAGAGGGGTGGGCGGCCAACCGGCTGACCCTCGACGCGGCGGGCACCTGCGTCCTGCCGCTCGCCGGGTGATCCCGCGGGTGATCGACGATTGCCGGTCTTGGAGAGGGGGAATGTTTGTTGGACCCGGTAGTGTTAACCTCAAGTCAGTACTCGACGCCTGAGCGGCGCGGTGCTTCGTGTCCCCCATAGGGACCACTTTCTTCCGGGAGCCTCCCAAACTGCTTGGAGCCATGGCCTGAGCAGACGTGAGCACGCTCCGGAATCGGCGTGACGACATGGCCAGTCTGCATCTCTTCACGTCGGAGCCATGAACTGATTCTCTCCGCCACTTCCGGCGGGACCACCGCCCCGGCCCGGTCCACGAGACCAAGGACCCAGCCGGACAGCACAACCGGTCGCCGAGCCAGACAGGCCGACGCCCGCTCCAGGGAAGGACCCTTCGTGAGCGACACCACCGATCTGATGGGCGCGCGCACCGATGGCAGTGCCACCGCGCCCGCCACGGACGCTCCCGCCGCTCCTGCTACCACGCGGCGCCGCCGTTCCGGCACCGGCCTTGACGGCATGGTCCTGGCAGAGCTGCAGCAGGTCGCCTCCGGCCTCGGTATCAAGGGCACCGCGCGGATGCGCAAGAGCCAGCTGATCGAGGTCATCAAGGAGAAGCAGGCGGGGGGCTCGGGCCCGGCGGCCAAGGCCGATGCGTCCGCCGACGCCGAGACCAAGCCCAAGCGCCGTACGACCTCCAAGGCCCGCACTGGCGACGACGGCGGGGAGCAGGCCGCCGGCAAGGCCGCCAAGTCCGACAAGGGCGAGAAGGCCTCGGACAAGTCCGGCGCCCAGCAGCAGATCGACATCCCCGGCCAGCCGGTCAGCGACGAGCAGCCGGCCGGTGAGCGCCGCCGCCGCCGTGCCACCGCCGCCGCGGGCAGCCCCGAGGGCGCCTCCGGCGACCTCAAGACCGACACCAAGGTCGAGGCGAAGACCGAGACCCGGACGGACGCCAAGACCGACACCGCGGTGGCGCCGCAGGAGTCCGGCGAGGGCCGCCCGGGCAAGGGCGAGCGCCAGGACCGCGGCGACCGCCAGGACCGCGGCCAGAAGGGCGACCGCGGCGACCGCGGGCAGCGCCAGCGCGACCGCGGTGACCGCGGTGACCGTCGCAAGGGCGACGCCGGTGACGGCGGTGGCCAGGGCGGTCAGGGCGGCCAGCGCCAGCGCGACCGCCGCAACGATGACGACGACGACTTCGAGGGCGGCCGCCGGGGCCGTCGCGGCCGCTACCGCGACCGCCGGGGCCGTCGTGGGGGCCGTGAGGACTTCGGCAACGAGCCGCAGGTCTCCGAGGACGACGTCCTGATCCCCGTCGCGGGCATCCTCGACATCCTCGACAACTACGCGTTCATCCGGACCTCCGGCTACCTGCCCGGCCCGAACGACGTGTACGTCTCGCTCGCCCAGGTCCGTAAGAACGGCCTGCGCAAGGGCGACCACGTCACCGGCGCGGTCCGCCAGCCCAAGGACGGCGAGCGGCGCGAGAAGTTCAACGCGCTGGTCCGCCTCGACACGGTCAACAGCGTGGCGCCCGAACAGGGCCGCGGGCGGCCGGAGTTCGGGAAGCTGACGCCCCTTTACCCGCAGGAGCGACTGCGCCTGGAGGGTGAGTCGGGCGGTCTGACGACCCGGATCATCGACCTGGTCACCCCGATCGGCAAGGGCCAGCGCGGTCTGATCGTGGCCCCGCCGAAGACCGGCAAGACCATGATCATGCAGGCGATCGCCAACTCGATCACCCGCAACAACCCCGAGTGCCACCTGATGGTCGTCCTCGTCGACGAGCGTCCGGAAGAGGTCACCGACATGCAGCGGTCGGTGAAGGGCGAGGTCATCTCCTCGACCTTCGACCGCCCGGCCGAGGACCACACCACCGTCGCCGAGCTGGCCATCGAGCGCGCCAAGCGCCTGGTCGAGCTGGGTCACGACGTGGTCGTGCTGCTGGACTCCATCACGCGTCTGGGCCGTGCGTACAACCTCGCCGCCCCGGCCTCCGGCCGCATCCTGTCCGGTGGTGTCGACTCGACCGCGCTCTACCCGCCGAAGCGCTTCTTCGGTGCGGCGCGCAACATCGAGGACGGCGGCTCGCTGACCATCCTGGCCACCGCGCTGGTCGAGACCGGCTCGCGGATGGACGAGGTGATCTTCGAGGAGTTCAAGGGCACCGGCAACCTGGAGCTCAAGCTCGACCGCAAGCTCTCGGACAAGCGCATCTTCCCGGCGGTGGACGTGGACGCGTCCAGCACCCGTAAGGAAGAGATCCTCATGGGCAGCGACGAGCTCGCCGTCGTGTGGAAGCTGCGCCGGGTGCTGCACGCCCTGGACCAGCAGCAGGCCATCGAGCTGCTGCTGGACAAGATGAAGCAGACGAAGTCCAACGCGGAGTTCCTGCTGCAGATCCAGAAGACGACCCCGACCACGGGCAACGGCAACGACTGACGCCCGTCGGGCGCGTCCTCGCGCCGTACCGCACAGCCCTCCTCGCCCCTGTGGGTGAGGGGGGCTTTGCGCTGGGCGGGCGGGTTCGCGGCGGGCCGGGGGACGGCGTCGTACGAGCCGCCCGCGCTCCCTGGGCACGTACACATGCCCCGCTTGAGACGTTCCGCACAGATCCGTGCAAGCCGCATGGTTCCAGCCATGCCGGGAAAAGGGTCGAAAGCCCAGGTGGGAAGGACGAAGGTCCCGGACCGCCGGGGCGGGCCGCCGCGCATTTCTAAGAAATCGCTCATGACTCGCTGTGCAACCCTTCCCGTCGACCTCCCGTCTGACAAGGAGCAACGAGCCGTGTCAGCACGCACCACGGCGGCGGCGAGGGGCAGCCGAGCGAACGAGGACTGAGGAGCAGATGGCGGACAGCAACGGGACCGCGAAGACGGCCGAAAGCCGTGCCCGCGGCATACGTGCCACGGGCCGCCGGCGCAAGGGCCCGACCCGACGCCGCCGAGCGCTGACCATCACCCTGTGCACGCTGACCAGCGTCGCACTCCTGGGTGGGGCCGGACTCGGTTACGTCTACTTCAAGCTCAACGGCAATCTGAAGGGCGTCGACATCAACGCCGCCCTCGGACACGACCGGCCGAAGAACGTCGACGACGGCTCGATGGACATCCTCGTGATGGGGTCCGACTCCCGCGCCGGCAAGAACGGGGAGTACGGCAAGGACGAGGGCGGCGCGCGCTCCGACACGGCGATGATCGTGCACGTCTACAAGGGCCGTAAGAAGGCCAGTGTGGTCAGCGTCCCCCGGGACACCATGATCAAGCGGCCGGACTGCAACCAGGACGGCAAGGACGTCCCCGGCGCGCAGCGGGCGATGTTCAACACGGCCTTCGAGGTCGGCGGCCCCGCCTGTGCGGTCAAGACCGTCGAATCGATCAGCGGGGTCCGGATGGACCACTTCGTCGAGGTCGACTTCACCGGCTTCAAGAAGCTCATCGACGCGCTCGGCGGGGTGGACATCACCACCCGCAAGGCGATCGACGACGACCACAGCCACCTGCACCTGCAGCCGGGCAAGCACACCCTCAACGGCGAGCAGTCGCTCGGCCTCGTACGGACCCGGCACGGCGTGCCCGGCGGCGACGGCAGCGACCTGGGCCGCATCCAGCTGCAGCAGACGTTCATCAAGGCCCTGATGAACCAGGTCAAGAACGTCGGGGTGCTCACCAACCCCACCAAGCTCTACGACATCGCCGACACGGCCACCAAGGCCATCACCACCGACACCGACCTCAACTCGGTCAGCGAGCTGACCGGCCTGGCCAAGAGCCTCGGCAACATCGGGTCGGACAACATCGACATGGTGACGATGCCGGTGACGTACGACCCCGAGAACCCGGACCGCGTGGTGCCGCTGATGAAGAAGAGCCGGCAGGTCTGGGACGCGCTGCGGCAGGACCAGCCCATCCCGAAGTCCGCGATCAAGGGCTCGGCCGGTGACCAGGGCGGCACGGACAAGTACGTGAAGTAGCCGGACCGCAGGGTTCCGGGGCCCGGTGGTCCCGGAACCGGCCGGGGAATAGTTGCGGCCGTACCCCGGTTTTGGGAGATACGGCTAGTCCTGGCAGACTGGACCGTCGGCCCCGGTTCACGTGACGCAACCCGCGACACGACCCGGAGCGCTCCCGAACCTAGGAGAATCCCTTGAAGCGCGACATCCACCCGGAGTACGTCGAGACCCAGGTCAGCTGCACCTGTGGCGCGTCCTTCACCACCCGCAGCACCGTCGCCGGCGGCAACATCCGTGCCGACGTCTGCTCCGAGTGCCACCCGTTCTACACCGGCAAGCAGAAGATCATGGACACGGGCGGCCGCGTGGCCCGCTTCGAGGCCCGCTTCGGCAAGGGCGCTGCAGCCGCGAAGAAGTAGCGACCCGCAAGGCGCCGGTCTCCGGTCGCCCCTGCCCAGGGGTGACCGGACCGGCGTTTTGTCGTCCTGGCCCTTGGCTCCCGTACGGGGGCCGGGGCCCCGCGGCGCAGCCGCAGATGTGCCAGCGCCCCGGTACCCGGGTCACCACAGCAGCCAGTAGAGGAACCCACGATGTTCGAGGCGGTCGAGGAACTGATCGGCGAGCACGCCGATCTCGAGAAGCGGCTGGCCGACCCCGCGGTCCACGCCGACCAGCGCGAGGCCATGCGCCTCAACAAGCGCTACGCGGAGCTGACCCCGATCATCGCGACGTACCGCGACTGGAAGCAGACCGGCGACGACATGGAGACCGCGCGCGAATTCGCCGCGGACGACCCGGACTTCGCCGACGAGGTCAAGGAGCTCGACGCCCGGCGCGAGCAGCTGACCGAGAAGCTGCGGCTGCTGCTGGTCCCGCGCGACCCCAGCGACGACAAGGACGTCATCCTCGAGGTCAAGGCCGGAGAGGGCGGCGAGGAGTCCGCGCTGTTCGCCGGCGACCTGCTGCGGATGTACCTGCGCTACGCCGAGCGGGCCGGCTGGAAGACCGAGATCCTCGAGGCCAACGAGTCCGACCTCGGCGGCTACAAGGACGTCCAGGTCGCCGTGAAGACCAAGGGCGGCGGCGGTGCCACCGAGCCGGGCCAGGGCGTCTGGGCGCGGCTGAAGTACGAGGGCGGGGTGCACCGCGTCCAGCGGGTGCCCGCCACCGAGTCGCAGGGCCGGATCCACACCTCCGCGGCCGGTGTGCTGGTCACGCCCGAGGCCGAGGAGGTCGAGGTCGAGATCGGCCCCAACGACCTGCGGATCGACGTCTACCGCTCCTCCGGGCCCGGCGGCCAGTCCGTCAACACCACCGACTCCGCGGTGCGCATCACCCACCTGCCCACCGGCATCGTCGTCTCCTGCCAGAACGAGAAGAGCCAGCTCCAGAACAAGGAGCAGGCGATGCGCATCCTGCGCTCCCGGCTGCTGGCCGCCGCACAGGAAGAGGCCGAGCGGGAGGCGTCGGACGCCCGGCGCAGCCAGGTCCGCACGGTTGACCGCTCCGAGCGCATCCGTACGTACAACTTCCCGGAAAACCGCATCTCGGACCACCGGGTCGGCTTCAAGGCGTACAACTTGGACCAGGTGCTCGACGGCGAGCTCGACCCGGTCATCCAGGCGTGTGTCGACGCCGACTCGGCCGCCAAGCTCGCCGCCGCCCAGTAATCCCGCGCCCCCGGCACGCACCGGCCGGGGACCGCACCCCCGGGGGGAGGCCCCCGGAAGCCCGGCCGGACGACGGCGGACCCGCACCATGAAGACGCAGCGCACTAGGAGGAAGGCCCCGTGAACCTTCTGCTCGCCGAGGTGGCCCAGGCCACCCAGCGGCTGGCCGACGCCGGTGTGCCCTCGCCGCGCTTCGACGCCGAGGAACTCGCCGCGTTCGTGCACGCCGTCAAGCGGGGTGAGCTGCACCACGTCAAGGACGCGGACTTCGACGCCCGCTACTGGGAGGCCGTCGCCCGCCGCGAGGCCCGGGAGCCGCTCCAGCACATCACCGGACGCGCGTTCTTCCGCTACCTCGAACTCGCCGTCGGTCCGGGGGTGTTCGTGCCCCGCCCGGAGACCGAGTCGGTCGTCGGCTGGGCGATAGACGCCGTACGGGCCATGGACGTCGTCGAACCGCTGATCGTCGACCTGTGCACCGGCTCGGGGGCGATCGCGCTCGCCCTGGCGCAGGAGGTGCCCCGCTCGCGGGTGCACGCCGTGGAGCTGTCCGAGCAGGCTCTCGACTACGCCCGCAAGAACGTCGAGGGGTCCCGCGTCGTTCTCCATCAGGGCGACGCGCTGACCGCGCTTCCCGAACTGGACGGGCAGGTCGACCTGGTCGTCTCCAACCCGCCGTACATCCCGCTGACCGAGTGGGAGTACGTCGCACCCGAGGCCCGCGACCACGACCCCGAGCTCGCGCTGTTCTCGGGCCAGGACGGCCTGGACACCATCCGGGGCATCGAGCGGACCGCACACCGCCTGCTGCGCCCCGGCGGCGTGGTCGTCATCGAGCATGCCGACACTCAGGGCGGGCAGGTGCCGTGGATCTTCACCGAGGAGCGGGGCTGGGCCGATGCGGCCGATCACCCGGACCTCAACAACAGGCCCCGTTTCGCCACCGCGCGCCGGGCGACGCCATGACGCGTTCCGCTTCGGCGCCTGATGCAGCCGATGCATCCGAAGTATTCGTTTCGCACGAGGAGGTCCCGTAATGGCACGGCGATACGACTGCAGCGACGCGACCGACCGCACCACCGGTCTGCGCGAGGCCGCCTCGGCCGTCCGCCGCGGTGAGCTGGTCGTGCTGCCGACCGACACCGTCTACGGCATCGGCGCGGACGCCTTCAGCGCCGAGGCCGTCGGCGACCTGCTGGAGGCCAAGGGCCGCGGCCGCGGTATGCCCTCGCCGGTCCTCGTCGGGTCCCCCAACACCCTGCACGGCCTGGTCACCGACTTCTCCGAGCAGGCCTGGGAGCTGGTCGACGCCTTCTGGCCCGGCGCGCTCACCCTCGTCGCCAAGCACCAGCCGTCGCTGACCTGGGACCTGGGCGAGACCCGGGGCACGGTCGCGGTACGGATGCCGCTGCACCCCGTCGCCATCGAGCTGCTCACCGAGTTCGGCCCGATGGCCGTCTCCAGTGCCAACCTCACCGGCCACCCGTCCCCGCAGGACTGCGACGCCGCACAGGAGATGCTCGGCGACTCGGTCTCCGTCTACCTCGACGGCGGCCCGACACCCGCCGCGGTGCCCTCCTCGATCGTCGATGTCACCGGCAAGGTCCCGGTGCTGCTGCGCGAGGGCGCGCTCTCCGCGGAGGAACTGCGCAAGGTGGTACCCGAGCTCGAGGTGGCCAATTGATGGCGCCCCTGGGGCGTGGCATAGCGGGACCAGGCGCCGGTACCCACCCCCCTGTTCCCCCCTCACCCCCCTTTCGGATCCTCCACGTCAGCACCGGCAACGTCTGCCGCTCACCGATCACCGAGCGGCTGCACCGTCATGCCCTGGAGCTGCGGCTCGGCGACGCCCGCAGCGGCGGGCTGCTCGTGGAGAGCGCCGGCACCTGGGGGCACGAAGGCGCTCCCATGGAGACCCACGCCGCGACGGTGCTCACCGACTACGGCGCGGACCCGGCCGGGTTCCTCGGCCGTGAACTGCTCGACGAGCACGTCATCCGCGCCGACCTGGTGCTCACCGCCACCCGCGACCACCGTGCCCAGGTCATCTCGATGGGCCACTCCGCGGGGCTGCGCACCTTCACGCTCAAGGAGTTCAACCGGCTGGTACGGGCCATAGATCCGGCCACGCTGCCCGAGCCCGACCCGGACCTGCCGGACGGCGGGCTGGTCGAGCGCGCCCGCGCGCTGGTCGGCGCCGCCGCCGCGCTGCGCGGCTGGCTGCTGGCGCCCAACCCGGAGTCCGACGAGGTCTACGACCCCTACGGGGCGCCCATCACCTTCTTCCGCTCCATCGGCGACGAGATCAACCAGGCGCTCGACCCGGTCGTCACCGCCCTCACCGGGGTCCCGGCGCGGGCCTGAGGCCTGTCCTCCCGGAGACCGGGGAGACAGGCCCGTGAGGGCCCTGTACAGGCGCGTGGACCCTGTCGGCCCGCACACCGCGCCCGAACGCCCGGCCGCGCCTACATTGGGACTACGTCCCCGTACGAGGCCCGGAGCAAGCGATGCCTGCCACCACCGCGTCACCCCGTAACGAGACCCCGGCCGGCCCTGCCCGGGCCGCCGAGCCCGCCGCCGGGGCGGCCGAGACCGCCGAGGACCGCGCACGGGCCGCCGCCCGTGACGCCGTCACCCGGCCGGCCGGCGCCCCGGACTTCGCCGCCCTGCTGCGCCAGGACCCCGAGATCGCCGGCGTACTCCTCGGTGAGAGCACCCGGCAGACCGACGGACTGCAGCTGATCGCCGCGGAGAACTTCACCTCACCGGCCGTCCTCGCCGCCCTCGGCTCCCCCCTGGGCAACAAGTACGCCGAGGGGTACCCGGGAGCCCGCCACCACGGCGGCTGCGAGATCGTCGACCTCGCCGAGCGGATCGCGGTGGAACGCGCCAAGGCCCTCTTCGGCGCCGAACACGCCAACGTCCAGGCCCACTCCGGGTCTTCGGCCGTTCTGGCCGCCTACGCCGCCCTGCTGCGCCCCGGTGACACCGTCCTGGCCATGTCCCTCCCGCACGGCGGGCACCTCACCCACGGATCGCCCGCCAACTTCTCCGGCCGCTGGTTCGACTTCGCCGGCTACGGCGTCGACGAGGAGACCGGGCTGCTGGACTACGACGCGATCCGCGAGCTGGCCCGCGCCCGCCGGCCCAAGGCCATCGTCTGCGGCTCGATCTCCTACCCCCGGCACATCGACTACGCCGCCTTCCGCGACATCGCCGACGAGACCGGCGCCTACCTGATCGCGGATGTCGCGCATCCGCTCGGGCTGATCGCCGGGGGAGCGGCGCCCAGCCCCGTCCCGTACGCGCATGTGGTGTGCGGAACCACACACAAAGTGCTGCGCGGGCCGCGCGGCGGGCTGATCCTGTGCGGCGAGAAGCTGGCCGAGCGCATCGACCGCGCGGTGTTCCCCTTCACCCAGGGCGGTGCGCAGATGAACGCGGTCGCCGCCAAGGCCGTCGCCTTCGGCGAGGCCGCGGCACCCGCCTTCGGCGCGTATGCCCATCAGGTCACCGCCAACGCCCGCGCGCTCGCCGGGGCGCTGTCCGGACACGGCCTGACGATCACCACCGGCGGCACCGACACCCATCTGATCACCGCGGACACCGCCCCGCTGGGCCTGGACGCCCGCACCGCCCGGGGGCGCCTGGCGGCCGCCGGGATCGTGCTGGACACCTGTGCGCTGCCGTGCGCCGAGGCCCCCGACGGCCTGGCGGCCCGCCGGACCGGGCTGCGGCTGGGGACCGCCGCGGTGACGACGCAGGGGATGGGCGAGGCCGAGATGAGCACCGTCGCCGAGCTGATCGTGGCGGCGCTGGAGGAGGACGGGACGGCCCGCTCCAGGACCGTCGCTTTGGTCCATGGATTTCCGCCCTATCCCGATCACGGGTGAGGGCGGGAACCATCCGCCGACGCCGGGCGTCTTTTCCTGTATTCACGGCCAGGGGGCTGACACGCATAGGGTGTGGGGCTGTGATGGCCAGCTATACCAATGGGGCAGCCCGTGCGTGAATACCTGCTGACGCTGTGCGTCACGGCCGCGGTGACCTACCTGCTGACCGGGCCGGTACGGAAGTTCGCGATCGCGGCCGGTGCGATGCCGGAGATCCGCGCGCGAGATGTGCACCGCGAGCCGACACCGCGGCTCGGCGGTATCGCGATGTTCGGCGGGCTGTGTGCCGGTCTGCTGGTCGCCTCGCACCTGACGAACCTCAAGAGCGTCTTCGAGAACTCCAACGAACCCAGGGCGCTGCTCTCCGGCGCCGCCCTGATCTGGATCCTCGGCGTCCTGGACGACAAGTGGGGCGTGGACGCGCTGGTCAAGCTCGGCGGCCAGATGATCGCCGCGGGTGTGATGGTCCTGCAGGGCCTGACGATCCTCTGGATCCCGATCCCCGGCGTCGGCACGGTCTCGCTGACCCCGATGCAGGGCACGCTGCTGACCGTCGCCCTCGTCGTGATCACCATCAACGCCGTCAACTTCGTCGACGGCCTGGACGGTCTCGCCTCCGGCATGGTGTGCATCGCCGCCGCGGCGTTCTTCATGTACGCGTACCGGATGTGGTTCGGCTACGGCATCGAGGCGGCCGCGCCGGCCACGCTGTTCTCGGTCGTCCTGATGGGCATGTGCCTGGGCTTCCTGCCGCACAACATGCACCCGGCGCGGATCTTCATGGGCGACTCGGGCTCGATGCTGATCGGTCTGGTGATGGCCGCGGGCGCGGTCTCGGTGACCGGCCAGGTCGACCCGGACCTGCTCAATGTGAAGGCGGGCGGTCTGCGTGAGGCGACCCACGCGATGGTGCCGGTCTACATCCCGCTGCTGCTGCCCCTGACGGTCATCGCGGTGCCGGTCGCCGACCTGATCCTGGCGATCGTGCGGCGTACGTGGAAGGGCCAGTCGCCGTTCGCGGCCGACCGCGGTCATCTCCACCACCGGCTGCTGGAGATCGGGCACTCGCACAGCCGGGCCGTGCTGATCATGTACTTCTGGTCGGCCCTGATCGCGTTCGGCGCGGTGGCCTACTCGGCGAACAACGCCAGCATGTGGATCGTGCTGGGCATCGTGCTGCTGAGCGCGGTCGGGCTGGTGCTGCTCCTGCTGCCGCGCTTCACCCCGCGCACGCCGCGCTGGGCGGAGTGGATGGTGCCGCCGCGCTACCGCCGGGCCGTCCCCGCGACGGCGCCGGCCGCGCCGGAGGACGAGGGAGCCGTCGAGCCGGAGGAGGAGCGCGAACCGGTCCCCGCGGGCATCAACGGGGCCACCGCGATCGGCGACCGCTCACGCTTCGTGGAGCACCGCAGGGCGGAAAGTCACCACTGATCCGGGGATTCGGTCGCCCGAACGTGCGACAGGAATCGGGTCGGTTGACCCCATACCAGACAAAAAGCTGGCCGTCAGTGCACCAACGCGCACGTTCACGCTCAGGTGTGACAGGGTCCACACGAACCAGGTAAAGACCTCATCAAATAGTTTGTGATACCGTTCACGAAACCCGGCGATAGAGCCGGAGGAGCGTAGTGCGACGTTCCTTCTGCCGCAGGTTCCGCCTCGGGCCGGGTCTACGCTCGTCCATGACGACACACCCCACATCTTTTGCCGGAGCGCCGCCATGCAGTCGAATGACGCCCGACTACTCCTTCACGCCCTTGTGCCCACGCTCGCCATCGGCGCTGTCGCCGTTGCCGTGAGCGGAGCGGTCGCCGGTGTGACGGGAGCGATCGGCGCCGTCGTCGGCACCGTGCTGGTGGTGCTCGTGATGGGTGCGGGGCTCGTGGTCCTGCAGCAGACCGCACGCAAGCTTCCGCAGCTGTTCCAGATGATGGGGCTGCTGCTGTACACCGTGCAGATCCTGCTCGTCGCGGTCTTCATGATCACGTTCAAGGACACGACCCTCTTCGACACCAAGGCATTTGCCTTCACGCTGCTCGGCGCCACCCTCGTATGGATCGCGGCTCAGACCCGCGGTCATATGAAGGAGAAAATTCTGTACGTGAACCCCGACTCCGCCGACACGAAGAAGGCGGAGACGGCGGGGTCGCCGACGTGAGACGTAGGGCCGGGATAAATGCCCTCATGCGAGCCTGCTATCGTCCGGTGCCAACTGCGGCACAGATGGCGCAGGCGGCTGAGCTCCCAGATTCCACGGGATGGAACGGGCAGTTCTCGCGGCCGATGCCTGTGATCCGGCCCGGCCCAGCGCCGGCCGGCCGCCCCCAAATCCGTAAGACCAGTCCAGTGCCGCTCCGTGGCTCAACGCCGCGCCGACACAACGAGGTTGCCGTACCCATGCGCCACGCTGAAGGAGCCCGCGGTGAGTGCTGAAACGATGCTCGCCTTCGACACGGAGTGCCACCTCTTTATTCCGGGGTGTGGCTTCGAGGCCCCGGGTCTTCATTCGTTCGTATTCGACCCGCTCTTCAAAGTCGGCGGCTACGAGTTCAACAAGCCGATGCTGCTGGCCCTGCTCAGCACGGTCGTCGTGGTGTGGTTCTTCTGGGCCGCATTCGGCAAGGCGAAGGTGGTCCCCGGAAAGCTGCAGATGATCGGCGAGGTCGGCTACGACTTCGTGCGCCGTGGGCTCGTCTATGACGCGCTGGGCAAGAAGGAGGGCGAGAAATACGTCCCCCTCATGGTCTCGCTGTTCTTCTTCGTGTGGATCATGAACATCTGGTCGATCATTCCGATCGCCCAGTTCCCGGTCACGTCGATCATCTCGTTCCCCATCGGGCTCGCCCTGATCGTCTACATCCTCTGGGTGTACCTGACGTTCAAGAAGCACGGCTTCGTCGGCGGCTGGAAGAACATCACCGGCTGGGACCGGTCGCTCGGCTGGGTCCTGCCGCTGATCGTCGTGATCGAGTTCTTCTCGAACCTGCTGGTGCGGCCCTTCACCCACGCCGTCCGGCTCTTCGCGAACATGTTCGCCGGCCACCTGCTGATCGTGATGTTCACCATCGCCACCTGGTACCTGGCGAACGGCCTCGGCTTCGTCTACGCCGGTGCCTCGTTCCTGATGACCATCGCGATGACGGCCTTCGAGCTCTTCATCCAGGCGATCCAGGCGTACGTCTTCGTGCTCCTGGCCTGCAACTACGTCCAGGGCGCGCTCGCCGAGCACCACTGAGCACCCCCGACTCCGCAATCTGTTAATCGTCCGGTGGCCAACCCCCACCGGTCCGTGAAAGAGAAGGAAGTAACGGCATGTCCGCTGCCCTCGAGACTGTGAACCTCGCCGCCGGCCTCACCGGCAACATCGCCTCGGTCGGGTACGGCCTGGCGGCCATCGGCCCCGGCGTCGGCGTCGGCATCATCTTCGGTAACGGCACCCAGGCCCTCGCCCGTCAGCCCGAGGCGGCCGGCCTGATCCGCACCAACCAGATCATGGGTTTCGCCTTCTGTGAGGCGCTCGCCCTCATCGGCATCGTCATGGGCTACGCGTACAAGTAAGCGGCCCGTTAGACGACGTCCATTCAGACGGAAGGCATTGATGTGAACGCCCTGGTCTTCAACATGGCGGCGGAGGTTCCCGAGAACCCCCTGTTCCCGCCGATTCCAGAGCTGGTCATCGGCCTGGTCGCCTTCTTCATCGTCTTCGGCATCCTGGCGAAGAAGCTCCTCCCGAACATCAACAAGGTTCTGGACGAGCGCAGGAAGCAGATCGAAGGCCGCATGGAGGACGCCGAGGCGACTCAGGCCGAGGCTCAGCAGGTGCTCGCGGACTACCGGGCACAGCTGGCCGACGCCCGCCACGAGGCCGCGCGACTGCGCCAGGAGGCGCAGGAGCAGGGCGCGACTCTCATTGCTGAGATGCGCGCTGAGGGCCAGCGGCAGCGCGAGGAGATCATCGCTGCCGGTCACGCCCAGATCGAGGCGGACCGGAACCAGGCCGCGCAGACGCTGCGCCGGGACGTCGGCAAGCTCGCCGTCGACCTGGCCGGCAAGATCGTCGGCGAGTCCCTCGAGGAGCACGCCCGGCAGAGCCGCACCATCGACCGCTTCCTCGACGAGGTCGAGGGCAAGGCGGCGTCGGGCGCGACGAAGGCTGAGGCCGGCCGATGAACGGAGCGAGCCGCGAGGCACTCGCCTCCGCACGCGAGCAGCTCAACGCGCTGACGGACGACACCTCCGTCGACGCCGCGAAGCTCGCCGAGGAGCTGTCTGCCGTCACCGCTCTGCTCGACCGCGAGGTGTCGCTGCGTCGGGTTCTCACCGACCCGGCGCAGTCCGGCGAGGCGCGGGCCGAACTGGCCGGGCGGCTGCTGGACAACCGGGTCGGCGGTCCGGCCGTCGACCTGGTGCGCGGCATGGTCCGCACCCGCTGGTCGCGCTCGCGTGACCTGACGGACACGCTCGAGGAGCTGGCGTACAGCGCCGACCTCGTCGCCGCCCAGCGGGCCGGCCAGCTCGACGACGTCGAGGACGAGCTGTTCCGGTTCGGCCGCATCATCAGCTCCAACGGCGAGCTGCGGCGTGCGCTGACCGACCGGAACGCCTCGGTCGCGGCCAAGACGGAGCTGCTCCACACGCTGCTGGGCGGCCGGGCGAACCCGGTCACCGAGCGCATCGTGATCCGCCTTGTCGTACAGCCGCGGGGCCGTAGCCTGGAAGCGGGGCTCGACGCCCTCTCCAAGCTGGCGGCGAGCCGCCGGGACCGGATGGTCGCGGTGGTCACCTCCGCGGTGCCCCTCAGCGAAGGACAGCGGCAGCGCCTGGGCGCTTCCCTGGCGCAGCTGTACGGACGGCAGGTCCACCTGAACCTCGACGTGGACCCCGGGGTCCTCGGCGGAGTCCAGGTCCGGATCGGCGACGAGGTCATCAACGGGACCATCGCGGAGCGCCTCGAAGAGGCGGACCGGCGGATGGCCGGCTGACCCAGCCACCAACTCAAGAGCTGCACAACCGGCGGCCAGACGCCGGACCAGCCGGCCGGACCGAGAGGTCCGGCTGCGGTCCGGAAGAAGCCCCGGGGACCAGCACAAGCATGACGGCGGCCCGAGTTGGGCCGTAAGCGGAAACCCCCCGGGGGACAGACCCCCGGACACCCGCAAGTAACTTCGGGCCCAACAAGGAGAGCAGGGAACCCAGATGGCGGAGCTCACGATCCGGCCGGAGGAGATCCGGGACGCGCTGGAGAACTTCGTCCAGGCGTACAAGCCGGACGCGGCCTCGCGCGAAGAGGTCGGCACGGTCAGCGAGGCCGGTGACGGCATCGCGAAGGTCGAGGGCCTTCCCTCGGCGATGGCGAACGAACTGCTGAAGTTCGAGGACGGCACCCTCGGCCTCGCGCTGAACCTGGAAGAGCGCGAGATCGGCGCGGTGGTCCTCGGCGAGTTCAGCGGCATCGAGGAGGGCCAGCCGGTGCAGCGCACCGGTGAGGTGCTCTCGGTCGCCGTGGGCGAGGGCTACCTCGGCCGCGTCGTCGACCCGCTGGGCAACCCGATCGACGGCCTCGGCGAGATCGAGTCCGAGGACCGCCGTGCCCTGGAGCTGCAGGCTCCGGGCGTCATGGTCCGTAAGTCGGTCCACGAGCCCATGGAGACCGGCTACAAGGCCGTCGACTCGATGGTGCCGATCGGCCGTGGCCAGCGTCAGCTGATCATCGGCGACCGCCAGACCGGCAAGACCGCCCTGGCCGTCGACACGATCATCAACCAGCGCGACAACTGGCGCTCGGGCGACCCGAAGAAGCAGGTCCGCTGCATCTACGTCGCCATCGGCCAGAAGGGCTCCACCATCGCGTCCGTGCGCGGTGCGCTGGAGGAGGCCGGCGCCCTGGAGTACACCACCATCGTCGCCGCCCCGGCGTCCGACCCGGCGGGCTTCAAGTACCTGGCGCCCTACACCGGCTCGGCCATCGGCCAGCACTGGATGTACCAGGGCAAGCACGTCCTGATCATCTTCGACGACCTCTCGAAGCAGGCCGACGCCTACCGCGCCGTGTCCCTGCTGCTGCGCCGTCCGCCGGGCCGTGAGGCCTACCCGGGCGACGTCTTCTACCTGCACTCGCGTCTGCTGGAGCGCTGCGCCAAGCTCTCCGACGAGATGGGCGCCGGTTCGATGACCGGTCTGCCGATCGTCGAGACCAAGGCGAACGACGTGTCGGCGTTCATCCCGACCAACGTCATCTCCATCACCGACGGCCAGTGCTTCCTGGAGTCGGACCTCTTCAACGCGGGCCAGCGCCCGGCGCTGAACGTCGGTATCTCCGTCTCCCGTGTCGGTGGCTCGGCCCAGCACAAGGCCATGAAGCAGGTCTCCGGCCGGCTCCGCGTGGACCTCGCCCAGTACCGCGAGCTGGAGGCCTTCGCGGCCTTCGGTTCCGACCTGGACGCGGCCTCCAAGGCGCAGCTGGAGCGCGGTAAGCGCATGACCGAGCTGCTCAAGCAGGGTCAGTACGCCCCGTACTCCACCGAGGACCAGGTCGTCTCCGTCTGGGCCGGCACCAACGGCAAGATGGACGACGTCCCGGTCGAGGACATCCGCCGCTTCGAGCGGGAGCTCCTCGACCACCTCCACCGGGAGAAGAAGGACCTGCTGACCAGCATCCGCGAGGGCGGCAAGATGTCCGATGACACCATCGGCGCGATCGCCGAGGCCGTCGACGGCTTCAAGCGGCAGTTCGAGACCTCGGACGGCAAGCTGCTCGGCGAGGACGCCCCGGCCGGCACCAGCAAGTGACGACGGAAGGGACCTGATCCATGGGAGCCAAGCTCCGGGTCTACAAGCGTCGCATCCGCTCCGTCACCGCGACCAAGAAGATCACCAAGGCGATGGAGATGATCGCCGCCTCGCGCGTCGTCAAGGCGCAGCGCCAGGTGGCGGCGTCGACGCCGTACGCGAGTGAACTGACCCGCGCGGTGACGGCGGTTGCCACGGGCTCGAACACCCAGCACCCGCTGACGACCGAGGTGGAGCAGCCCACCCGGGCCGCGCTGCTGCTCATCACGAGCGACCGCGGTCTGGCCGGCGGCTACTCCTCCAACGTCCTCAAGGCCGGCGAGCAGCTCACCGAGCGGCTCAAGGCCGAGGGCAAGGAGGTCGACGCCTACATCGTCGGGCGCAAGGGTGTGTCGTACTACAGCTTCCGCGAGCGCAAGGTCGTGGAGTCGTGGACCGGCTTCACCGACAACCCGACGTACGCGGACGCCAAGGCGGTCGCCGCCCCGCTCATCGCCGCTGTCCTGCAGGACACGGCCGAGGGCGGCGTGGACGAACTCCACATCGTCACCACCGAGTTCATCTCGATGATGACGCAGACGGCGATCGACGACCGCCTGCTGCCGCTCAGCCTCGACAAGGCGGTGGCGGAGTCGGAGGAGTCGTCCAAGGGCGAGATCCTTCCGCTGTTCGACTTCGAGCCGTCGGCCGAGGACGTCCTCGACGCCCTGCTGCCGCGGTACGTCGAGTCGCGGATCTACAACGCGCTTCTGCAGGCCGCCGCCTCCAAGCACGCCGCCACCCGGCGTGCGATGAAGTCGGCGACCGACAACGCGGAAGAGCTCATCAAGTCGCTCTCGCGGCTTGCCAACGCGGCCCGACAGGCCGAAATCACCCAGGAAATCAGCGAGATCGTCGGTGGCGCCAGTGCTCTGGCCGACGCGACCGCGGGGAGTGACTGACCACTATGACCACCACTGTTGAAACGTCCGCTGCTAGTGGCGTGGCCACTGGCCGCGTCGCGCGGGTCATCGGCCCGGTCGTCGACGTGGAGTTCCCCGTCGACGCGATGCCGGAGATCTACAACGCGCTGACCGTCGAGGTCGCCGACCCGGCTCAGGCCGGCGAGCTCAAGACCCTGACCCTCGAGGTTGCCCAGCACCTCGGCGAGGGCATGGTCCGTGCCATCTCCATGCAGCCCACCGACGGTCTGGTCCGCCAGGCCACGGTGACCGACACCGGCACCGGGATCACGGTCCCCGTCGGTGACGTCACCAAGGGCAAGGTGTTCAACACCCTCGGCGAGATCCTGAACAAGCCGGAGGCCGCGTCCGAGGTCACCGAGCGCTGGGCGATCCACCGCAAGGCTCCGACCTTCGACCAGCTCGAGTCCAAGACCGAGATGTTCGAGACCGGCGTCAAGGTCATCGACCTGCTGACCCCGTACGTCAAGGGCGGCAAGATCGGTCTGTTCGGTGGTGCCGGTGTCGGCAAGACCGTTCTGATCCAGGAAATGATCTACCGCGTGGCCAACAACCACGACGGTGTGTCGGTGTTCGCCGGTGTCGGTGAGCGCACCCGTGAGGGCAACGACCTCATCGAGGAAATGACGGAGTCCGGCGTCATCGACAAGACCGCGCTGGTCTTCGGTCAGATGGACGAGCCCCCGGGCACCCGTCTTCGCGTCGCCCTGGCCGGTCTGACCATGGCGGAGTACTTCCGCGATGTGCAGAAGCAGGACGTGCTCTTCTTCATCGACAACATCTTCCGCTACACCCAGGCGGGTTCCGAGGTCTCCACGCTGCTCGGCCGTATGCCGTCCGCGGTGGGTTACCAGCCGAACCTGGCGGACGAGATGGGTCTGCTGCAGGAGCGCATCACCTCGACCCGTGGTCACTCGATCACCTCGATGCAGGCGATCTACGTCCCCGCGGACGACCTGACCGACCCGGCGCCGGCCACCACCTTCGCCCACCTGGACGCGACGACCGTTCTGTCGCGCCCGATCTCGGAGAAGGGCATCTACCCGGCGGTCGACCCGCTGGACTCGACGTCCCGGATCCTGGACCCCCGCTACATCTCGCAGGAGCACTACGACTGCGCCTCGCGCGTCAAGACGATCCTGCAGAAGTACAAGGACCTCCAGGACATCATCGCGATTCTGGGTATCGACGAGCTCGGCGAGGAGGACAAGCTCACCGTCCACCGCGCCCGTCGCATCGAGCGGTTCCTGTCGCAGAACACCCACGTGGCGAAGCAGTTCACCGGTGTCGACGGCTCGGACGTTCCGCTGGACGAGTCGATCTCCGCGTTCAACGCGATCGCCGACGGTGACTACGACCACTTCCCCGAGCAGGCGTTCTTCATGTGCGGTGGCATCGAGGACCTGAAGGCCAATGCCAAGGAGCTGGGCGTCTCCTGACCCCGGCACCGGTCCCGGGGGCGGCCCTGGCCGCCCCCGGCCCGTACGACCACTAGTATTTGACCCAACATCTGCCGAGCCAGGCAGGTGGAGACCCGAGGAGCCATCGTGGCTGAGCTGCACGTCGAGTTGGTCGCCGCGGACCGTCAGGTCTGGTCCGGCGAGGCCAGCCTGGTCGTCGCGCGCACCTCGTCGGGCGACATCGGCGTCATGCCCGGACACCAGCCGCTGCTCGGCGTGCTGCAGTCGGGCCCGGTGACGATTCGTACGACCGGCGAGAGCGGGGACGGCACCGTCGTCGCCGCGGTGCACGGCGGCTTCATTTCGTTCGCCGACAACAAGCTGTCTCTGCTCGCGGAGATCGCGGAACTGTCGGACGAGATCGATGTCCAGCGCGCGGAGCGGGCCCTGGAGCGAGCGAAGTCGGACGCTGACGCGGCCGCCGAGCGTCGCGCCGATGTCCGGCTGCGTGCGGTGACGGGCGTTCACTGAGCCCCGTCGCCGTCGAGATCGATCCTCAGCCGCGGGCTGCCCGGAGTTGTCCGGAGCGGCCCGCGGCTGAGGCAATGCAGGTGCGATTCCCGCCCCGCCGCCTGACCGGCGCGGGGGTACCCCCACCGAAGCGAGGAGGTCGGTCGAGATGGTCCTCGCTCTGCTTGTGAGCGGCGTAGTCGTCGTACTGGTGCTGCTGGGACTGTTCGTCTTCGGACTGAGGCGGCGGCTCATCCAGCGGTCCGGTGGCACCTTCGACTGCAGTCTGCGCTGGCACGTGCCGGAGAACGAGACCGGCGGCAAGGGCTGGATCTACGGTGTGGCGCGCTACAACGGCGACCGGGTCGAATGGTTCCGGGTGTTCTCGTACGCGCCCCGGCCACGCCGTCTGCTGGAGCGCTCCGCCATCGAGGTCCTGGAGCGCCGTACCCCGCAGGGCGAGGAGGAGCTGGCGCTGCTCTCCGACTCCATCGTCCTGGCCTGCCGGCACCGCGGCACCCGCGTGGAACTGGCGATGAGCGAGGACGCGCTCACTGGCTTCCTCGCCTGGCTGGAGGCGGCACCGCCCGGCCAGCGAGTCAATGTGGCCTAGAAAAAGCGCCTCGCCGGGTGGGGGTGCCCCCGGACGGAGTCCGGAGGAGGGCGAACGTGGCCTGAACCGAGGGGCTGCGGGAGCACCCCCGGGAATACCCCTCGCCCCCGCCGCATTGTGGCCCCGCAGGGGGGCCGCGCATCCCCTACGGGATGTGTTCGGCCGCCCCGTACGGCGTCCCGCCCGCTTCGGCCTGTTCGCCGCTTAGGGCATTCCCCTACGGCCCGGCCCGCCGCCGCAGCGCCTCCTGCCCGACGGCCCGCCCGCTGCTGCGACGCCCCCGGCCCGGCGGCCCTGCCCGCTGGCCCTGCCCTACGGCCCGTCCACCCCCAACTCCTGTGCCAGTACGGCCGCCTGTACCCGGCTGCGCAGATCGAGCTTCGCCAGCAGCCGGCTCACATGTGTCTTCACCGTGGCCTCCGCCATGGCCAGCCGCAGGGCGATATCGGCGTTCGACAGCCCCCGGCCCAGGCACCCCAGCACCTCCCGCTCGCGCGGCGTCAGCGCGTCCAGGACCCCCGGGTCGGGGGCCTCGCCGTCCCGAGCAGGCCGCCGGAGCGCCGTGCGCGGGCTCGCGAACTCCGCGATCAGCCGCCGGGTCACCGCCGGCGCGATCAGGCCCTCGCCGGACGCCACGGTGCGCACGGCGGTCAGCAGCGCTGCCGCGTCGCTGTCCTTGAGGAGGAAGCCCGCCGCTCCCGCCCGGAGCGCCCCGAAGACGTATTCGTCCAGGTCGAAGGTGGTCAGCACCAGGACGTCCGCCAGCTTTTCGGAGACCACCTGCCGCGTCGCGGAGACCCCGTCGAGTCGGGGCATCTGGATGTCCATGAGGACGAGGTCGGGGCGCAGCTCGCGGGCGAGCCGTACCGCCTCCTCGCCGTCCTCCGCCTCCCCGACGACCTCGATGTCGGGCGCGGAGCGCAGGATGAGGACCAGCCCGGCCCGTACGGCGGACTGGTCCTCGGCGACGAGAACCCGGATCGGCTGCGCGTCGGCGCCTGTCATCGTTGCTCTTCCTCCTCGGCGGCGGGCAGCGCTGCCCGCACCAGCCAGACTCTGCCGGCCGGCCCGCTCTCCGGGCCGGCCTCGAATGCTCCGCCCAGCAGGGCGGTCCGCTCGCGCATCCCGACCAGCCCGGCGCCGGAGCCGGGCGCACGGGGGCCGGGGCGGTCGGCGAACGGGCTGCGGACGGTGACGGTGAGCGCCCCGCCGCGGTCGTGCGCCAGGCGCACCCGCACCTCGCCGGGCGCGGCGTGCTTGAGCGCGTTGGTCAGCGACTCCTGGACGATGCGGTACGCGGCCAGTTCGACCGGTGCCGCCGGTCCGGGTCCCGCCCCGGGGCCGTCCGGGCTCCGGTCGTCCTCCAGCACGAAGGTCAGTCCGCTGCTGCCGCCGCTCGTACGGGCCTGGTCGATCAGGGCGTCCAGCCCCTCCAGCCTGGGGGTCGCGGCGGGCTCCTCGTCCCCTCCGGCTGTCTTGGGGTCCCGCAACAGCCCGATGAGACGGCGCATTTCGGCCAGACCTTGCACGCTGTTCTCGCGGATCACCCCGAGCGCCTCGCGGGTCGCGGACGGGTCGTCGATGGCCTGCGCGGCGGTGGAGTGGATCGCGATGGCGGACAGATGGTTGGCGACCATGTCGTGCAGTTCGCGGGCCATCCGTGCCCGCTCGCCGGCCACCGCCTGCGTCCGGTCCCGCTCGGCGAGCAGGGTGATCTGCTCGGCCCGCAGCTGGGCGGCCTGCGCGGCGTCGCGGTGGTTACGGATGATGATGCCGGTCCAGGCGGGGGCGATGGTGACCAGCGCGATGCCGATGATGGCCATCACGACCTGCGGGTTCGGCCAGAGCGCGGTCAGCGCGATGGCCGCCAGGACCGTGACCAGGACCGAGTGCAGCGGGATCCGGCGGGCCGCGTGCGCCGGTCCGTAGAGCACCACCGCATAGACCACGTCCGTGAACATCAGGACGGTGGCGACCAGGGTGCCGGCGCAGATGTCGAGCGCCAGCGCGGGCATCGCGAGGGCCAGCGCCGCCATCGGGGCCGTACGGCGCATCAGTTCCGCCACCGACATGGTGGTGAGCGCGACCAGGGTGAGCGAGGGGGGCAGCCCGAGATGTGCGGGACCGCCGTGCAGATTCATCGCCCAGAGCAGCAGTCCGCCGAGCAGCCCGCCGCCCGCGATGAGCACATCGAGGCGGTGCGGCCGGCCGGGGGCGGCGAAGGATCTGGCGGTCACCCCTCCATCAAACACGGCGCCGGGGCCCGCTGCCTCCACGTCCGGGTCATCCCCGTAAATCGCGTGCTACATCGAAAGATGCAGTCGCGGATCATCGCGCGCGACGACGTGACGGGCGGCGGCCGCTGGAAGGCTTGAGGTGTTCGGTGGAGAGCCCTGAAAGGAGACAGCCGTGATCGTCGTGCTGATCATCGCCTGCGAGGTCGGCTTCTGGGTGCTGCTGGCGCTCGGCCTGGCGCTGCGTTACCTGGCCAAGATGCCGCGGACCGGAGCGGCGGTGCTCCTGTTGGAGCCGCTGCTGGAGCTGATCCTGCTGATCGTCACGGCGATCGACCTGAAGAACGGCGCGCCGGCGGACTGGAAACACGGCCTGGCCGCCGTCTACATCGGCTTCACGGTCGCCTACGGCCACTACACGATCAAGTGGGTCGACACGCACGTCGCGTACCGCTTCGCCGGCGGTCCGCGGCCGGTGAAACGGTACGGACTCGACTACGCCAAGCACGAGGGGAAGCTGTGGCTGCGCACGGTGCTGATGGCCGTGGTCGCCTGCGGGCTGCTGCAGGCCGCGATCGCATACGTCGGTGACGGCGGTGACACGACCTCCCTGCACGAGTGGCAGGGCACCGCGCTGAAGATCGTCAGCATCCACGCCGTGATCGCGCTGA
Source organism: Streptomyces caniferus (assembly GCF_009811555.1). Lineage (GTDB taxonomy): Bacteria > Actinomycetota > Actinomycetes > Streptomycetales > Streptomycetaceae > Streptomyces > Streptomyces caniferus. The sequence continues at coordinate 512,544 of NZ_BLIN01000002.1, read as the reverse complement.
CCTACCTCGTCTGGCAGAAGAAGGACCCCCGCGGCCGGACCGAGGTCCCCGAGGAACCGGCCCGGCCGCAGCAGAAGACGCTGCGCTAGGGCCTTCGCGCCGCCCGGCCGGTGCCCGCTCAGCGCTCTCCGCCGGGCACCCACAGCACGTCTCCGACCTCCTTGTTGGCCGTACGGGCCAGGATGAACAGGAGGTCGGAGAGGCGGTTGAGGTAGGTGGCCGTCAGCGGGTTCATGGTCTCGCCGTGCTCCTCGAAGGCGGCCCAGGTCGCGCGCTCGGCGCGGCGGACGACCGTGCACGCCTGGTGCAGCAGCGCGGCGCCGGCCGTGCCGCCGGGAAGGATGAAGCTGCGCAGCTTCTCCAGCTCCGCCAGGAAGCGGTCGCAGTCGGCCTCCAGCTTGTCGATGTAGCTCTGCTCGACGCGCAGCGGCGGGAATTCGGGGTTCTCCACCACCGGCGTCGACAGGTCCGCGCCGACGTCGAACAGGTCGTTCTGCACCCGCAGCAGCACCGCCGCGACGTCCTCGGGGAGCGAGCCGAGCGCCAGGGCCACACCGATCGCCGCATTGGCCTCGTTGGCGTCCGCGTACGCCGAGATCCGCGAATCGGTCTTGGCGGTACGGCTCATGTCGCCCAGGGCGGTGGTGCCCTTGTCGCCGGTGCGGGTGTAGATGCGCGTCAGATTCACCATAGGGGCGAGCCTACGCCGCCGACCTGCGGAAGACCCGGGTGCAGTAGCTCACGGACAGCGTGGCGAACGCGACCGCCACCAGCACGCCGTAGAGCATCGCCGAGGAGGCGTAGGAGCCGACGAACGCCGCCCGCACCGCGTCCACGAGATAGCGGAACGGCATGAAGTGCGAGAGCACGTCGAGCCACGCGGGCCCCAGCGCCATCGGCAGCATCAGCCCGGACAGCAGCATCGAGGGCATGGTGACGGAGTTGATGACCGGCCCGAACTCCTGCGGTGTGCCGACCCGCAGCGCCAGCGCGTACGACAGCGAGGCCAGCGCCACGGTCAGTACGGCGACGAACCCGAAGCCGATGAGGATGCCGGGCAGCGGTGCCCGCAGACCCATGGCCAACGCGGCCAGCACCAGCAGCACCGCCTGGAAGACGAACAGCGCGGCGTCCCGCAGCACCCGCCCCAGCAGCAGCGCCAGCCGGCTCACCGGCGTCACCCGCATCCGCTCCACGACCCCGTACTGCTTCTCGACGATGATGCCGAAGCCGCAGAACGAGGCGCCGAAGAGGGCGAGTTGGAGCAGCAGCCCGGGCACCAGCACCTGCCACGAGCTGCCGGGTGAGGAGAGCGGCAGATCGGTCAGCAGCGGGCCGAAGAAGAGCAGGTAGAGCATCGGCATCAGCACGCCGAAGAGCATCTGGAGCCTGGAGCGCAGCGTCTGGCGGGCGTAGCGCCCGAAGATCAGCGCGGTGTCGGAGAGGAACGAGGAGAAGCGCGACGGGGCGGCGGTGGAGGACAAGGGGGGCTCCTAGACGGCGAGGGGGGCCGGGTCGTGGGGCGTGGCACCGCGCCCGGTGAGGGCGAGGAAGGCGTCCTGCAGGGGCGCGTCGGGGGAGCCGGCATGGGCGCGTTTGAGGGCGTCCGGTGTGCCGTCCGCGACCACCACGCCCTTGTCGACGATCACCAGCCGGTCGGCCAGTGCGTCGGCCTCGTCGAGGTAGTGGGTGGTCAGGAAGACGGTGGTGGCGTGCTCGGCGCGGATCCGGCGGACCAGCTCCCACAGATCGGCGCGGCTGCCCGGGTCGAGTCCGGTGGTCGGCTCGTCGAGGAACAGCACCTGGGGGCGGTGGGCGAGGCCCATCGCGAGGTCCAGTCGGCGCCGCTGGCCGCCGGAGAGGGTGGCGGTCCTGCGGTCCAGCAGCCCGTCCAGGCCCAGGTCGGCGGCCAACTCCTCGGTACGCGCCAGGGCTTCGGCCTTGCCGAGGCGGTAGAGGCGGGCCTGGGTGACCAGCTCCTCGCGCACCGAGACGTGGGGGTCGACGCCGCCGGACTGGGCGACGTAGCCGGTGGCGCGGCGTACGCCCGCCGGATCGCGGGCCAGGTCGCAGCCGGCGACGGTCGCGGTGCCGCCGGTGGGCGCCAGCAGGGTCGTGAGCATCCGCAGGGTGGTGGTCTTCCCGGCGCCGTTCGGCCCGAGGAAGCCGAGGATCTCCCCGCGTTCGGCGTGGAGGTCGATACCGCGCACCGCCTCGACGGTGCCGCGCGGGGTGGTGAAGGTCCGGGCGAGTCCGGACGCGTCGATGACTGGCATGCCCACAGAAAAACAGAGCGACTGAAAAATTGCAACGCCCCCAAAATTTCATCGAGCCCAGCGAAAGATAGGGTGAAGGCATGGCAGAGGGGCTCAGGGAGCGGAAGAAGCGGCAGACCCGCCAGTACATCTCGGACGTGGCGACCGGCATGTTCATGGAGCGCGGCTTCGACGAGGTGACCATCGCGGAGGTCGCCCGGGCCGCGGACGTCTCCGTGAACACCGTCTACAACTACTTCCCGGCCAAGGAGGACCTCTTCTTCGACCGGAGCAAGGGCGTCCTGGACCGGCTCTCGCGCTTCGTGCGCGGCCGGCCGGCCGGGGAGTCCGCGGCCGTCGCCGTGCTGCGGGAGCTGCGCGAGGAGGTCGAGGCGGTCTCGCCGCGGGTCGGCCTGATCGAGGGGTACGACCGGTTCATGCGCGTGGTGGACGGGGCGCCCACCCTCAAGGCCCGCCTCTGGTACATGCAGCAGGAGATCCACCTCGACCTGGAGGAAACGCTCCGGGAGGAGACCGGTGCTGCGGCCGACGACCCGCTGCCGGGTCTGATGGCGGGCCAGATCGGCTGGGTGCACCAGAGTCTGATGGGCTGGATCGCGCAGCAGATGCTCGCGGGCCGCAAGCCCGCCGAGGCCTCCCGGGAGGCCCTCGTCCTCCTGGACGAGATGGCGGACCTGCTGGGCGAAAAGGTCCTCAACTACGCCGTACGGGCGACCGACTGACGGCGAGCTGTCCGGTTCGTTCCCCACCCGGCGACCCCGTCGGTGTGATGTCCGTCATCCGAGACGTGACGCGCATCTCTTCCCCTCCAAACGATCGCTCACGACCGCTAACGTCACCCAGGACCGTCAAATGCACAGGGTGTGAGGGGACAGCAGTGGCAAAGAAGCTCGCCGTCATCGGGGCCGGACTCATGGGGTCCGGTATCGCGCAGGTCTCTGCCCAGGCGGGCTGGGACGTGGTTCTCCGCGATGTGACGGACGAGGCGCTGGCCCGGGGCAAGGGCGGCATCGAGGCCTCGTACGAGAAGTTCGTCGCCAAGGGCAAGCTGGCCGCGGCCGATGCCGAGCAGGCGCTGGCCCGCATCACCACCACGACCGACATGGAGGCCGTCGCCGACGCCGATATCGTCGTCGAGGCCGTCTTCGAGCGGATCGACGTCAAGCGGGAGATCTTCCAGGCGCTGGACAAGCTCGTCAAGGACGAGGCGGTACTGGCCTCCAATACCTCCGCCATCCCGATCACCAAGATCGCCGCCGCCACCTCCCGTCCCGAGCGGGTCGTCGGTGCGCACTTCTTCTCGCCGGTGCCGATGATGCAGCTGTGCGAGCTGGTCCGCGGCTACAAGACCAGTGACGAAACCCTCGCCACCGCCCGGGAGTTCGCCGAGTCGGTCGGCAAGACCTGCGTCGTCGTCAACCGCGATGTGGCCGGCTTCGTCACCACCCGCCTGATCTCGGCGCTGGTCGTCGAGGCCACCAAGCTCTACGAGTCCGGCGTGGCCAGCGCCGAGGACATCGACACCGCCTGCAAGCTGGGCTTCGGTCATGCGATGGGGCCGCTGGCCACCGCCGACCTGACGGGCGTCGACATCCTGCTGCACGCCACCGACAACATCTACACCGAGTCCCAGGACGAGAAGTTCGCACCGCCGGAGATCATGCGGCGAATGGTCGATGCGGGCGATATCGGTCGCAAGAGTGGGCAGGGCTTCTACAAGCACTGATGCCGCGTCAGCCCCATCGACCAATGGGGTCACCCCACGGGGTGAATTCGGTATCGGTTCGCTTACAGGCGGCAACTTCGCCGCATGAGAGGCAGTCAGTTCTGTAGACGTCCAGGCGTCACCACCCATGACATCGGGGAGCGCATATGCACATCAGGGGCGACCACGCCGAGCTGGTTGTCGGGGGCCGCCTCGACGTCCGCAGCGCGGCGGACGCCCGTACGGCCCTGCATGCCGCCGTCGACTCCGGTCGGGGCGATCTCGTGCTGGACCTGACCGAGCTGGATTCCTGGGACGCCACCGGGCTCGGCGTGATCATGGGCGCCCACCGCCGCGCCGGCCGGGTGGGCCGCAGGCTGGTGCTGCGCGGAGTGCCGCCCCAGATGCAGCGCCTGCTCGTCGCCACCCGGCTGCACCGCATCCTCGCCATCGAAGGCGGCATCGAGTCGGAGACGCTCCCCCGGGTCTGAGACGGGGGAGCGTCTCGGCCGCCCACCCGCACGGGGGTCCGGGGCGGCAGGGGCGATCAGGATCGCGCCCGAAGCGTGAGGAAAACCGAAGAGCCACGCGACAGAAATGTCGTAAACCGCGTGATACCGACCAATCCAGGAAGTTCCGGTCAGGACCGGCCCCCGGCGGTGCACCGGCCCGCTCTCCAGGTCTATGGTTCGGTTCCCGCCCGTATGCCATCATCCGCGGCGGGCACCGGACCAGACGCGACGGCTGAGGACGACCTGCCGGAGCCGGGGGAGTGCGGACGGCCGGAAGCGCAGTCGGCACGCCAGATCTGGGAGCTTGCAGCATGGACCCGAACCACCACCGGGGACCTGAGGAGTACGGCGAGCAGGGCGGCCCTGCCGAGCCACCGGCCCCCGCGTTCGGCGTCGCGCGCAGCGGCTCCGGCGGGCTCGCCCGTGTCGTCCGGCTCGTCTCGGGCCCCTACCTCGTCACCGTCAACCCCGTCGACGGCAGCGAAATAGAACCCTGCCCGCCCGGCGAGCGCCCCGAGACCCCCGGCAGACTCGACCCGCAGGAACGCGCCGCGGCCGCCCGTGCCGCCGCGCCCCCGGTGCCCCCGGGCCCGCCCGGGGTCGCCGGACACGAGGCCGTGCTCGAAGAGCGCACCGAGGACACCGAACGCCTGGTCCGGCTGCTCTCCCGCGGTCGCTCCGTACGCGTCACCGGCCCCTCCGGCTCGGGCCGCACCCGACTGCTGGACGCCGTCGCCACCGCTTGCGACGGCCTCGCCCCCGACGGCGTCATCCGGCTCTCCGGCTACCACCGCACCGCCACCGACCTGCTGCACGCGCTGTTCACCGCCGTCTACCGGGCCCCGCAGCACCGTCTGGACCGGCCCGAACTGCTGCGCATGATCGCCGAGATCGGCGCCATCGTCGTCCTGGACGACCTGGAGTTCGGCGGCGCCGCGCTCGACGAGCTGCTCGACGCGACCCCCGAGTGCGCCTTCCTGATCGCCGCCACGCCCGATGTCGCGGCCCCCAGCCCCGGCTCGCACCTCGAAGAGGTCTTCCTCGGCGGTCTCGGCCGGGCGGCCTGCGCCCGGCTGCTGGGGCGCGCCGTGGACCGGCCGCTGACCGACGACGAGGAGGCCTGGTCCGCCGACCTCTGGTTCGAGTCGGAGGGGCTGCCGCTGCGGTTCGTGCAGGCGGCCGCCCTGTTGCGACAGTGTGACCGGCTGCGGGCCGGACCGGGCGCCCTCGACGACGGCTACGGCCTCTTCCCCGGGGAGGGGACGGCCGCCGCCGCCGACGCCGCCGAAGACTCCGCGGAGCCCGGCGAGCGGCCCGAGGTGCCGTTGCCGTCCCTCGGCGAGGCCGCCGCCCCCGCGCCGCTGCTCGCCTCGCGGCTCGGCGCCGCCGCCCAGGAGACGCTGCGCTTCGCCGTCGCGCTCGGCGGCGAGCTGCCCCACCAGGCGCATCTGCCGGCCCTCACCCAGGACACCCACGCCGACGCCGCCCTCGGCGAGCTGCTGGCCTGCGGCCTGATCACCCCGGTCGGCAGCCACTACCGGCTCGCCGCCACCGTCCAGGACCAGCTGGAGGCGGCCGGGTACGCCGAGGACGCCGCCGCACGGGCGCACACCGCCGCCCAGCACTACGCCTGGTGGGCCGGGCACCCCTCGGTCACCCCCGAGCGGGTCGCCGCCGAGTCCGATGTGGCGCTGGCCGCCATGGGCGTGCTGACCGGCAGCCGGGAGAGCGGGCACGCCAGCGCGGCCGTCCTGCTCGCCCGTACGGCCGCCCCGGCGTTCGCCGCCGCCCTGCAGTGGAACGCGTGGGAGCGCAGCCTGCGGCACGGCCAGGAGGCCGCACGACTGGCCGGGGAGGTCGCCGAAGAGGCCTACTTCCACCACGAGCTGGGCGTCCTCGCGCTGTGCACCGGCAGCCTCGACCGGGCGCGCGCCGAGCTGGAGGCGTCCATCGGACTGCGCGGGGTGCTCTCCGACCGCAACGGCGCGGTGGCCGGACGGCGGGCCCTGGCGCTGGTCACCGACCGTTCGCGGGCCGAAGCGGCCGCGGCGGCCACCACGGCGCTCCCGCAGGCGACCGGTGCGGCCGCCGCCCGGAAGCCGGACATGTCGAAGTCCAAGTCGAAGGCGCCGGCCGCCAGGCCGCGTGACACCGCCTCGACCGCCAAGCTGCGGGCGGCACGCGCCGAGGAGGCCGCGGCCACGATCGTCGCCCGGGGAGCTTCGGCGACCGCCGCCACCACGGCCGTCCCGGCCGCGGCCGACGGCGGCACCAGGACCGGCAAGGGCGCCTTGCGGGTGTTCGGCGGGGCGCGCCGCAACGCCGTGGCCGCGGGCGCCGGCGCGCTGCTGGCGGCCGTCCTCGGCACCCTCGTCACTCTCGGGGCGACGGGCGGCACCCACCCCCACGACGACAAGGTCAGCACGGAGCAGACCACGGACGACGGCGACGGCAGCGAGCTGCCGGCCGAACAGCCCGCCACGGGCTCCAGCCTGCCGCCCGCCGGCCCCGGCACCTCCCGGCCCGGTACCCCCGCCCACTCGCCGAGCCCGTCCCCGTCGACCAGCACCCCCGCCACCAGCGGCTCGCCCACCGACCCCAGCACCGGGCCCACGGACCCGTCGACCGGCCCGGCCGAGCCGACCGGGCGGCCCACCGCGCCCACCGGCCGGCCGACCCATACGCGGCCGCCGACCGACGAGCCCACGGACCCGCCGACGGACGACCCGACCGGCCCGTCGACGGACCCGACGCCCAGCGACGACCCCACGGGCACGGGCAAGCCGACGACGCAGAGCCCGTCGCAGTCGGCCGCCCAGCCCTCCGGAAGCTCCTCCGGTGGCAGCGGCACCATGCCGTCCGACGGCGGTGGCAGCGCCCCGTCCGACGGAACAGCACCCTCCGCCTCCGGTACGCAGAGCGCCCCGGCCGGCTGAGGCCGTCCGGCACACAGCGCGAGGGCCCGGGTACGTGTGTACCGGGCCCTCGCGCTGTGCGGCCGCCCACGGGGCCGCACGGGGTCAGAACAGACGGAGCTTGTCGTCCTCGATGCCGCGCAGTGCGTCGTAGTCCAGGACGACGCAGCCGATACCGCGGTCGGTGGCCAGGACGCGCGCCTGCGGCTTGATCTCCTGCGCCGCGAAGACGCCCTTCACCGGCGCCAAGTGCGGGTCGCGGTTGAGGAGTTCGAGGTAGCGGGTGAGCTGCTCGACACCGTCGATCTCACCACGCCGCTTGATCTCGACGGCGACGGTCTGGCCATCCGCGTCCCGGCACAAGATATCCACCGGGCCGATGGCAGTGGGGTATTCACGCCGAATCAGCGAGTATCCCTCGCCCAAGGTTTCGATCCGGTCCGCGAGCAGCTCCTGGAGGTGCGCCTCCACCCCGTCCTTGATGAGCCCCGGGTCGACGCCGAGCTCGTGCGAGGAGTCGTGCATGACCTCCTCGAGGGTGATGATGAGCTTCTCGCCCCCCTTGTTCTCCACCGTCCACACCTCCCCGTCGCCCTCCTTGAGAGTGCAGGGCGGCGACATCCAGTTGAGGGGTTTGTAGGCCCGGTCGTCCGCGTGAATGGAGACGGAGCCGTCCGCCTTCACCAGGATGAGGCGAGGGGCCGAGGGGAGATGGGCGGTGAGCCGGCCCGCGTAGTCCACGGAGCAGCGGGCGATGACGAGGCGCATGGGGCGAAACGCTACTCGACCGGAGGCCCCCCACGCGATTCGCCCTGGATCACCGGACCTTTACGGGGGAAATCCCCGCACCCCCGGCGCTCGCCAATGGCCGGTTGTATGTGCAATCTCCTGGTGCGGGCCTCTTGTGCGGCATACCGTTGAAGCGGGGGGTTGTGAGGCGAACACGCTCCGTCGCAAAGCCCCTAGTCCCGTCCCTAGGCCCTGTCCGTCCCGGCGGGGCCGCGAGAGGAGAACCTCATGTCGCTCGACGTCTCACCGGCCCTCCTCGAACAGGCCGAGCGAGGCGAGGTCGACGAAGCCGCATTTGTCGACTGCGTCCGGACCTCCCTGCCCTATGCATGGGGGATGATCAGCTCTCTGGTGGCCCAGCTGAAGGTCGACGGCGGAGAGTTCGCCGACAATCAGACGCCGCCGCCGGACGAGCAGGCGCGCGGGCAGTTGCTGCGCGCACTGGCGAGTGACGCCATCCGTGGTTCGCTGGAGCACCACTTCGGTGTGCGGCTCGCCTTTCAGAACTGCCACCGTGTCGCGGTTTTCCCGCTCGACCCGGTGGTGGACGACCGACTGGCCCGCTTCACGTCCATACGGGGCCAGCTGCTGAACCAGTCGCCCGAACTCCGCGACTGCTGAACGAAGTTGCTGCCGCTGCGCACACGGTGGTGACACGCACCGTGCCGTGCGCCAGCGGCAGCACCACTCACAGCAGGACGACCTCTTCCTCGTACGGCGCCCTCGCACCCTGCGTCGCAGGCAGCTGCACCCGCCCGCGGCGCCGGCCTGCCGTCCGCCGTACCGGTCCCGGTCACTCCACCTGCGGCAGGACCTCCGTGCCCAGCCGGCGGACGTTCTCCTCCGTCGCCGCGAGATCGCCGGAGCCCTCGACCAGCAACGCGAAGCGGGTGATGCCCGTACGTTCCGCGGTCGCCGCCAGCCGGTCCGCGCACAGTTGCGGCGGGCCCACCGGATGCAGATCGCACAGCAACTCCGTGTACGCCAGCGGATCACGCATCGCGCGATAGCGGCCGTCGACCGTCACATGGGCGCCCAGCCCCTGCCGCAGCCAGCCGGGCATCGCCTTCGTCAGGGTCTCGCGCGCGGCCTCGCGGTCGTCGGCGATCTGCACCAACCCGGCCGAGACGTGCGCGGCCGCGGCCACCTCGTCGCCGTCCAGCCCGGCCTCCCTCGCGGCCGACCGCCACAGCGCGACCATCTCCGCCTTCTCCTCGTCGCCGCAGTGCATGCCCAGCAGCATCGGCAGGCCGCGCGCCGCGGCCGTGCGCACCGACGAGGGGGAGGTGCAGGCGACCACCACCGGCGGTCCACCGGCCCCCGGATCGTCGGGGTGCAGGAGCGCCTCCGCCGGACGCGGTACGACCGCCACCTCCCGGAACGTATAGCGCTCGCCCTGCGCGCCGACCCGGGGCTCCCGCAGCCAGCGCATCAGCAGATCGAGCGATTCCGGGAAGCCGTGGTCATACGCTTCGAGCCCGGAACCGAACACCTCCAAGTCGACCCAGGGGCCGCCCCGGCCGACGCCGAGCGTGAACCGCCCGTCGGAGGCGAGGTGCAGCAACGCCGCCTGCTCACCGAGTGCTACCGGATGCTGGGTCGGCAGTACGCTCACCGCCGTGCCGACGCCGATCCTGCGGGTCCGTCCCAGCAGCAGCCCGGCCAGCGTCGCCGCATTCGGGCAGACGCCGTAGGGTACGAAGTGGTGCTCCGCCAGCCAGACATCGTCGAGTCCGGCCTCCTCCGCAACCTCCGCGGAGCGCACCGCGCGGTGCAGTGCTTCCCCCTGTCCCTGGCCGGGGAATTGAGCGGCCAGGATGAAAGCCCCAACGCGCATCGCTCTCTGCCTCCTCGCAGCCGACGCGACTCCCCCTTACAGGCAACAACGTGTGACACGTGCCAAGGGCACGGCCTGACGCGAAATTTCCTGATGATCGCAGAATCCTGCCGAGCGGCGTTCACCCCTGACCGTGCCGCGTACGCTGGTGACAGCCCGTGACTCCGTACATATCCGAGGTGTTCTGTGTCCCCGCGCCGAAACCGCCAGCACGGCGGTGCGAAGCCCATCGACCGCACGGGCGGTGACCACTACGGCCGGATGGGGGCGTCTCCCGGCGGCGGCTGGGAGACCATCGAGGAGTGGCGCGGCGAGGACTGGGTCGTGCGGCACGTCGGGGGCGGCGGCGCGGCCAAGCACTACCGCTGCCCCGGCTGTGACCAGGAGATTCCGCCCGGGGTGCCGCATGTCGTGGCCTGGCCGCAGCACGGCGACGTCGACGACCGCAGACACTGGCACAAGGCCTGCTGGAACGCACGGGACCGCCGCAGCGCACGGCTCCAGCGGACCCGGAACGCGCCCCGGTACTGAGCAGAGCCTGCCTCCGCACCCCGGCCGGGGCACCAAGACAGGCTCTGCGGGAACGCCGCGGGCGTGGCGTCAGACGTCGCGCCGCATGAGCGCGGCGTAGGCGCCGCCCAGCACCACCGCGGTCACCCCGGCGAGGATCCCCACGGGGGTCCAGCCGGACGGGCCGGTGCTGAGGAAGGGGATGTCGTACAGCGCGGCGAGGGCGCTGGGGACCGAGTACTCGATCAGCGCCCGCTGGACGTCCTTGAGGCTCTCGCCCTGCAGGAACAGCGCCAGCAGCATCGGCAGCAGCACCACGCCCATCATCGTGCTGATGGCGCCCGCGGAGTGCCGCAGCAGCGCGCCGACGGCCAGTGCCAGCAGGCCGAGCAGCGCGACGTACAGACCGGCGCCGAGGGTGGCGCGCAGCCACTGGTCGGTGGTCGGCGCGGGGCCGTTGAGCATCGCGCTGTCGAGCAGCGCGACCAGGGTGGTCGCGACCGTCGTGAGCACCAGCGCGAGAGTGAAGAAGACGAGCGCCTTCGCGGTCAGCAGCCGGATGCGGCTGGGGGAGGCGGTGAGGGTCGTACGGATCATGCCGGTGCCGTACTCGGACGAGATCGACAGCACCCCCAAGGTGATCACGCACAGGCTGCCGAGCAGGACGCCGACGAAGCCGACGCCGAGCAGCGGGTCCATCTCGCGGTCCGAGCCGGCCGCGAGGGAGGCCAGCAGCCCGATGCCGACGATCAGCAGGAGCATCACGCCCAGCGTCCAGATCGTCGAGCGCACCGAGCGGATCTTCGTCCACTCCGAGGCCAGCGCATGGCCGAGGTGGGTGGGGCGCACGGGGATGGGCGAGACATAGCCGCCCGGTCCGCCGGCGTAGGCCTGCTGGGGGTGCGGCGGGGCGGGCTGCTGCGGGGCCTGGGCCTGGGCCTGGTACTGGGGCTGGTGCTGTTGTCCGGGTGCCTGCTGGGCCTGGAGCATCATCGTGCCCGCGTCCTTGCCCGGTCCGTGCGCGGCGAGCGGCTGGGGCGCGGGTGCCTGCGGGTGCTGCTGCCCGGGTGCCTGCTGGGCCTGGAGCATCATCGTGCCCGCTTCCCTGGCGGGTGCGGGCTGCTGGCCGGGCGCCTGCTGGGCCTGCAGCGTCATCGTGCCCGCGTCCTTGCCCGGTCCGTGCGCGGCGAGCGGCTGGGGCGCGGGTGCCTGCGGGTGCTGCTGCCCGGGTGCCTGCTGGGCCTGGAGCATCATCGTGCCCGCCTCCTTGGCGGGCGCGGGCTGCTGCGGGGCCGGCTGCTGTGCGGGCTGCTCCGGGCCGGCGGGCGGCGCCTGGGGCGGGGTGCCCTGCTGCGCCGGCGGCGCGGCGGGCGGCATCGGCGGCGCGGCCGGCATCGGCTGCTCCTGCGCGCCGGTGTCGTGGGATCCGCGCTCAGGCTGCGGCTGGGGCTGCGGCTGCTGAGGGCTGGTCATCGGGCTTCCTCGTGGTGCGGCGTGGGCTGGTCGGCGGGGGAGGCGGGCGGCGCGACGGGGGCCGCGGGGGGCATCGGCGCGGCGGGCTGTTGCCCGTACGGGTGGGGTGCGCCGTAGGACTCGGGCGACCCGTACGGGTGACCTTGGGCCGGCGCGGGCGGCGGGTAGCCCTGCCCCGGCGCGGCCCCGGGCGCCTGCTGGGCGTACGGGTCCTGCTGGGCGTACGGATTCGGCTGCCCCTGGCCGGGAACACCCGCCGGAACCTGGCCGGGCTGACCGGCCGCGTATCCCGGGCCGCCCGCGAACCCCTGCGGTGCGCCGCCCTGCGGGGCGTACCCGGCGGGGGCGCCCTGCGGACCGCCCCGCGGGTCGTGCGTCGAGCGGTAGTCCACGGCGCCCTGCGTCATCCGCATGTACGCCTCCTCCAGCGACGCCTGGTGCGGCGACAGCTCCCAGAGCCGGACATCGGCCTGATGGGCGAGATCGCTGATCCGGGGGAGCGGCAGCCCGGTCACCCGCAGTGCACCGTCCGGCTCGGGGGCGATCTGCGCGCCCGCCTCGCCGAGCGCGGCGGTCAGCTTCTCGCGCTGCTCCGGCTCGGTGTCGGGCGTGCGCACCCGGGCGAAATCGGCGGAGTTGGCCGAGATGAAGTCCTTGACCGGCATGTCCGCCATCAGCTGGCCACGGCCGATCACGATCAGGTGCTCGGCGGTCAGCGCCATTTCGCTCATCAGGTGCGAGGAGACGAAGACCGTACGGCCCTCGGCCGCCAGCTGCTTCATCAGATTGCGCACCCACAGGATGCCCTCGGGGTCGAGGCCGTTGACCGGCTCGTCGAAGAGCAGCACCTGCGGGTCGCCGAGCAGCGCCGCGGCGATGCCCAGCCGCTGGCCCATACCGAGCGAAAAGCCCTTGGAGCGCCGCCCCGCGACGTCCTGCAGACCGACCACCCCGAGCACCTCGTCGACCCGGCGGGCCGGGATGCCGGACAACTGGGCCAGGGACAGCAGATGCTGGCGCGCGCTGCGCCCGCCGTGCACGGCCTTGGCGTCCAGCAGCGCGCCCACCTGGCGCGGAGCGTTGGGGAGGCTGCGGAAGGGCCGCCCGGCGATGGTGGCCCGCCCCGAGGTCGGTGCGTCCAGGCCCAGAATCATGCGCATCGTGGTCGACTTACCGGAGCCGTTGGGCCCCAGGAAGCCGGTCACCGTGCCCGGCCGTACCTGGAACGACAAGTTGTGCACGGCCGTCTTGGCGCCATAGCGCTTCGTCAGGCCGACTGCCTCGATCATTCTCCGCCCCTCGCGAGATGGTCGGGGCAGAGGCGCCCTCGTACCCCCGTGAGGGTTAGGAGGCTATCCGGCGGTTGACGGTTCCCGTCAATTCCCCCTGTTCTCGGCGGTCCTGCCGGGCCGCGGGTCCGCCGCCCCGCCGTGCCGGCCACGGCGGGAGCGGGGCGGCCGGGTGGCGCCGGACCTGCGGCTTTCGCTCTCCAGGCCGCTCTCTCCGGTAACGGTGGGGGAGGGGGCGGATTTCCCGTGGCCGGTTATGCGTCCCGCTTTTTCAGAACCACGTACCCGCCGATGAGCGCCGCGGCCGTCCAAGCGATCATGATGCCCAGTCCGCCCCACGGACCGTACGGCACATCGTCGTTGACGGGCGTCACCACTTGCATGATTTTCGCGCCCGCCTGATCCGGCAGAAAGCGGCCGATTTTCTGGGTCGCCGGGACATTTCGAAGAATGTTGGAAATGAGAAAGAAGAACGGCATCAGAATGCCCAGTGAAAGCAGCGGACTGCGCAGCATGGTGGCCACCGCCATCGCGAACAGCGCGATCAGCGTCATATAGAGCCCGCCGCCGATCACCGCGCGCAGCACGCCCGGATCGCCGATGTGCGCCCGGAGATCGCCCAGCGCCGACTGCCCGGCGAAGAACGTCACGAAGCTGGTCACCAGGCCGACGACGAAGACCAGCGCGGTGGCCACCAGCAGCTTGCTGAAGAGGAAGGTGCCGCGCTGCGGAACGGCCGCCAGCGAGGCGCGGATCATGCCGGTGCTGTACTCGTTCGACACCACCAGCACGCCGAAGACGATCATCGCGAGCTGGCCCAGGCCCATCCCGGCGAAACTGACGTTGGTGGCGTCGAACGCCAGCCGGGACCTGGCCGGCATCGAGTTGAAGTCCTTGCTGGTCAGGCTGCAGATCAGCACGCCCAGCCCAATGGTGACCACGACGGCGATGCCCAGCGTCCACACCGTGGACCGCACCGACCTGATCTTGGTCCACTCCGACCGAATGACCTGCCCGACCGCCGCCATCCGTCAGCTCCTCTTCTTCTGCCAGTTGGCACCCCAGCCGGTCGGCTGCGGCTCGCCCGGCCGCGCCCCGGCCGTCTGCGGTTCTGCCGGGGGCCGCGCCGTCGGCGACCCTCCGGTCTGCGCCGGCACCGGTTCGCCGTCGTGCGCGTGGTACTCCACCGACCCGGCCGTCAGCTGCATGAACGCCTCTTCCAGGGACGCCTGCTGGGGGCTCAGCTCATGGAGCACCAGCTGATGTCCGGCGGCCAGTTCGCCCAGCCGCTCGGCGGGCACCCCGTCGACCTCCAGCGAGCCGTTGCCGACCGCCACCGCCTGCATGCCCTCGGCGTGCAGCAGGTCCAGCAGCTTCTCCTGCTCCGGGGACCGCATCCGGACGTACGACCGCGAGTTCTGGTGGATGAAGTCCTTCATCGAGGTGTCGGCCATCAGCCGGCCCTGCCCGATCACGATCAGGTGCTCGGCGGTCACCGCCATCTCGCTCATCAGATGGGAGGAGACGAAAACGGTCCGGCCCTGGGCCGCGAGGTTCTGCATGAGCGTACGGATCCAGTGGATGCCCTCGGGGTCGAGGCCGTTGACCGGCTCGTCGAAGAGCAGCACCTGCGGGTCGCCGAGCAGCGCCGCGGCGATGCCCAGGCGCTGGCTCATACCGAGCGAGAAGCCCTTCGTCCGCTTCTTGGTGACCGAGGTCAGCCCCACGGTGTCCAGCACCTCGCCGACCCGCCTGCGCGCGATGCCGTTGCTCTGCGCCAGACACAGCAGATGGTTGGCGGCGCTCCGGCCGCCGTGCACCGCCTTCGCCTCCAGCAGCGCCCCGATGTACGTCAGCGGGTCCTGCAGCTGCCGGTAGTGCTTGCCGTCGATCCGGACCGTGCCCGACGTCGGGTTGTCCAGGTCGAGCATCATCCGCATGGTCGTCGACTTGCCCGCGCCGTTGGGGCCGAGGAAGCCGGTGACGATACCGGGCCGCACCGTGAAGGTGAGGTGGTCCACGGCGACCGTGTCGCCGTAATGCTTGGTCAGCCCCTCGAGCTCGATCATGTACAGCACGCTAGGCGCGCTCCGTGGCCCCTGCCACCGGGGCGGGGCCGCCCGGCTGACCCCCCGTACGCACCGCGCCCCCGCGCCGCCACAGAGGGGCGGTACGGGGGCGCGGTGCGGACCGGTTCGAAACCTGCGAGGGGGCACCACCCGGCGTGGGCCGGGGGAGGTTCAGCGGGTCTGCTGGGCGGGGACGCCGCGGGATGCGGTCTCGTCCTCGCCGGGGGCGCCGGCCGCGGCCACCGCCGCGCCGGTGAGCGTGGCCAGCATCTCGCGGACGTTGGTCAGCTGGGCGTTGATCGAGTCGCGGCGGTTGGTCAGCGCCGCCAGCTCGCGCTCGGATTCGCTGCGGATACGATCCGCCTTCGCGTTGGCGTCCGCCACGATGTCCTCGGCCTGACGCTGCGCGGTCTCCACCGTCTGGCGGGCCCGGCGCTCCGCGTCCGTCCGCAGCTTCTCGGCCTCCAGGCGGAGCTGCTCGGCGCGGTGCTCGATCTCCGCGAGCCGCTTCTCGGCCTTGGCCTGACGCGAGGCCAGGTCGCGCTCGGACTGCTCACGGCGCTTGGCGAGGTTGGTCTCGAAGTCGGCCGCGGCCTGCGCCGCCTTGGCGCGGGTCTCCTCGAAGAGGGAGTCCGCCTCCTCGCGCTTGGACTGCGCGTCCTTCTGGGCCTCGGAGCGCAGCGTGGCGGCCTCGCCCTTGGCCTTCTCGACGATCCGGGCGCCCTCGTCCTCCGCCTTCGCCTTCCGGTCGGTGGCGAACTGCTCGGCGTCGTTGCGGACCTGCTGGGCGGCCGACTCTGCCAGCTCACGGTGCTGCTCGGCGGCCCGGCGGGCCTCCTCGCGCAGATCCTTCGCCTCTTCCTCGGCGAGACGGAGGATCTTCTCCACGCGCGCACCCAGGCCCGCGTAGGACGGTTCGGCGTCATTGACCTGCGCCTGGGCGTTCTGCGTTTCGAGGTGCAACTCCTCGATCCGCTTTTCCAGCGACGTGATGCGGGCCAGCGCGCTGTCGCGGTCCGCGACGAGCTTCGTAATGCGGTCATCCACCTGACCGCGGTCGTACCCACGCCGCACGAGCTCGAAGCCGAAGGGGGAGGAAGTGTCGCTCATGGGGTTCCTGTCGAAGAGACCGGTGAGGTGATAAGGAGAATCCTAGGGGTCACAACGGCGTGTCATCGAGTCATTGCCCGTTTGATCTGGAGAATGACCCCTCATTTGAGTGGCTACCCTTCAGACTGCTTGCCACTCGAACGAGTTGCCCCCGCGCCCGCGGCCGCCTTCACCCCGCCGCCTTTGCCCTCCCCGTTTCCGCCGGGTGTCTCGAACGATTCCAGGGCTTCCAGTACGTCCTGGACGCGGGAGATTTCGGCGTTGATGTCCTCGCGCCGGCGCACCAGGACCTCCAGCTCCCGCTTGCCCTCGTCCACGATCCGGGTGGCCTCGGCCTCGGCCTCGGTGCGCATCCGCTCCGCGTCGCGCACCGCCGCGGCCTTCTTGTTCTCGGCCTCCTTGATCAGGCCCTCGGCCTTCTTCACCGCCGAGATCCGGACCTTGCTCGCCTCGCTGTTCGCGTCCGACACCATCCGGTCGGCCTTCTCCTCGGCCTCCACCTGCTGGGCGGTGGCCTGCGCGATGAGCTTGTCGACCCGCTCGCCGGCGTTCTTCATCGTCTCCGCGGACTCCCGGCGGGCCCGCTCGTGCAGCTCCTCGACCTCGGACTCGATCCGCTGGCGCAGCTCCTCGGCGCGCTCCCGGATGCCCGTGGCGTCACCGCGGGCCTCTTCCAGCAGGGTGTTCGCGTCGGTACGCGCCTTCTCCACCCGCGCATTGCCGTCGGACGTCGCCTCCGCGAGGAGCCGGTCGGCCTCCTTGCGGGCCGCACCGACCATCGTGTCGGCCTGCTCCTCGGCGGCGGTGGCGGCCTTCAGCGCCTCCTCCTGGGCCTTGGCGATGAGTTGGTCCGCCTGCTCGGCCGCGTCCCCGCGGCGCTTGGCGGCGTCCTTCCGCGCCTCGTCGAGGAGCTGGTCCGCCTCCTGCTGTGCCTGCGTCCGGGTCCGCTCGGCGGCCGCCTCGGCGTCCTCCTTGACCTTCGCGGACTCGCTGCGGGTGCGGTTGGCGTGCTCCTGCGCGGCGGTGACCGTCTCGGCCGCCTCCGTCCGCAGCCGGTCCGCCTCCGCGGTGGCCGTCGCCGTCATGCGGTCCGCCTGCTCCCGGGCATCGGCCCGGGTACGGTCCGCGTCCCGCTCGGCGTCCGCGGTCGTCTCCGCCGCCTCCGCGCGCAGCCGCTCCGCCTCGCTCGCGGCCTCCGACATCAGCTGGTCGGCCTGCTCCGCGGCGTCCGAACGCGTCTTGTTGGCCGCCTCGCGCGCCTGGTCGCCGGTCTGCTCGGCGTCCAGACGGGCCTTCTCCAGCACCTCGGCCGCCTCGGCCCGCAGCCGCTCCGACGCCTCGGTCGCCTCCGCCACCAGGGACTGCGCCTGCTGCTCGCCCTCGGCCCGCAGCCGCTCGGCGGTCTGCTGGGCCTCCTGGACCGTACGGTCCGCGTCGTCCTGCGCCGACGAGGTCAGCTCGGTCGCCTCGGTGACGATCCGTTCGGCCTCCGCGCGGGCCTCGGTGACCAGGCGGTCGGCCTGCTCCGCGGCGTCCGCACGCATCCGGTTCGCGTCGTTGCGCGCCTCCGCACGGGCCCGCGCCGCGTCCTGCTCGCCCGCGGCCAGTGCGTCCGAGGCGTCGGTACGCAGCTGCTGTGCCTTCGCCGTGGCGTCCGCGACCAGCTTCTCGGCCTGGGCGGTCGCCTCCGCCAGCAGCCGGTCGGCCTGCTCGGCGGCCTCCGCGCGCGCCGTATTGGCGTCCCGGCGTGCCTCGTCGAGGACACCGGCCGCTTCCGTGCGGAGCGCCTCGGCTTCCTCGATGGCCTCGGAAACCGCCCGCTCCGCCAGTGCCTTCGCGGCCTCCGTGGCCTCCTGGGCCTCCTGCCGCGCCCGCGCCGCGTCCTGGGAGGCGCGCTCGCGCTCGTCGTAGGCGTCCTTGCGGACCCGGTCCGCCTCGTCCTGCGCCTCGGCCTTGGTGCGCTCCGCGGCGTGCTCGGCCGCCGACCGCAGCCCGGCGATCTCCTCGCCGGCCTGCTCGTGCAGCCCCGCGACCGCGTCCCGCACCTGCTGTGCGGTCTGCTCGGCGGTCGCCACCAGCTCGCCAGCGCGCCGGTCCGCCTCCTCGACCAGCCGCTCGGCTTCCTCCTGCGCCTCGCCCACCCGCGTACGGGCCGACGCCAGCAACTCCTCGCTCTGCTCGCGCGCCGCGGTCCGCTCCTGGTGGGCCTCCTCGCGGGCCTCGCCCAGCAGCTGCTCGGCCTCCCGGCGCCGCCGCGCGGCCTCCTCCTGGGCAGCGGCCAGCGCCTGCGCGGCTTCCGCGCCCGTGCGCTCCGCGGCCGTCGCGGCCTCGGCGCGCACCCGGTCCGCGGTCTCCTGCGCCTCCGACTTCAGCCGCTCCGCCTCGGCCGACGCCTCGGTGCGCAGCCGTGCCGCCACCGACTCGGCCTCGGCACGTGCCGACGAGGCGTCGGACGCGGCCTCGGTGCGCAGCCGCTCGGCCTCCTCCTCGGCCTGCTGCGTCAGCATCCGGCGCCGCTCGGCGGACTCCGCCTTGAGGCGGGCCGCCTCCTCCTGCGTCTCCCGGCGCAGCCCCTCCGCCTCCGCGCGGGCGTGGCGCAGCGACTCCTCGGCGGCGGCGACCTTGTCCCGCGCCTCGCTGTGCAGCCGGTCCAGCTCGGTCTGCGCGCCGGTCCGCAGCTCCTCCGCGGCCTCTTCGGCCGCCACGCGCAGCCGGGCGGCGGACTCCTCGGCCTCGGTGGTCACCATCTCCGCGGCCTGGGCGCCCTCGGTCAGCAGCTCCTCGGCCTCCGACCGGGCCCGCTCCAGGGCCTCCTCGGCCTGCCGGCGCAGCGCGGTGGCCCGCTCGATGGCCTCCGTCCGCACCCGCTCGCTCTCCGCGACGGCGCCCGAACGGGTCTCCTCGGCATCGGCCTTGGCCTTGCCCAGCAGCTCCTCGGCGGACCCGGCCGCCTCCTCGATCTGCTGGACCGCCTCCCGGCGGGCCTCGCTGCGGATCCGCTCGCCCTCGGCGACCGCGTCCGCGCGCAGCTGCTCCGCCTCGCCGCGCAGCCGCCGTGCCTCCTCCTGGAGTTCGGCGGTCTTGGCGCGGTACTCCTTGGTGTCGTCCTTCGCCGCGCCCTTGAGCTGGGCGGCGGTGTCATGGGCCTCTTCGCGCAGCCGGTCCGCCTCGGACTCGGCCTCGCTGCGCAGGCGTTCGGCTTCCTCCGCGGCCGCCTTGGTGGTGGCCTTGGCGTCCTCCGAGGCCTTGTTCAGGACCTCCTCGGCGGTGCGGGCGGCCTTCGCCAGCTGGGCCGCGGCGTCCTCCGACGCCTGCGAACGGGCGGCCTCCTGGGCCTCGGCGATCAGCCGGTCGGCCTCCGTACGGGCGTCCTCGCGCAGTTGCTCGGCCTCGGCCTTGAGCGCCTCGGCGTCCTTGGTGGCCTCACCCACCAGCCGGGCGATCTCCGCCTTGGCCGTACGGGTGCGCTGCTCGTTGTCCGACTCGGCCGCCGTCAGCCGCTTGGTGGCGCTCTGCTGCGCCTCCTCGACCAGCTTCTCGGCCTCGGCGCGCGCGTCGCGCAGCGCCTTGTCCGCCTCCTGGACGCGGGCCTCGGCGGTGCGGGTCAGCTCCGCGGCCTGGCGGCGGGCCTCCTCCGATTCGGTGCCGACGCTGGTGCGCAGCTGCTCGGCCTGATCGGTGGCCTCCTGGGCCTGGTTGGAGGCGGCGTTCAGCAGTCGCTCGGCGTCCGTGCGGGCGCGGCGCAGGATGCTTTCCGCTTCGGTGCGGGCCTCTTCGGCCGCGGTGCCGAGCCGTTCACGGGCGCGTTCGGCCAGCCGCTGGGCCTCGTCCCGCGCGGCCGACAGCGCCTGCTCGGCCTCCCGGCGGGATTCCTCCATCAGCCGGCGGGCCTGTGACTCCGTCCGGGCACGCAGCTGTTCGGCCCAGGCGACGTTCTCGTTGACGTGCGACTCGACGGTCTGCCGGCGCTCGTTGAGCTCCTCGTCGAGCCGCTGGCGCCGGGTGACGGCCTCGGCGTGCAGCTCGGCCTCCAGCCGGGACTGCCGCTCGGCCTGCTCCTGCAGCAGCCGCTGGGTCTGTGCCCGCGCCTCGCGCAGCTCGCGCTCGGCGTCCGTGCGCAGTTGGTCCGCCTGGATCTGCGCATTGCGCAGCAGCTGCTCGGCCTGATGACTGACGTTGTCGTAGGCAGGACGGGTCGCGAGGTTGCGGCGCGCCTCATGGAGCTTGGCGCGCAGCACCTCGACCTGGTAGCCGAGGTCGTCGGCGTGCTGGACGGCCTTGTCCCGCTCGCTCTTCAGCCGCTCCATCTCGGCCTCGAACTGCGAGAGGTGGTCGTCAGCCTCGTAGCGGTCGTTGCCCCGCACTGCGCGGTCCCATCCGTCCCCTGGTCATGGTGGCGGCCGTCTCCGGTACTGCGGCGCTCGTCCCGTACACGTCACGTCGTACCGGACTCGCGCCCCTCGGAGCTGACCCTTCCGAAGAAATGGTGTCAGATCATCGGCAGAGTATGGACCGAGCCCCACTCCCTTACCCCGGCCGAAGCTGCACTCTACCGGCCGGGGAAGGTGAAGGTCAGTGCTCTTCGGAGGTGGCGGGCGCCGCGGTGACGAGTTCGGTGAGCACACCGTGACAATCCTTGGGGTGCAGGAAGGTGATCCGCGACCCCATCGAACCCGTCCTGGGCTCGTCGTAGAGGACCCGGACGCCCTTGCCGCGGATGGCCTCGGAGTCCTCGTCCACGTCCGCGGTGCCGAAGGCGATGTGGTGCACCCCCTCGCCGTTCTTGGCAAGCCACTTGCCCACCGCGGAGTCCTCGCGGGTGGGCTCCAGGAGCTGCAGATACGAGGCGCCGCCGTCCGACGTCCCGTTGATCTTGATCATGGCTTCCCGGACTCCCTGCTCCTCGTTGACCTCGGTGTGGAACACCTCGAAGCCGTACGTGGCACGGTAGAACTCGACAGTCTTGTCGAGGTCGAAACAGGCGATCCCGATGTGGTCGATTCGCGTCAGCATGGCTCCAGTGCACCCCTCGCATGGCTGGTTACGCAACGTGCGCGCGATCACACCTCCTTGCCGGTGACCCGGCGCGTACCGCTCAGTACATTGACGGGAACCCTCGTTAACTTCCCTGCAAAGGAAGGCCGCACCGCATGTCTGCAACGAACGGCACGAACGGCAGCACCTCAGTGATCGTGGCGGGAGCGCGCACCCCCATGGGGCGGCTCCTGGGATCCCTGCGGACCTTCTCCGGCGCCGACCTGGGCGCCGTCGCGATCAAGGCGGCACTGGACCGGGCGGGCATCGGCGGCGACCAGGTGCAGTACGTGATCATGGGCCAGGTGCTCCAGGCCGGGGCAGGGCAGATCCCGGCACGCCAGGCCGCGGTCAAGGCCGGTATCCCCATGAACGTCCCCGCGCTGACCGTCAACAAGGTCTGCCTCTCCGGGCTCGACGCCATCGCGCTGGCCGACCAGCTCATCCGCGCGGGTGAGTTCGACGTCGTCGTCGCCGGCGGCCAGGAGTCCATGACCAACGCCCCGCACCTGCTCCCGAAGTCCCGTGAGGGCTTCAAGTACGGCGCCGTCGAGATGCTCGACGCGATGGCCCACGACGGCCTCACGGACGCCTACGAAGGCGTCGCGATGGGCGAGTCGACCGAGAAGCACAACACCCGTTTGGGCATCGCCCGTCCGGAGCAGGACGAGGTCGCGGCGCGCTCCCATCAGCGGGCCGCCGCCGCCCAGAAGAACGGGCTCTTCGAGGCCGAGATCACCCCCGTGGAGATCCCGCAGCGCAAGGGCGAGCCGGTCGTCTTCAGCAAGGACGAGGGCATCCGCGCCGAGACCACCGCGGAGTCGCTCGGCAAGCTCCGTCCGGCCTTCGCCAAGGACGGCACGATCACCGCCGGCACCTCCTCGCAGATCTCCGACGGCGCCGCCGCGGTCGTCGTCATGAGCAAGGCCAAGGCCGAGGAGCTCGGCCTCGAATGGATCGCGGAGATCGGCGCCCACGGCAATGTCGCCGGCCCCGACAACTCGCTCCAGTCGCAGCCGTCCAACGCGATCAACCACGCGCTGGGCAAGGACGGGCTGACCGTCGACGATCTTGACCTGATCGAGATCAACGAGGCCTTCGCGGCCGTCGCCGTGCAGTCGATGAAGGACCTGGGGGTGTCCCCGGAAAAGGTGAATGTCAACGGCGGCGCCATTGCGCTGGGTCACCCGATCGGGATGTCCGGAGCCCGCATCGTGCTGCACCTCGCGCTGGAGCTGCGCCGGCGGGGCGGCGGCGTGGGTGCCGCCGCGCTCTGTGGTGGCGGTGGTCAGGGCGACGCGCTGATCATTCGCGTACCGGGTAAGTAAGCGGGACCCGTACGCGGACACGCGTACGGGCGGGCCGATTCGCGGACGAGCGAACCGAAGGAGCCGAGCGGCGATGGTGGACGTCCCACAGCTGGTGGAGCAGGCACGGCAGGGCCGGCCGAGGGCCGTGGCCCGGCTGATCTCCCTCGTGGAGGGGGCGTCACCGGAGCTGCGCGAGGTGATGGCGGCCCTGGCGCCGCTCACCGGCAACGCCTATGTGGTCGGGCTGACCGGCTCGCCCGGGGTCGGGAAGTCCACCACCACGTCCGCGCTGGTGACGGCGTACCGCAAGACGGGCAAACGGGTCGGCGTGCTCGCCGTCGACCCGTCCTCGCCGTTCTCCGGGGGCGCGCTCCTCGGCGACCGCGTACGGATGAGCGAGCATGCCTCGGATCCCGGCGTCTACATCCGCTCGATGGCCACCCGCGGCCATCTCGGCGGCCTGGCGTGGGCCGCGCCGCAGGCGATCCGGGTCCTGGACGCGGCGGGCTGCGACGTGGTCCTCGTCGAGACGGTCGGCGTCGGCCAGTCCGAGGTGGAGATCGCCTCGCAGGCCGATACGAGCGTCGTGCTGCTCGCGCCCGGCATGGGCGACGGCATCCAGGCGGCCAAGGCCGGAATCCTGGAGATCGGCGACGTCTACGTCGTCAACAAGGCGGACCGGGACGGGGCCGACGCCACCGCCCGCGAGCTCAACCACATGCTGGGGCTGGGGGAGTCCCGGGCGGCGGGGGACTGGCGGCCGCCGATCGTCAAGACGGTCGCGGCGCGGGGCGAGGGGGTCGACGAGGTCGTCGAGGCGCTGGAGAAGCACCGGGCCTGGATGGAGGAGCGCGGCGTGCTGGCCGAGCGGCGCCGCTCCCGTGCGGCGCACGAGGTCGAGACGATCGCGGTCACGGCGCTGCGGGAGCGGATCGGTGACCTTCGCGGCGATCGCCGGCTCGATGCGCTGGCCGAGCGCATCGTCTCCGGCGAGACGGATCCTTACCGGGCGGCGGATGAGTTGGTCGACGGGCTGACGAACGGGGACTGAGGCCGCTCCGCGCGGCGGGGGCGTTGGTTTGTCTGCGGGTGCCGACGTTTTGTCTGCGGGTGCGTTGGGGCTGGGCGCGCAGTTCCCCGCGCCCCTTTGGGGTGCCGTTGGCGTATCGGCCGTTGTTCGGTGCGGGTGCGTGGGCTGGCCCCCGGGCGGCTTTTGTGGTTGCCGCGGGGGTCGGAGGGGACGCACCGGAGCCCGTCCTCGGCGCGGGCGGCCCTGGTACGTGGCATAGACCGACCCGGCGTTCGCTCCGGTCCTGCGGGCGGGCTCCGGTACATCCCCTCCGACCTACGCCCGTTCCCGACTGCCGGCCGGTGGCACCGTCCCTCACCGCTCCACCTGGGCCCGCGCCCAATCTGCGGGTCGCCTGGCCCGCTCCGTGCCAAGACCTGGCGCATCTGGTCGTGACGGTGATCGGTACGGCGGGACAGTCGCGCACGTACGGAGGTCGGAGGGGATGTCCGGTGCCCCGCCCGCAGGACCGGAGCGAACGCGGGGCCGATCTGTACCACGTACCAGATGCGCCCGCGCCGAGGACGGGGTACCGGGCGTCCCCTCCGACCCACCACCCACCCGCCGCAGGCGAACCGGCCCCAGCCACCGGACCGCCGCACTGTCCGGTCCCACGCGAGCGCGAAACCCCGCCCGGCCCCGCCACGGCAACCCGCCGAAGGCCCCGCCCACGGTGAGGTGGGCGGGGCCAGGGGTGATGGGGCGGCGGGTCAGTCGTCCGCGCCGTCGTTGTCGTCGTCGTCGGCGTCATGCGCCGGAACGGCGCTCAGCTTGCCGGACTGGGTGTCGACCAGCAGCTTGTGCTCCTTGCCGTCCTTGGTGAGCGTCTCGACCTCCCAGGCGGCCTTCGAGCGGTGGTCGTCGTCGAGTTCGACGGAGGTCACCTTGCCGTGCGAGGCGGCGGTGCGTGCGGCGGCCGCGGCGTCGGTCTTGGCGTTCCGGAGGGCGGCGAGCTCGCGGGCGTCGTCGTCCTCGTCGTGGTCGACGTGCTGGTTCAGCACCCGCGCGTTGCCGGCGTCGAGGGTGATCTCGTGCCACTTGCCGTCCTTGCCCAGGACGTCCGCGTCCCAGACCAGGCCGGGGCGGTCCGCGTCCAGGTCGAGGCCGGCCACGGTGCCGGGGACGGCCTTCAGGGCGGCGGCCGCGGCGTCCGGTGCGGTCACCTTGGCGGCCTTGGCCTCGCGGAGGTCCTCCCGGCCGTCGGCGTCGTCGTCCTGCATGCGGATGCTGGAGCGGCCGTCCTGCACCTGGGCGGTGCCGGAGGCGGACGTCCCCGCGTCGTGGGCGGCGGGCTGCGCCGAGACCGGTGCGCCGGACCGGGCGCTGCCGGAGCCGTCGTTGCTGACCGCGACGGCGGTGACCGTGCCGCCGGCGACGAGGGCGGCCGCGGCGGCGGTGGCGATGATCAGATGGCGCTTCATGTGTGTTCTCCCCTTGCGATCGGCTGTGCCCACACACTGGCCGAACGAAGCTGAAGGGGACCTGAAGGTGCCTGAAGGGGGCTTCAGGAACGGGATGGCATGGTGAGCGCATGCACCCGCCCGTCACGCAGTACCGCCCGCCCGGCCCCGCCGCGCACCGCCCCCGACGGCTCCTGATCGTGGAGGACGAGAAGCGGCTCGCCGTGTCCTTGGCCAAGGGGCTGATGGCTGAGGGCTATGCGGTCGATGTGGTGCACGACGGGCTGGTGGGGCTCCACCAGGCGAGTGAGGAGAGCTACGACCTGGTCGTGCTCGACATCATGCTGCCGGGGATGAACGGCTACCGCGTGTGCGGGGCGCTGCGGGCCGCCGGCCATGAGGTGCCGGTGCTGATGCTGACGGCCAAGGACGGCGAGTACGACGAGGCCGAGGGGCTGGACACCGGGGCCGACGACTATCTGACCAAGCCGTTCTCGTATGTGGTGTTGGTGGCGCGGGTGAAGGCGCTGCTGCGGCGGCGTGGGCGGACCGCGCCGCCGGTGCTGCGGGTGGGGTCGCTGGCCGTCGACCAGGGCGCGCAGCGGGTGGAGCGGGACGGGGCCGAAGTGGCGCTGACGGCGAAGGAGTTCGCCGTGCTGGAGCAGCTGGCGCTGCGGGCGGGCGAGGTGGTCTCCAAGGCGGAGATCCTGGACCACGTCTGGGACTTCGCCTACGAGGGCGATGTCAACATCATCGAGGTGTATGTGAGCGCACTGCGGCGCAAGCTCGGTGCGGGGCACATCGTGACGGTGCGCGGCGCCGGATACCGGCTGGTGGCGGGTGAGTAGGGTGCTGGGCTCCGTACGGGCCAGGGCGGCGGCCGGCGCGACGGTCGTGGTGGCCCTGGCGCTGATCGCGGCGGGGACGGCCGTGCTGCTGGTGCTGCGCAGCAATCTGCAGGACCAGGCCGGGCTGCAGGCCGAGGTCGCGGCGCGGGAGGTGGCTGCGCAGATCGCGACGGGCACGCCGTACGACAAGCTGGATCTGCCGGACGGTGAGGACCATCCGGTGGTGGTCGCCGACGACGGCGGACGGGTGCTGGCGGTCGGCGAGGACGTGCGTGCCGTCGACGGGAAGCCGGTGGGCGGCGTGCAGCGGGGGCCGGGGAGCGTCGGGCCGGGTACGCAGGGCGAGGACGACGACGATGACGACGACCGGAGCGGGCTCGCGCCCGGTGAGGTCGACGGGGACGTCGGTCACCGGGACGGGACCGCGGACGTCGACGGGAAGACGGTCGACTACCGGTTCGCGGTGGTCGAGGCCAAGGACACCCGTGGCGGGGAGGCGACGGTGCGGGCGGGGGCGGCGCTGGCGCCGGAGCAGGAGGCCGTGGGGTCGGTGCGGACCGCGATGCTGATCGGGCTGCCGCTGCTGCTCGTGGTGGTGGCGGGGGTGACCTGGCTGGTGACCCGGCGGGCGCTGCGGCCCGTGGAGGGCATCCGAGGGGAGATGGCCGCGATCACGGCGAGTACCGATCTGAGCCGTCGGGTGCCGGTGCCGTCGTCGCAGGACGAGGTCGGCCGGCTGGCGCGGACGACCAACGAGACACTGGCGGCGCTGGAGACGTCCGTGGAGCGGCAGCGGCGGTTCGTCGCGGACGCCTCGCACGAGCTGCGCAGCCCGATCGCGAGCCTGCGGACCCAGCTCGAAGTGGGGGTGGCGCATCCGGAGTTGCTGGATGTGCCCGGTGCGGTGGAGGACACCGTACGACTGCAGCGGCTGGCGGCGGACCTGTTGCTGCTGGCGCGCCTGGACGCGGGGGAGCGGCCGGCCGAGGCCCGGGTCGATCTGGCGGCGATGGTGCGCGAGGAGAGCTCGCAGCGGGTCGCGGACCGGATCCCGGTGCAGGTCGGGGAGCTGGCGGCCGGGGAAGTGGCCGGGTCCCGTGGTCAGTTGGCGCGGGTGCTGGGGAATCTGCTCGACAACGCCCAGCGGCATGCCGCCGCGTCCGTGCGGGTGGCCGTGGTGCGCGAGGGGGAGTGGGCGGTGCTGCGGGTGGAGGACGACGGGCCCGGGGTGCCGGAGGGCGAGCGGGAGCGGATCTTCGAGCGGTTCGTACGGCTCGATGACGCGCGGGCCCGGGACGACGGCGGGGCCGGGCTGGGGCTGGCCATCGCGCGGGACGTCGCGGAGCGGCACGGTGGTTCGCTGGCCGTGCGCGCGGGGTCGGTGTTCGAACTGCGGCTGCCGGTGGCCGGCTGACCGGCCCGGGCCGCCGGGCCTCGGCCCGGTCGGGGGGCCGAGGCCGGCCGGTCAGAGGCCGCCGCGCTCCTTGCGGAGGTGTGCGGCGACGGGGGCGAGGGAGGTGCGGAGCGCCTGGAGGTCCTCGGCGGCGAACAGGTCGATGAAGTGCTTGCGGACCGAGGCGACATGGTGCGGGGCGACCCGGCGCATGGTGTCCCAGCCTTCGTCGGTGAGCACGGCGTAGAGGCCACGGCGGTCCGACTCGCAGCTCTCGCGGCGCACCAGCCCGGCGTTCTCCATCCGGGTGATCTGGTGGGAGAGACGGCTCTTGGACTGCAGGGTGCTGGCTGCCAGGTCGCTCATCCGGAGCCGTCGGTCGTCGGCCTCGGAGAGGTTGACCAGGATCTCGTAGTCGTTGTTCGTCAGGCCGAACGGCTGCAGATCGCGCTCGAGTTGGTGCATCAGCAGCCTGCTGACGTCCAGGTGGGTGCGCCAGGCACACTGCTCCTGGTCGGTCAGCCAGGGGGTGTCGCTGTCGGTCGTCATGGAATGATTCTACCCGTAAAAGTTGAATAGTGAATTAATTGCCCAGGGGGCGATGACGTCGGCGGCCGGGGGTGGACGTTGGTCAGACGTTCGAGGTCACCGTCCGCAGAGTATCGCTCACAGCCCGAAGCGGCGTTGGAGGCTCCCGAGGTTGCCGGGGAGCTGGGGCAGTTGTGAGCCACTTTGCGGGACGTGTCCGCCCCCGCCCGGAACGCCCGCCTCGGTCGGTACCGCACCGGTTTCCAGCTCCGGCATCAGCTGTTCCGTGGACTGCAGCAGGACGGTGCCGGCGCCGACGAACTCGAACTGGTGCTCCTCGCCGGACGCTCCGCCGATTCCGGTGTGCGCCCGCAGCCCGCCCAGGATTCCCCGCAGGTACTGGTGGTCGTAGTGGTGGCACGGGGAGGGGCAGTCGGCCCAGCCGACGAGCGCCTGCGGGTCGACCCGGATCGGCGGCTCCATGAACACCACCGGGCCGTTGGAGGCGGCCACGAACTTGCCCGTCCCGATGAGGGTGAGGAAGCCCGGGATGATCGACTGCTTCAGCGCGAGAGATGGCTGAAAGGCGAGCAGGTTGCCCGCGCGAATGGTCAGGTTGCCGTCCTCCAGGTCGAAGGAGTTCACATCGAAGGCACGGTCCGCGAGCAGCATCTTCCCCCGGCCCTCGGCGACGACCCAGTCCGCGGCGTGCAAAGGCGAATGAAAACTGCCGGCGATCAGGCGGTCCAGGCGGCCGTGTCCGATGCCGTGGAAGTCGATCTGCCCGTAGTAGGCGATCATCTTCCCCTTCTGCAGGAACCACTGGCCGTTCAGATCGACGCTGAAGGCGTAGGCGTTGACGTTGTCGTCGGCCGGGAGCGAGGAGACGTCGTGGACGACGGGACCGGTCACAGTTTTTCCTCCGAGGCCTGGACGTAGACGGTGCCCTGGCCCGACAGCTCCAGCTGGAAGGCCTCGCCCGAGCCGCGGCCGACCATGTCGCGCCAGCCGAGGGCCGTGGACAGTTTGTTGCGGACGTCGCCGCGGTGGGCGACGTAGGCCTGCGGGTCGACATGGACCGGGCGCTGGGACGTGATCGGCAGCTCGATGACGCCGCCGTGCGCCATCACCGCGGCCGAGCCGACGCCCTTGAGGGTGGTGGTGAACAGGCCCTGGCCGGTGACCTGGCCGCGCACCATGCCCATCACCCCGCCCTGCGAGCCCATGAACATCGTGCCCTGCTGGAGCGAGCCGTCGAAGGCCAGCAGCCGGTCGGCCTCGACGTAGAGCGTCTCGCCGGTGAGGTCGACGACGTGGACGTGGTGGCCGCCGTGGCCGAACATGACCGTGCCCGTGCCCTCGACGGTCATCAGCGGGGTGGCCTCGCCGGCGATCCGGCGGCCGATCATGGAGCCGACGCCGCCCTGGCCGCCCTGGAGGTTCGGGGTGAAGGCGACCTCGCCGCGGTAGGCGAGCATCGCGCCGCGCTGGCTGAACAGCCGCTGGCCCGGTCCGATCCTGGCCTCCACCATGCGGGAGTTGAGCACCGTGAACGGCATCAGACCTCACCTCCCACGGTGTTGCGCTCGCTGGGCTGTACGTAGACCAGACCCTCGCCCTCGAAGCGGATCTGGAAGGCCTCGCCGGAGCCCTCCCCGAGGAAGGTGCGGAAGTTCACCCCGGACTGGAAGTGCTGCTTGAGGTCTCCGGTATGGGCGACGTACGCGCCCGGATCGACCTGGAGGGGGTACTGCTTGGTGACCCGCAGCACCACCGCGGGGCCGTGGGAGGTGATCGCCGCCTGGCCGCTGCCCTCGACGGTGGTGGTGAACAGGCCGTTGCCCTGGGAGGCGCCGCGCAGGCCGGTGAAGGTCGTGCCCGTCCGCAGCGCGGCGTCCGTGCACAGCAGATTGCTGGACTCGACGAAGAGCTTCTCGCCCTGCAGTCCCACCAAGTTGATCTCGCTGGCGCGGTCGGCGAAGTAGCAGGTGCCGTGGCCCTTCACCTCCATCACGGCCATCTGCTCGCCCGTGAGCCGCCGGGTGACCATGCCGCGCAGGCCCTCGCCGCCACCGGACATCTTCTTGAACGACATCTGGCCGTCGTACGCGACCATCGCACCGTTTTTCGCCTTGACGGCGTCGCCCGTCATATCGACGGCGAGCACCTTGCTCCCCTGGAGCCGAAACTGAGCCACGGGTGAGACGGTAGTCGGCCGCGGCCGCGCGGGGCAGGTCCTTTGGCCCTGATATCGCCCTGATCTCTTGCGGGCGCCGGCCGGGGCCGCCCCGTACCTCCCCCCGGCGCGGAGATCGCCGAGGCGGCTGTAACAATGGGGCGAAGCTTGTGAACTCTTGCACAAGCAGTGCCCGCCCGTCGCCCGACCTCCACCCCCAGAAGACGGCGCTGCGCGCCGACTGCCCATCTGCCACCCGAACGAGGTTCCCGTGGACATCAAGACCGCTGCCGCCCTGCACCGACTGCGCCTGGCATCCATCCCGGAGGCGCTCTCCTTCCCGGCGCTGCTGATCTTCGGTACCGGCTTCCGCCTGGCCTTCGACTACGACTCCCTGGTGATGCCGCTCGGCATGATCCACGGCCTGCTCTTCATCACCTACGTGGTCCTGCTGCTGGACGTGTGGAACCGCACGAAGTGGCCCGCCAAGCGCGTCGCCTTCTTCTTCGTGCTGGCGATCCTGCCGTTCGGCGGCCTCTACGGGGACAAGGTGCTCAAGCGCGAGGAAGAGGCCGGCGTGATCGCGGCCCGTGCCCGCAAGGAAGGAATCCTGAACACATGATCGTCGCCTTCTCCGTGAGCCCCCTGGGCGTGGGCGAGGACGTCGGCGAGTACGTCGCCGACGCGGTCCGGGTCGTCCGCGAGTCGGGGCTGCCGCACCGTACGGACGCGATGTTCACCTCCATCGAGGGGGACTGGGACGAGGTCATGGACGTCGTCAAGCGCGCGGTCGCGGCGGTCGAGGCGCGCTCCGGCCGGGTCTCCCTGGTGCTGAAGGCCGACATCCGGCCCGGCGTCACGGACGGACTGACCTCGAAGGTGGAGACCGTGGAGCGCTACCTCGCCGAGGGCGACGCCCGCCGGTCCTGAACCCGGCGGGCCCGAGCGGTGCGCCGCGGAACCACCGGACGGTTGTCCGCAGGGTCCTGGGCGGTCCCGCGGGCGTCCCGGGCGGCTTCTCGCGACACCCCTGAACGATCCCTGCGACATTCCGGCCGGCCGGCCCGGCCTCAGCCGCCCGCCGCCAGGGTGATCCCCAGCGGGGTCCGCTCGTAGAGCACCTGATGCCCGTGCCGGCGCGCGGCCAGCAGACCGGCGTCGCGCAGTACGGACAGATGCGCCGAGACGGAGGACGGCGCCAGGCCGAGCCGGTGGGCCAGGACCGTCGTGGTCGACGGCGGGTCGAGGGCGGCCAGTACGGCGGCGCGGTTCGCCCCCAGCAGCCGCGCCAGCGCCGGGCCCGTCTCCGGCTCGGTCCACAGCCCGCCGATACCGCGCGCCGGATAGATGACGGTCGGCTGCCACGGCGGGTCGAACCCGCTGACCACATCCGGCCAGACGAAGACGCTGGGCAGCAACAGCACCCCGCGCCCGTCCAGATCCTGCATCTGGGCGAAGTCGGTACGGGTACGGACGGTGAGCATGTCGCCCGACCACGACAGTCGCGGATGCAGATCGTCGAACAGCCGCCGCAGCCCGCCGCCCGCCAACTGGCGCGACCGGTAGGCGATCTCGGCCTCCAGCAGCGCCCGCAGGCGTGGCCAGTCCGGGGCGATCAGCGTCCGCCAGGCCCGTTCGGTGACCCGGGCCAGTTCGCGCACGGCACCCGCCGGATCCGCCAGCGCCGCCCGGCCGCGCGGGGATTCCGCGGCCCCCGGCGTGCAGGCCAGCGACTTGGCCATCTCGGCGCGCGCCAGGGCCGGGTCGGTGGCGCGCAGCCGCGCCAGCTCCTCGTCGAAACCGGCCATCGGGGCGTCGGGCGGGCGGCCCAGGAAGTCCGGTGTGTAGCCCGACGGCGGCATGAAGAGCCACAGCGGCGTCAGGTCCAGGCAGGCCAGCTTCTCGTGCATCCGGCGCAGCCACGGCGTGTGATAGCCGTGCCGGTCGGCGCGGTGCAGGGTGCGGACCGCCTCATGGGTCTCGCACAGCGGCGAGACGGCGAACCGGATGCGGAGCAGGTCGTCCGCCCCGAAGTGCAGGTTCACCGGCATGGCCGTGCACGCTCCCCCTCGCCCGGGATTCGGCTGGAGCCGAAACAATACGGGGCGGAAAGGGCGTTCGGCAGGCTGCGTTCATGCCCTCTCCTTCCGGGCCCGTGCCGTCGGGCCGCCTTCCCGCCTGCGCCGCCGAGGAGGCTGCCGCCGGCGCCGCACCCGGCGCCGACGAGGCCCGCGCCGTCGGCTACCGCGCCGTCTTCGCCGTCCCGGAGTTCCGTTACGTCTTCGCCGCGCATCTGCTGTCCTCGCTCGGCGTGGTGGTCTGTGAGATCGCGCTGTCCGTCCTCGTCTTCCGGATCTCGGGGTCGCCGCTGCTCAGTGCCCTGACGTTCGCGCTGGGACTGCTGCCGTACGTCATCGGCGGAACGCTGTTGTCCGCGGTCGCCGACCGGTACCCGGCCCGGCGGGTCCTGGTCGTCTGCGATGTGCTGTGTGCGTCGGCGGCCGCGGGGATGGTGCTGCCGGGCACCCAGGTCGCGGTCCTCCTGGTACTGCGCTGTGTGCTCGCGGCCATCGCGCCGGTCTTCGCCGGGACCCGCGCCGCGACGCTGGGGGAGATCCTCGGCGAGGGCGAGGCGTTCGTGCTGGGGCGCTCGGTGATCCGCCTGGTGAACCAGAGCGCGCAGCTCGCGGGGTTCGCGGCGGGCGGCCTGCTGCTCGCCGCGGTGTCCCCGCGGGCGGTGCTCGCGCTCACCGCCGGTACGTTCCTCGGCTCGGCCCTGCTGCTGCGGCTGGGGACGGTGGCGCGGCCGGCCCGCGACGGGGCGGGGGGTACGGAGCGCGGCGCGCTGCTGGGCGCCTCGCTGGGCGGGGTCCGGCAGCTGCTGGCCGACCGCAGGGTGCGCGCGCTGCTGTTGCTGACCTGGCTGCCGCCGGCGCTCGTCGTCGTCCCCGAAGCGCTGCTGATCCCCTACGCCGGTCTGCTCGGCGCGGGGCCGGCGGGCATGGGGCTGCTGATGTGCAGCATGCCGGTCGGCGCGGTGATCGCCGAGAGCCTGGCGGGCTCGTTCCTCGGCCCGCGCGCCCGCACCCGGCTGACCTTTCCCATGGGCCTCTTCGCCGTCCTGCCGTCGCTCGGCTTCGCCGCGCAGCCCTCGCTGGGCTGGGCGGTGCTGCTGCTCGCGCTGACCGGCACCGGGATCTCGTACAACTTCGGGGTCGACCGCTGGTTCGTCGACGCGGTCCCCGAGAAGCTGCTGGGACAGGCGATGACGGTGATGCAGGCAGGGCGGATGACGGTGATGGGCTCGGCGATGGGGCTGGCCGGCGTCGCCGCGGAGTTCGCACCGCTGCGGGTCGTGATGCCGGCCGCCGGTGTGGTGGGGGTGCTCTGCGTACCGGTGGTGATCCGGGAGGTGCGGCGTACGGCGGGAGCGGTCCGTGCGGGCGCCCCCGCGGTGCCCGGGCCGGCCGGACCGGTTCCGGGTACCGAAAACTGAGACACGGCTGACCACCATATGAGCGCCCGGTAGGGTCACAAGCGTGCCGAAGCCGCTCAGCCTTGCTTTCGATCCCATCGCGCGCGCCGACGAACTGTGGCAGCAGCGATGGGGTGCCGTGCCCTCGATGGCCGCCATCACCTCGATCATGCGCGCCCACCAGATCCTGCTGGCCGAGGTGGACGGGGTGGTCAAGCCGTACGGGCTGACCTTCGCCCGCTACGAGGCGCTGGTGCTGCTGACCTTCTCCAAGGCCGGTGAACTGCCGATGTCGAAGATCGGCGAGCGGCTGATGGTGCACCCGACCTCGGTGACCAACACCGTCGACCGGCTGGTGAAGTCCGGTCTCGTCGCCAAGCGGCCGAATCCGAACGACGGGCGGGGCACGCTCGCCACCATCACGGAGAAGGGCCGCGAGGTGTGCGACGCGGCCACCCGTGACCTGATGGCGATGGACTTCGGGCTCGGGGTGTACGACGCCGAGGAGTGCGGGGAGATCTTCGCGATGCTGCGGCCGTTGCGGGTGGCGGCGGCGGATTTCCAGGAAGGCTAGGGCGTCCTCGGGGCCGCCCGGCCCGGTCCGCGTTCGGAGGGGGGCGGCGAAGATCGCCCCGGAACGGATGGTTACGCTCGGGGCATGAAGCGAAGCGTCCTGACCCGCTACCGGGCGATGGCCTACATCACCGCCGTGATGCTGCTGGTGCTCTGCACGTGCATGGTTTTCAAGTACGGCTTCGGGATGGGCAAGGACCTCACCCTCGTCGTCTCGCAGGTCCACGGCGTGCTCTACATCATCTACCTGGTCTTCGCCTTCGACCTGGGCTCCAAGGCCAAGTGGAAGTTCGGCAAGCTGCTGTGGGTGCTGATCGCGGGCACGATCCCCACCGCTGCCTTCTTCGTGGAGCGTCAGGTGGTGCGGGAGGTCGAGCCGCTGATCGCCGATGACGCTCCGGAGCCGGCGAAGGTCTGACCGCCCCCGGTCCGCCTCGGCGCGGTCCGACGGCACACCTGCTGACCTCCTCATACGCGCCTGTCCACCGCCGGCCGGGCGCGTTCTCTTTGCCCGAATGCCGTCACGGAACGTGATGCTGTCAGCGCGCAGGGCGACTCGTAGGTCTCTCCCGTCGACAAGTACTAGGACGTCCAAGTAAATTCGACGGTATGGACGCTGACGCGATCGATGAGGGCCGCCGCCGCTGGCAGGCTCGGTACGACTCCGCCCGGAAGCGGGACGCGGACTTCACCACGCTCTCGGGCGACCCCGTCGAGCCGGCGTACGGGCCCCGGCCCGGAGACTCGGTCGAGGGGTTCGAGCGGATCGGGTGGCCGGGCGAGTACCCCTTCACGCGGGGCCTGTACCCGACCGGCTACCGCGGGCGGACGTGGACGATCCGCCAGTTCGCCGGTTTCGGCAACGCCGAGCAGACCAACGAGCGCTACAAGATGATCCTCAAGGCGGGCGGCGGCGGCCTCTCGGTCGCCTTCGACATGCCCACCCTCATGGGCCGCGACTCCGACGACCCGCGCTCGCTGGGCGAGGTCGGGCACTGCGGCGTCGCCATCGACTCGGCGGCCGACATGGAGGTCCTCTTCCAGGACATCCCGCTGGGCGATGTCACGACGTCGATGACGATCAGCGGGCCCGCCGTCCCGGTCTTCTGCATGTATCTGGTGGCCGCCGAACGGCAGGGGGTCGATCCGGGCGTCCTGAACGGCACCCTGCAGACGGACATCTTCAAGGAGTACATCGCGCAGAAGGAGTGGCTCTTCCAGCCCGAGCCGCATCTGCGTCTGATCGGCGACCTGATGGAGCACTGTGCGCGCGGCATCCCCGCGTACAAGCCGCTCTCGGTCTCCGGCTACCACATCCGCGAGGCGGGCGCGACGGCCGCGCAGGAGCTGGCGTACACGCTCGCCGACGGCTTCGGCTATGTCGAGCTCGGTCTCTCCCGCGGCCTGGACGTCAACACCTTCGCCCCCGGCCTGTCCTTCTTCTTCGACGCGCATCTGGACTTCTTCGAGGAGATCGCCAAGTTCCGCGCCGCGCGCCGGATCTGGGCCCGCTGGATGCGGGACGTGTACGGCGCGACCAGCGAGAAGGCGCAGTGGCTGCGCTTCCACACCCAGACCGCGGGTGTCTCGCTGACCGCCCAGCAGCCGTACAACAACGTCGTACGGACCGCCGTCGAGGCCCTGGCGGCCGTGCTCGGCGGCACCAACTCGCTGCACACCAACGCGCTGGACGAGACCCTCGCGCTGCCCAGTGAGCAGGCCGCGGAGATCGCGCTGCGCACCCAGCAGGTGCTGATGGAGGAGACCGGCGTCGCCAACGTCGCCGACCCGCTGGGCGGTTCCTGGTTCATCGAGTCGCTGACCGACCGGATCGAGGCGGACGCCGAGAAGATCTTCGAGCAGATCAAGGAGCGCGGCCTGCGGGCGGTCCCGAACGGCGAGCACCCCATCGGCCCGATGACCTCCGGCATCCTGCGCGGCATCGAGGACGGCTGGTTCACCGGCGAGATCGCCGAGTCCGCCTTCCGCTACCAGCAGGCGCTGGAGAAGGACGAGAAGAAGGTCGTCGGCGTCAACTGCCACCACGGCTCGGTCACCGGCGACCTGGAGATCCTGCGGGTCAGCCACGAGGTCGAGCGCGAGCAGGTACGCGTGCTCGCCGGGCGCAAGGAGTCCCGCGACGACGCCCGGGTCCAGTCCTCGCTGAAGGCGATGCTGGAGGCCGCCCGGGACGGCGGCAACATGATCGAGCCGATGCTGGAGGCCGTACGCGCCGAGGCGACCCTCGGCGAGATCTGCGGTGTGCTGCGGGACGAGTGGGGCGTGTATACGGAGCCCGCCGGCTTCTGAGGCCGGTCCTGGAGGTCAGTGGGGGCGTCCCTTCCCCCGGGAGTGCGGGGCGGCAGGCATGGGCCTGCTGCCCCGTACGGCTGCCGGGCCACGAGCGACGCCTGCGGGGCCACGGAGCGCCGCCCGACTCGCCGGTGGCCGTACGGCGCCGTCAGCCCGCGGCGGGAAGCGACTGGTAGCGGCTGCCCGCGAAACGCCGCAGTGCGGTATCGAGGCCGTTCAGGCGGGTGCTCGTCTCGTTCTTCGCGGGGGAGACGATCGTGCACTTCAGCACACCCGTCCCGGCGTGGAGCGGGGAGGGGACCCGGGTGTCCGTTCCTTCTGCGAGGGCCGCCGTCAGGGCGATGCTGCGCCTGTTCCGCTTTCCGGTGAGCGTGACGGAGGAGATGTCCCGCCAGGGCACCGTGACCGTGTGCGGGCCGTGCCGCACATGGAGCCCGTCCGCTCCGACCCGCAGTGCCCTGGGTCCGAGGAGTGGCAACGAAACCATCACCCCGTAGAGCAGATGCAGCAGCATGACGAAGAGCGTCAACACGAACGCGGGCGCGGCCGCGTGGGCCATCTCTCCGGCCAAGTCCAGGAAGCCGGCGATCGTCAACGCCGAAACGGCCGGCCATTGCAGGCGGCGCAAGACCGCCGCGCGGCCCCATTTCTCCACGGTGAACGCGGGGAGGGCGGCCGGTGGTTGAGCAATCGGCCGATGCCCGCGCGGTGCCGCCACGGGCGGCTCGGCCGTGACTGTCGCGCTCGCGGGCTGCGGTCCGGTGGCCGCCAGGGCATCCGCGTCGGAAACGGTCTCCGCCACGGGCCTCGGCGCGATGCGCGGGTCGGGGACCGTCGCGCGTGCTGCGCCCGCGAGGCGTGCGAGGAGCGCGTCGGCGGTGGGACGGGCCTCCGGAGACTTGTGCAGACAGTCCTGCACCAGCCCCCGCAGCCCGTCCGGCACGGCGCTGAGATCGGGTGCCTCGTACACCACCCGGAACAACAGCGCGTGGGAGGACCCGTCACCGAAGGGTCCTGCGCCGGTGACCGCGTAGGCGAGCAGGGAGCCGAGCGAGAAGACATCCGAGGGCGGGCCCACCGGCTGCCCCAGTGCCTGCTCCGGCGACATGAAGCCAGGTGTGCCCATGACGGTCCCGGCCTTGGTCAGATCGGTACCGTCGGTGGTCTCCAGGGCCTTGGAGATGCCGAAGTCGATGACCCTCGGACCGTCGTCGACGAGCAGGACATTGGAGGGCTTGAGGTCGCGGTGGACCAGGCCGCCCCGGTGGAACGAGGCGATGGCCTCGGCCAGTCCCGTGCCGAGCCTGCGCACCTCGGACTCGTCCAGCGGGCCCTGCTGGAGGACGTGCGCGTCGAGCGAGGGGCCTTCGACGTACTGGCTTGCGATCCACGGCATGGTGGCGTCCGGGTCCGCGTCGACGACCGGCGCGGTCCAGAAGCCGCCCGCCCGCATCGCGAGCTTGGCCTCGCGCCGGAACCTGTCGCGAAAACCGGGCGTGGCCGCCAGATCCTCCCGTACGAGCTTCACGGCCACCCGCCGTCCCGTCACGGATTCTCCGACGAACACCCGGCCCATCCCGCCCGAGCCCAGACGTCCCAGCAGTTGATACGGTCCGGCGGCCCGTGGGTCCGCAGCCTCCAACGGCTCCATCAAGCTCCCCATCCACCGCACCCGGATTTTCCGAGGTCTCACCCTAGGGGGTGTCTACCCGATCATCGAGTCGTGGGTCCGCGGTGAGGGACGGGGAGATTTCTGAGGTGGCCCGGGCGGTGATCGTGCCGCTGCTGCCGCCTGCGGGACGAACGGTCCGGCCCCTGGCGGACCGTCCATGGACGGTCCGCCAGGGGCGGCCAGGACACGCCCTAAGCCGCCGGTACCGGCAGGCGCAGCCGGAACAGTGCGCCGCCGCCCGGCGCCCGCTCGGCGGTGAGTTCGGCGCCGTGGGCGCGGGCGATCTGGCGGGCCATGGCCAGGCCCAGGCCGGAGCCGGGCAGGGCGCGGGCCGCCTCGGCGCGGTAGAAGCGGTCGAAGACGTGGGGGAGGTCGCCCTCCGTGATGCCGGGGCCGTGGTCGCGGATCGTCAGGTCCAACTCGCCTGTGGTGAGGGCGAGTTCGGTTTCCACCGGGCCGCCCGGCGGGGAGAACTTCGCGGCGTTGTCGAGGAGGTTGGACAGCAGCCGGGACAGGCGGGACGGCACTCCGGGGATCGTGCGGCCGGCCGCGGACGGGGCGATGGCGGCGGTGAAGGTGATCTCCGGCCAGTGTTCGCGGGCCGCGCCCACCGCGTGCTCCAGGAGGGCGGCCGGACGCACCTGCTCCACCAGGGGCTGTGGTTCCTCGTCGCGGGCCAGCTCGATCAGGTCGTTGACGAGGGTGGTGACCTCGCGCAGCTGGCGGCCCAGCGCGGCCGAGGCGCGGTCGCGCTGGGCGTCGGTCAGGCGGTCGGCGCGGGCCAGGAGTTCGGCGTTGGTGCGCAGCGCGGTCAGCGGGGTGCGCAGTTCGTGGGAGGCGTCGGCGACCAGGCGGCGCTGCGCGGCGACGGACTGTTCGAGCTCCCCGAGCATGGTGTTGAAGCTGGTGGCCAGGCGGGTGACCTCGTCCTCCCGGGAGAGGGGGCCCGCGGGGAGTTCGATGCGGTGGCGGGCGTCGCGGGTGGCGGCGATGCGTTCCGCGGTGGCGGTGAGCCGGGCGACCGGGGCCAGACCCGTACGGGACACCCAGTAGCCGAGCGCGGCGGCCAGCAGGACGCCGGCGCCACCGACCGCGGCCAGCGCCCAGGCGGCCTGTTCCACACCCCGGTCGACGGTGTCGGAGCGCTGGGCGACCTGGACCGCCTCGTCCTTGTCGCCCAGGCGGGTGGTGAGCATCAGGACCGGCCGGCCGGCCACGGTCTGCCGGTCGTAGAACGCCGCCCGCCGGCCGTCGGCGACCTGGCGGGTGGCCTCGGAGACGTGCAGCACATACGGCGTGCGCGGGTCCTTGGCGGGGTCGGACGGCACGATCTGGACGCAGGAAGAGGCCGGGTACTGGCAGAGGGTGTCACTGGGCGTGGGGCCCCAGTCGTGGCGGTCCCGGATCGTCTGGGTGGCCGTCTGGGTCAGGGTCAGTTTCAGCTGCCGGGTCATCTGGTAGTCGAGGATGACGAACGCGGCCGCGCAGACGCCGACCGCCACCAGCGCCACCGCGGCGGTGGCCGCCAGCGCCAGCCGGGTGCGCAGCGGGCGGCGGCGCCGCCAGCGGGCGCCCAGGCTGCGGGTGCCGGTCATGCGCCCTCCGCGTGGTCCAGGCGGTAGCCCACCCCGTGCACGGTGTGGACGAGGCGGGGCTCGCCGCCCGCCTCCAGCTTGCGGCGCAGATAACCGATGTAGACGGCCAGCGAGTTGGAGTCGGGGCCGAAGTCGCGGCCCCAGACGCGCTCCAGGATCACTTCGCGCGGCAGCACCTGCCCGGGGTGCAGCAGCAGCAGTTCCAGCAGCGCCCACTCGGTGCGGCTGAACTCCAGCGGCCGGCCCGCCCGGTGGCCGGTGCGGGTCATCGGGTCGACGACCAGATCGCCGAAGGAGAGCCGGGTGTCCTCGACGGCCGTGGTGGAGGCCCGGCGCAGCAGGGCCCGGACGCGGGCCACCAACTCGTCCAGGGCGAACGGTTTGACGAGGTAGTCGTCGGCGCCCGCGTCGAGCCCGTCGACCCGTTCGCTGACCGAGTCCAGTGCGGTCAGGACGAGGATCGGGGTGCGGTCGTCCAGCGCGCGCAGCCGGCGGCAGACGGCCAGGCCGTCCAGGACGGGCATCATCACGTCCAGGACGAGGGCGTCCGGCTGCCAGGCGGCGACCTCCGAGAGGGCGGCCAGGCCGTCGGCGGCGCCCCGTACCGCGTAGCCCTCCACGGCGAGGCCGTCCTCCACGGCGGCGCGTACCTCCGGTTCGTCGTCGACGACGAGGATCTTGGGGGCTGGGGTGTTCCCGGGCGTGGGGGGCATGGACATAGGCTGCCAAACACCTCTCTTAGAAGCTTCTTAGGGCGTATCGCGAGCGTGGCGGCCATGCGCACACCACTCTCCGTCGTGATCGGTGCGGGCGGCACCGGCGGCCACATCTATCCGGGACTCGCCCTCGCCGACGCGCTCCGCCGGGCCGTGCCCGATGCGGTGATCTCCTTCGTCGGGACCGAACGCGGCCTGGAAACACGGCTGATCCCCCGGGCCGGGTACCGGCTGCACACCGTCGACATGATCCCCTTCGACCCCTCGCTCGGCGCCCGACGCTATCTGCTGCCCGCCGCGCTGCTGCGCTCGGGTGCCCAGTGCCGGGCGATCCTCAAGGAACAGAAAGCCCAGGTCGCGGTCGGTATGGGGGGCTATCCGAGCGCTCCGGTGATCGTCGGGGCCAAGATGGCCGGGCTGCCGAGCCTGGTCCACGAGTCCAACGCGGTGCCCGGCCGGGCCAATAAGTTCGCGGCCCGGCTCACCCCGCACATCGCCCTCGCCTTCGACCGCAGCCGGGAGCATCTGACGGGCGGTGAGCGGGCGGAGACGGTGGGGATGCCGCTGGTGGGCCCGCTGG
This sequence comes from Streptomyces caniferus, assembly GCF_009811555.1. Lineage (GTDB taxonomy): Bacteria > Actinomycetota > Actinomycetes > Streptomycetales > Streptomycetaceae > Streptomyces > Streptomyces caniferus. The sequence continues at coordinate 471,377 of NZ_BLIN01000002.1, read as the reverse complement.
CCGAGCTGGACCGGGCGGGGCTGCGGCCGGCCGCCCGCCGGGCCCTGGGCGTTCCGGACGGGGCACGGCTGCTGCTGGTCAACGGCGGAAGCCTGGGGGCGGCCCGGCTGACCGAGGCCGCCGTGGGCCTGGCCGGCCGCTACCGGTCGCGCGGCGACCTGCGGCTGCTGATCAAGACCGGGCCCGCGGCCCTGGAGGAGACCCGGGCCCTCCTGGCGGCGAACGGCGGGGACGCGGTCGCCGAGGCGGTGCCCTACCTGGACCGGATGGATCTGGCGTATGCCGCCGCCGATCTGGTGGTGTGCCGGGCCGGTTCGGCGACCGTCGCCGAGCTGGCCACCATCGGGATGCCGGCCGTCCTCGTGCCGTATCCGCATGCGCCGGGCGACCACCAGACCCATAACGCGCGAGTGCTCTCCGACGCCGGGGCGGCGCTGCTGCTGCCCGATCCGGAGACCTCGGCGGAGCGGCTGGACGCAATGGTCACCCCGCTTCTCGACGACCCCGGCCGGCTCGCCGCGATGGGCGCGGCGGCCGACCCGGGCACCCATGCGCAGGCCGCCGGCCTGCTGGCCGACAAGGTGCTGGCGCTGGCCGGTCACCCGTCCGTCGGCCACCACCTCACGATGAAGGAGTCAGCATGAGCAGCAGTAGGAGTCAGTGGACGGGCCGTCGGGTCCTGGTCACCGGGGCCGAGGGATTCATCGGCTCGACCCTGGTCGACATGCTGGTGGAGGCCGGCGCCGAGGTGCGGGCTTTCGTCCACTACAAGCCGTACGCCGAAAAGGGAAATCTGGCGCGCTATCTCGGTCCGGGCGGCCCGGTCGAGATGGTCGCCGGGGACGTGCGGGACGCGGGCCGGGTGATGGACGCCGTCGAGGGCTGCGACACGGTCTTCCACCTGGCCGCGCTGATCGGGATTCCGTACAGCTACGACTCGCCGGGTGCGTATGTGCAGACCAACGTCGTCGGGACGGAGAACGTCGCGGAGGCCTGCCGGCGGCATGCGGTGCGGCGCATGGTGCATACGTCCACCAGTGAGGTCTACGGGACCGCGCTGACCGCGCCGATCGGCGAGGACCACCCGCTGCAGCCGCAGTCGCCGTACTCCGCCTCGAAGATCGGCGCGGACATGATGGCGCTGTCGCACCGGCACGCCTTCGGGCTGCCGGTGACGGTGGTGCGGCCGTTCAACACCTACGGCCCCCGGCAGTCCGCGCGCGCCGTGATCCCCACGATCCTGGCCCAACTCCATGCGGGTGCCCGGCAGATCAAGCTCGGATCGCTCACCCCGACCCGCGACTTCACCTATGTCACGGACACCGCGGCCGGGTTCCTGGCGCTGGCCGACTGCGACCGGGCGCTGGGCGAGGTCGTCAACCTCGGCACCGGGCGGGAGATCGCCATCGGGGCGCTCGCCGAGGCGCTGATAGCGGCCTCCGGCCGGGAGGCCGAGGTGGTGGTGGACGCCGAGCGGCTGCGGCCCGCCGGCAGCGAGGTCGAGCGGCTGCTGTCGGACAACTCCCGGGCGCGCGAGTGGGCTTCGTGGCGGCCGGAGGTCTCGCTGGAGGAGGGGCTCGAGCGGACCTCGTCCTGGGTGGCGGAGAACCTGCACCTGTTCGCGGCGGACCGCTACCAGGTCTGATGCGTGCCGCGGCGGGGCACTCCGGTGCCGCGCCGCGGCCGCCCGGTTCCCCGGCTCAGCCCTGGTCGCCCAGCCCGGAGAGTCCGGTGAGGAAGAGAGCCGTGAAGTCGCGCCCCCACGCGGCGTCCACGGGCTCGCCGCTGACCAGGGTGCGGTGCACGATCGCCCCGGCGATCACATCGAAGATCAGGTCCATGTTGCGGGTGGCGGCCTGTTCGCCCTCCGCGCCGGGGGTGTCCGGGGGCAGCTCGCCACGGGCCTGGGCGCGCGAGCGGCCGAGCAGGACCAGCCGCTTCTGGCGGTCGACGATCGCCGAGCGGATGCGTTCGCGCAGCGCCTCGTCGGTGGTGGACTCGGCGACCACGGCCATCAGCGCCGTCTTGGTCTCCGGCCGCGCGAGCAGCGCGCCGAACTGCAGGACCACGCCCTCGATATCGGACCGCAGACAGCCCCGGTCGGGGAGTTCGAGCTCGTCGAAGAGGACCGCCACGGCGTCCACGACGAGCTCGTTCTTGTTGGCCCAGCGGCGGTAGAGCGTCGTCTTCGCGACACCGGCCCGGGCCGCCACATCGCTCATGGTGAGCCGTCCCCAGCCCAGATCGACGAGTGCGGCACGGGTCGCGTGCAGGATCGCGAAATCGGTCTCGGCGCTGCGCGGGCGGCCCGTGCGGCCTTTCCGGGGGCTGGCGGAGTGGTGCATGCGGGCGACCATACCGGGGAGTACGGCCGCCGCCGCCCGTGAGGCAGATCACTCCCCGCGGGGCCGGAACCGGTTGTGTCGCGGGGGCGACGGCGAGTTACGCTACGGGTCGTAGCGTAAGAGTGACAGCCACTGGCCGTGGGTGGGGACCCATGGCCGCGCACGACGGTCCTCCTCGGGGCCGCACAACGGTCCTCCTCGGGACCACGACGGGCAGCGGTCCCCGGACGTACGCCGGCATTCCGGCGGGGCGTGCGGACGGGGTGCGGCGCCCGGCAGGACGGCCCGGTGGCGGCACCGGACCGGCGATCCGCACCACCGCCGCACGACCGATCACGTCGCCGACCGCAGCGCTTTCCGGATCGCTTTTCGGAACGGCCCGCCCAGGGGGGAGGATGGACCCATGCAGCCACGCAATATGTCCATGAGTGGAGTCGTCGACCTCGCAGCGGTGAAGGCGGCGGGGGAAGCGAAGCAGAAGGCGGAGCAGGCTCGTGCCGAGGCCGCCCGTACGGGCCAGGCACCCGTGAGCGGTGCCCGCCTGGTGTTCGACGTCGACGAAGCGGGGTTCCAGCAGGACGTCCTGCAGCGCTCCACCGAGGTCCCGGTCGTCATCGACTTCTGGGCCGAGTGGTGCGAGCCGTGCAAGCAGCTGGGTCCGCTGCTGGAGCGCCTCGCGGGGGAGTACGCCGGCAAGTTCGTGCTGGCCAAGATCGACGTCGATGCCAACCAGATGCTGTTCCAGCAGTTCGGGGTGCAGGGCATCCCGGCGGTCTTCGCGGTCGTCGCGGGACAGCCGATCCCGCTGTTCCAGGGCGCGGCCCCGGAGTCGCAGATCCGCCAGGTGCTCGACCAGCTGGTGCAGGCCGCCGAGCAGCAGTTCGGCATCGTGGGAGCGCCCGTCGACCCGCAGGCCGCGGGCGAGGCGGAGCGGGAGGCCGAGGCCCCGGTGCCGGCCGGTCCCTACGACGCGCTGCTGGAGGCCGCGAACCAGGCGTTGGACTCCGGCGATCTGGGCGGTGCCGTCCAGGCGTACAAGAACGTGCTCAACGACGACCCGGCCAACCCGGAGGCCAAGCTCGGTCTGGCGCAGGCCGAACTCCTGCACCGGGTGCAGGATCTCGACCCGCAGGCGGTGCGCAAGGAGGCCGCGGAGAACCCGGCCGATGTGCAGGCGCAGATCCGGGCCGCGGACCTCGACCTGGTCGGCGGGCACGTCGAGGACGCGTTCGGCCGGCTGGTCGACGCGGTGAAGCGGTCGGCGGGCGACGACCGGGAGGCCGCGCGACTGCGGCTGCTGGAGCTGTTCGAGGTCATCGGCGCGGAGGATCCGCGGGTGACGGCGGGGCGCACCGCGCTGGCCCGGGTGCTGTTCTGACCGGTGTCTACGTAGCCGCCCGCTTCTGACCAGTACGACCACCGCGAGTTGACCGAACAAACGACACAGCGGCCACGTTTTGCCAAAACTTGGTAAACGTGGCCGCTGTTACTTCAAGTAAGCCTGAGCGGCCCCCTTGTGGCGCTGTGTCCGCAATTGCCCAATGTCCCCTCACCGTTAGTGGCGACCGTGTGTGTCCGGTCGGTTTCGCTGGGTCGTGGCGTGTTTATCGGGCCGTTACCCGCAAGTAACGAGCCCCTTGTGCGGCGGCCCCGAATGGACCACGATCGGCCACGCTCGGTCCATTCCCGCAGCCCGGCATCCGGTTGGTGCCGCGGGGTACTTGGGTCCCCACCGAGTGGCCGGCGGCAGTGCTGCCGGCCGTGGACAGGGGGGTCTCTGCCCCACCCGGCAGGGCCTGTCCAGTGAGGTTGCGCGAGAGCGTGGCCAGTGGTTGTCGCTCGGGGGTGATCGCCGGTGTTCGGAACACGTTGTGCCTCCGAGACAGGCGCTCTCCTTCCCGAGGACGTAGCACTTCTCCCATCCCAGGTACGGCTTCCCAAGTGGGGTCGCCCGTACCGGAGATGTACGTCCGAGAAGGAGGAAAGTCATGGAGTCCCTGGCTCGTGGCGGGACCAGATGGAAGCGGTTCGCCGTCGTCATGGTGCCGAGCGTCGCGGCTACGGCCGCGATCGGTGTTGCCCTCTCGCAGGGTGCGCTCGCGGCGTCGTTCAGCGTGTCCGGCCAGCAGTTCAAGGTCGCTACGGACCGGCTGGACGGCACCGGATTTGTTCAGTACGGAGCCATTGACGCCCAGAAGGGCGGCAAGCAGGTCCCGGTGGCGGTCTCGGGGTTCTCGAACGCCAAGATCAAGAACCTGTGCCAGTCGGTCGTCGTGCCGGTCCCGGTCTTCGGCGATGTGTCGATGAAGCTGTCGGCCGGTGGCGGTGACACGCCTGTCGAGGCGAAGAACCTCTACATCGACCTCGACGAGCTGTCCGCGGACGCGACCTTCAACAACATCGACATCGGTGTTGCTGCGGGCTCGACGACCAAGGGCCCTGGCATGCACAAGGGCGACAAGGCCGATCCGGGCTCGTTCGCCCAGCAGGCCGAATCGGCCACGCTGACCCACGTCAGGCAGCAGGCATGGGCCACGACGGCCGGAACGTTCAAGCTCAGCGGCCTGAAGATGAGCGTCGCCAAGGGCAAGAGCGAGTGCTACTGACGCACTGAGCGTGCGGGCGCGGGGCGAGCTGTGCGGCATTCGCTGTTCCCCGTGCCCGTACGCCGGGTAGCCCAGTAGCACCTCAGCACAGAACCACCGATTTGCCAGTCCCGAGGAGCTGTACGACATGAGCGCCGACACGCGACCACGGCTGATCGAGACCATCGGCCGGAAGCGGCTTTCGTTCCGGGAGTGGCGCGGACACCGCCCGTTCTGGGGCGGCATGCTGACTCTGCTGGCCGGCATCCCGATCATGTACATCCCTTACGCGAATCTCACGATCGGTTCCCTGACCGTCCGCATGGCGACCACCGCCGGCGCCGGCTCGCTGATCATCGGCGTACTGCTGGTCGTGCTCGGTCTGACCATGTGGTTCCAGCCCGCTTCGCGCGTCTTTGCGGGTGTGGCGGCGATTCTGCTCTCCCTGGTCTCCCTCGTCGTCTCGAACTTCGGCGCCTTCCTGATCGGCTTCCTCCTGGGGCTGATCGGCGGTGCGCTGGGAGTCTCCTGGGCGCCGGGCAAGGCCGACCGGAGCGGAGGCGACGCCGATGAGCCGGCCCGCACGACGATCGCCGGACCGGTGGTCGCCACGCACCCCGCGCCGGCCGACGGTCCCGGGTTGGGCAATGGACTGGACGACCTGTCAGGAACGAGCCCGACCAACGGAACGAACGGGAGGCACCGTGCCGGGTGACGAGCTGCACGAGGAGAGCGCAGCTGCCGGGGCGAGATCCGGGCCGAGGCACGCGGCGCCGAGGAAGCCGCTGCTGACTCGGCTCCACGTGCCGGCGGGCAAGGCGATAGCCATTGCCGCCATGCCGTCCGCCGTGCTCATGGGCATGGGGCTCACGCCCCAGATGGCGATAGCCAAGCCGGCGCCCAAGAGCCCCTTCAAGGACGGCCCGTGCGTCACCGCCCCGGACAAGGTGGACAAGAAGGACACCAAGTCCAAGGACGGTACGACGGACGGCAAGGACGACGCACCGGGCAAGGGCGACACCAAGCCGTCGGCCGAGCCCTCCGCCTCGCCCTCCGCCGGCAAGGACGCGGACAAGGCGCCCGAACCCTCTCCGTCCGGCTCCGCGAAGACCGACGAGCCCTCGGGCTCCGCGACCCCGTCGCCGTCGGCCTCCGAGGACAAGAAGGACGACGGAGGGCTGCTGGGCGGCATCGGTGACGCGCTCGGCGGTCTCCTCGGCGGCGACAAGTCCGAGGAGCCCTCGGACGCACCGAGCCCCTCGACGTCCGAGTCGGCCTCGCCGAGCCCCTCGGCGTCCGAGTCCAAGGACTCCGGCTCCGTCACCGACAAGGTCACCAAGCCGGTCAAGGACACCGTCGACGGCCTCAAGGACGGCACCGGCAAGGCCGGGGACGCCGTCAAGAACGGCTCGAAGACGGTCAACGACACCGTCCACGGCGCGGTGGGCGCGGCGGACAACGCCCTGCCCGGCGGCGGCCTCGACGGCAAGGACGCCGACGGCAAGAAGTCCTTCCCCTGCGTCGTCGAGAACAAGCAGAAGGGCGATGACGAGCAGACCCCCGTCACGCTGCCCGACGACCCCTGGCACCTGGAGTCCAGCGCGCTCACCCTGCGCGGTCTGAACTACGAGGGTGTCGTCAACGTCCAGACGCAGAACGGCCACACCAAGCAGGCCCTGAAGTTCACCGCCGACAGCGTCGACATCGGCGATCTGCACCAGACCGTCGACGACCGGGCGTCCGGCAAGAAGTACCACGTCCAGGCGTCCCAGGGGTCCACCTCCACGATCCGCGGCGGCAAGGTGACCATGTACACCGAGCGGCTGCAGGGCAACCTCTTCGGGCTGATCCCGATCGTCTTCGACCCCGAGCACCCGCCGCCCATCAACGTCCCGTTCGCGTACTTCACCAAGGTGAAGATCGACCAGGCGGGACAGTTCGGCGGCAACCTCCACGTCCCGGGTCTGCACCAGTTCATGACCGGCTGAGGAACGCCCCGGGCCACCGACCCGTTCGGGAGCCGCGGAAAACGGCGGTGGGCCGCCCCCCTCAGGGGGGCGGCCCACCGCCGTTTCGCGTGCCGGGAGGCGTCAGGACTGCTCGCCGCCGAGGTGGTGCACGCGGACCATGTTGGTGGTGCCGGGGACGCCGGGGGGCGAACCGGCGGTGATCAGCATGGTGTCGCCCTCGCTGTAGCGCTTGAGCTTGAGCAGCTCGGCGTCCACCAGGTCGACCATGGCGTCGGTGTTGTCGACGTGCGGCACGACGAAGGCGTCGACGCCCCAGCTCAGCGTGAGCTGGTTGCGGGTGGACGCCTCGGTGGTGAAGGCCAGGATCGGCTGGGCCGCGCGGTAGCGGGAGAGCCGGCGGGCGGTGTCACCGGACTTGGTGAAGGCGATCAGCGCCTTGCCGTCCAGGAAGTCCGCCATCTCACACGCCGCGCGGGCCACCGAACCGCCCTGCGTACGCGGCTTCTTGCCGGGCACCAGCGGCTGCAGACCCTTGGAGAGCAGCTCCTCCTCGGCCGCCTCGACGATCTTCGACATCGTCTTGACGGTCTCGATCGGGTAGGCGCCGACGGACGATTCGGCGGAGAGCATGACCGCGTCGGCGCCGTCGAGGATGGCGTTGGCGACATCGGACGCCTCGGCGCGGGTCGGCCGGGAGTTGGTGATCATGGACTCCATCATCTGGGTCGCGACGATCACCGGCTTGGCGTTCCTGCGGCACAGCTCCACCAGGCGCTTCTGCACCATCGGGACCTTCTCCAGCGGGTACTCGACCGCCAGGTCGCCACGGGCGACCATGACGGCGTCGAAGGCCATCACGACCTCCTGCATGTTGGCGACCGCCTGCGGCTTCTCGACCTTGGCGATGACCGGGACCCGGCGGCCCACCTCGTCCATGACGCGGTGCACGTCCTGGACGTCCTTGGCGTCCCGCACGAAGGACAGCGCGACCATGTCGCAGCCCATCTTCAGGGCGAACTTGAGGTCCTCGATGTCCTTCTCGGACAGCGCGGGCACGTTCACCGCGGCGCCGGGCAGGTTGATGCCCTTGTGGTCGGAGACGACCCCGCCCTCGATGACGATGGTGCGCACCCGGGGGCCGTCGATCTCGACGACCTGGAGCGCGACGTTGCCGTCGTTGATCAGGACCGGGTCGCCCTTGGACACGTCGCCGGCCAGGCCCTTGTACGTCGTGCCGCAGATGGTGCGGTCGCCGGGGACGTCCTCGGTGGTGATGACGAATTCGTCGCCGCGTACCAGCTCCACGGGGCCGTCGGCGAAGGTCTCCAGGCGGATCTTGGGGCCCTGGAGGTCGGCCAGGACGCCGACGGCGCGGCCGGTCTCCTCGCAGGCCTTGCGGAGGCGGTGGTACCGCTCCTCGTGCTCCGGCTGGGTCCCGTGGCTCATATTGAAACGGGCCACATTCATGCCTGCCTCGATCAGCGTCTTCAGCTGGTCGTAGGAGTCGACGGCGGGGCCCAGGGTGCAGACGATTTTGGAACGGCGCATGCGCAGAATCCTATCGGTTTGTTTAGCGGCGGAATATTTCGGTAGGCGGAAACACCGAGTGCTAGGCGCTGACCAGGGCGTATGTCTGCTGAGCGATCTCCAGCTCCTCATCGGTCGGCACCACGGCGACCGCGACCCGGGCGTACTCGGGCGAGATCAGCCGGGGCTCGTCGGACCGTACGGCGTTGAGCGAGGCGTCCACCGCCAGGCCCATCTCCTCCAGGCCCGCGACGGCCGCCTCGCGCACCGGGGCGGCGTTCTCGCCGACGCCCGCGGTGAACGCCACCGCGTCGACCCGGCCGAGCACCGCGCTGTAGGCGCCGATGTACTTCTTCAGCCGGTGGATGTAGATGTCGAAGGCGAGCCGGGCACGCTCGTCGCCCTCGTCGATCCGGCGCCGGATCTCCCGCATGTCGTTGTCGCCGCACAGCCCGATCAGCCCGCTCTTCTTGTTGAGCAGCACATCGACGTCGTCCTCCGACATCCCCGCCACCCGCTTGAGGTGGAAGGTGACCGCCGGGTCGATGTCACCGGAGCGCGTACCCATGACCAGGCCCTCCAAAGGCGTCAGACCCATCGAGGTGTCCACACAGCGGCCGCCGGCCACGGCCGAGGCGGAGGCGCCGTTGCCGAGGTGGAGCACGATGACATTGACCTCGGAGGGGTCCTTGCCCAGCAGCGCCGCGGTCTTGCGGGAGACGTAGGCGTGCGAGGTGCCGTGGAAGCCGTAGCGGCGGATGCGGTGGGCGTCGGCGGTCTCCACGTCGATGGCGTAGCGGGCCGCGTACTCCGGCATCGTGGTGTGGAAGGCGGTGTCGAAGACCGCGACCTGCGGCAGGTCGGGGCGCAGCGCCCGCGCGGTCCTGATCCCGGTGATGTTGGCGGGGTTGTGCAGCGGGGCGACCGGCACCAGCCGCTCGATCTCCTTGAGCACCGCGTCGTCGATCACGGTCGGCTCGGTGAACTTCAGGCCGCCGTGCACCACCCGGTGCCCGATCGCGGCCAGCTCGGGGGAGTCGAGGCCGAGCCCGTCGGCGGCCAGCTCCGCGGCGACGGCCTTCAGCGCGGCCTCGTGGTCGGCTATCGCGCCCTCGGTCTCGCGCTTGGCGCCCCCGGTCGCCAGCGGGGTGTGGGCCAGGCGCGAGGACTCTCCCCCGCGAGCGGGAGGTGCCCCCACGCCGATCCGCTCGACCAGGCCGACGGCGAGCCGGGTGCCGAGGTGCATGTCGAGCAGCTGGTACTTCACCGACGAGGAACCGGAATTGAGGACGAGGACGCGGGTGGCGGTGGCAGTCATGGAGGGCTTTCCGATGGGGTGCGGGGACGGGAGGAGCGGCCGGGTCAGGCGGTGTGGCCGGCGCCGGGGCGGGCGCCCTGCGCCTGGATGGCGGTGATGGCCACGGTGTTGACGATGTCCTGGACCAGGGCGCCGCGCGAGAGGTCGTTGACCGGCTTGCGCAGGCCCTGCAGGACGGGGCCGACGGCGACCGCACCGGCCGAGCGCTGCACGGCCTTGTAGGTGTTGTTGCCGGTGTTGAGGTCGGGGAAGATCAGCACGGTGGCCTTGCCGGCCACGTCGGACTCCGGGAGCTTGGTCTCCGCGACCGCCGCGTCCACCGCCGCGTCGTACTGGATCGGACCCTCGACCAGCAGATCGGGGCGCAGCTCGCGGACGATCTCGGTGGCCTTGCGGACCTTGTCGACGTCCGCGCCGGAGCCGGAGGTGCCGGTGGAGTACGACAGCATCGCGATCCGCGGCTCGACGCCGAACTGGGCGGCGGTGGTGGCCGACTGGATGGCGATGTCCGCCAGCTGCTCGGCGTTCGGGTCCGGGTTGACCGCGCAGTCGCCGTAGACCAGGACGCGGTCGGCCAGGCACATGAAGAACACCGAGGAGACGATCTGGGCGCCCGGCTTGGTCTTGATGATCTCGAAGGCGGGCCGGATGGTGGCGGCCGTGGAGTGCACCGCGCCGGAGACCATGCCGTCGGCCAGCCCCTCCTGGACCATCAGGGTGCCGAAGTAGGAGACGTCCGCGACCACGTCGAAGGCCAGCTCGATGCTGACGCCCTTGTGGGCGCGCAGCTCGGCGTAGCGCTCGGCGAACCGGTCGCGCAGCTCGGAGGTCTGCGGGTCGATGATCTGGGCGCCCGCCAGGTCGATGGCCAGGTCGGCGGCGCGCTTGCGGATCGGCTCCTCCTCGCCCAGCAGCGTCAGATCGCAGACATCGCGGCGCAGCAGCACATCGGCGGCCCGCAGCACCCGCTCCTCGCTCCCCTCCGGGAGGACCACGCGGCGGCGGCCGGAGCGGGAGCGCTCGATCAGCTCGTGCTCGAACATCATCGGCGTGACCCGGCCGGAGCGGGCGACGGAGATGCGGTTCGTCAGCTCCACGGTGTCCACGTGCCGCTCGAACAGGCCGAGCGCGGTCTCCGCCTTGCGCGGCGAGGCGGCGTTCAGCTTGCCCTCGATCGCGAACAGCTCGGCCGCGGTCGGGAAGGAGCCGCCGGGGACGGAGACGACCGGGGTGCCGGGGGCGAGCCGGGCGGCCAGCGCCATGATGTCGGCGCCGGGCTTCTCGTCGAGGGTGAGCAGCACCCCGGCGATCGGCGGGGCGCCGGCGCTGTGCGCGGCCAGCGAGCCGATGACCAGGTCCGCCCGGTCGCCGGGGGTCACCACGAGCGCGCCGGGGGTCAGCGCCTTGAGGAAGGTCGGCAGCATGGCGCCGCCGAAGACGAAGTCCCGGGCGTCCCTGGCCAGGCCCGAATCGTCGCCGAGCAGCACCTCGGCACCGAGGGCGTGCACGATCTGGCCGACGGTCGGCGCGGAGAGCGAGCCGTCCTCGGGGAGCGCGTAGCAGGGCACCGGGAGCCGGGCGGAGAGGCGGTCGACGACCGCCTCGCGGTGCTCGGGGGCGACCCGGTTGACGACCATGGCCACGACGTCGCAGCCCAGCGAGTGGTAGGCCTGGTAGGCGTTGCGGGCCTCGGCGCGCACGGACTCGGCCTCCTGGCCCTGGCCGCCGACGACGGCCAGCACGGCGGCGCCGAACTCGTTGGCGAGCCGTGCGTTGAGGTTCAGCTCGGCCGGGAGGCTGGTGGCCGAATAGTCCGAGCCGAGGACCAGGACGTACTCATAGTCCCTGGCCACGGCGTGAAAGCGGTCGACGAGCCGGGAGACCAGCTCGTCGGTGCCGCGTTCGGCCTGGAGGGCGGCAGCCTCCTCGTAGCGGAGGCCGTACACGGTGTCGGGGGACTGGGTGAGCCGGTAGCGGGCCCGCAGCAGATCGAACAGCCGGTCGGGTCCGTCGTCGTGGATCAGCGGGCGGAAGACCCCCACCCGGTCGACATGGCGGGTCAGCAGTTCCATGACCCCCAGCTCGACGACCTGGCGGCCGTCGCCGCGGTCGATCCCGGTCACGTACACGCTGCGCGTCACGCGTGCTCTCCCATCCCATCGATGGCTACAAGGTCAAATTAAGCCGTTATTGTGGGCTTGCCCCTCTTGACAATACCTGCGTGTGTAGCTAAGTCGCTCTCCCAGTTTCCCTTGCGGAGTCCGTGCGAGGACAGTAAGGGGTGGGGTCTGTGGAGGAGGGGGACGGTCGGCCGGCCCGTGAAACAATCGGACCGGCTCACACGAACCAACAGCGAGCACAGGAGACACAGCACGATGCGTATCGGAGTCCTCACCGCAGGCGGCGACTGTCCTGGCCTGAATGCTGTGATCCGGTCTGTTGTCCACCGCGCCCTCACCGGACACGACGACGAGGTCATCGGCTTCGAGGACGGTTTCAAGGGACTGCTCGAAGGCCGCTACCGCAAGCTCGACCTCGAAGCGGTCAGCGGCATCCTCGCCCGCGGTGGCACCATCCTCGGCTCGTCCCGGCTGGAGCGCAACCGGCTCCGGGAGGCCTGCGAGAAGTCCAAGGACCTCTCCAAGGACTACGGCATCGACGTCCTGATCCCGATCGGCGGCGAGGGCACCCTGACCGCCGCCCGGATGCTCGCGGACGCCGGGATGCCGGTCGTCGGCGTCCCCAAGACCATCGACAACGACATCTCCTCCACCGACCGCACCTTCGGCTTCGACACCGCCGTCGGGGTCGCGACGGAGGCGATCGACCGCCTCAAGACCACCGCGGAGTCGCACCAGCGGGTCATGGTCGTCGAGGTGATGGGACGGCACGCGGGCTGGATCGCGCTGGAGTCCGGCATGGCCGGCGGCGCCCACGGCATCTGTCTGCCCGAGCGTGCCTTCGATGTGAACGACCTGGTCAAGATGGTCGAGGAGCGGTTCGCCCGGGGCAAGAAGTTCGCGGTCGTCTGTGTCGCCGAGGGTGCCCACCCGGCCGAGGAGACCATGGACTACAAGAAGGGCGCCATCGACCAGTTCGGACACGAGCGGTTCACCGGCATCGGCAACCACCTCGCCGTCGAGCTGGAGAAGCGCCTGGGCAAGGAGGCCCGCCCGGTCATCCTCGGCCACGTCCAGCGCGGCGGCACCCCCACCGCGTACGACCGGGTGCTCGCCACCCGCTTCGGCTGGCACGCCGTCGAGGCCGCGCACCGCGGCGACTTCGGCAAGATGACCGCGCTGCGCGGCACCGACATCACGATGGTGCCGCTGCACGAGGCGGTCACCGAGCTCAAGACGGTGCCCGAGTGGCGGATGGACGAGGCCGAGTCGGTCTTCTGAGCCCGCTGCTCCCCGGAAACACCAACGGCTTTCCGGAACACCAACGGCTTCCCGGAAACACCAACGGCGCGCCTGTCCTCTGTCGAGGGCAGGCGCGCCGCCTTGGTGGGGGGTGGCGGTCAGGGGGTCACTGGGCGCCGATGGCCTCCAGCATGTTCAGCCGGGCCGCCCGGCGGGCCGGCCAGAGCGCGGCCAGCATTCCCACGGCCGCCGCGATCAGTACGAACAGCGCGAGCCGGCCCCAGGGCAGCAGCAGCTCGTAGGTGGGCAGGCCCTGGCTGACCAGGTTGCCGGTGGCCCAGGAGCAGAAGATGCCCACCGCGATGCCCAGGCCCGCGCCGAACAGCGCGATGACCACCGACTCCAGCCGGACCATCTGCTTGATGCCGCTGCGGGCCAGGCCGATCGCCCGCAGCATCCCGATCTCGCGGGTCCGCTCGAAGACCGACATGGCGAGGGTGTTGACGACGCCCACCACCGCGATGATGACGGCCATGCCCAGCAGCCCGTAGGAGATGTTGACCACCATGTCGATGCTCCCGGCGTTCTCCTTGCGCAGCTCGGCGTGGTCCTGGACCTTCAGCAGCGGGCTGTCGCCGAGGGCGTGCCGGATCTGCTTCTCCAGCCCCTCCGACGGGCCGTCCTGGGCCTTCACCAGCAGTGTCTCGACCCTCGTCACGAGCTGGTGCGGTGCTGCCAGCGAGGCGGCGCCGATCGAGTCGCCGACCAGCTGGTTGTCCGCGAAGATTCCGACGATCTTGAGCTTCGCCTTCTTCTTGTCGAAGAAGGTGGCGTCCAGGGTGTCGCCGGTGTGCCAGCCCTTCTTCTTGGCCATCTCCTGGGAGACCGCGATGTCGTTGCCTCCAGCGCCCGTCAACGAACCGCTGGTGAAGTCCAGTTGGGCGACCTTGCCGATCGTGCTGAGGTCGGTGCCCATCAGGCCCATGATGGCATCAGGGGTCTCGAAGCCCGTATTGCGCAGCGGAGCCGCCGCCTCGACGCCCGGGATGTCCGCCACCTTCTGCGACAGCTCGGGGTCCAGGCCGGAGGACGTGGTCCCGATCTTGTAGTCGGCCTTCAGTCCCTGGGCCGTCATCTTGTCCATGGCCTGCCCGGCCGAGTTCCCGACGACCGTCATACCGGTGATCAGGGTGAGGCCGATCATCAGCGCCGAAGCGGTTGCCGCCGTACGGCGGGGGTTGCGCAGCGTGTTCTCCTTGGCCAGCTTGCCGCTGATGCCGAAGAGCCGGGTGGTGACGATGCCCGCCAGCGAGACCAGCGGCCGGGACAGCAGCGGCGCGAGGATGATGACGCCGGTCAGCGTCAGCATTCCGCCCACCATCGCGATCGGCAGGTCGTCGCTCTTCTTCAGCGTGGAGACGTAGCACATGGTCGCGATGCCGAGGCCGGTGATGACCGCGCCGAGGGAGTTGCGGAGCACCAGGCTGCGCAGTGCCGGCGGCGCCTCGACGGTGTTGAGCGCCTCCACGGGGGCGATCTTCGCCGCCTTGCGGGACGGCAGCCAGGCGGCCAGTACGGTCACCACGACGCCCACACCGAGCGCGGAGAGCACCGCGGCCGGGCTGATGACGACCGGTCCGGCCGGGAAGCCCGCGCCATTGGCTTCGAGTACCGCCCGCAGACCCACGGCGAGGCCGATGCCCAGCGTGAATCCGACGGCCGACGAGATCAGGCCCAGCAGGGCCGCCTCCGCGAGTACCGAGCGCACGACCTGACGGCGGGAGGCGCCGATCGCGCGCATCAGGGCGATCTCCCGGCTGCGCTGGGAGATCAGCATGGTGAAGGTGTTGGCGATGATGAAGACGCCGACGAACAGGGCGATCCCGGCGAAGATCAGCAGCGTCTGGGTCAGGGCCTTGTTCTGCCCGGCGACCCGCTCGGACTGCTCGGCGGCGAGCTCGGTGCCGCTGGTCGCCGTGGCGCGGTTCTTCGGCAGCACCTCGCGGATCTTGGCGGTCAGCGCCTGCTGGTCGGCGCCGGGCGCGGCACCGATCACCAGTTCGTCGAACTGACCGGGGCGCAGGAACAGCTTCTGCGCGGTGGCGGTGTCGAAGAGCGTCAGGCTGCCGCCCGCGGTCACCTGCGGGTCGTCGGTGGTGACGGTGCCGACCAGCCGCTTCGTCAGCACCGGGCCGTCGGTGGCGAGCCGCACGGAGTCACCGATCTTGTGGCCGGACGCCTTCGCGGTCTTCTCGTCCAGCGCGATCTCGTCGTCGGCGGTCGGTCCGCGGCCCTGCATCAGCGGGTAGCGGGCGTCGTAGCCGTCCTTGTCCGGCTGGAAGTTGGCGGCGAGGTTCTGCCAGTCGTTGCCGAGCGGCACATTGTCCGGGCCGGCGACGGTGGCCGTGCCGATGACGTTGCGGCGTACGGACTGCACGCCGGGCAGCGCGCGGATGGTGTCCGCCAGCTTTTCGTCGACAAGGGTGGTCCGCTTGCCGTCCTTGCCGGTGGCCGGAGTGTTGGCCTGGGCCTGGGCCTGGACGGAGACGGCCACCCCGTCGAGGTTCTTCTCGGACGCCTTCTTGACGGCCGAGCCGACGGTGTCACTGAAGATGAGGGTGCCGGCGACGAAGGCGACGCCGAGCAGGACCGCGAGTGCGGTCATCATCAATCGGGCTTTGTGCGCAAGCACGTTGCGCAGGGCGGTTCGCAGCATGGTGGTGGTGTCAGTCCTGGTCCGGTGGCTCGGGATGAAGGGCAGCGCGGTGGTGCGGTGTGCCGGGCGTCAGCTCGTACGGCCCTTGGCCTCGAAGAGCCGCATCCGGTCCAGGACGGTGTCCGCGGTCGGCTCGTGCAGCTCCTCGACGATATGGCCGTCGGCGAGGAAGACCACCCGGTCCGCATAGCCCGCGGCGACCGGGTCATGAGTGACCATCACGACCGTCTGCTGCATCGCCCGCACCGACTCCCTCAGGAAGCCCAGCACTTCGGCGCCCGAGCGGGAGTCGAGGTTGCCGGTCGGCTCGTCCGCGAAGATGATCTCCGGCTGGGCGGCCAGCGCCCGCGCGACCGCCACCCGCTGTTGCTGGCCGCCGGAGAGCTGGGCCGGCCGGTGCGACAGCCGCCCGGACAGGCCGACCGTCTCGATGACACGGCTGACCCACTCCCGGTCCGGCTTACGGCCCGCGATGTCCATCGGCAGCGTGATGTTCTCCAGCGCGGTCAGCGTCGGCAGCAGGTTGAACGCCTGGAAGATGAAGCCGATCTTGTCCCGGCGCAGCCGCGTCAGCTGCTTGTCGTTCAGCGACGCCAGCTCCACGTCACCGATCCGGGCCGAACCGGAGGAGATCGCGTCCAGCCCGGCCATGCAGTGCATCAGCGTGGACTTGCCGGAGCCGGACGGGCCCATGATCGCGGTGAAGCGGGCCTTCCCGAACTCGACCGAGACGGAGTCCAGCGCGACCACGCGGGTCTCCCCCTGGCCGTAGACCTTGCTCAGATCCGTGGCGCGGGCGGCGACGGCGGCGTCGGCGCGAGCGGGGGCGGGGGAACCGGGGAAACCCGGAAAGGCAGCCGCGTGGGGCACGGGGAACTCCTGGAGAAGGGACGGAAAATGCGATGTCCTCATTCTCGAATGCACAGGTCGGCTCGGGCCTCGGCCGCAAGGACCGAAAGCCGCACCGGCCGGAAGTGCCATGACCGCGCCCGGTGTCATTCTCTGGACGGACGGCCGTCCGCCCTGGGGCCGACGGGGCGTCTCAGGGATGACCCGGGGACCGCGGGGCAGAGGGAGGGGTTTCGTGGGGGTGCCGTTCGCCGGCCCGCGCCCAGAATTCCGCCAGGATGCCGTCGAGAAAGGCACGCCCCGCGCGGCCGGATTCCTCGGCGCTGCCCGAGCCGCTCCAGTTGAGCGTAGCCGTCATGGTCGCCTGATATTCGCTGTGCAGTTCCTGCAGGATGCCCTGGAGCCGCGCCTTGGGCAGCGGGACGACCTTGCCGACCGGCCGCACATAGGCCTGCCATCGGGTGGTGGCGGCGCTGGTCAGCAGGTCGGCCAGTGTCCCGTCCCGGCCGGTGAAGCGGATCAGCGCGGGCAGCGGCAGATCCATCAGCGCGGCGAGCGCCGCCGCCTGCCGGTCGTTGCCGCTCCACTTCCCGCCGGCCTCCAGACGTTCGTACGCGGCCCGGTCCATGCCGATGCGCAGCGCGAGGTCCGCGGTGGCGAGGCCGAGGGCCAGGCGGTATTCGCGCAGGGTGCCCGGGGTGTCGAGCAGATCGCCCGGCGCGCACCACAGGGCGCCGGCCAGCGCGGTCAGTTCGGTTTCCGAAGGGGCGCTCTCCCCCCGTTCCCAGGACGCCACCGTCGCCGGCGATATCGGTATGCCGAAGGCGGCCCGAATTCCGTAGGCGACATGGGCGGGGGTCATCCCGAGGGCCTCGCGCAGCCGGCGGGCGGCCTCGGCATGGAAAGGGGGTCTGCGGGGCTCTCCGGCTTGCGTGTTCACCGGCACACGGTAAGTGACGGCCCGGCTCGGCACCTATCGTGCGGAAACCCAAGCCGGAAAGTCGTAGGAAGCTACTAGGTGGCCGGTTTCCGGTGCGGACCTGCGGACTTTCCGGCCGGGACGGGCCGGATTTCCGCGTGTCTCTCCGTTTCTGCCGTCGCTCAGCCCTTCACCGCGCCACCGAGCGCAAAACCGCCGCCGAGCCGTCGGGAGACAAGGATGTACAGCACCAGGACCGGTGTCGAGTAGAGAATCGAGAATGCCGCGAGTTCGCCGAAGGCGACGGCGCCGTAATTGCCGAAGAAGGTGAAGATGCTCACCGAAGCGGGCAGTTGCTCCGGGGAGAGCAGCAGCATGAAGGGCACGAAGAAATTGCCCCACATCATGAGGAAGGTGTAGACCGCGACGACGGCGACACCGGGCCCCATCAGCGGCAGGATCACCCGCAGCAGGGTCTGCCACCAGGAGGCGCCGTCCGTCCACGCCGCCTCCTCCAGCACTTTCGGGACCCCGTCCATGAAGTTCTTCATCAGCCAGATGGCGAAGGGGAGTTGGGCCGTGGCCAGGAACAGCGCGGTGCCGTACCGGGTGTCGATCAGATCGACCCGTACGAACAGCGCGTAGACCGGCACCATGACCGCGGTGACCGGCAGGCAGGTGGCGAACAGGATCGTCAGCAGGTACGGGCGGGCGAAACGCGAGCGGTGGCGGGACAGCGGATAGGCGGCGAGCGCCGCGCAGACGACCGTGAGCAGGGTCGCGCCCCCGCAGATCAGCAGGCTGTTGAGCATCGGGGTGAAGGTGATCTCGTCGGTCAGCACCGCCGAGAAGTTGTCCGGCGACGGCGACCTCGGCAGCCGCACCCGCAGCGTCGCCTCGGTGTCCAGCGACGACAGCACCAGCCAGACCAGCGGCATCGCGAAGGCCGCGGCGGCGGCCAGCAGCCCGGCATCGGCGGCCAGCCGCCGGCGGGTACCCCGGCTCGGCGTCCGCCGGCGAGCCGCGGGGCGGCGGGGGAGCGGCACGGCTCAGACCTCCTCGCGCAGCAGACGCAGGTAGACCGCCGCGAACAGCGCGCCCACCAGCAGCAACAGCAGCGCCACCGCGGTGCCGTAGCCGATCAGGGACTTCAGGAACGCCTGGTCGTACATGAACACCGGCAGGGTCTGGCTGCGGTTTCCCGGGCCGCCGCGCGTCATCGCCCAGATGAGTCCGAAGACGGAGAGCGTCTGGAGGGTGTTGAGCATCAGGTTGGTGCCGATCGAGCGGCGGATCATCGGCAGCGTGATGTGCCACAGCCGTCGCAGCCCGCCCGCCCCGTCGACCTCGGCGGACTCGGTGACCTCCTGGGGGATCCCGGCGAGCGCCGCGGAGTAGATCAGCATCGAGAAGGCCGTGCCGCGCCAGACATTGGCGAACGACACGGCCAGGATCGGCAGCGTGAACAGCCAGTTCTGGGCGGGCAGATGGAGCAGGTCCAGCAGGGCGTTGAGGGTGCCGCGCCGCGCGAAGAAGGTGTAGAGCACAAAGCCCGCGACGATCTCCGGGAGCACCCAGGCGCAGATCACCGTCGCGCCGGTCAGCGACCGTACGGGCCGCGAGGCGCGGCGCATCAGGCCGGCCAGCACGAGCCCCAGGGTGTTCTGCCCCAGGAGCGAGGAGACGACGGTGAACACCAGGGTCAGCACCACGGCATTGCGGAAGGCCGGATCGCCGAACGCGTGCCGGAAGTTGGCCAGGCCGACGAAGGACGCGGAGGCCTGGCCGGTCAGCTGGGTGTCGGTGAAGGCGATGACCACGCAGTAGCCGATGGGGCCGAGGAGGAAGAGCAGCAGCAGGACGGTGGCCGGGGCGAGCGGCGACCAGCGCAGCAGCCGGGTGCGCACGCGGCCGGCCGGAGCGGCGCCGGGCGTCCGGGCGCGGCCCGCGGTTTCGGCGACGGCGCCGGTCATGGCCTGGCGACGGTCCGGCCGTCGACGAGGGAGGGCAGCGTCGTGTCGTAGTCCTTCGCCGCCTGGTCCGGCGAGGAGTCACCGGAGGTGACCGCCTCCATCGCCTCGCCGATCGCCGAGGCGACCCGGGGGTATGCGGGCAGCGCGGGCCGGTACCGGCTGACCTCGACCAGACCGGTGAAGAAGCCGATGCCGGGCACCGAGGTCCGGTAGCGCGGGTCGGCCGCGACGTCCTTGCGCACCGCGATCTGGGCGCCGCGTACGCACCACTCCAGGGCGTTCGGCTTCGACTGGAAGGTCTTGATCAGCTTCCAGGCCAGCTCGGGCTGCCGCGCCTTCCGCGGTACCGACCAGGTCCAGCCGCCGGCCAGGCTCACCTTGCCGGGCGGGGCGCCGTGCTGGGTGGGGAAGGGGGCCTGGCCGAGCGTGGCCGACCAGGCGGGCCAGGGGTTGCCGCCGCCCGTCTTCTGCCACTGCTGGCTCAGCCACGACCCGTCGAGGTCGATGGCGAGCTTCCCCTCGGGCAGCAGCTCGGCGGCCACCCGGGTCTGGATGTGGGGGCTGAGCGCATCGGAGACATCGGGGCCGAGCTTCTCCCGGTAGACCGTGTCGAGGAAGCGCAGGCTGTCCTTGAAGCCCTGGGTGCCGGTGACCCATTTCTTGCTGCCCGGGTCGTAGAGCTGGTTTCGGCCGGTGCCGTACAGCAGCATTTCGAAGCCCTGCATCACGGCGGCCTCGCCCGCGCCCTTGCCGGTGAAGACGTTCAGCGGGATGACACCGGGGACCCTGCGCCGGACGGTGCGGGCGGCGTCCAGCACCTCGGCCCAGTTCCCGGGCCGCCAGTCGGCCGGCAGCCCGGCCTTCTTGAAGATCTTCTTGTTGAACCACAGCCCGCGGGTGTCCGTGCCGTCCGGGACGCCGTAGGTCCTGCCGTCCTGCGCCCTGGCCGCGGTCTTCGCGGCCGGCGCGAACTGCCGCCAGTCGTCCCAGGTGCGGAGGTGGTCGTCCAGCGGACGCAACAGCCCCGCCGTGATGTCGGAGTTGACCAGGAAGGTGTCCTCGTAGACCACGTCCGGTGCGGTACGCGGGGAGCGCATCATCTGCTGGATCTTGGTGTAGTAGTCGTTCTCCGACGCCTGGACCGGGATCAGCCGGACCTTCTTGCCGGGGTTGTTCTTCTCGAACTGCCGGGCCACGAGGCGGACATAGTCGTCCCGGACGGTGACCTTGCCGTTGGTGTCCTTGATGAAGGCGACCTTGACGGTGTTCTCGTCGCTGCCGGACCCGCCGCCGCAGGCGGTGAGCGTGCCGGCGGCCACGACGGCGGCGGCGAGAAGAATCAGCGGGGCGGTGGGGCGCACGACACGACCTCCAACTAGCCACTGCGGGCTGCCAGCTGAAAGTAGGTCACCGGTCACAGCCGGTCAATGGCCCGACCACCGATAGCGCAATTCGGGCCGGCCGACCTGGCCGTACTGGGGGGCGCGGGCCGCCCGGCCGCTCTCCACGAGATGTTCGAGGTAACGGCGGGCGGTGATCCGGGAGATGCCCACGTCGGCGGCCGCCTCGGTCGCCGTCAGCCCGCTTCCGGCGGCCCGCAGCACATCGGTCACCGCCTGCAGGGTGGCCGCGGTCAGCCCCTTGGGCAGCGCGGCCGGACGCGGTGCGCGCAGTGCGGCGATCGCCCGGTCCACCTCGTCCTGCCCGCTCGCCTCGCCGGTGGCGGCGCGGAACTCCGCATAGCGGGTGAGCCGGTCGCGCAGGGTGGAGAAGGTGAACGGCTTCAGCACGTACTGCACCACGCCCAGCGAGACGCCCTCGCGCACCATGGCCAGATCGCGTGCGGAGGTGACCGCGATGATGTCGGCGGTGTGGCCGGCCGCGCGCAGGGTCCGCACCAGCTGCAGCCCGTGGCCGTCGGGCAGATAGAGGTCGAGCAGCAGCAGATCGACGGCGTGCGTCTCGAGGTGGCGGCGGGCGTCGGTGCCGGAGTGCACCGTGCCGGAGACCGTGAAGCCGGGCACCCGCGACACGTACAGGGCGTGCGCGTCGGCGGCGACCGGATCGTCCTCGACGACGAGGACCCGGATGGCGGAGGGCGTCACCCGGTTCATCCGCGCGCTCCCGGGCAGGCCGCGGTTCTCGTCCCGCTCATGCCGTCGCCCCCGTGCGCAGCGGCAGCCGTACGGTGAACCGCGCGCCGCCGCCGGGCGCCCGGTCCAGGGCGACGGTGCCGCCGTTGCGGCGTACCGCCTGCTGGACCAGGGCCAGTCCCAGACCGCGGCCGCGGGCGGGCGCGGCCGTGCTCTGCTTGGTGCTCCAGCCCCGCCGGAAGATCTCCTCGGCGGCCTCCGCGGACACCCCGGGGCCGGTGTCCGCGACCCGCAGCAACAGCTCGTCGCCGTCCGCCCGCGCGGTGACGCGCACCCGCGGCGGCTCGGTGGCGGTGTGCTCCCGGGTGGGCGCGGCGGCGTCCAGGGCGTTGTCGAGGAGATTGCCCAGCACCGTCACCAGGTCACGGGCCGGCAGGCCGGGCGGCAGCAGCCCGTCGTCGATCCGGCTGTCGGGGGTCAGGGTCAGTTCGACGCCGCGCTCGTTGGCCTGCGCGGCCTTGCCCAGCAGCAGCGCGGCGAGCACCGGCTCGGCGACCGCGCCGACGACCTGATCGGTCAGGGCCTGCGCCAGTTCGAGTTCCGCGGTGGCGAACTCCACGGCCTCCTCGGCCCGCCCCAGTTCGATCAGCGAGACCACGGTGTGCAGCCGGTTGGCGGCCTCATGGGCCTGCGAGCGCAGCGCCTCGGTGAAACCGCGTACCGAGTCCAACTCCCCGGACAGTGCCTGGAGTTCAGTGTGATCGCGCAGCGTGACGACGCTGCCGCGCCGCTCCCCGCCGGACACCGGCGCGGAGTTGACGACCAGCACCCGCTCGCGGGTCAGCTGCAGCTCGTCGACGCGGGGGCCGGGCGCCAGCAGTGCCTCGGTCAGCGGCTCCGGCAGCCCCAGCTCGGTGACCGGGCGGCCCACCGCGTCGTCCGACAGCCCCAGCAGCTCCCGCCCGCCGTCGTTGATCAGGGCGACCCTGCGCCGGCCGTCGAGCATCAACAGCCCCTCGCGTACGGCGTGCAGCGCGGCCTGGTGGTACTCGTGCATCCGGCTGAGCTCCGCCGCGTTCATCCCGTGGGTGTGCCGCCGCAGCCGGGCATTGATCACATACGTCCCCAGGCCGCCGAGCGCCAGCGCCGCCGCGGCCACGCCGACCAGCGCCAGCACCTGGTCGCGCAGCTGCTCGCTGATCGTCTCGATGGTGATCCCGGAGCTGACCAGCGCCGTGATCCGGTCGCCGCGCAAGGGGTCCCGGACCGGTGCGACGACGCGGACGGACGGTCCCAGCACCCCCATGTGCGTCTCGGGGAAGACCTTGCCGTGCAGCGCCGGGCCGATGTGCCCCAGGTACTTCTTGCCGATCGCGGACGGCTCGGGGTGCGTCCAGCGGGTCCCGTCCGGCGCCATCACCACCACGAAGTCGACGCCGGCATCGTGCCGCAGCCGCTCGCTGTACGGCTGCAGGGCGGCGGTCGGGTCCTCGGTGCGCGCCGCGGCCACCACCGCCGGGGAGTCGGCGACGGCGGTGGCCGCCGCGGTCGCCTGCCGCCGCGCGGTCTCCTCCGCCTGCCGGCCGGCGCTGACGTACGCGAAGAGCGCGCAGCCCATGACGACCACCGCCACCAGCACCACCTGCATGGCGAACAGCTGCCCGGCGAGGCTGCGGGGGCCGCGCAGCCGCCGGGAAGGGCGGGGTCGGGGGAGTCGCATGCAGAACAGTCTGCACGGTTACCGCAGAACCGGCTGCACGGTCACTTTTACGTGAACGAAATGTACGCAAGGGTGACGGGCGCCACAGCGACGTGCATAGTCGCCGGGACTTGTTGTGCGAGCGAGCCGCAGATCAGCGCACAGCCGTAGACCGAGGAGGCAGCCGTGTCTGCACAGACCCCGCCGCGTGGGGGCACCACCGAGGAGACCGCGCCGGCGAAGCGCGACCGGACCCACTTCCTCTATATCGCCGTGATCGGCGCGGTGCTGCTCGGCATCGTCGTGGGCTTCGCCGCCCCCGGTGTCGCGGTCCAGCTCAAGCCGCTCGGCACCGGGTTCGTGAACCTGATCAAGATGATGATCTCGCCGGTCATCTTCTGCACCATCGTGCTGGGCGTCGGCTCGGTGCGGAAGGCCGCCAAGGTCGGCGCGGTCGGCGGACTGGCCCTCGGCTACTTCATGGTGATGTCCACCGTCGCCCTGGCCATCGGCCTGGTCGTCGGCAACCTGCTGGACCCCGGGTCCGGCCTCCATCTCACCGAGACCGTCCGGCACGCGGGCCACGCCCAGACCGAGGGCGGCGGGGAATCGCTCCCCGAGTTCCTGCTCGGCATGATCCCCAAGACGCTGGTCTCCGCCTTCACCCAGGGCGAGGTGCTCCAGACGCTGCTGGTGGCGCTGCTGGTCGGCTTCGGGCTGCAGGCGCTGGGGTCGGCGGGCGAGCCGGTGCTGCGCGGTGTCGGACACCTCCAGAAGCTGGTCTTCCGGGTGCTGTCCATGATCATGTGGGCGGCGCCGGTGGGTGCCTTCGGCGCCATCGCGGCGGTGGTCGGCGAGACCGGTCTGGACGCGCTGAAGTCGCTGGCCGTCATCATGGTCGGCTTCTACACCACCTGCCTGCTGTTCGTGATCGTGGTGCTCGGCACGCTGCTCCGGCTGGTCGCCGGGGTCAACATCTTCCTGCTGCTGAAGTACCTCGCCCGGGAGTTCCTGCTGATCCTGTCCACCTCCTCGTCCGAGTCGGCCCTGCCCCGGCTGATCGCGAAGATGGAGCACCTGGGCGTCAGCAAGCCGGTGGTCGGCATCACCGTCCCCACCGGCTACAGCTTCAACCTCGACGGCACCGCCATCTACCTGACGATGTCCTCGCTGTTCGTGGCCGAGGCGATGGGCAAGCCGCTGCCCCTCGGCCAGCAGATCTCGCTGCTGGTGTTCATGGTCATCGCGTCGAAGGGCGCGGCGGGCGTCACCGGCGCGGGCCTGGCGACGCTGGCCGGCGGCCTGCAGTCGCACCGCCCCGAACTCGTCGACGGGGTGGGCCTGATCGTCGGCATCGACCGCTTCATGAGCGAGGCGCGCGCCCTGACCAACTTCGCCGGCAACGCGGTGGCCACCGTGCTGATCGGTACCTGGACCAAGGAGATCGACAAGGACCGGGCGGCGGAGGTGCTGGCCGGCCGGGTGCCGTTCGACGAGAAGACGCTGGTCGACGACGCCACCGCGCAGCCGGCCGCCGCGGAGGTCGTCGCGCCCCGCGAGGGCCACACGGAGAAGTCGTCCGCCACGGTCTGACCCGGAGTGCGGGAGGGGAGAAGGGGCGGGTGCCGGAAACGGCACCCGCCCCTTCGGCGCGACCGGGCGGCGGCTGCCGCGCGACCGGCGCCGCACTCCCCTGTCGGGCCCCTCTGACCTGCGGTTTTCTCGGCCAGGGCCGATTGTCAGTGCCCCCTGACACGATGTGATCGACAGGGTGGACGCGGTCGGCCGGAGCCGGCTGCGCGGGGGTACGAACGAGGAGGAACGGGCCATAGCGACGTCAGGGACGGATCTGTTCGGCGGGGGTGCCGCAGCCGCGGCAGAAGGGTCCGACAGCCATCAGCCGTGAGGTGGTCAGGACGGTCGTAGCCAGAGGGTGGCCAGCGGGGGGAGGACGGTGGAGACGGACGTGGTGCGGCCGTTCCAGGGGGTCGCTTCGGTCGTGAGAGGGCCGGGGTTGGTGATGCCGCTGCCGCCGTAGCGCGCGTCGTCGGTGTTGAGGACCTCGCGCCAGGCGGGGACCGTGCCGGGGACGCCGAGCCGGTAGGCGTGGCGGACGACGGGGGAGAAGTTGGTGACCGAGATCAGCGGGGAGCCGTCGGCGCCGAAGCGCAGGAAGGAGAAGACGTTGTCCTCGCTCGCGCCGCCGTCGATCCAGGAGAAACCGGCCGGGTCGGTGTCGCGTTCCCACAGCGCGGGTGTGACGGCGTAGCGGCGGTTCAGCTCGCGGACGAGGTCGCGTACGCCCCGGTGGTCGGGCTCCGCCTCGTACGACGGGTCGAGCAGCCACCAGTCCGGGCCGTGGCTCTCCGCCCACTCCGCGCCCTGGGCGAACTCCTGCCCCATGAAGAGGAGCTGTTTTCCGGGGTGGGCCCACATGAAGCCGAGGTAGGCCCGGTGGTTGGCGCGCTGCTGCCACCAGTCACCGGGCATCTTCGACACCAGCGCGCGCTTGCCGTGCACCACCTCGTCGTGGGAGATCGGCAGCACATAGTTCTCGGAGTAGGCGTAGATCATGGAGAAGGTCATCTCGCCGTGGTGGTACTTGCGGTGCACCGGCTCCTTGGAGACATAGCCGAGGGAGTCGTGCATCCAGCCCATGTTCCACTTCAGGCCGAAGCCCAGACCGCCGAAGCCGCCGGGCCCGACGTGATGCGTGGCGCGGGTGACGCCGTCCCAGGCCGTGGACTCCTCGGCGATGGTGACGACGCCGGGGCAGCGGCGGTAGACCGTGGCGTTCATCTCCTGGAGGAAGGCGACCGCATCGAGGTTCTCCCGGCCGCCGTGGACGTTCGGGGTCCAGCCGCCGTCCTCGCGTGAGTAGTCGAGGTAGAGCATCGAGGCGACGGCGTCGACCCGCAGGCCGTCGATATGGAACTCCTCGCACCAGTACACGGCGTTGGCGACCAGGAAGTTACGGACCTCGGTGCGGCCGTAGTCGAACTCCAGGGTGCCCCAGTCCGGGTGCGCGGCCCGTGCCGGGTCCTGGGGCTCGTAGAGCGGACGGCCGTCGAACTCCGCCAGTGCCCAGTCGTCGCGCGGGAAGTGCGCCGGCACCCAGTCCATCAGCACGCCGATGCCGGCCCGGTGCAGCGCGTCGATCAGGAACCGGAGGTCGTCCGGGGTGCCCATCCTGGCGGTGGGCGCATAGAACCCGGTCACCTGATAGCCCCACGAGCCGCCGAAGGGGTGCTCGGAGACCGGCATGAACTCGACGTGGGTGAACCCCAAGTCCTTGACGTAGCCGGGCAGTTGGGCCGCGAGCTGACGATAGGTGAGGCCGGGGCGCCAGGAGGGCAGATGCACCTCGTAGACGGAGAACGGCGCCTCGTGCACCGGTCGCTCGCCGCGCCGGGCCATCCAGTCGGCGTCCGTCCAGCGGTAGTGCGAGGCGTCCACGACCGAGGCGTTGGCGGGCGGGCACTCGGTCCGCCGGGCCATCGGATCGGCGCGTACGGTCCGTGAGCCGTCCGGCCGGGTGATCTCGAACTTGTAGAGCTCGCCCTCGCCGATGCCCGGGAGGAAGAGCTCCCAGACACCCGACGAACCCAGCGAGCGCATCGGATGGCCGGTGCCTTCCCAGTAGTTGAAGTCGCCGACGACCCGGACGCCCTGGGCATTGGGCGCCCAGACCGTGAAGCGGGTGCCCCGCACGCCCTGGTGCTCCATGATCCGCGCACCGAGCGCCTGCCACAGCTCCTCGTGCCGGCCCTCGCCGAGCAGATGCAGATCCAGCTCGCCCAGCGCGGGCAGGAAGCGGTAGGGGTCCGGCATCCGCACGGCGTTGTCGCCGTAGTCCACGAGCAGCTCGTAGTCCGGGACGGTGCGCAGCGGCAGCACTCCGGCGAACAGCCCGTCGCCCTCGGCGGGCAGGGTCGCACGCAGCCCCTTCGCCAGGACCGTGACGCCCTTGGCGCAGGGCCGCAGCACCCGGATCAGCAGCCCGCCGCGCACGGGGTGCGCGCCGAGCAGCCCGTGCGGATCGTGATGGGCGCCGCCCAGGAGCCGGCCGCGGTCCTCGTCGGACAGCGGGACGGCGGGCCGGACCCCGTGGCCGGCGGTGCCCGGCGCCGCGCCGGACGACGAGCCGGCGGGCGCGGGCGCCCGGCCGGGCGCCGCCGCCTCCCGGGGAGCGGACGGCCGGGTACGGGCGGGCCCGGTCACGGACCCGGCAGCGGGCCCGGCGAAGGTGCCGCGCGCGGCCACCGCGGAGTCACCGCCCGGCGGCCGGGGCGTCGCCGCGCGGCCGGACCGCCCCGCCGCGCTGTCGTCGGTCGCGCCCGGAGCAGGGGCGGTGTCGGGGGTGGTGGGACGGGACGGCGGGCGGGCGGTCACGAGAGGGCCTCCTCGGGGCGGGGCGGGCGTCGGTCGGGTCTCAGGGGGCGTACGGGCGGCGGATCGGCGGTTCTCTGCGGCCCCTCACCCCCGGCCGTCGTCGGACCCGGCGGACCGGGACGGGCCCGGCCCGTCCGCCCCCACGACCGGTTCGCCGCCGGCCGCCAGCCGCCGGATGGCGGCCATCGGGACGGACAGCCAGTCGGGCCGGTGCCGGGCCTCGTAGAGCACCTCGTAGACGGCCTTGTCGGTCTCGTAGGCGCGCATCAGTTCGGGCGCCGAGCGCGGATCGAGCCCGCCGGCCTCCGCATAGCCCCGGCAGAAGGCGTCGCGGGTGCGCCGGGCCCACTCCAGCGCCCAGGGGTCGCCGCCGGCCGGGCCGCTGCGCGCGGCGTAGTCGAAGGACCGCAGCATCGCCGCGATATCACGCACCGCCGGCTGCGGCCGGCGCCGCTCGGCCAGCGGGCGGGCCGGTTCGCCCTCGAAGTCGATCAGCGACCAGCGGCCCTCGTCGGCGGAGCGCAGCGTCTGGCCCAGGTGCAGATCGCCGTGGATGCGCTGGGCGGCCCAGCTGCGGCCGTCGTGGCCGATCGCGGCCAGCGCGTCGAAGGCGGTGCGCAGCCGCGCGCGGTAGGGCTGCAGCACGGGCACGGCGCGGGCGGTGGCGTCCAGCCGCTCGTTCATCTGGGCGGCGATCACATCCAGCTGCGGGCGGCGCAGCTCGGTGGTCGGCAGCGTCTGGGCGAGCGCGGTGTGCACCTCGGCGGTGGCGTGGCCGAGCGCCCGCGCCGAGCCGGTGAAGTCGGCGCGCACGGCCAGCGCGTTCAGCGCCAGCTGCCAGCCGTCCGCCGAGCCCGGCAGGAACGGCTGCAGCACGCCCAGCGTCGTCGCCTCGCTGCCCTCCTCGGCGGCCGCCGACTCGTACCAGGCGGCGGGCGCGGGAACCCGCGCACACTTGGCGTCCGCCAGCGCCCGCGGCAGCTCCAGATCCGGATTGACGCCCGGCTCGATCCGCCGGAAGACCTTCAGGATGAAGGAATCCCCGTAGACGATCGAGGAGTTGGACTGTTCGACGGCGATCGGCCGGCCCGGCAGCCCGGCGGGGATGTCGGCATCGGGCTCCCGGCAGAAGCGCAGCGCACCGAGTCGGCCCGGGACCCGCAGCCGCTCCAGCAGCAGCCCGCACAGCCGGGTGTCGAGCAGCGCGTCGTAGACGGTGCGACCGCGCAGCGGACCGCCGCCGGGGCGGCCGATCGCGGCCGGCGCCAGCTGTGGCGACAGCGCCGGATGCACCCCCAGGAGGAGCTGGTAGCAGTCGCCTCCGATGGGCGTACGGCTCGGGGGCGCGCTCTGCTGGGCGCGGACGAGCAGGAGCAGCAGGCCGGGTGCGCTGTCGTCGGTGCACGGCAGCAGCTCGGTCGCCGAGAGCAGTGTGAAGCCGGTGATCAGCCGTCCCTTGCCGGCGAACCAGCGCTGGCGTGGCACCCAGTCGGCGAGCAGGGGTGCCAGCGAGGACAGCAGATCGGGTGCGGCGGCGAGCGGGCGGTGGTCAGGGGTGTTTCGGGTGGCACGGGTCGAGGCGGTGTCCGACATGGCGTCGCGTCCTTTCCCCGGGCACACGACATATAGGGCAAAGTGTCCCGGAATACGGCCTTGACTGTGCGATGGCGCGGTGGGGGTACCCCCAGACGGAGGCTGACGGTGGTACACCCGGACGGAGTCCGGGGGCGGCACCGGGCGAGCTCGTCCGTACGGCAGCGGTGAATCCCGCGTGCCCTGCTCCGCTGCGCGGTGGTTCCCCTCCCGAGCCGGGGGACCGACGATGGCTCACCCGGCCCGTGCGGTAGTAGGGAGACTGCCCGAGCGAAAGGTCAAAAAACGCCCGTACGCGCCATGCGGCCGCGTACGGGCGTGTTTCCGGCACCCGTGCCCGGTCAGGGCGCCGGCCCCGGGGCGGGTCTTTCGGCTCGCCCCGGGCCCGCGGCCCCCAGGGCACGCGCTAGCCGGAGTTCCGGCGCAGCCGGAACCAGTAGAAGCCGTGACCGGCGAGGGTGAGCAGATACGGCAGCTCCCCGATGGCCGGGAAGCGGACGCCGCCGATGAGTTCCACCGGATGGCGGCCGCTGAACGACCGCAGGTCCAGCTCGGTGGGCTGGGCGAAGCGCGAGAAGTTGTGCACGCACAGCACCAGGTCGTCGTCCGCGCCGCCGGCGCCCGGCGCCTCCCGCAGGAAGGC
Organism: Streptomyces caniferus; assembly: GCF_009811555.1. Lineage (GTDB taxonomy): Bacteria > Actinomycetota > Actinomycetes > Streptomycetales > Streptomycetaceae > Streptomyces > Streptomyces caniferus. The sequence goes on along the minus strand of NZ_BLIN01000002.1, from coordinate 441,393 downwards.
CAGCACCGCCGGGTTGGTGGACGACAGCTCGGTGTAGCTGCCGAGCCCGAACGCCGGGTTCTGCTTGCGGATCTCGATCATCCGGCGGGTCCAGTGCAGCAGCGAGGAGGGCGAACTCATGGCGGCCTCGACGTTGGTGACCTGGTATCCGTAGACCGGGTCCATGATCGTCGGCAGGAAGAGCCGGCCCGGGTCGCAGGAGGAGAATCCGGCGTTGCGGTCCGGCGTCCACTGCATCGGGGTGCGCACCGCGTCGCGGTCGCCGAGCCAGATGTTGTCGCCCATGCCGATCTCGTCGCCGTAATACAGGATCGGCGATCCCGGCAGCGACAGCAGCAGCGCCGTGAAGAGCTCGATCTGGTTGCGGTCGTTGTCGAGCAGCGGGGCCAGCCGCCGGCGGATGCCGATATTGGCGCGCATCCGCGGGTCCTTGGCGTACTCCGCGTACATGTAGTCGCGCTCTTCGTCCGTGACCATTTCGAGGGTGAGCTCGTCGTGGTTGCGCAGGAAGACGCCCCACTGGCAGCCGGACGGAATGGCCGGCGTCTTGGCGAGGACCTCCGAGACCGGATAGCGCGATTCGCGGCGTACCGCCATGAAGATGCGCGGCATGACCGGGAAGTGGAAGGCCATATGGCATTCGTCGCCGCCGACGCCGTAATCGCCGAAGTAGTCGACGACGTCCTCCGGCCATTGATTGGCCTCGGCCAGCAGCACGGTGTCCGGATAATGCGCGTCGATCTCCGCGCGGACCCGCTTGAGGAAGGAGTGCGAGGCGGGCAGGTTCTCGCAGTTGGTGCCCTCCTCGGCGTACAGGTAGGGCACCGCGTCCAGCCGGAAGCCGTCGATCCCCAGATCGAGCCAGAAGCGCAGGGCGGAGATCATCTCCTCCTGGACCGCCGGGTTCTCGTAATTGAGGTCCGGCTGGTGGGAGAAGAAGCGGTGCCAGAAGTACTGCTTGCGCACCGGGTCGAAGGTCCAGTTGGAGGCCTCGGTGTCGACGAAGATGATGCGGGCGTCGGCGTACTGCTTGTCGTCGTCGGCCCACATGTAATAGTCGCCGTACGGGCCCTCGGGGTCGGTGCGCGACTCCTGGAACCACGGGTGCTGGTCGCTGGTGTGGTTCATCACCATGTCGATGATCACCCGCATGCCGCGATGGTGGGCGGCGTCCACGAATTCCACGAAGTCGGCCAGATCACCGAATTCCGGAAGCACCGCGGTGTAGTCGGCGACATCGTAACCGCCGTCCCGCAAGGGGGATTTGAAGAACGGCGGCAGCCAGAGGCAGTCCACCCCCAGCCATTGCAGATAGTCGAGTTTGGCCGTGATGCCCTTGAGGTCGCCGATGCCGTCGCCGTTGCTGTCCTGGAAGGAGCGCACCAGAACTTCGTAGAAGACGGCCCGTTTGAACCAGTCGGGATCGCGGTCCTTCGCCGGGGTGTCCTCGAACGTGTCGGGGACAGGCTCATTGACGATCAATTGGGTGACCCTCCGATCGGTGAGGACGGTCGCAGCGACAGCACATGGGCGGGCGCGAGCGAGCGGCCCGGCTCCAGGCGCACATAGTTGTCCCTGCCCCAGTGGTAGGTATCGCCGGTGAGCTCGTCGCGCACCGGGAAGGACTCGTGCCGGCCGAGGCCGAGTTCCGGCATGTCCAACGACACCGTCGCCTCGTGGGTGTGGTGCGGGTCGAGGTTGACCACCGTGAGCACCGTGTCGGCCCGGTCGCCGTGCCCCTCGTGCTTGGAGTAGGCCAGGACGGCGTCGTTGTCGACGCGGTGGAAGCGCAGGTTGCGCAGTTGCTGCAGGGCAGGGTGCCGGCGGCGGATGCGGTTGAGCGCGGTGATCAGGGGGGCGATGGTCTGCCCCGTTCTGGCCGCCGCATCCCAGTCGCGCGGCCTGAGTTGGTACTTCTCCGAGTCGAGGTACTCCTCGCTGCCGGGGCGTACCGGCGTCGACTCGCAGAGCTCGTACCCGGCGTAGACGCCCCAGGTGGGGGAGAGGGTGGCGGCCAGGACGGCGCGCACCTCGAAGGCGGGCCGGCCGCCCTCCTGGAGGTAGGCGTGCAGGATGTCCGGGGTGTTCACGAAGAAGTTGGGCCGCAGGTAGCCCGCGCTCTCGCCGGACAGCTCGGTCAGGTAGTCGGTGAGCTCCTGCTTGGTGTTGCGCCAGGTGAAGTACGTGTACGACTGGTGGAAGCCGATCCGGGCCAGGGTGTGCAGCATGGCGGGGCGGGTGAAGGCCTCGGCGAGGAAGAGCACGTCCGGGTCGGTGCGGTTGATCTCGCCGATCACCTTCTCCCAGAAGGCCACCGGTTTGGTGTGCGGATTGTCCACCCGGAAGATCCGTACGCCCTTGGCCATCCAGAAGCGCAGCAGGCGTTCGGTCTCGCGGACCAGCCCGCGGAAGTCGGCGTCGAAGGCGACCGGGTAGATGTCCTGGTACTTCTTCGGCGGGTTCTCGGCGTAGGCGACCGAGCCGTCCGCGCGGCGGTGGAACCACTGCGGGTGCAGGGTGACCCAGGGGTGGTCGGGGGAGCACTGCAGCGCGAAGTCCAGGGCCACCTCCATCCGCAGGTCGCGGGCGGTGCGGACGAAGTGGTCGAAGTCCTCGAAGGAGCCCAGGTCCGGGTGGAGGGCGTCATGGCCGCCGGCCGGTGAGCCGATGGCCCAGGGGGACCCGACGTCGTCCGGGCCGGCCGACAGCGCATTGTTGGGGCCCTTGCGGAAGGAGGTGCCGATGGGGTGCACCGGCGGCAGATAGACCACGTCGAAGCCCATGGCGGCGACGGCCGGCAGCCGGTCGGCGGCGGTGCGGAAATTCCCGCTGGCCACGACGCCGTCCGGGGTGACGACGGCGCCCTCGGAGCGGGGGAAGAGCTCGTACCACGAGCCGTACAGGGCCCGCCGGCGCTCGACGACCAGCGGCATCGGGCGCGAGACGGTGAGCAGCTCGCGCAGCGGATGGCGGTCCAGCGCCGCCACGACCTGGGGGGAGAGCGCCGCGGCGAGCCGGGTCGCGGCGGGCAGCTCGACGTTGCGCAGGGTGTCCACGGCGCTGAGGACCGACTCCCGGCCGTCGCTCTTGGGGACCTCCGAGGCGGCCCGCTCGTGGAGGTCGGCGCCCTCGGTGAGCACCAGCTCGGTGTCGATGCCCGCCGGGATCTTGACGCCGGCGTGCTTGCGCCAGGTGGCGACCGGATCGGACCAGGCCTCGACGGTGAACGACCAGCGGCCCTCGATACCGGGGGTGACCTCGGCGCTCCACCGGTCGGTGCCGGGTGTCCGCTCCCGCATCGGGGTCCACGGGCCGCAGCGGCCGGCCGGATTGCGCAGCACCACATTCGCCGCGACCGCGTCGTGCCCTTCGCGGAAGACGGTGGCCGAGACTTCGAAGGTCTCGCCCACCACCGCCTTCGCCGGGCGGCGACCGCAATCGATCTGCGGGCGGATGTCCAGAACAGGAATACGACCGATCATGGGCTCACCTGGGCTTGTGACGCTTTGCGGGGTTTTGTCCTTTGTATCCGCTCCGCGGCGGGGGGACCCGGTGGGGGCATGGGGGCTCCTGTCCGCTTTCACTCGGCTGGCGGAGGGCAGGGCGGAGCGGGTCGGCGCTCCCCCGGCCTCCGGTCGGTGGTTCCCCCGATGGATCGTGTGCGGCTGTGCTGCGCGGGTGGGGAAGGGCGTACCCGGCGAGCCTTCCCGCGGGCGGCGGCCGGGCCGTGCGGCGCAAGGTGACCTGCTGGTGCGTGGGCGCGGACCCGGCGTGATCCGGCGGACCCGCCGCCACCCCCTCGCGGGAGACTGCGGCACTGCACTGACACGGTCGGCGTTCGCCTCCTCAACTCGGTCTGATCACAGCGGAGTTGTGGCGTGCGGATGTCCGGTTCCGCGCCGGTTCCCCTCGGCGCCACAGGCAGCCTCTCTCCAGGAGCGAGTCCGTACAAGAGCGCATGAGGGGGTGGAATCAGCCATATCGAAGGACGCGGCGGTAGGGAGGCCGCGGGGCCGCGCGGGGAAGTCAACTGGGCATATGCGCACGTGAGTTGCCGCGGCGGCCGGCGTCCGGCGGGGGGTGCGGCCGGCCGGTGCTCCCGTCGCGGAAGGGCGGCGTCGGGCCATGAGGGCGAGGGTGCCGTGCCCGGCGGCGTACGGGTGACCGAAGGGGGCGGGACCGGCGGCCGCGGGGCGTGGGCCGTGCCTCCTCCGGCCCCGTGACATGCCGAAGCGGTGCCCGGAGAATCTCCGGACACCGCCTCCTCCGGGGTGGTCTCACCCCGGGTCGATCAGCACGTTCCCGCTCGCCGCGTCACTTGACGGCGACGCCGTCCCAGGCCGCCTCGACGCCCTTGACCTCGGCGCTGCCGGCCTTGTACAGGTCGGTGGCCGCCTTCACGGTCGCCTCACGGGCGGCCTTGTAGTCGGTGTTCGAGGTCATGTACTCGGTCAGGGCCTTGAACCAGATCTTCTCGGCCTTGTCCCGGCCGATGCCCTCGACCTTCTTGTCGTCCTTCGTCGGGCTGTCGTACTTGACGCCACCGATCTCCTTCGGGCCGCTGCCCTCGGACAGCAGGTAGAAGAAGTGGTTGGCGACGCCCGAGGAGTAGTGCGGGTCGAGGCCACCGGTGCTGGAGTCCCAGAAGTCCTTCGACTGACCGTCCTTGGACGGCTTGTCCATGTAGCGCAGCGGCTTGCCGTCACCGTTGATGTTGATCTTCTCGCCGATGAGGTAGTCGCCCGGGTCCTTGTCGTTCTTGGCGTAGAACTCGACCGAGGTGCCGAAGATGTCCGAGGTGCCCTCGTTCAGGCCGCCGGACTCACCGCTGTAGGTGAGGTTGGCGGTGGCCGCGGTGACACCGTGCGACATCTCGTGCGCCGCGACGTCCAGAGCGGTCAGCGGGGCCTTGTCGCCCTCGCCGTCGCCGTACGACATGCAGAAGCACTCGTCGTCCCAGAAGGCGTTCACGTAGTTCTTGCCGTAGTGGACGCGCGAGGTGGCACCCTTGCCGTCGCCCTTGATGCCGTTGCGGCCCTGGACCTTCTTGTAGTAGTCCCAGGTCTCGGCGGCACCGTAGTGGGCGTCGACGGCCGCGGTCTGCGGGTCGTCCGGCTTGCCGGTGCCCCACTTGTCGTCCTCGTCCGTGAAGGCCTTGCCCTCGCCGGACTCGCTGTTGCCGAGGTTGAGGGTCTTGTGGCCGCCGCGGTCCGCGTCGGTCAGCGTGAAGCCGCTGCCCTCCTTGGAGGTGCCCAGGTCGACGGAGCCGCTGAACTCGCTCTCGCCCTTGCCGGTGCGGATGTCGTCGTACTGGAAGATCTTCTTGCCGCTGTCGGCGTCGGTGATGACGTGCATCCGGCTGGGCGTGCCGTCCTTCTTGACGCCCTTGACGGTGGTGTCGTAGGCGAGGACGGGGGTGCCGGAGGCGGCCCAGACGACCTTCTTGGGCGCCTGCGCGGTGGCCTTCTTGGCGCTCAGCGACTTCACCGCGGTGCCCCGAGCCGACTGCGCGGCGGCGGTCGGGGCTATCTTCGCGGTGGTGGAGGCCACCTTGACCGACTTCTCGGTCGACTTGGTGGTGCTCTTGATGGCGCCGCCCTTGGCGGAGTGCACGATCATGTCGCCGCCGAGGACCGGAAGTCCGGCGTAGGTGCGCTCGTAGCGGGTGTGCGTGGTGCCGTCGGCGTCCTTGATGACGTCCTTGACGACCAGCTTCTCCTGCGCGCCCAGGCCGAGTTCCTTGGCGGTCTGCGCCTTGGTGGCGCTCGCGTCGCGCAGCAGTTCCGCGCGGTGCGAGGCGCTCAGCTTGAGGGGTGAACCGTCCGCGGTGGGGGCCTGGACGGGCGAGGCACCGGCGGTGCCTGCGGTGATGCCGGCGGCCACGAGGGCCGCGGCCGCGAAGGCGGTACCGGCAATACGGGTCTTACGGGACATGTGGGGGGTCACGCGTGCTCCTTCAACTTTGCCAAGTGGTGGGGGTGCAAAGCGATGCGGGTGTGACGTGCGTTCGGGAAGACTGCCATTCGAACGCGTGCATGTCAGGAGGGTGTTCGAGTATTGGCTGAAAATCGTCCGTAGAGAGGTGATCGCTGTTCGTATAACGGAGTTGGGCGCCACCCCCGAAGATCCGGGAGCGACGCCCAACATCGTTGTCCAGCTGGCCAGTTGTGACGTGCGATGATCCGCGGGACCCGCCTATGTCACACGAGGGTGACGGCCGGGTGCCGGCAGGAGATCAGAACGTCAGCTTCCAGCCGTTGATGTAGCCGGTGTCCTGAGAGTAGACGTCCTGAACCCGCAGCTTCCAGGTGCCGCTCGCCTTCTCGGAGGACGCGTTGACCGTGTAGGTGGTCTTCACGTTGGCCGCCGAGTCGAAGGCGCTGGAGTTCTTCAGCCGGTAGGCCGTACCGTCCGGGGCGATCAGGTCGACGACCAGGTCGCCGCGGTAGGTGTGCACGATGTCCACCGCGACCTTGAGGGTGCTCGGCGCATTGCCGGTGCGGCCGACATTGATCGGTGAGGTGACCGCCGAGCCCGCGTCCGGGATCGCCACGTCGTCGGTGTTCTCGAAGACGTTGCCCCCGCCGGTCGTGTTGACCGTCCAGGTGAAGGCGGCGGTACCGGTCTTCTTCGCGGCGTCGGTGACCGTGACCGTCACATTGCTGGTGCCGGCCGTGGTCGGCGTACCGGAGATCAGACCGGTGCTCGTGTTGAGCGACAGCCCGGCGGGCAGGCCGGTCGCCGCGTAGGTCAGGGCGCCCGCGGTACCGCTGGTCGCCTTGATCTGCAGGCTCGCCGCCTGGCCCACGGTGCTGGTCTGGTTGCCCGGGTTGGTGACGGTGACGCCGCCGCCGTCCGGGACGCGGGAGCCGACGTTGACCGCCGCCCAGGTGTTGGCGACCGTGTTGTACGAGGCGCTGCCCTGGCCGAACAGGTCCGCCGCGGCCTGCAGGGTGGCGGTACGGGCGCCCGCGTAGTTGGTGTTGGCGCTCATGTACTGGCTGAGTGCCTTGAACCAGACCTTCTCCGCGTTGGCCCGGCCGATGCCAGGCACCGGCAGGTTGTCGAAGGTCGGGCTGTCGTAGTGGACGCCGCCGATGTCCTTCGGGCCGCTGCCCTCGGACAGCAGGTAGAAGAAGTGGTTGGCGACACCGGACGAGTAGTGCACGTCCTTGTTGCCGACGCCACTGGACCAGTAGTCGGCCGAGGCCCCGTCCTTCGACGGCTTGTCCATGTAGCGCAGCGGGGTGCCGTCGCCGTTGATGTCGATCTTCTCGCCGATGAGGTAGTCACCGGGGTCGGAGGAGTTGTTGGCGTAGAACTCCACCGCGGTGCCGAAGATGTCGGAGGTCGCCTCGTTGAGGCCGCCGGACTCGCCGCTGTAGGTGAGGTCGGCGGTGGCCGCGGTGACACCGTGCGACATCTCGTGGCCGGCCACGTCGATGGCGGTCAGCGGGGAGTTGTTGCCGCTGCCGTCGCCGTACGTCATGCAGAAGCAGCCGTCGTCCCAGAAGGCGTTGACGTAGCTGTTGCCGTAGTGCACGCGGGAGTAGGCGCCCACGCCGTCACCGCGGATGCCGCTGCGGCCGTGCACGTTCTTGTAGTAGTCCCAGGTCTCCTGCGCGCCGTAGGCCGCGTCGACGCCCGCCGTCTGGGCGTTCTGCGGCGTGCCGTCGCCCCAGGTGTCGTCCGCGTCGGTGAACAGCGTGCCGGTCCCGGAGGAGCCGTGCTTGAGGTCGTACGTCTTGTGGTTGCCGCGCGTGGCGTCGGTCATCGAGAAGTTCGGCGCCGAGCCCGAGGTCCCGATGGTGACCTTGCCGCTGTACTCGCTGTTGCCGATGCCCTTCTCGATCCCCTGGTACTCGAAGATCTTGGCGCCGGTCGTGGCATCCGTGATGACGTGCAGCTGGCTGGGCGTGCCGTCGTCCTGCAGCCCGCCGACCACCGTCTCGTACGCGAGCAGCGGCTTGCCGTCGGCGACCCAGACCACCTTGCGCGGGGCCTTCGCGGCCTCGGTCTTCTTCGACCCGAGCGCCTGTGCCGACTTGACGGCCTTCGCCTCGGCCGCGGCCGGCTTCACCTTCGCGGTGGTGCCGGCGACCTTGAGCTGGGAGCGCACGGCCTTGGTGACGCCCTTGAGCGTGCCGCCCTTGCTCTCGTGCACCACGAGGTCGCCGCCGAGGACGGGCAGCCCGTCGTAGGTGCGCTCGTAGCGGGTGTGGACGGTGCCGTCGACGTCCTTCGAGACGTCCTTGACGACGAGCTTCTCCTTCGCGCCGAGCTTGAGCTGCCGCGCGGTCTCGGCGGTGGTGGCACTGGCTGCCCGTATCAGCTCCGCACGCTGGGACGGGGACAGCTTGGCCGGCAGGGCGCCGGGATCGGGGGCGGTGTGCGTGGTGCCCGGCCGCGGGGCGGCCGCCGTGCCGGTACCGGCCTGGACGCCGACTGCCAGCATCGCCGTGACGGCGACGAGTGCGCCGGTCGCAACGGCGCGTCCATGGGGGGTGCGTCTCACGCTGACTCCTTCTGCGGTGGCCGCTGAGTGGCGATGCGGCCGAGGGGGACCGGGCGGCGAACGGCCGTCCGGGCAGAGCGAGGCAGAACTCTTGGAGCGTGTGGGGGGAGACGAACGGGAGGTGCTGGGCGTACGGGTGGTACGGGTGGAGCAGGTGGAACCTGCGGCCGCGGGATGTGGTGCTGTGGGGATCCGTGCGGCGGTTGCGGGGAAGAGTCCCACCGCAAGTGGCTGGTTGTCAGGCACCGTTCAACGAATTGGCCGGAAACCGTCCGTTGCGCGAAATCGGTGTTCGGATGCCGGACGGCCCGTGATCGGCCGCGCGAGCCGTTCCCGCCCGTTCAAACCTGCGAAAACCGCTGGAACAGCAGCTCATAGCCGTCCGGATCCCGTCCCGGGGAGATCCTGCCCCGGGGCGCGTCCGCGGGCCCCGGGGCATACCGGCGCTCGCTGCGCCCCGGGGCGTGCGGCACCGCGGGCGGACACCCCCGCGCCGGGCGCCGGTCAGCCGGCCGTCCCCCGGCCGTGCCAGGAGTGCCAGAGCGCGGCGTAGGCGCCGTCCGCCGCCACCAGCTCGTCGTGCGTGCCGAGTTCGGTCAGCCGGCCGCCCTCCATGACGGCCACCCGGTCCGCATCGTGCGCGGTGTGCAGACGGTGCGCGATGGCGATGACCGTACGGTCCCGCAGGACGGCGGCCAGGGCGCGCTCCGTGTGCCGCGCCGTACGGGGGTCGAGCAGCGCCGTCGCCTCGTCCAGGATCAGAGTGTGCGGATCTGCCAGCACCACCCGGGCCAGGGCCAGTTGCTGGGACTGTGCGCCGTCGGGACGGTGGCCGCCGGCGCCCAGTTCGGTGTCCAGGCCGGCCGGCAGCTCCTCGGCCCATTCGGCGCCCACGGCGGCCAGCGCGGCGCGCAGTGTGGCGTCCGCGGCACCGGGTGCGGCGATGTGCAGATTGTCCCGGAGGGTGCCCAGGAACACATGGTGCTCCTGCGTCACGAGGACGACCTGCCGGCGCAGCACCTCCGGGTCCAGCGCGGCGATCGGCACCCGTCCGACCGTCACCGAGCCGCTGCGCGGCGCATCGATACCGGCCAGCAGCCGCCCCAGGGTGGACTTGCCGGCTCCCGAGGGGCCGACCACGGCGAGGCGTTCGCCGGGGCGGACGGTCAGGTCCACGCCGTGCAGGACGTCGCGGGGCGTGGTGTGCGGGCCGTTGTCCCCGGTGGCGTAGGCGTAGTGCACGGCGGTGACGTCGATGCGGTCGTCGGCGGGTGCGGGGGATGCGGTGGTGGTGGAGGAGGGCTCCGGGGAGGGGTGGGGCAGGCGGGCCGCGGGGGCGGTGCCGGCCCCGGGCGCCCGGCCCAGGCCCTCGACGCGGGCGAAGGCGGCGCCGCTGCTCTGCAGTTGTTCGAGCCACCACAGGATCGTCTCCAGCGGCTCGGACAGCTGCCGCAGATACAGCGCGGCGGAGACGACCACGCCCAGGCTGACGGCGCCGTGCCCGTGCAGCGCCCCGCCCACCAGCAGGACGCCGACCACCGGGAGGACGTACGAGACATCCACGGCGGGCAGCAGCACGCTGCGCAGGAACAGGGTGCGGGTGCGGGTGCGCCGGCAGCGCTCGACGGCCTGCTCGCACGCCGCCCGCCGGCGCTCCCCGAGCCCCAGGGCCTCGACGGTCCGGGCGCCCGCGGCGGTGGCCGACAGCAGTTCGGCGAGCGCGGAGGTCGCCGCCCCCTCCGCCAGATACGCGGTGTGTGCCCGGCGCAGATACCACCGGACCGCGACCAGACCGCACAGCAGCCCCAGCCCGCACGCGCCGAGCAGCGGATCGAGCACGACCACCGCACCGAGCAGGAACAGCGCCTGCACCGCGGCGACGCCCACCTCCGGTGCGGCGTCCCGCAGCGTCTCGGCGACCGCCGTGACATCGGAGGTGCCGCGGGCCGTCAGATCGCCGGTGCCCGCCCGCTCCACCGTTGCGGCGGGCAGGGCGAGCGCCCGGTCGACGTACTGCTCCCGGATCCGTGCCACGGTGCGCTCGCCGAAGCGGTACCCGACGAACCGGGCGTAGCGCGCCAGCAGCAGCTGCGCCACCGCGCACACCAGGATGACCAGCGCCAGCCGGTCGACCGTGCCCACCCCGCCGCCGTCCCGCACCGTGTCCACGATCCGGCCGAGCAGCCACGGGCCGGCCAGGCCCGCGCCCGCGGCCAGGGCGTTGAGCGCGAGCATCAGGGCGAAGGCCCGGCCGTCGCGCCGGATCAGCCGGAGTGCCGCCCGCCGGGTCGTGGCCGGATCGGCCACCGGCAGCGCGGCACCGTCCGGCGGTGCCGCGTCGTCCGGCGGCACGGCGCCGGCCCCGCCGGCCCGGTCGGGGGTCGCCGTCATCGCGTGCCCTCCTCGGTCACGGGCGCCTCGGCCGCGCCCACGGGGCGGCGGCCGGTGCCGGCGCCTTTCTCGTCCTCGTCCTCGCCGCGGGAGACCAGGCGGCGGTATCCGGGCTGCTCGTCCAGGAGTTCACGATGACCGCCGACGGCCGCGACCGTGCCGTCGACGAGGAAGTACACGCGGTCGGCCCGGTCGAGCAGCAGCGGCGAGGTGCTGGTGACCACCGTCGTACGGCCCGCACGGGCGGCGTGCAGCCGGGCCGCGATGCCCGCCTCGGTGTGCGCGTCGACCGCCGAGGTCGGCTCGACGGCGAGCAGCACCTCGGGGTCGGCGAGCAACGCCCGCACCAGGCGCAGCCGTTGCCGCTGCCCGCCGGAGAGATTGCGGCCCTGCGCCTCGACCGGCGCGTCGAGCCCGCCCGGCAGACCGCGGACGATGTCCTCGGCCAGGGCCGTGCGGACGGCGTCGTCGATCGCCTCCTCGCTCGGGTCCCGCCGCCCGCCGACCACCTCGCGCAGTGTCCCGGCGAAGAGGTCCGCCTCGTTGTCCGCCACCAGGAGCCGGTCACGGAGCCGGGCCGGCGCGATCTCGTCGAGCCGTACCCCGCCCCAGGTCGCGGCCGAATCCGCGAACCGGCCGAGGCGGTCGACCACGGCGGCCGATTCGGCCGGCCGGGCGGCGACCAGCGCGGTCAGCTGCCCCGGCACCACCTCGACGCCCGACGCCGGATCGTGCAGCACGGACGCGACGACGGGAGCCTCCCGGTCCGCGCCGGCCTTCCCCGCCCGGTCCGCGCCGGCCTTCCCCGCCCGGTCCGCGCCGGCCGGTTCCAGCGCCAGGAACCGGACGACCCGCCGGGCCGCGACCAGTCCACGGGTGAGGTCGTAGCCGCCCTCGATGAAGAACGACACCGGTACCACCAGCGCCGCGGCATAGCCGTAGACCGCCACCAACTCGCCCACGGTGAGGGTCCCCTGGGCCGCCATCCGCGCCGCCGGCCAGGTCACCGCGGCCAGGAACAGCGTCGGCAGACCGATCCCGAGCGCCTGCACCCAGCTCGTCACGGCGCCGACCCGGTACCCCTCGCCGCGCAGCGCCTGCGAGGCGTGCCGGTAGCGGTCGGCGAACACCGCCTTCCCGCCGAGGCCGTTGAGCACCCGCAGCCCGCCGACCAGATCCGTCAGCCGCGCCGCCAGCCCGCTCTGCCGCTCGCGGTAGCGCGTCTGCGCCCCCTGCAACCGCCCCAGCAGCGGCCCCACCAGCACCGCGAGCACGGGCACGCCCAGCAGCACCACTCCGGCCAGCAGCGGTGAGACGTCCAGCAGCAGGAGGGCGACGACCGCGTACGCCAGCACCCCGCCGACGCCGGGCCCGGTCATCGTCAGCGTCTTGCTGATCACCACGACATCGCCGATCCCGATCGTGACCACCTCCCCGGCCGTCACCTTGCCGGGCAGCGCCGCCCCCAGCCGCACCGTCTGCGCCACCAGCGCCCGCACCGTGCGGAAGGTGGCGTCCATCCGGATACGGGTCATGGTGCGGTGCCGCATGACCGCCAGCCAGGCGTTCAGCACCCCGACCCCGAGCAGCACCGCCGTCCAGCCGAGCAGCACCGGCATCCGGCCCGGTGCCAGTCCGTCGTCGATGGCCCGCGACAGCACATAGGGCGGCAGCATCATCCCCACCATCCACAGACTCCCGTACGTGGCACCCGCCGCCACCCGCCCCCGCTGGCTGACCACCAGCCACCACAGATACCGCCCGGCACTGCGGGGGCCCGGAACCTCCCGGCCACCGCTCCCCGAATCCGTCACGCCGTCCGCCCCCTCGTCATGCCGTCCGCCCCTCGCCATGCCGTCCGCCCTGTGGTCATGCCGTCCGTCCCCCTCATGTTGTCCTCCCCCGCGCCGACTTCGCCGGTCGGGTCCGCGGCCTCGTGGGCACCGGCCCGGACGAACCATGGTCATCCGGGTGCCGTGCGCCATGTGCCGGTGCGGGGATATCGAGACGTCCGGACGGGAGCGACGGCGCGCGAGAGTCCGTGGGCCGCCCCTCCGTCCGGCTGCCCCGGCTGCCCCACGCTGCTCCGGCTACCCCACGCTGTCCCGCCACGCCTGATGGAGGTCGGCGAAACGGCCCCGGTCCGCGAGGAGGTCCTTCGGGGGGCCGTCCTCGACGATCCGGCCGTCGGCCATGACCAGGACCCGGTCGGCGATCTCGACGGTCGAGAGGCGATGGGCGATCACCAGGGCCGTACGGCCCCGCAGCACCGTGGCCATGGCGCGCTGCACCGCGCGTTCGCCGGGGATGTCCAGCGAACTGGTGGCCTCGTCGAGGATGAGGACGGCGGGGTCCGCGAGCAGGGCGCGGGCGAAGCCGACCAGTTGGCGCTGGCCGGCCGAGATGCGGCCGCCGCGCTTGCGGACGTCGGTGTCGTAGCCGTCCGGCAGAGCGGTGATGAAGCCATGGGCGCCGATGGCCTTCGCGGCGCGTTCGATCTCCTCGCGGGTGGCGTCCGGGCGGCCGAGGGCGATGTTGTCGGCGACCGTGCCGGAGAACAGGAACGCCTCCTGGGTGACCATGACGACGCCGCGGCGCAGGGTGGTGGTGGACAGCGACCGCAGATCGACGCCGTCGAGCAGCACCTGGCCCTCGGTGGGGTCGTAGAAGCGGGCCAGCAGCTTGGCGAGGGTGGACTTGCCGGCGCCCGTGGCACCCACCACGGCGACGGTCGCACCCGCCGCGAGGGTCAGACCGAAGCGGGGCAGCACCTCGCTGCCGGTGCGGTAGGCGAAGCGGACGTCATGGAAGGCGACCTCGCGGCCCGGCCGGGACGCGGCGACGGCCGGCAGCGCGACGGGTGCGTCCGGTTCCGGGACGCCGGGGCGCAGGGCCAGCAGCCCGGCGATCTTCTGGAGCGAAGCGGCCGCGGACTCATAGGCGTTGAGGAACATCCCGAGCCGGTCGATGGGGTCGTACAGCCGCCGCAGATAGAGCACCCCGGCGGCCAGCACGCCGAGCGCCAGGCCTCCCGTGGCCACGCGGTAGGCGCCCCACAGGACGATCGCGGCGACCGCGGTATTGGCCACCAGCCGGGAGAGGACGACATAGCGCGCCATCTCCAGGGCGGTGTCGCCGTTGATCCGGGCATGGGCGTGGTTCAGCCGGGCGAACGCGGCGTCGTTCGGCCGCTCGCGGCGGAACGCCTGCACCGGGCGGATGCCGTTGAGGGTCTCGGTGAACTTCACGATGACGCCCGCCATCGCCGTGGACTTCGCGCTGTAGACCCGGTGCGCACGGCGCCGGAAGGAGCGTACGAGGAGGGCGAGCGGACCGGCGGAGGCGAGGGCGGCCGCGCCGAGCCCCCAGTCCAGCCAGACCAGGATGACGGTGATGTAGACCGTCGCGAGCACGATCGTGATCAGCTCCTGCAGCCCCTCCTCGAGGAGTTCGCGCAGCGACTCGACGTCCGTGGTGGCGCGGGAGATCAGCCGGCCGGACGTGTAGCGCTCGTGGAAGTCCAGGCTCAGCGCCTGCGCATGCCGGAAGATCCGGCCGCGGAGGTCGAGCAGCACATCCTGGCTGACGCGCGCGGAGAGCTGGATGAAGCCGAACTGCAGCCCGCCGGACGCGACCGCGCACAGCACCGCCGCGACTGCCACGGCGATCAGCGGCCCGTGATCACCCGCGCGCAGCGCCGGCACCGCGCGGTCGAGGGCGTAGGCGACCAGCAGCGGACCGGCCTGCACGGCGGCCTGCTGGAGCAGCAGCGCCACGGCCACCGCCGCGACCCGGCGCCGGTGGGGGGCCAGCAGCGAACCCAGCAGGGTGCGCGAGGCCCCCTTGGGGGTGGGGAGGGTGTCGTGGGCGAAGGCGTCGGTGGCGGGGGAGTCCTCGGGCTGTGGGGGAGGCGGCGGGGAAGAGGGCCGTTGCTCCGGGCCGGGGCGGTCGCCGGGCCCGTCGGACGGGAGGCCGGTCGTGGTCGTGGTCATCGGGCGCCCTCTCCTTCGCCGGACATCAGGGTGGCGTACTCGCGGTTGTCCCGCAGGAGTTGGTGGTGGGTGCCGACGGCGGCGATCCGGCCGCCGGACAGCAGCGCCACCCGGTCGGCGAGCAGGACCGTGGACGGCCGGTGGGCGACGACCAGGGCGGTGGTGGTGGAGAGGACCCGGCGCAGCGCCGCCTCCACCAGGGCCTCGGTGTGCACGTCGAGGGCGGAGAGCGGATCGTCGAGAATCAGGAAGCGCGGCCGGCCGACCACGGCACGGGCCAGGGCGAGCCGTTGCCGCTGCCCGCCGGACAGGCTCAGCCCCTGCTCACCGACCTGGGTGGCACTGCCGTCGGGGAGGGCGTCGACGAATCCCTCGGCCTGTGCCACCGCCAAGGCCCGCCGCAGATCGTCGTCCTGGGCATCCTCGTCGCCCATCAGCACGTTCTCCGCGGCGGTCGCCGAGAAGAGCGTCGGCTCCTCGAAGGCCACCGCGACCAGCGCACGGGCCTCGTCCCGGCTGAGCGTCGCCAGATCGCGTCCGTCCAGGACGATCCGGCCCGCGGTCGGGTCGTACAGCCTCGGCACCAGTGCCGTGAGCGTGGTCTTCCCGCTGCCCGTCGCCCCGACCAGCGCCATCGTCTCGCCGGGCCGGATGTGCAGGGTGATGTCCTGGAGGAGGGGCGGGGTGTCGGGCGGCGCATCGGGGTAGCGGAACGCGACGCCGGAGAAGACCAGCCCGCCGGTGCCGGGCGCGGCCGGCGTGTCCTGCCCCGCGGCCGTCGTCCGGTCCGGAGGCGGTGCGGCCGTCGCCGCCGTGCCCGCCGCCGTCTCGTCCACCGCCGGCTCGTCCATGACCTCGAAGTACCGGTCCGTGGCCGATGCCGCCTCGTTGGCCATGGCCAGCAGGAAGCCGATCGACTCCACCGGCCAGCGCAGCGCCAGCGCCGTCGACAGGAAGGCGACGAGAGTGCCCGCGGACAGCACGCCCTCGGTCACCTGGAGCGTGCCGAGCACCAGGCCGGCGCCGATCGCGATCTCCGGAAGCGTGGTGATGAAGCCCAGGATCCAGGCCAGCAGCCGCGCCTTGCGGAGTTCGGACGTCCGCAGCGCGTGCGTCAGCTGCCGGAAGGCGCGGGCCTGGCTGCGGTGGCGGCCGAAACCCTTGATGATGCGGATGCCGAGCACCGACTCCTCGACCACCGTGGTCAGATCGCCGAGCTGGTCCTGGGTCCGGCGCGCGGCGCGCCCGTACTTCGCCTCGAAGACGGAGCACAGCACCATCAGCGGCAGCACCGGCGCCAGCAGCACCAGCCCCAGTGACCAGCGCTGGGCCAGCAGGAGCACCGCGCCCACCAGGATGGTCGTGGCGTTGACCAGCAGAAAGGTCAGGGGGAAGGCGAGGAACAGACGCACCAGCTGCAGGTCGGTCGTGCCGCGCGACAACAACTGGCCCGATGGCCAGCGGTCGTGGAAGGAGACCGGGAGCCGCTGCAGATGGCGGTACAGCGCCTCGCGCATCGCCGCCTCCACCCTGGCCAGCGGACGCGCCACCAGCCGGCGCCGCAGCCCGAACAGCAATGCCTCCGCGACACCGAGCAGCAGGAGATACGCGCCGCCGAGCCACACCCCGCCCGGATCGCGCGCGGCCACCGGCCCGTCCACCAGCCACTTGAGCACCAGCGGAATGACCAGGCTGACGCACGAGGCGAGCACCGCCACGCACGCGGCGATGAGCAGGCGCGCCCGCACGGGCCGCGCGAACGGCCACAGGCGCAACAGCGACCGCACGGCGGAGTGCTGAGGCTGGGGTAAGTCGGTCCGGTCGGTCGGGGGCGAGGTCTGCGCGGTATCGGCCATCACTCGCGAGCGTAGGGCGCGGCACTGACAATGCTCATGTGGTTTTCCCCGGCCGGCGGCCACGCTCGCCGTTTCGAGCCGCGTAGGCGGCCGGCCGGGCCGCGGGGCCGGCCGCCGAACCGTCCCCCCCCGTCCCCGCCCCGCCGCCCGCCTCAGCCGGGCACCGCCCGGAACAGCACCACCGACCGCGCGGCGAGCGTGAACGTGCCGCCCGCCGCGTACGGCGGTTCGGCCGCCCCCGGCTGGTCCTCGCGCGCCGTGTCGACGAGGAGTTCGTAGGCGCCGGCCCAGGGCGGCCCGGGGAGGGTGAACGCGCGGGGCCGGTCGGCGGCGTGCAGCACGGCCAGGAAGCTGTCGTCGACGATGCGGATGCCCCGGTCGTCGCGTTGGGAGATGTCGTTCCCGGAGAGGTACATGCCCAGCGTGGCCCCCGGGGTGTACCAGTCCTGTTCGGTCATCTCCGTGCCGTCCGCGGTGAACCACGCGAGATCGCGCAGCCCGCCCTGATGATGCGGCCGGCCGGAGAAGAACGCCCGGCGGCGCAGCACGGGGTGCGCGCGGCGCAGGGCGATGAGGCGGGCGGCGAGGCCGGCCAGCGGGCGCCATTCCGGGTCGTCCAGCAGCGACCAGTCCAGCCAACTGGTCTCGTTGTCCTGGCAGTAGGCGTTGTTGTTGCCGTGCTGGGTGCGGCCCATCTCGTCACCGGCGACCAGCATCGGCACGCCCGTCGACAGCAGCAGGGTGGTCAGGAGGTTGCGCAGCTGGCGGCGGCGCAGCGCGCGGACCTCCCCGTCGTCGGTCTCGCCCTCGGCGCCGCAGTTCCAGGACCGGTTGTCGTGCGTGCCGTCGCGGTTGCCCTCCCCGTTGTCCGCGTTGCGTTTGTGCTCGTAGCTGACCAGGTCGCGGAGGGTGAAGCCGTCGTGCGCGGTGATGAAGTTGACCGAGGCGTACGGGCGGCGGCCGCCCCAGGCGTAGAGGTCGCTCGACCCGGAGAGCCGGTAGCCCAGGTCGCGCACGTCGTGCTGGGCGCCGCGCCAGAAGTCGCGGACGGTGTCGCGGTAGCGGTCGTTCCACTCCGTCCACAACGGGGGGAAGGCGCCGACCTGATAGCCGCCGGAGCCCACGTCCCAGGGCTCGGCGATCAGCTTGACCCGGCGCAGCACCGGGTCCTGGGCGATCACCGCGAGGAACGGCGAGAGCATGTCGACGTCGTGCATGGAGCGGGCCAGCGCGGCCGCCAGATCGAAGCGGAAGCCGTCCACGCCCATCTCGGTGACCCAGTAGCGCAGCGAATCGGTGATCAGCCGCAGGACATGGGGCTGGACGACGTGCAGGGTGTTGCCGCACCCGGTGTAGTCGGTGTAGCGGCGGGCCTCGCCCGCCAGGCGGTAGTAGCCGCGGTTGTCGATGCCCCGCAGGGAGAGCGTCGGGCCCAGCTCACCGGCCTCCGCGGTGTGGTTGTAGACGACGTCGAGGATCACCTCGATGCCCGCGTCGTGCAGCGCCCGCACCATCCGCTTGAACTCGCCGACCTGCTGCCCCCGGGTGCCGGTGGCGGCGTATCCGGCGTGTGGCGCGAAGTAGCCGAGGGAGTTGTAGCCCCAGTAGTTGCGCAGCCCCCGGCGCACCAGGTGGTCCTCGTGCGCGAACTGGTGGACGGGCAGCAGTTCGACGGCGGTGACGCCGAGCCGGACGAGATGCTCCAGCGCGGCGGGGTGCGCGAGCCCCGCATAGGTGCCGCGCAGCCGCTCCGGGATACCGGGGTGGCGCATCGTGAAGCCGCGCACATGCAGTTCGTAGAGCACGGAATCCGGCCAGGGCGTCTTGGGCCGGCGGTCGTCCTGCCATTCGTCGACGCCGCCCTCGTCCCCGGTGTCCTCCCCGACCACGACGCCCTTGGGGACGTACGGCGCCGAGTCCCGGTCGTCGCGCACGGTGTCGGCGGCCTGCTGCTGCGGCCAGTCACGGACGTGGCCGTAGAGCTGGGCCGGCAGCGCGGAGCCTGCGCCGGACGGTTCCGTACGCGTGCCGAAGTCGCCGTCCACGGCCCTGGCGTACGGGTCCAGCAGCAGCTTCGCCGGATTCCAGCGGGCGCCGGTCCAGGGGTCCCAGCGGCCGTGCACCCGGTAGCCGTAGCGCTGGCCGGGGTGGATACCGGGCAGAAAGCCGTGCCAGATCTCATGGGTGAGCTCGGTCAGCGCATGGCGCGTCTCGCGCTCCGCGTCGTCGAAGAGACACAGTTCCACGGCCTCGGCGCCGCCCGCCCACAGGGCGAAGTTGGTGCCGGCGATGCCATCGGGGCCGGTGCGGTACCGGGCCCCCAGGGGTGTGGGGCTGCCGGGGCGGATGTCCGCGGGTGGGGCGACTGGCTCATCCGCCACCGCCTCCTGCTCGGGTGCGCTCGACACGTGCCGGCCTCCTGCGGCTCATGGCTCGGTCGGGCGGTGGTTCCCCCGGCACGGGGTACCTCCCAGCGTCCACTGGGGAGTCCGGCCGTGCAGGTGTCCCCCCGCCCTCCCCGTTGTTCTTCCCGCAACCGGGCGTTGCCTCACGCTTCCCGTGGGGAGGGCTCGTTGTTCCACCCCGTGCTGTCCGTGACATTCCCTTACGCGGCATACCTCCTAACCCGGGCATGATCCGTCACAATTCGGTATATGACCGCCCATCAGCAGAGCCGAGCAGGGGACCGAGCGACGAGCCGTACGGGAATCCGGGTGCGGGGCCGGGTGCGGGCGGGTCGCGGGACGGCGGTGCGGGCGGCCCGCGTCGTCCTCGCCGCCGTGGCCGGACTCACCGGGGCGGTGGCACTGGCCGGCTGCCGGGACGCGGAGGTCTTCGTCGGCGGCACACCGCGCTCCCCGGAGCAGACGATCAGGGTCGTCCCGCACAACGGCGCGCACGGCGTACGGGCCGACGGGCGGTTCGAGGTCCGGGTGCCCGAGGGGCGGCTGGAGCGGGTCGAGGTCAGCCGGACCGGGGGCGCCGGCCGGCAGCCCGTCGCCGGGCGGATCTCCCCGGACGGCATGATCTGGCGGCCTGCGCAGGGGCGCCTGCAACTCGGCGCGAAGTACACCGTCGACGCGGTCGCGCTGGACGGCGCGGGCCACCGCTCGGCCCGCCGCACCTCGTTCACCACCTCCGTGCCCACCCGCCGCTTCACCGGCCACTTCTCGCCCCAGGGCGATGCCACGGTCGGCACCGGCCTGATCTTCTCGCTGGTCTTCAACCGGCCGGCCGTCGACCGCGCGGCCGTCGAACGCGCCGTCAGGGTGAGCGCCCGGCCCGCCGTCGAGATCGCCGCCCACTGGTTCGGCCACCGCCGCCTGGACTTCCGGCCCCGTGCGCGCTGGCGTCCGGGCACCAGGATCACCGTGGATCTGCGGCTGCGCGGGGTGAAGGCCGGACCGGGCGCCTACGGGACGCAGCGCCGGACCGTCCACTACCGGGTGGGCCGGGACCAGGTCAGCGTCATCGATGCCGCCCGGCACACCATGACGGTGCGCCAGAACGGCCGGGTGGTGGCGGTGCTGCCGGTCACCGCCGGCGACGACGAGAACCCCACCTACAACGGGACGATGGTGATCCTGGAGCGGCATTCGATGACGCGGATGGACGGCGACACCGTCGGCTTCGGTGGCGAGTACGACATCCCGGACGTCCCGCACGCCATGCGTCTGACCCGGTCCGGGACCTTCCTCCACGGCAACTACTGGGCGCCGCCCCAGGTCTTCGGCGGCCTCAACACCAGCCACGGCTGCGTCGGGCTGAAGGACATCAAGGGCGGCGGCCCCCACACCCCGGCCGGCTGGTTCTTCGGCCACTCGATCGTCGGCGACACCGTCGTGGTGGTCCACTCCCCGGAGCGGATGGTCGCGCCGGACAACGGCCTCGGCGGCTGGAACATGCCGTGGGAGCTGTGGCGGGCCGGGTCCGCGCTGCGCTGACCGGCGCCCGTCCGCCCCCTGCCTCCGCACCACCCCCGCACTTGGGACTAAACGGTGACGTTCACGGGGAGTTCACTGTCACCGCGGTGTGGTTATCTAACGGCAAGCGCGCGGCTGTCCGCGTCCGTGCGCGGGGGATCGCGGGCCGTGCGAGGGGAAAAGGGGCCAGTCGTGAACGTCCAGCCGAACTCGGGGGTGCCGGCTCGTCGGCGCCGGTGGCCGCACGGGAGCGGGGGCCCGCTGGCCCTGCTGCTCGGCGCGATGCTGCTGCTGGTGACCGCATGCGGCGGTGACGGCGATGACGACAAACCGGCCGGCAAGGCGGGCGGGGACAAGGACGCCTCGCAGGCGGCCGTGACGATAGCGCCCAAGGACGGTGCGCACGACGTCGCCACCAGCGGCGCGCTGAAGGTCACCGCCCAGAAGGGCCGGCTCAAGTCCGTCAAGGTCAAGGACGGCAAGGGCAACGAGGTCGACGGGAAGATAGCGGGCAGTGGTGCCCTGTGGCAGCCGAGCGGCCATCTGGGCGCCTCGACGGAGTACACCGTCGACGCCATAGCGGTGGACGGCAAGGGCCGGGAGGCGGCCGAGCACTCCAGCTTCACCACCCTCGTCCCCAAGAACACCTTCATCGGCCAGTACAGCCCCGAGAACGGCCAGCAGGTCGGCGTCGGGATGCCGGTCTCGGTCCACTTCACCCGCGGCATCACCGACCCCAAGGCCGTCGAGGACGCCATCAAGGTCAGCGCGAAGCCGTCGGTGCCGATCGAGGGCCACTGGTTCGGCAACGACCGGCTCGACTTCCGCCCCGAGAAGTACTGGGCGGCCGGCACCAAGGTCACCCTCAAGCTCGACCTCAACGGCGTCGAGGGGCGCCCCGGTGTCTACGGCACCCAGGCCAAGGAGGTCTCCTTCACCGTCGGCCGCAGCCAGGTCAGCACGGTCGACGCCGAGTCGAAGAAGATGACCGTGGTCCGCGACGGCAAGAAGATCAAGACCATCCCGATCACCTCGGGCGCGCCGGGCACCGAGACGTACAACGGCAAGATGGTGATCAGCGAGAAGCACCTCGTGACGCGGATGAACGGTGACACCGTCGGCTTCGGCGGGGAGTACGACATCAAGGACGTCCCGCACGCCATGCGGCTGAGCACCTCCGGCACGTTCATCCACGGCAACTACTGGTCGGGCAGCGCCACCTTCGGCAACCGCAACGCCAGCCATGGCTGTGTGGGCCTCTTCGACCAGCGGGGCGGCGGCGACGGCTCCACCCCGGCGGCGTGGTTCTTCCGCAACTCCGTGATCGGCGATGTGGTCGTCGTCAAGAACTCCCACGACGAAACGATCCAGCCGGACAACGGCTTCAGCGACTGGAACCTCTCCTGGGAGAAGTGGAAGGCCGCCCAGTAGGAACGCTCGCCCTGCAGGACGGCCGGAAGGCGACCGGGCCCGGTGCACTGTGACGGAGTGCACCGGGCCCGATGCCGTTAACGCGTACTAACCTTCCCGCATGACTGTGAATCTCGAGGTCGCCGACGGCGTCGGCACCATCCGCCTGGACCGTCCGCCGATGAACGCACTGGACATCGCCACCCAGGACCGGCTGCGCGAGCTGGCCGAGGAGGTCACCCGCCGCGACGATGTGCGTGCGGTCGTCGTGTGGGGCGGCGAGAAGGTGTTCGCGGCCGGCGCGGACATCAAGGAGATGCAGGCCATGGACCACCCGGCCATGGTCGTGCGCTCCAAGGCCCTGCAGGACTCCTTCACCGCCGTGGCCCGGATCCCCAAGCCGGTGGTGGCCGCGATCACCGGCTATGCGCTCGGCGGGGGCTGCGAGTTGGCGCTCTGCGCCGACTTCCGGATCGCCGGCGACAACGCCAAGCTCGGCCAGCCGGAGATCCTGCTGGGCCTGATCCCCGGGGCCGGCGGCACCCAGCGGCTGGCGCGGCTGGTGGGCCCGTCCAAGGCCAAGGACCTGATCTTCACCGGCCGTCATGTGAAGGCCGACGAGGCGCTCGCCCTCGGCCTGGTCGACCGGGTGGTGCCGGCCGCGGAGGTCTACGAGCAGGCGCACGCCTGGGCGGCGCGGCTGGCCGCCGGCCCCGCGCTGGCGCTGCGGGCCGCCAAGGAGTCCGTCGACGGGGGTCTGGAGACCGACATCGACACCGGGCTGACGATCGAACGCAACTGGTTCGCGGGGCTGTTCGCGACCGAGGACCGGGAGACCGGCATGCGCAGCTTCGTGGAGGAAGGGCCGGGCAAGGCCAAGTTCCTCTGAAACGACTGTTGTTGGCGGTACGCCTGAGGTTTGGGACGGGTGCAATGCCCCGTGTGGGCGAACCGAGGAAGGCTTAATTGCACCTTAAGGCAACCTTGTTGATGTGCCCGGCGGTTCCCTTGCGCGCCGGGCGTCGTCCCAGGTCAGCGAGGAAATCCCGGAACCTTAACTGCCGTTGGCATATGTCTCGCCGGGGGCCTGGAACCGACGATTCCGGACAATCGATTCCGTCGGTTCCACCCCCGTGGACGTCCCGCAGCGGCCATGATGGGAGGCATGGCGGGCCTCGAAGGAATGGAGCAGCCGCGGCCGCGGAGCGATCCGGCCGCCGCACGATGGGGCATCCCCGGTCCGGACCCGGACACCGCACCGGCACCCTGCGCACCCGTCTTCGCGGCACTCGACCCGGTCGGTGAACCGGCCCTCGGTGAGGTCCGGCTGCCCTCGCGCCCCCAGTCCGCCGGCATCGCCCGCCGGCTGACCGCCGCCGTACTCCTCAAGCAGTGGTCCCTCACGCCCCAGCTCGCCGAGCACGCCGTGCTGCTGGTCTCCGAGCTCGTCGGCAACGCCGTACGGCACACCGGCGCGCGCACCTTCGGGCTGCGGATGCTCCGCCGCCGCGGCTGGATCCGGATCGAGGTGCGCGACCCGTCCCGCGGCCTGCCCTGTCTCATGCCGGTCCAGGAGATGGACACCAGCGGCCGCGGCCTCTTCCTCGTCGACAAGCTCTCCGACCGCTGGGGCGTGGATCTGCTGCCGCGCGGCAAGACGACCTGGTTCGAGATGCGGATCGCCGACCGCTGACAGGCGGATCTCCCCCGCCCGCTCCGGCCCCCTGAACCCCGACGGCGCTGCGGACCGGTCGGTGCTCCGCTCGCGCCGTGACGATCCGTAGGATGGGATGTTCATGCCCGCGCCAGGTACGGAGAGGAGGGAACATGCACCACGTGCGCCGGTCGGCCACGCTGACGCTGCTGCTCCTCCTCGCCGTCACCTTCGGGCCGCTGCTGTGCCGCATCGGCGGCGACCAGGCCTGGCAGGCGGGCCGGGCGGCGACGGCCGCGGCGGCATGGCGGACCGACGGAGCGACAGCGGCCGCCCCGGCAGCCGTCACCCGGGCGGACCGGAACGCACCGGCACACCCGGCTGCCGGCAACGGCCCGCGGCTCGATCCCGACGCCCCGGTCGCCGTGGTCCATGCGCCCAAGCGCTGCTCGGACCGGCACGCCCCGGGGCCCGCCGAGTCCGCCCCGCTGCCGACGCCGCACCGCGGTGAACCCCTCGCCCCCGCCACCACCGGCCCGGGGCCGCTCGCCGCGGATCTCCCCGCGCAGTTCGCGCTCGCCCGGCCACCGACCGACAGCGCACCCGCCCGCGACCGCACCGCGCTCCTGCCCGTACTGCGGATATAGGCCGCTGCCCCGACGCACACGGCCTGAATTCCCCCTCGGTACGTCTGGAGCTTCCGCATGCCCGTTTCCGCTTCCCCCACCCGCAAACTGGCCGCCATCGGCGCGGTCATCGCCCTCGTCGTGGCCGTCATCGCCATCGGGGTCGCCGTCGGCAAGTCCGTCGAGGGCGACCCCGGCACCGGCCGCACCGGCTCCCCGGAGGCCGCCGCCTCCGCCGGGAGCGAGGAGGACCCCGCACAGCAGAAGATGTTCGACGACCTCGCCAAGCAGACCAGCCGGCGCGAGGACGGCGACCCGCTGGCCGTCGGCAAGAAGGACGCCCCGGTGGTCCTGGTCGAATACGCCGACTACCAGTGCTCGTTCTGCGGCCGCTTCACCCGCGAGACCCAGCCCGACCTGATCAAGAAGTTCGTCGACAAGGGCACCCTGCGCATCGAGTTCCGCAACTTCACCGTCTTCGGCGCCGACTCCGAGCGGGCCGCCCGCGCCTCCTGGGCCGCGGGACAGCAGGGCAAGTTCTGGCAGCTCCACGACGCGCTGTACGCCAAGACCCGCAAGGGCAAGGCGCTCGCCGAGGACAAGCTCGTCGAGCTGGCCCGCACCAGCGGGGTGGACGACATCGAGAAGTTCCGTACGGACATGAAGAGCGCGGACGCCGAGAAGGCGCTGAAGAAGGACCAGGCCGAGGGGTACCAGCTCGGGGTGCAGTCCACGCCGTCCTTCCTCATCAACGGCCGGCCGGTCGCCGGCGCCCAGCCCGCCGAGGTCTTCGCGCAGGGCATCAAGGACGCCGCGGCGCGGGCGGCCGGGAACGGTCCCGCGGCCAAGGGAGCGAAGGAATGAACGACATCGGCTACCTCGCGGCGTTCCTGGGCGGGGCGCTGGCGCTGCTCAGCCCGTGCAGTGCGCTGCTGCTGCCGGCGTTCTTCGCGTACTCCCTCTCGACGCCCGGCCGGCTGGTGGCCCGTACCGGGGTGTTCTATCTGGGGCTGGCCACGACGCTGGTCCCGCTCGGCGCGGCCAGTACGGCGGCCAGCCGGCTGTTCAACGGCCACCGCGACCTGCTGATCGCCGTCGGCGGCTGGGTCGTCATCGCGATGGGGATCGCCCAGATCCTCGGCCTGGGCTTCGCCTCCCGGCGGGCCCAGGCGGCCGCCGCGCGGATCACCCCGCGGTCGGCGGTCTCCACCTTCCTGCTCGGCTGCGTCTACGGGCTCGCCGGCTTCTGCGCGGGCCCGATTCTCGGCGCGGTGCTGACGGTGACGGCGGTCAGCGGCTCACCGGTGTACGGCGCCTCGATGCTCGCCGTCTACGCGCTGGGCATGGCACTGCCGCTGTTCGTGCTGGCGCTGCTGTGGGACCGGTGCAAGCTCGGCAGCCGCGGCTGGCTGCGGGGCCGCGCCTTCACCCTCGGAAAGCTGCGGCTGCACACCACCTCGGTGCTGTCCGGGGTGTTCTTCATCGGCATCGGCGTGCTCTTCCTGCGCTTCAACGGGACCAGCGCGCTGCCCGGAATCCTCGATGCGGACGCCGAGTTCCGGGCCGAGGAATGGGCGGCGCGGATCGGGAACGCCGTACCGGACTACGCGCTGATCGCGGTGGCCGCGCTGGTCGTCGCCGCGGTGCTGGGCCGTATCGCGCTCCGGCCGGAGAAGAAGCGGCGGGACGGGGCGGAGCCGTCGCCGGACGGGGCGGAACGGCCGCGGGAGGGGGCCGATCGTCCGCGGGGTGGGGGCGAATAGCCCCGCGGAGGCGGTTCCCGTGGCGGCGGGGTGCGGGAGGGACCGGCGGGGGCGGGCCGGGCCGTCGTGAAACGCGCCGGGGGCGGGGCCGGGCCGTTTGCGGAACGGCACCGGGTTCCCGCCCTCCCGCCCCTGCTCTCCCGCTCTCCTGCCTTCCTGACCTCCGGGGCTCAGAGCCAGACGTTGTCGTTGACCGACCCCAGGCCGGTGCCGGACAGCCGCCGGTGCAGGGCCAGCGCCTGGTCCTCGGTCAGCGACGCGACATGGTCCGCGGCGGCACGCAGCCGGTCCCCGTGCAGCGCCAGCTCCTCGGCGCGGTCCGGCGGCAGCAGCTCGGGTGCGTCATAGGACCAGCGCAGCAGCTCGCTCACCACCCGCCGCTTGCCGTGCTGCTGGGTGGCGAGGGCGGGGCGGTCGATGACGTAGCACCACACCAGTTCCTTGAGCAGATCGCAGGCGTCCCGCCGCTCCTGAGGGATCACCAGCCGCGCCCCGTAACGGATCGCCGCGGTGCCGCCCACCTCCAGCTCGATCCCGCGGGTGAAGTACGAGATCAGATCGGCGGTGCGGCGATTGACCGCGACCGCGTCCTCATGGCTGCCGCTGTACGGGGCGGGCACCGCCAGCCGCTTGCCGATGTCCGACATCATCACCAGCGCCGCCGCACGGTCGAAGGCCGCGCCCTCCCGCGCCCGCTTGACCTCGACGTAGTCCAGGAAGCGGCGGATCTCCCGCTCGGTGTCGGCGCCCGCGGCACCGTCCGGCGGGAACAGCGCGGCCAGCGGAATCAGGCCCGTACGGTAGAAGTCCTCCACGTCGTGGCAGGCGTAGGTGACATCGTCCGCCCAGTCCATGACCTGCTCCTCGACCGGTACGGCGGTGTCCGTACGGCCGGCCCGCACCCAGGAGAACGCCTCCCGGTCGGCGACGTAGACCCCCCACTTCACATGCCGCGCCGGATCCTGGTCGACAGGTGCCCGCTCCCACGGGTACTTGGTGGCGGCGTCCAGACAGGCGCGGGTCAGATGCAGCCCGCGGTGGCCCGGGTACTTGTGGGCGGCGAGGAAGGTCAGCACCCGCAGGGTCTGCGCATTGCCCTCGAAGCTGTCCAGCACACCGTCCGCGAAGTGCAGCTCGTCCATGGTGGCGCGCAGGGCCAGCTCGCCCGCGTGCCCGAAGGGCGGATGGCCGATGTCGTGGGCCATGCACGCCGCCTCGACGAGCGCCGGGTTCGGCCCGCCGTACCGGCGCTCCAGCCGCTCCGCCATCCGCCGCCCGAGCTGCGCGACCTTCATGGAGTGGGTCAGCCGGGTGTGGTACGCGCCCAGCTCGGCGCTCGCCACCACCTGGCTCTTGCCGGCCAGCGCCCGCCACTGGGTCGAGTAAAGGATCCGGTCGACGTCGTGCTCGAAGCCGGACCGCTGCCCGTCGTCGGGCACCCGTCGCCGGAGGGAGTGCTGCTCTAGGTCCTCATCGCTGTATGTGGCAGGTCGCATGCGCGGATGGTAGTCCCGCCCGGCACGTCGGGGCCCGGCCGGTCGGTTTCGGGGCCTCATGGGGGCGGGGCACCTGGGAGCGTCGCCCGTCACCACGTCCGGTGACGGGCGGTACGCCTGGGCGCTCGGCGGTACGCCTAGGCGCTCAGCCGGCGCCGCCAGCGCGGGTGGGGACGGGCATGGGGGCGGGCGTGCGCCGGGTGGGCGTCCGCCCGGCGGCGGCGGTCGTTGCAGAGCAGGCACTTTCCGTAGCCCGGCGGAAGGGGATCTTCGGGGTCGCCGAACAGCGGATCGACCGCGCCGTGGGGATGTATGGCGCAGCCGGTCGGGCCGCTGTCGGCACCCAGCGAGCTGGCGGCGGTCAGGGCCTGGCGGAGGACGTCGACGAGCTGGTCCGCATCGCGCCGGGTCGGCGCGGACTGCAGGGACGAGGCAAGGTCGGAGGCGGTGGTCAGCGCGGTCTGGAGTTCGCGCAGGTTTGCGTAACCCATGCCTCGGAGCGTAGGCGGACCCACTGACAGTTGATCTTCCGATCGCACTTCGCGGCTTCCCATGGCCGGATGCATGCCCGCTGACGCCCACGATTTAGCACCGCGACGGTGACGGTCGCCTTGCCGGTCGATGACGGGGTGGGGGGGTGGGTTCGGGGGTGGGGGGGGGCGGGGGGAGAGCCGCAGGGCCATGAGCCGCTGAGCCAGAACCGCCGGGCACCCCCCCCGCGAAAGCGCCCCCCGCGAAAGCCCCCCCGCAAGCAACCCCTCACGGAGCGATCGGCAGTGCCCTCTTGTGGTCGGTGAGGCGGTAGCGGCGGACGATGGCCTCGGCGGCGGCCGCGTCGACCGGCTTGCCCTCCAGGAAGTCGTCGATCTGGTCGTAGCTCACGCCGAGCGCGTCCTCGTCCGGCTTGCCCGGGTCGAGGGTCTCCAGGTCGGCCGTGGGCACCTTGCCCACCAGCTCCTCGGGGGCGCCCAGCGCCGCCGACACCGCGCGCACCCGGCGCTTGGTCAGCCCGGTGAGCGGCACCACATCGGCCGCGCCGTCACCGAACTTGGTGAAGAAGCCGGAGACCGCCTCGGCGGCGTGGTCGGTGCCCACGACCAGGCCGTCATGGGCGCCCGCGACCGCGTACTGCGCGATCATGCGCTGCCGCGCCTTGATGTTGCCCTGGACGAAATCCTGGTGGTGGGCGTCGCGGAAGACCAGCCCGCCGTCCACCGCGGCCTGCAGCGCCGCATCGCTCGCGGGGCGGATGTCGACGGTCAGCTCCCGGTCGGCGCGGATGAATTCCAGCGCCCGCTGGGCGTCCTTCTCGTCCGCCTGGACGCCGTACGGCAGCCGCATCGCGTAGAACGTCGCCTCGTGCCCGGCGGCGCGGGCCCGCTCCACGGCGAGCTGGCAGAGCCGGCCCGTGGTCGTGGAGTCGACGCCGCCGCTGATCCCCAGGACCAGCGAGCGCAGGCCCGTGGAGGTCAGCCGCTCCGTGAGGAAGGCCACCCGGCGCTCGATCTCCTGCTCGGCGTCGAAGGACGCGGTCACCTGGAGATCCCGGGCGATCTCCTGCTGCAGGGCCTTGGACGCCGGGTCGGTCACGGCTGCTCCTCTAGTTCTCGTGCCGCGTCGCGCGGTGGCGGTGACGCGCTGCTTCTCTGTCGCCTACGCAGGGTGCTCCCCTCTGTGGAGGCACTCCGCGGAGGCGCGGTTCCTGGGGACGCGGAAAGGCGCGCCGGTAGGAAACCTTATGCCGGGCGGGCCCACTTCTTGAGGGCGGCCTTGGTCGAGAAGTCCGCGACATCCTTGTCCAGCGGCTGGTCGGTGTACTGATGGAAGCGCCACTTCGCCTTGATCCGCGGATGCCCGGCGGAGACGTAGTCGGCGATCCACAGGCCGTCGGCCGCGTAGGACGTGGTGTCGTGGTTGAGCCAGAAGTCGCGGTTGCAGTAGAGCAGCACCCGGTGGGTGGGGCGCAGCTTCTTCACCGCGGCCAGGAACTGGTCCTTCTGGGCATTGCTCGCATAGGTCCCCTCGCCGGTGCGCTCCCAGTCGCAGGCGAGGAGATCACCTTGCACCGATGCGCATTTCTCGACGAAGTATTTCGCCTGGGCGGTGATATTCCCCGGCCAGAGGAAGTGGTAGAAACCGACCACACAGCCCGCTTTACGGGCCTTTGATGCCTGTGCGGACTGGTGCGGATTGATGTAGGAGCGGCCCTCGGTCGCCTTGACGAAAACGAAGTCCAGCCCCTCGGCGGAATACGAGGTGTTGTAGGAGCTGACATCGACACCATGCAGCATGAACGGCCTCCTGCCGATCGGACCTGCGGATTCGAAGCGTCAACTGCGCGAAGTGTCAACTGCGTTGCAGCGGTGCCGGGCGTTTCCTGTGTTCCTGGGGGCTTGCCTGATCGGGTGCTGGTCGGTGTGTTCCTGCGTTCCGGCGACCGGTTTCGGTGATCCGTTCCGGTGACCGGATTTTGGTGATCGAATTTCGATGATCGGGATTTCCGCGAGCCGGCGTTCCTGCGTGCGAAGCAGTCTCGTTCCAGCAGTTCAGCATGTTTGCTACCGGGGACGCCAGATCGTGGACGGGAAGTTCCTTGTGCCGCGGTCAAGTTGAGGCGGGGCCGGTTTCGCCGACCGGACCGGCCCCGCCGTCCGTGGGCGGCCGCTTCAGCGCCGCAGGGCCCGTCGCACCAGCCGCCGGGCGCGGGCCCGGGCACGGCCGAGGGTGCGCTGCCGGGCACGGCGGCCGCGCGTCGACCGGAGCTCCTGGAAGAGGAGTGCGTAGCGCTCGGCGATCGGTTCCGGGTCGTAGCGGTGCGAGCTCTCCAGCGCGGCCTCGGCCATCGTGTGGCGCAGCTGCGGGTCCTCGATGAGCCGGAGGAGAGCGCCGGACAGCGCCCGGCCGTCGCCGCGCGGCACCAGCAGGCCGTCCGTACCGTCATGAATGATCTCGGCCGGGCCCAGCGGGCAATCGGTGCTGACGACGGGAACACCGCAGCGCATCGCCTCGACCAGGGTCATGCCGAAGGACTCCGCGTCCGAGGCCGAGGCGACGATCGACGCCTTGGCGAACTCCGCCTCTATCGGGGAGCGCGGCCCGGTCAGCTCCGCCCGCTCGCCCAGCCCGAGCCCGTCGATCAGCTCCTGGAGCCGGGCGCGCTCGGTGCCGCCGCCGTGTATCCGCAGCCGCCAGTCGGGGTGCTTGGCCGAGACCGCGGAGAACGCCTCGATCAGCAGGTCGAAGCGCTTGCCGCGGACCAGCCGGCCGGCCGCCGCGATCACCTTCGCGGTGCCCTCGGACGGCGGCCCGGCCGGTGCGGGCACGATGTTGGGCACGGCCAGGACCCGCACGCCGGGCAGCGGCATCCGCGCGCCGTAGACAGCGGCATCCGCGTCGGTGGTGGTGACCAGGGCGTCCAGCGTCCGGTAATGGCGGGCGAGTTCGGCCCGCAGCCGCTTGCTGTGGGCGTCGTGGCGGAGGTGCTCCTGGGCGATCCGCAGGGCCCGGCGGGGGCCGAACCGGGCCAGGTAGACATTGATGCCGGGCCGGGTGCCGATCAGCACGTCCGCGTCGCTGGTGCGCAGGAACTCCGCGGCCCGGACGTCGACCAGCCGGCTGTACTGGTGGTGCCGCTTCTCGGCGAGCGGGAAGTCCTGCGCGGGCTCACCGAACAGCGGATCGGCCATGTCCTCGCTGCCGACGCGGGTGTCCACCAGCGGCACCAACCGCACCCGGGGGTCCACGGTGAAGCGCGGGACCTCGCGGTGCCGCAGCATCGAGACGATCTCGACATCGTGCCGGTCGGCGAGCGCGGCCGCGAGGTTGAAGGTGGTGCGGACGGTGCCGCCGATGGCGTAGGCGTTGTGCAGCAGGAGGGTGATCTTCATACGGTGTCGTGCTCTTCCCCGAGATGTGCCGAGTCGGTCCGACCGGCCGGTACGCTCGCGGCCGGTCGCCACGACCGGCCCGTCCGGCACCGGGCCACCGTGGCGGTAAGGGGTAAGCCGATGGCGTGGCGAGGGTGAGAGCCCGGTAAGAACAGCGGGTGAGATCCCGGTAAGAAACCCGGCGCCGGACCGGCCGCCCGCCGCCGCACCTCCGGGCCCTTGGCAGACTTGCCGGGTGACCCATTCCGTACTGCTCGCCGAGGACGACCGTCCCATCCGCACCGCGCTGGAGCGTGCCCTGACCCTGGAGGGGTACGAGGTCACCGCCGTCGCGGACGGCATCCAGGCGCTCGCCGCCGCGCACCGCGAGCGGCCCGACGTGATCCTGCTGGACGTGATGATGCCGGGGATCGACGGGCTGCAGGTGTGCCAGGTGCTGCGGGCCGAGCAGGACCGCACCCCGATCCTGATGCTCACCGCCCGGGTCGAGACCGCGGACCGGATCGCCGGCCTGGATGCCGGTGCGGACGACTACGTGGTCAAGCCGTTCGAGGTCGAGGAGGTCTTCGCCCGGCTGCGGGCACTGCTGCGACGGACGACGGCGGGGGCGGCGACCGACGAGGGCGGTACGGGCGCCGGTCCCGGTGCGACGGACGAGGCCGGGGGAGCCGAGGGGGCCGAGGAGGCGTACGACGCCCGGATCGCGGACAGCGGCGTCGTGGAGGCGGCGGACCTGCGGATCGACGGGCCCTCGCGCCGCGCCTGGCGCGGGGAGCGGGAGCTGGAGCTGACCCGGACCGAGTTCGAGCTGCTGGAGCTGCTGGCCCGCAACGCCGGGATCGTCCTGGACCATTCGACGATCTACGACCGGATCTGGGGCTACGACTTCGGTCCGGGTTCGAAGAACCTCGCGGTGTACGTGGGCTACCTGCGGCGCAAGGTCGATGTCCCGGGCTGCCGCCCGCTGATCCACACGGTGCGCGGCGTCGGTTACGTGCTGCGGGAGGACTGAGATGCCCAGGCCCCCCGACCGGTCCGGGACCGGGCCCGGCCGCCGGCTGCGGGCCCGGCTGCGGACCTGGGCGGGCTCCTGGCGCGGCGGCGGGCCGGCCGCCTGGCTGCGCACGCGCTGGCTGCGCACCCGGAGGCCCGCCAGTCTGCGCACCGCCTTCGCGGTCGCGTTCGCCACGGGGGCGGCCGCGGTGACCGTCCTGGTCGGGTTCCTCAGCTACGACGCGGCGGCCCGGCTGGTACGGGTCGACGAGCGGTCGGTGTTCTCGCAGGTCGTACGGGATCTGCGCACCCAGGTCCAGGAGAAGCCGTTCCTGCCCGCCGACTACACGACCCCCGACCCCGACCACGACGGACCGCGCGACGACCTCACCCGGCCCACCCGTACCGATGTGCAGATCCTGGGCGCCGGCGGCCGGATCGTGGAGCCGGGGCGCCCGGCCCTCCCGGCCGGTGCCGGGGAACGCCGGATCGCCGGCGAGCGGGACGCCGGCCGGTACGCGGAGCGGGAGGCGGAGATCGGCGACGAGGAGTACCACGTCGCGACCGTGGCGCTCGGCGGCGGCCGGGGCGCCGTGCAGGTCGCGCAGAAGTTCAGCGAGACCGAGGATCTGCTCTCCGCCCTGCAGCAGCGCACCGCCCTGCTGGCCGCCGCGGTCATCGCGCTGTCCGGTGCGGGCGGCTGGTGGCTGGCGCGCCGGATCACCGGCCGCCTGGTGCGGCTGACCTCGGTCGCCGAGAACGTGGCGGAGCACGGACGGCTGGACGTCCCGGTCCCGGTGGCGGGCCGGGACGAGGTCGCCCGGCTCGGGCGGGCCTTCGACGACATGCTCGGCCGGCTGGCCAGCGCCGTCCAGGACCAGCAGCGCCTCGTCCAGGACGCCGGCCATGAGCTGCGCACCCCGCTGACCTCGCTGCGTACGAACATCTCGCTGCTGAAGCGGTTCGACGAACTGCCGCCGGACGCCCGCGACGAGCTGCTGGCCGATCTGGCGGGCGAGGCCCGTGAACTCAGCGATCTGGTCAACGAACTGGTGGATCTGGCGGCCGGACAGCGCGACGACGACCCGCTCTCGGAGGTGCACCTCGCCGAGGTCGCGGAGAAGGCGGCCGCCTCGGCCCGGCGCCGCACCGGCCGGGAGATCACCGTACGGACCCTCCGCCCGGCGGTGGTCGAGGGCCGGTCCGCGGCCCTGCACCGTGCGCTCACCAATCTGCTGGAGAACGCCGCCAAATTCGACGCGGGCGGCACGGAGCCGATCGAGGTCGTCGTCACCGGGGCCCGCATCGAGGTCCTCGACCGCGGCCCCGGTATCGCGGACGCCGACCTCACCCGGGTCTTCGACCGCTTCTACCGGGCGGCGGCCGCCCGTGGCCTGCCCGGCTCCGGCCTCGGCCTCGCCATCGTCCGCGAAATCGCCACCGCCCACGGCGGCCACGCCTTCGCCACCCGGCGCCCCGGCGGCGGCGCGACGCTGGGCTTCACGGTGGGCACGGGGAGCCGTGGGTAGGGCTTCCCACGTTTTTGTCTTTGCCGCCGTGGTTGTTGCTCGCCGTGTGTCGCCCGCTAACGCGGTGCGCTCGTCGTTGCGCCTGCGGCGGGCCCGTCCGCTGCGCTTTGCCGGTCTCGACGTGGGGGGTTTGTCGTCGTTGCGCCTGCGGCGGGCGGGGCCGCTGCGCGGGGCTGTCGGGGTGCGGTGACGGGCCTGCGCGGGTGGGGGTGTCCGGACTGCTTCGCTTTACGTCCGGACACCCCCACCCGCTCCGACCCGTCCCCTCCCGTGGGTGGGAGGGGGAAAGGGCAGGTGGGGGTCATCGTGACGGGTCCGGTGCGGCTCGTGGGCTGCAGAGAAGCGGTGATGGGTGGCCCGCCCCCACTCACCGTCACTTCATTCCCCCACGGGAGGGGACGGGCCGGAGGGGCAGGGGTGTGGGACGTAAAGCGAAGCAGTCCCACACCCCTGCCCCGGAGGTCCGTCACCGCACCCACAGCCCCGCGCAGCGGACCCCGCCCGCCGCAGGCGCAACGGCGCGCGCACCGCGCAGCGGGCGATAAACGGCGAGTAACAACCACGGCGGGAAAGCCAAAAACGTGGGAAACCCCTACCCTTGCGCAACCTCCACCATCTCGTGCAGATCGGCCGCCGCATCCAACGCGGCGGCCGCGGAGAAGGTGACGCAGGCGAGCAGGGCCGTGGCGATCAGGCGGCGGGCGAGGGCGGCGGTGCGCAGGGGAGGGGCCGGGGCGGGTTCGGGGGCCAGCAGGGCGGCGACGCGGCGGGGTACCGGGCCGGTTGTCGCGGCGAGGACGGTGCGGGGGCGGGGCGAGGCCGCGGCGGGGCGGGCGGCCAGCGCGGCGCGGCCGATGGCGCGGGCCGTGACGCGGCGGTCGCCCACCCGGGACGCGGCGGATTCGTCGGCCCAGCGCTCCAGGGCGTAGGCCAGGGGTGCGCGCAGGGACCGGAGCAGCGGGTGGCAGACCGCGGCGAGCGCGACCGTGAGCAGGAAGAGATGGTGCCGGCCCGCGAGATGGGCCCGCTCATGGGCGAACAGCGCCTCCCGCTCGTCCGGGGGCAGGGCCCGCAGCATTCCGGCCGTGACCACCACTCGGCCCGGCCGGCCCGGCAGGGCGTAGGCGTCGGGCGCGGAGTCCGGCAGGACGCACAGGTCGCCGGTGGCGGGGTGGGAGCCCGTGGCGAGCCGGGCGGTGCGCAGCTCGACGTGGTGGCGTCGGGCGCGGTGGGCGGCGGCGAGCGCGCAGGCGGTGAGCAGACCGGCGGCGACACCGGCCGCGGGGACCGACAGCGCCGGATCGTCGCCCAGCAGCGGCAGGGAGAGGTGGCCCAGGGCGGCGACCGGAGGCAGCCGGAGCGCCCCGGCGGTCAGCAGCAGACCGAGCGCCGCGGTCGTACAGCCGGCGAGCGCGACCGCGCAGCCGGTCAGCAGCCAGGCTGCGGCGCGCGGCGGCAGCGACTCCGCCAGGCGGCGGGCGGCCGGCACCGCGAGCAGCGGCATCAGGAGGGGGATCCAGACGGCGAAGATCATGGCTGGGCGGTTCCGGGGTCGTCCTGCGGGCCGGCTCCCGGACCCTCGGGGGCGCCGTCCGCGCCCTCCAGCAGGGACCGCAGCAGCTGTTCGTCCTCGCTGGTCAGCTGGGAGACGAAGCGGGCGAGCGCGGTGCCGCGGTCGTCCTGCTTGTCGAGTTCGCTCCGCATCCGCCGGGCGGTCAGCCCCGCGGAGTCCTGTATGGGGGAGTACACGAAACCGCGGCCGGCCCGGGAGCGGGAGACCGCACCCTTGTCGTGCAGCCGGGTGAGGATCGTGGTGACGGTGGTCCGCGCGAGCCGGCCGCCCAGCGCGCCCTGTACCTCGGCGGGGCTCAGCGGCCCCTCGGCCGCCCAGAGCGCCGCGAGCACGCTCGCCTCCAGCTCACCGGCCGGGCGCCGCTGCACGGGTGATGTCTCCGACATGGAACGCCCTTCACCACTTCGTCGTCTACAGTCACGTAGACCGTCTACGTGACTGTAGTCGGTCGGGCCGGCCGGAGGGCAGGCCCGCAACCCATTATGGGAGGGGCCGCCGACATGTCTGCAGCCGCCGCATCTTCGCAGGTGACAGCGATGGTCCAGGCCGTGAACGTGCTCGACGCCGGATCCCTGCTGGCCGCGTTCGGCGCCCTGGGCATCGCCGTCGTGCTGTTCGCCGAGACCGGGCTGCTGATCGGCTTCTTCCTGCCCGGCGACTCGCTGCTGTTCACCGCCGGACTGCTGTGCGCCCCGGGCACCACCGGCGCCGTCCACCTCGCGCTGCCGCAGGTGCTCACGGCCGCCGCCGTCGGTACCCTCGCCGGCTCCCAGACCGGCTACTGGATCGGCCGGCGCGGCGGCCGCGCCCTGCTGGTCCGCAGCCGCGCCCGCCGGCTGCACGAGGGCGCCGCCCGCGCCGTGGGGGCACCTCCCGGCCGGAGGCTGGGGGAGGGTTCCTCGCCCGCTACGGCCACGCCAAGGCGATCGTCCTCGCCCGCTTCGTCCCCGTCGTGCGCACCGTGCTGAACCCGCTGGCCGGCGCCCTGGGCGTGCCCGCCCGCACCTTCGCCCTCTGGCAGATCGCCGGCGGCCTGCTCTGGACGCTCGGCCTGACCCTCGCCGGATACGCCCTGGGGGCGTCCGTACCGAACGTCGACCGCTATCTGCTGCCGCTGGTCGCCCTGGTGGTGCTGGTGTCGCCGGCCCCGCTCGCCGTCGAACTGCTCCGTGCCCGCAGGCGCCCGGAAGGGACGCCCGGTCCCACACCGCCGCCCGGCGCCTGAACCACCCGGCCCCCACGCCGCCCCGGCGCCCGGCCCCCCGGCCGTCCGCCCCCTCCGCACCACCCCACCGCACCCCGAGCCGCCAAGGAGACCCTCGTGCACCACCTCGCCTTCGGGGGAGCCTCGATCGACGGCGGCCCGTACCTGTGGATCACCGCGCTCGCCCAGCACGTTCCGCACGGCCTGAACACCCTCATCACCTACTGGACCGACTACGGGCTCGCCCTCTTCGCCGTCCTGATGCTGCTCGGCTGGTGGCGGGCCCGGAACGGCGCCTCCCGCACCATGGCACTGGCGCTGGCCGCCCCCGTCGTCGTGGTCACCGCCTTCCTCGCCGACGACCTCGTCAAGACCTTCTTCGACGAACAGCGGCCCTGCCGGACGCTCCATGCCGTCACCGTCGAGGCCTGCCCCGGGCCCGGTGACTGGTCCTTCCCCAGCAACCACGCCACCATCGCCGCGGCGGCCGCGGTCGCCCTGCTGCTGTGCGACCGGCGGCTGGGCCGGATCGCCGTCCCGGCCGCGCTCCTGATGGCCGCCTCCCGCGTCTGGGTCGGCGCGCACTACCCGCACGACGTCGCCGCCGGCCTGGCCGCCGGCTCCCTCGTGGCGGGGGCGCTCACCCCGCTCGCCCGCCGCGCGGCCCCCGCCGTCGACCGGATCCGGGCCTCCCGGCTGCGCCCCCTGGTGGCCGCGCGGTGACGGCGCCCGGACCGGAACCGGGGCCGGAACCGCGGCCGCCGCGGCCGGACGCGGAGCCGGTCCCGCCCGCCGGTCCGCGGCGTCCCGGCGCCGTCCCGCTGCTGGTCTTCGCCGCCGTCTGCGCCGCGCTCTTCACCGCCGTGACGCTCACCGTGTCCGTACGCCATGGCACCCCGCTCGCCCCCGAACGGGCCGCCCTCCGCTGGTCCACGGCCCACCACGGGGAGCCGCTGCGCTCCCTGGCCCGTGCGCTGACCGCCACCGGCAGCGGTCCGGTGCCCTATCTGCTGGCGGTGCTCGCCGGTCTGCTGGCCGGCCGCGGTGCGGCGGGCCGGCTGCGCGCGGTGCTCTGCGCCGTCGCCGCCCTCGCCGTCGGCCAGGCGATCCGCTACGGACTGATGGAACTGCTCGCCCGCCCCCGCCCGCCGGCCGCCGACTGGGCCGGGCACGCCTCCGGCTACGCGTTCCCCTCCGGCCATGCCACCACCTCCGCGCTGGCGGCCGGCCTCCTCGCCTGGGGCATCGCCCGGCGCGCCCGCCCCGCCGTGGCCCGTACCTGGTGCGTGGTGCTCGCCCTGTGGGCCGTCGGAGTCGGCCTCACCCGCGTCTACCTGGGGGTCCACTGGCCGGGCGATGTCCTGGGCGGCTGGCTGCTGGCGGCCGTCCTGCTCGCCCTCGCACTGCTCCTGGAGCC
Source organism: Streptomyces caniferus (assembly GCF_009811555.1). Lineage (GTDB taxonomy): Bacteria > Actinomycetota > Actinomycetes > Streptomycetales > Streptomycetaceae > Streptomyces > Streptomyces caniferus. The sequence goes on along the minus strand of NZ_BLIN01000002.1, from coordinate 403,164 downwards.
GTTCGCCCTCCCGCGCCGTGACCGCCTCATCCGGCCCGGTACAAGCCCCTCGTCACGGGCATTCCCATGAAGAGCTGACGATCGGACCAGATCTTCCCCAAGGCCGCATGGACGCCACCCGCGCCGAGCAGCACTGTCCTGGGTGCCGGGACGGCGGAGGCGATGCCGTCACGGCGCCGCTCACGGCACGTACCGCCGCACCGCCAGGGGGACACACCGATGAACCAGCCGCTCGACGCCTCCCCGCCGCGCCCGTCGGCCGACGGGACCGCCGCGTCCGCCGCCCCGCACGGCCGCTGCCAGGCCGCCGCCGCCAAGGACCCCACCCCGTGCGAGGGCCCCCGGGAAGCCGCCACCATCGTCGACCGCCAGGGCAGGGAGGTCGCCGGCTGCGTCCACCACTGCGCCCGCCTGCTGGCCGGCCTCGAAGGCGCCCGGGTCCACCCCTTCGTCCCCACGAGCCGGGCCCTGGACGTCTACTCCCGGGCCCGCGAACTCCCGCCCTTCGCCTGGGAGATCGGCAGATAGGGCGGCCGGTGGACCGGCGGACGGCCGGTCCACCGGGCGCTCAGCACTCGATGATGTTCACCGCGAGGCCGCCGCGGGCGGTCTCCTTGTACTTGACGCTCATGTCGGCGCCGGTGTCCTTCATGGTCTTGATGACCTTGTCGAGGGACACATGGTGGCGGCCGTCGCCGCGCAGGGCCATGCGGGCGGCGGTGACGGCCTTGACGGCGGCCATGCCGTTGCGCTCGATGCACGGGATCTGGACGAGGCCGCCGACGGGGTCGCAGGTCAGGCCGAGGTTGTGCTCCATGCCGATCTCCGCGGCGTTCTCGACCTGCTCGGAGGAGCCGCCGAGGACCTCGGCGAGACCGCCGGCGGCCATGGAGCAGGCGGAGCCGACCTCGCCCTGGCAGCCGACCTCGGCGCCGGAGATGGAGGCGTTCTCCTTGAAGAGCATGCCGATGGCGCCGGCCGCGAGCAGGAAGCGGACGACGCCGTCCTCGTCGGCGCCCGGCACGAAGTTGACGTAGTAGTGCAGGACGGCCGGGATGATGCCGGCGGCGCCGTTCGTCGGGGCGGTCACCACCCGGCCGCCGGCCGCGTTCTCCTCGTTGACGGCCATGGCGTAGAGGGTGGTCCACTCCATCGCGCGGGCCGCCGCGTCGCCCTCGGAGCGCAGGGCGCGGGCGGCGTTGGCGGCCCGGCGCCGCACCTTCAGACCGCCGGGCAGGATCCCCTCACGGGACATGCCGCGGGTGACGCAGGCCTGCATGACGTGCCAGATCTCCAGCAGACCCGCGCGGATCTCGTCCTCGGTGCGCCAGGCCTTCTCGTTCTCCAGCATGAGGGCGGAGATGGACAGGCCGGTCTGCTGGGACAGCCGCAGCAGTTCGTCGCCGGTGCGGAAGGGGTGGGTCAGGGCGGTGTCGTCCGGCACGATCGGGTTCTCGCCGGCGACCGCGTCCTCGTCCACGACGAAGCCGCCGCCGACCGAGTAGTAGGTCTTCTCCAGCAGGGGGGCGCCGGCGGCGTCGTAGGCGAAGAGGGTCATGCCGTTGGCGTGGTAGGGCAGGGCCCGGCGCCGGTGCAGGATCAGCTCGGCCGACTCGTCGAAGTCGATCTCGTGGGCGGCGCCTATCTCCGCGCCGAGCAGTCGCAGACGCTTGGTCTGCCGGATGCGCTCGACCTCGGCGTCGGCGGACTCGACGTCGACGGTGCGCGGGGAGTGGCCCTCCAGGCCGAGGAGGACGGCCTTGGGGGTGCCGTGGCCGTGGCCGGTGGCGCCCAGCGAGCCGAACAGCTCGGCGCGCACCGTGACCGTCTGGGCGAGCAGACCGTCCTTCTTGAGGCGTCCGACGAACATCCGGGCGGCGCGCATCGGGCCGACGGTGTGGGAGCTGGAGGGGCCGATGCCGATGGAGAAGAGGTCGAAGACGGAGATGGCCACGGGGGCGGACTCCCTTGTCTGCTCGTGGTGGACGGTGGAGCAATGGTGCGAGAGGTACGTTTCTGCGCCGTTGGTCGAGCGTAACGCGGCCCCGGCCCGGTGCTGCCGGACGGAAACTGTCGGGTTCCCGTCGCCGGGGGTAACGGTCGGTGTCGTGGTGCACACGCGGTCGCCGGGCCGCCGGGCCGCGCACGGGTCCCGGCCCGCCCGAGGCGGTCCGCCCGGCCCTGATCCGCCGGATCGGGCCCGGCCCGGAACTTGCCGCCCCGTGGAAGGACGGCTGCCCTGCGCCGCCCCGGCCATGCACGCCGAGGAATCACCGGAGCGGGCCGCGCGGGCGCGGAAGAGGGGAGAAAAGCGGGCATACGGGCCGCGGGCCCGGGGCGATCCGCCCCGGGCCCACCGCTCGTGCACCCTCCGCCCGCCGGTCACCGGCGGGCAGCGGGCTCAGTGCATGAGACGCGTCACAGGGACGGGTACAGCGGGAACTTCTCGGCGAGCGCGGTGACGCGGGCCTTGAGGGCTTCGGCGTCGTAGGCGGGCTTGAGGGCCTCGGCGATGATGTCGGCGACCTCGCTGAAGTCCTCGGCCTGGAAGCCGCGGGTGGCCAGCGCCGGGGTGCCGATCCGCAGGCCCGAGGTCACCATCGGCGGCCGCGGGTCGTTGGGGATGGCGTTGCGGTTGACCGTGATGCCGACCTCGTGGAGGCGGTCCTCGGCCTGCTGGCCGTCGAGCTCGCTGTCGCGCAGGTCGACGAGGACGAGGTGGACGTCGGTGCCGCCGGACAGCACGGAGACACCGTGCTGCTTGACGTCGTCGCGCACCAGCCGCTCGGCGAGGATGCGGGCGCCGTCCAGGGTGCGCTGCTGGCGCTCCTTGAAGTCGTCGGAGGCGGCGACCTTGAAGGAGACGGCCTTGGCGGCGATGACGTGCTCGAGGGGGCCGCCCTGCTGGCCGGGGAAGACCGCGGAGTTGATCTTCTTGGCGAGCTCCTGGGTGGACAGGATCACGCCGCCGCGGGGGCCGCCCAGGGTCTTGTGGGTGGTGGTGGTCACCACGTGGGCGTGCGGCACCGGGTTGGGGTGCAGGCCCGCGGCGACCAGGCCGGCGAAGTGCGCCATGTCGACCATGAGGTACGCGCCGACCTCGTCGGCGATGCGGCGGAAGGCGGCGAAGTCGAGGCGGCGCGGGTAGGCGGACCAGCCGGCGACGATCAGCTTGGGGCGGTGCTCCTTGGCGAGGCGCTCGACCTCTTCCATGTCGACGAGGTTGGTCTTCTCGTCGACGTGGTAGGGCACCACGTTGTAGAGCTTGCCGCTGAAGTTGATCTTCATGCCATGGGTCAGGTGCCCGCCGTGGGCGAGGTTGAGACCCAGGATGGTGTCGCCCGGCTTGATGAGCGCGAACATGGCGGCGGCGTTGGCCTGCGCGCCGGAGTGCGGCTGCACGTTGGCGGCCTCGGCGCCGAAGAGCGCCTTGATGCGGTCGATGGCGATCTGCTCGACCACGTCGACGTGCTCGCAGCCGCCGTAATAGCGGCGGCCGGGGTAGCCCTCGGCGTACTTGTTGGTGAGGACGGAGCCCTGGGCCTCCATGACGGCGACGGGGGCGAAGTTCTCCGACGCGATCATTTCGAGGGTGGACTGCTGGCGGTGGAGTTCGGCGTCGACGGCGGCGGCGACATCGGGGTCGAGCTCATGGAGGGAGCTGTTCAGAAGCGACATGAGTCTTTCCTGGGGAGTCGGGGGGCGCGATGGGGGTCCCCCGGACGGAGTCCGGGGGAGCTTCCCGGCGAGCCGTGGCGGTCGGGGAAGCCGGTCGGTCCGGACGGTTCAGCCGGTGATGAAGGCGGCGTACTCGTCGGCCGAGAGCAGCTCGCCCGGCTCACCGCTGATCTTCACCTTGAACAGCCATCCGCCCTCGAACGGGGCGGAGTTCACCAGCGAGGGGTCGTTGACGACGTCCTCGTTGATCTCGGCGATCTCACCGTCGACGGGCGAGTAGAGATCGCTGACCGACTTGGTCGACTCCAGCTCGCCGCAGGTCTCGCCCGCCGCGACGGTGGCACCGACCTCGGGGAGCTGCACGTAGACGACGTCGCCGAGCGCGTTGGCCGCGTGCTCGGTGATGCCGACCGTCGAGACGCCTTCCTCGGCGCCCGACAGCCACTCGTGCTCCTTGCTGTAGCGCAGCTGCTGGGGGTTGCTCATGGCTCGATTCTCCTGTACGCGAGGGTGTGATCGTGAAGGGGGTCGCCCCTGGCGGAGCCGGGGGGAGGTTCTTGCACGGGGACGCGCGGGCGCGCGCCGCTGCCGGGACTGCCGCGGAGGAACCCTTACTTCTGCCGCTTGTAGAACGGCAGAGCGATGACCTCGTACGGCTCATGGCTTCCACGGATGTCCACGCAGACACCCTCGGTGCCCGGTGTGGCGTAGGCCGCCTCGACATAGGCGATGGCGATCGGCTTGCCCAGCGTCGGGGACGGCGCCCCGGAGGTGACCTCGCCGATGACCGTGCCGTCGGCCGTGACGACCGGGTAGCCGGCGCGCGGGACCCGGCGGCCCCCCGCGATCAGACCGACCAGCTTGCGCGGCGGGTTCGCCTCGGCGCGCTCGGCGGCCGCCGCCAGCGCGGCACGGCCGACGAAGTCGCCGTCGTTGGTCGTCTTCTCGAACTTCACGACCCGGCCCAGGCCCGCGTCGAACGGCGTGGTCGCGGTGGTCAGCTCATGCCCGTACAGCGGCATGCCCGCCTCCAGGCGCAGGGTGTCGCGGCAGGAGAGACCGCAGGGCACCAGCCCGGTGTCCTTGCCGGCCTCGGTCAGCGCCTCCCAGAGGGCGACCGCGTCGGCCGGCCGGACGAACAGCTCGAAGCCGTCCTCCCCGGTGTATCCGGTACGGGCGATCAGCGCCTCGACACCGGCGACCGTGCCGGGCAGACCCGCGTAGTACTTGAGGCCGTCCAGATCGGCGTCCGTCAGCGCCTTGAGGATGCCGGGGGACTCCGGGCCCTGCACCGCGAGCAGTGCGTAGGCGTCCCGGTCGTCGCGGATCGCGGCGTCGAAGCCGCCCGCCCGTGCGGTCAGCGCGTCCAGCACCACCTGGGCGTTGGAGGCGTTGGCGACGACCATGTACTCCTGGTCGGCGAGGCGGTAGACGATCAGGTCGTCGAGGATGCCGCCCTCGGCCTCACAGATCATGGTGTAGCGCGCGCGGCCCGTCTTGACGCCGCCGATGTTGCCCACCAGCGCATAGTCGAGGAGGTCGGCGGCCTGCGGGCCGGTGACGGTGATCTCGCCCATGTGGGAGAGGTCGAAGAGGCCGGCGCGGGTGCGGACGGCGACGTGCTCGTCGCGCTCGCTGCTGTAGCGCAGCGGCATGTCCCAGCCGGCGAAGTCGGTCATGGTGGCGCCGAGCGCGCGATGGGTGGCATCCAGCGCGGTGCGGCGGGGGGCATCAGTCATGGTTCTGGGCTCCCAGGCATGGGTGAGAGGACGTTCTCCCCATCTGTCATCGGAACCTGAGAGGTTCACCGGGATCCCGCGAACGGACCCGGTTTGCACCTTGGGTGGAGCCACTCCGTCGACCGGGCGGTGACTCGCTTTTCAGATCTGCCTAGCCCGCGCGGTATAGGGGCCTGAGAGATTCAAGGGAGGACTTGCTCCTTCGGCGCCCCGCCATGGCGGCCGGGGACTCTCCCGCGCGGGTTCAAGCGGCCGGTATGGAGTTGGCGGTGCACGGGTGAGCTGTGATGTGCACGTGGCGGCCACATCATTGCACGGGATCGCCGGATACAGGAGACCTGGTCGGCGCCCCGCCCACGACGTGGGCAGATCCGGCGTTCGCCTTGATGGGCATTACCTTTTCTTGACACTCTGCGGGTAGGGGACGGACTCGAACCGGAGCAGAACCGGACGGGGAGGACGATCGCGTGCACAGCGAAGCGGCATTCGGGGCCACTTCCGGCGTCGTGCCTCCGGCCGTCGGGCCGGCGGCACCGCCCGCCGTGGTGTCCCGCCCCGGCCGGGCGCCGCGGCCCGTCGTCCGGCCGGGGCACGGCGCCGAGATCGTGGACCTCCGCGGCGGGCGGCGGGCGCGGAGCGCCGCCGAGCTGCGGTTCCCGGCCGGCGACCTGGTGGTGGTCTCCGGCCTGCCGGGCAGCGGCAAGAGCACCCTCATGCACCGTGTCGTGCCGCCGCTGGACGCGCACGGCGCCGCGGTGCACCGCATCGATTCGCAGGACGCGCGCGAGCGCTGGGAGCACGGCAGACTGCGCCGGCTGCCGTACGCCCTCTACCGCCCGCTGGTCCGGGCCGCCCACTATCTGACGCTCGCCCGTGCGCTGCGCTCCGGCGACAGCGTGGTGGTGCACGACTGCGGCACCCTGGCCTGGGTGCGCGGCTGGATCGCGCGGTCGGCGGTGCGCGGCGGGCGGGGGCTGCATCTGGTGCTGCTCGACGTGACGCCCGAGGTGGCGCTGTCCGGCCAGGAATCGCGTGGGCGCGGGGTGTCGGGGTACGCCTTCGCGCGCCACCGCGGGGCGGTGGGCCGGCTGGTCGGCGCGGCGGAATCGGCCCGGCTGCCGAAGGGGTTCGGCTCGGCCGTCCTGCTCGACCGGCGCGCGGCGAGCGCCCTGGAGACGGTCGGCTTCGACTGAGCGGACGGACATCCTGCCCCGCAGGTCCCCCGGCGCGCCTTCTCGTCTAGGGTCTTTGGCCAGATGGCGCGGTTTGGAACGGGTGGATACACATGACATTGCCGGAGCAGGGGATACCGCAGCTGGCGTGGCCGGCGAACGAGCTCGAAGAGGTGCTGGCCGCTTCGGTCGGGCACCCGGGCGCCGGTGGCCGGATCGTCGAGGTACTGGGCCGCAGCCGGGTGTGGGTGCCGCTGCCCAACGGCGGCGGCCCGGACAGCGCGGGCCCCGGTGCCCGCGGCCTCGATCTGCCGACCGTCGAGCTCGACGGTGCGGCCTATGTCCCGGTCTACACCTCCGAGCAGGAGTTCCTGCGGGTGGTCGGCACGCATATGTCCTTCACGGTCGCCCCGGCCCGGGAGTTCGCCCGCGGGCTGCCGCCGCACATCGGCATCGCGGTCAACCCCGACGGCGTGATCGGTGTCCCGCTGCCGCCGCCCGCGGTGGCCGAACTGTGCCGCGAGCAGCGTCATGAGCCGGCCGGTCTGCCCAGCGGTGGCCGGGTGCGGCTCTTCGAGCCGGACTGGCAGGACGAACCGGTGGATTTCCTGGCCGCGGCCGGGCTGGAGTTCTCCGCCGCCGGAATTGTCCTGACTGCCCGGCGTGCCCTGGCAAGTGTCGAGGGCGACACGCCCGCGCTGTTCATCGGTGTTCAGGTCGCGGCCGACCCCGCGGCTCTGTACGACGGCACTGCCCGCGAGGCGGTACTGTCAGCCCTCGGACGTGCGCTCGGTGCAGTACCGCTGCCCTGGTCCGTACAGCTCGTCATGCTCGACCTCGCCCAGGGCGACCCGGTCGCCGACTGGATGCTGGAGCGCGTGCGGCCCTTCTACTCCCGGGACCACTCGTAAGCTGGATGGATGACGGGCGGGCGCACCCACACGTGCCCTGCTGACAGAAGGGACGGACCACGTGAGCGCGGGTGCGCATCAGGGGCCGGCGGCGGCCGGAGCGCTGGAGCAGTTGCTCCAGCAGGTCTCGCCCGGCCGTTACGACGCCTATGAGGCACTGCTGCACGCGCTCGCCGCGGGCCAGGTCTGGATGCTGCTGTGGCACGGCCGGGCCGGTATGCCCGATGCGCAGTACGGAAACATGGAGGTCGAGGGCCTCGGCTATGCGCCGTGCGTGACCTCGGCGCCCGAACTCGCCGCCTCCGGCTGGAACCGCGACCACGAGATCGTCACCGGTCCGGAGATCGCCGCCGCACTCTTCCCCGACCGCTGGGGCCTGTGGCTGAACCCGCACGCCCCCGGTGGCGGCGTCGGCATCCCGTGGCTGGACCTGCGCCGTATCGCCGGAGGTCTGGACCGGCTGCCCGCCGGTCCGCTGCGGATCTCCGAACCGGTCATCGACATCCCGCAGTTCTATGCGCTGCTCGCCCAGAACGCCCACCGGACGCCCGCCGTGCGGTCGCTGCGCCGGGCCTGGGTGCAGCCGGCGCTCGGCGCCCCTTATCTGGCGATCGGTCTGGATCTGTACGACACCGGCCAACAAGCGGTGGATTCGGTGCGGTTGATGATCCAACAGTCGATCGGTGCCGTTCCGGACGGTCTGCCCGTCTCCACGGTCGCGATGAACGACGAGTACGACCCGGTCGGCATGTGGATGCGGGCCTCCGCGCGCCCCTTCTTCGACCGTGACGGCTACCTCCAGCCGCAGGGGCAGCCGGCTCCCGCACCGTCGTACGGCTACGGCTACCCGCGCCCTTACTGACAGCCCGTCTCCGACGCCCGGGAGTGCCGGCCGGGCGCCGGTCTTATGGCGAATTCACCCTGCATGCCCCGCGGTTGAGGCTCTCTCCCGCGGGTGATCGCTCCGCTCAGCCCGAACTGTTGTCCGTATAACGGAACGTCGTGGAGCACATCACAGTTGCGCATCCATTCCCCGTCAGGACTGGTGACTGATCGAGAAAGGGATGAAGACTCCGGAAACAACAGGGCCTCGGTCCTTTGTACGAGCGTCATCCCGTATGGCGTCGCGTGAGCCTCTGGTCTTCCATGGTGCGAACTTCCGCGATGCCCGCAGGACTTGCACCGAACTTGCACCAGTGATGTGAATCAGGCCGCGATCCGCGGCGGGCAGGGGCCGGCCACCGTCGGCCGAGAGGGGTCAAAGGCACTGTGACGGCACCGATCGAGACCACCGGGGCGGCTGCTGAGGCGCAGCCGGAAGCGGTGCTGAAGGGCGTCGAGGCAAAGCGGATCGAGGGGCGTTCGCTCGGTCAGATCGCATGGCTGCGCTTCCGGCGGGACAAGGTCGCGGTGGCCGGTGCCATCGTTGTCATCCTGCTCATCGCCGTCGCCGCGCTCTCCCGTCCGATCCAGTCCCTGCTGGGGCTGGACCCGAACAATCCCAACCAGTCGCTGATCGACCCCAACACCACGCTCCCCAAGGGCGACCTCGGCGGGATGAGCGCGGACCACCCCCTGGGCGTGGACCCGAAGTTCGGCCGCGATCTGCTCGCCCGGATCCTGGAGGGCTCCTGGGTGTCGCTGATCGTGGCGTTCGGCGCGACGCTGCTGTCGGTCGCCATCGGCACCGTGCTCGGTGTGGTCGCCGGCTTCTACCGCGGACGGGTGGACGCCCTCATCAGCCGCATGATGGACGTCTTCCTGGCCTTCCCGCTGCTGCTGTTCGCCATCGCGATCTCCGCCTCGCTGCAGGGCGGCGCCTTCGGCATGGAGGGCCTGCCGCTGCACATCTCGGTGCTGATCTTCGTGATCGGCTTCTTCAACTGGCCCTACATGGGGCGGATCGTGCGTGCGCAGACCCTGTCGCTGCGCGAGCGGGAATTCGTGGACGCCGCCCGCGGCATGGGGGCGCGCGGGCCGTTCATCCTCTTCCGGGAGCTGCTGCCCAACCTGGTGGGTCCGATCATCGTCTACTCGACGCTGCTGATCCCCTCCAACATCCTCTTCGAGGCGGCGCTGAGCTTCCTGGGCGTCGGCATCCAGCCGCCCCAGGCGTCCTGGGGCGGCATGCTCAACCAGGCGGTCAAGTACTACGAGGTCGACCCCCAGTACATGATCGTCCCCGGCCTCGCGATCTTCGTCACCGTGCTCGCGTTCAACCTGCTCGGCGACGGACTGAGGGACGCGCTGGACCCGCGCAGCCGCTGACGGCGCTGCCGGACGTCCGGTCGAACGCCCCAACTGCGTTACCGCTTTTCCGCGTTACTGCGTTTCCGATTTTGAGGATCGACGTTTCTCGACGAACGAAGGGGACAGCGACCATCATGCGAAGGTCAGTTCCGGTCGCGGCTGTCGCGGCCATCACGAGTGCGGGCCTTTTGCTGGCCGGCTGCAGCGGGGGCAAGGGCTCCTCGGAGGGCTCGGGCACGGCGAACGCCGCCACCAAGGGCGTCGTCAATGCCTCGGACGCGAAGGGCGGCACGGTCACCTACGCGATCAGCGACGCCCCCGAGTCGTTCGACCCGGGCAACACGTACTACGCCTTCATCTACAACTTCAGCCGGCTCTACGCGCGCCCGCTCACCACCTTCAAGCCGGGTCCCGGCACCAAGGGCAACGAGCTGACCCCGGACCTCGCCGAGTCGATGGGCAAGCCCAGTGACGGCGGCAAGACCTGGACGTACAAGCTCCGCAAGGGCGTCAAGTACGACGACGGCTCCACGGTCACCTCGCAGGACGTCAAGTACGCGGTCGAGCGCAGCAACTTCGCACGCGACACCCTCTCGCTGGGCCCGAACTACTTCCAGCAGTTCCTCAAGGACAACGACGGCGGCTACAAGGGTCCCTACAAGGACAAGAGCAAGGCCGGTCTGAAGTCCATCGAGACCCCGGACGACCAGACGATCGTCTTCCACCTCAAGAAGCCGTTCGCCGAGTTCGACTACCTGGTGAGCGCCCCGCAGACCGCTCCGGTCCCGCAGGCCAAGGACAAGGGCGCCGACTACACCAAGTCCGTGCTGTCCACCGGCTCGTACAAGTTCGAGAGCTACCAGGAGGGCAAGAAGCTCACCCTGGTCCGCAACCCCCAGTGGTCCGCGAAGACCGACCCGCTGCGCAAGCAGCTGCCGGACAAGATCGTCCTGAACCTGAAGGTCGCCCAGTCGACCATCGACAAGGACCTCCAGTCCGGCAACACCCTGGTGGACCTGGCCGGCCGCGGTGTCGACGGGCAGACGCAGGCCCAGCTCCTGACGGACCCCAAGGAGAAGGGCAACACCGACAACACCCTCGGTCAGCGCCTGGTCTACACGGCGCTCAACACCAAGGTGAAGCCGTTCGACAACATCGAGTGCCGCAAGGCCGTCGAGTACGCCATCGACAAGAAGGCCGTGCAGACCTCGCTCGGCGGCCCGATCCGCGGTGAGCTGGCCTCCACGGTCCTGCCGACCGACATCGACGGCTACCAGAAGTACGACCTGTACCCGCAGAAGTACGACGGCGACAAGCTGGACCTCACCGAGGCCAAGAAGCACTGGGCCAAGTGCGGCGCCGGTAAGGCCACGACCACGATCCTGGCCCGCAACGACCGCCAGGACGAGGTCGACGCGGCCACCTCGGTCATCGACTCGCTGAAGAAGATCGGCGTCACCGCCAAGATCCAGTCGTACCCGACCAGCAAGTACTTCTCGGACTACGCCGGTGTGCCGAAGTTCAACAAGAAGAACAACGTCGGCCTGATCATGATGCAGTGGGGCTCGGACTTCCCGACCGGCTACGGCTACCTCCAGCAGATCCTGAACGGCAAGGCGATCAGCCAGTCCGGTAACACGAACCTGTCGGAGCTGGACGACCCGGAGATCAACAAGCTGCTCGAGAGCGCCATCGCCAACACCGACAAGGCGGCCCGCGAAAAGGCGTACGCCGAGATCGACAAGAAGACGATGGAGCAGGCGGCGCTGGTCCCGCTCACCTACTTCAAGGTCCTGATGTACCGCTCGCCGAAGGCCACCAACCTCGTGTCCACCTCGGCCTTCAGCGGTCAGTACGACTACCTCAACATCGGCGTCAAGAAGTAGCAGCCCTGGAAGGCAGGTGAAGGCATTGGTGTCCGCGGGCCGGTGATGAGCCGGCTCGCGGCGCCGACGCCGCATCCCCGTGTTCTCGTACATCATCCGCAGGTTGATCAGCGCAGTGATCCTGCTGCTGATCGTCAGCGCGGTCACTTTCGGCATCTTCTTCCTGCTGCCGAAACTGGCCGGGCAGAGCACCGACCAGCTTGCCCAGCAGTACATCGGAAAGGCCCCCACGCCCGCGGACATCGCCGCGGTCAAAAGGAATCTCGGCCTGGACAAGCCCGTGTACGAGCAGTACTGGGACTTCCTCAAGGGCATTTTCGTCGGCGTCGACTACAAATTCGGTCCGGAAGCGGCCAAGTGCCATGTGCCGTGCTTCGGTTACTCCTTCAAAACCCATATCGAGGTCTGGCCGGAGATCCAGAACCGGCTTCCGGTGACGCTCTCGCTGGCCGCCGGCGCGGCCGTGCTGTGGGTCGTCTCCGGTGTCGCCACCGGCGTGCTCTCCGCGCTGCGCCCCGGCTCGCTCTTCGACCGGATGGCCATGGGCGTCGCGCTGGCCGGCGTCTCCCTCCCGATGTTCTTCACCGGAGCCCTGGCGCTGGCCCTGTTCACCTACCAGTGGCCGATCTTCGAGCGAAGCGACTACATCAATCTCACGGACGATCCGTTCGGCTGGGCCCGGACCCTGGTCCTGCCCTGGGTCACCCTGGCCTTCCTCTACTCCGCGCTCTACGCCCGGCTCACCCGGGCGGGCATGCTGGAGACGCTGAGCGAGGACTACATCCGTACGGCCCGTGCCAAGGGCCTGCGTGAGCGCAAGGTGGTCGTCCGGCACGGTCTGCGGGCCGCGCTCACCCCGATCATCACGGTCTTCGGCATGGACCTGGGCCTGCTGCTCGGTGGTGCCCTGATCACCGAACAGGTCTTCTCGCTCAAGGGAGTCGGCGCCTTCGCCGTCGAGGCGATCAACGCCAACGACCTCCCGAACATCCTCGGCGTCACCTTGCTCGCCGCGTTCTTCATCGTCATGTGCAATCTGGTGGTGGACGTTCTGTACGCCGCCGTCGACCCGCGGGTGAGGCTCTCGTGACCGACTCCTCCGAGGACAAGACCGAGGCTGTCGTGGGCGAGCCCACCGCGGCCGGCACCCGGTCCCCCTCCGCCTTCCTCGAAGTGCGGGACCTGAAGGTGCACTTCAACACCGACGACGGGCTCGTGAAGTCGGTCGACGGCCTGAACTTCTCCCTGGAGAAGGGCAAGACGCTCGGTATCGTCGGCGAGTCCGGCTCCGGCAAGTCCGTGACCTCGCTCGCCGTGATGGGTCTGCACCGCGCCTCGCGCCAGCAGCGCAGCAAGGTGAACATGTCCGGCGAGATCTGGCTGGACGGCAAGGAGCTGGTCTCCGCCGACCCGGACGAGGTGCGCCGGCTGCGCGGCCGCGAGATGGCGATGATCTTCCAGGATCCGCTGTCCGCGCTGCACCCCTTCTACTCGGTCGGCAGCCAGATCGTGGAGGCGTACCGCGTCCACAACGACGTGGACAAGAAGACCGCGCGCAAGCGGGCCGTCGAGATGCTCGACCGGGTCGGCATCCCGCAGCCCGACAAGCGGGTGGACGACCATCCGCACCAGTTCTCCGGCGGTATGCGCCAGCGCGCCATGATCGCGATGGCGCTGGTCAACAACCCGGAGCTGCTGATCGCGGACGAGCCCACCACCGCCCTGGACGTCACCGTCCAGGCGCAGATCCTGGACCTGATCCGCGATCTGCAGAAGGAGTTCGGCTCGGCGGTCATCATCATCACCCACGACCTCGGTGTGGTCGCCGAGCTCGCCGACGACCTGCTGGTGATGTACGGCGGACGGTGCATCGAGCGCGGCCCGGCGGAGAAGGTCTTCTACGAGCCCCAGCACCCCTACACCTGGGGTCTGCTCGGCTCCATGCCGCGCATCGACCGTGACCAGACGGAGCGGCTGATCCCGGTGAAGGGGTCCCCGCCCAGCCTGATCAACGTCCCGTCCGGCTGCGCCTTCAACCCCCGTTGCCCGTACGCGGACGTCCCCAAGGACAACCTCACCCGTACGGTCCGCCCCGAACTGCGCGAGGCCGGCGGCGGGCACTTCTCCGCCTGCCACATGTCGCAGGAGGAGCGGGAGCGTATCTGGACCGAAGAGATTGCGCCGAAGCTGTGACCGAGACTGACGACCAGAACAAGAAGATTCCGCTCCAGAAGACGGCGGACACCCCCGCGGAGCCTGCCGCGCAGACCTCCTCCGACGTCGAGCCGCTGCTCCGGGTCCGCGGTCTGGTCCGGCACTTCCCGATCACCAAGGGCCTGCTCAAGCGGCAGGTCGGGGCGGTGCAGGCGGTCGACGGCATCGACTTCGACGTGCGCCCGGGGGAGACCCTCGGCATCGTCGGCGAATCCGGCTGCGGCAAGTCGACGATGGGCCGGCTGATCACCCGTCTCGACGAGCCGACCGGCGGCTCCATCGAGTTCCAGGGCAAGGACATCACCCACCTGTCTCCGGGCCGGCTGCGGCCGATGCGCCGGGACGTCCAGATGATCTTCCAGGACCCGTACGGTTCGCTGAACCCGCGGCACACCATCGGCGGGATCGTCTCCACCCCGTTCCGTCTCCAGGGCGTCGAGCCCGAGGGCGGGGTGAAGAAGGAGGTGCAGCGGCTGCTGGAGCTGGTGGGCCTGAGCCCGGAGCACTACAACCGCTATCCGCACGAGTTCTCCGGCGGTCAGCGACAGCGCATCGGGATCGCCCGCGCGCTGGCGCTCAAGCCCAAGCTGGTGGTCGCCGACGAGCCGGTCTCCGCGCTCGACGTGTCGATCCAGGCGCAGGTCGTCAACCTCATGGACGACCTGCAGGAGGAGCTGGGCCTGACGTACGTCATCATCGCCCACGACCTCTCGGTCATCCGGCACGTGTCGGACCGGATCGCGGTGATGTACCTCGGCAAGATCGTGGAGCTGGCCGACCGCAAGGAGCTCTACGAGTCGCCGATGCACCCGTACACCAAGGCGCTGCTGTCCGCGGTGCCGGTGCCCGACCCCAAGCGGCGCACCCAGCGCGACCGGATCCTGCTCAAGGGCGATGTGCCCTCGCCGATCAACCCGCCCTCCGGCTGCCGGTTCCGCACCCGCTGCTGGAAGGCGACCGACGTGTGCGCCACCACCGAGCCGCCGCTGGTCGCGCTGCGGACCGGACACCAGGTGGCCTGCCACCACCCGGAGAACGCGGAGAGCACGGCGGACGCGGCCGACGCGGCGAAGGCGTAGCACGCAGACAACACAGGCAGCACAGAGAACGCGGAGAGCACGGCGGCGGCCGGAGAACACAGCGGCCGCAGAGGCCACAGGGGCCGCGAAAGGCACCGCCCCCGCGGCCGGTGCGGCGGCAACCGGCAAGTAACACTGAGGACTTGGCAAAGTCCTGGGTGGAACGCGACGGGAGAGTGCAGAGTCAGCACGGTTGTTCGATCTTGAGGCGAACTTCATCCGTGTGTCCGAAGGGATGGCTCATGGCACTCTCCCGTTCCGCACGTCGCACCTCCCGCTGGCTCGCACTGGCGACCGCGGTGGCCTCGGCCGCCACCATCGCCGCCGCCCCCGGCGCGTCCCCCGGCTCCCCGGGCATCGGGGACCCGTACTTCCCCCGCCTGGGCAACGGCGGCTTCGACGCCCTGCACTACGACCTCGGCGTCAGCTACCACCCCGGCAGCGGCCGTCTCGACGGCCGCACCACGCTCACCGCCCGGGCCACCCAGAACCTCTCGGCCTTCGACCTCGACCTGCAGAAGCTGACGGTCGACTCGGTCCGGGTGAACGGCCGGCGGGCGCACTTCTCCAGATCCGGCGACGAGATATCCGTACGCCCGGACTTCTCGCTGCGCCACGGCAGGAAGTTCACCGTCACCGTCGCCTACCACGGCGTTCCCCAGCCGCTGAGCGGCCCGATCGTCTTCGGCTCGGACTACGGCTGGATGAAGACCAAGGACGGTGTCTTCGTCGCCTGCGAGCCGAACGCGGCCTCGACGTGGTTCCCCTCCAGCGACCACCCCGGCGACAAGGCGACCTACGACATCCGTATCGACGCCCCCAAGGGCCTGACCGGCGTCTCCAACGGCCGCCTGATCAACTCCGGGGAGGCGCACGGCCGCTCGTACGCCCACTGGCGCGAGAACCGTCCGATGGCGACCTACCTGGCCACCGCCACCATCGGCAAGTTCGACGTCCGTACGGGCACCACCCCCGGCGGCACGCCCATCTACGTGGCCACCGACCCGACCCTGCCCACGGGCACCGTCGATGTCTACGGCGTCACCGCCGAGGCCACCGACTACTGGTCGAAGGTCTTCGGCCCGTACCCCTTCGAGGAGACCGGGGCGATCGTCGACGACATGCCGCAGGCCGGCTTCTCGCTGGAGGTGCAGTCCAAGCCCGCCTACTCGGCCGTGCGCAGCGAGACGACCATCGTCCACGAGCTGGCGCACCAGTGGTTCGGCGACTCGGTCTCCGTCCGGCAGTGGAAGAACATCTGGCTCAACGAGGGCTTCGCCAGCTACGCCCAGTGGCTGTGGGCCGAGCACCGCGGCACCCTGAGCGCCCATGACGCCTTCCGCAGGGCGTACGACGCCCGCCCGGCGAGTGACGCCTTCTGGAAGGTGAAGGTCGCCGATCCGCAGCGCGACACCATGTTCGCGCAGGCGGTCTACACCCGCGGAGCGATGACGCTGCAGGCGCTGCGCGAGCGGATCGGGGACCGGGCGTTCTTCACGCTGCTGCCGGCCTGGACCGCCGCGCACCGCTACGGCAACGCGGACACCGCCCAGTTCATCGCGCTCGCGGAGAAGGTCTCCGGGCAGCAGCTGGACGACCTCTTCGACACCTGGCTGACGACGGACAGCAAGCCGGCGCTGCCGGCCGGCTGAGGGCGCGGCCGCACCGGTCAGCCGGAGTCCTGCGGCCCGCGCCGGCTGCGGAGCTGCTGGGGGCGCGGCAGGTGCAGCCCGAGGTAGACCGCTCCCATCCGCAGCGCGAACACCACCCCCGCCGAGATCGCCGCGGCGGGGGTGGCCCCGGTGCCGAGGCGGTACAGCAGCAGATAGCAGCAGCCGCCGGTCAGCGCGGCGATCGCGTAGACGTCCTCGCGCAGCAGCAGCGGCGGGAACTCCCCGCACAGCACATCGCGGATGACCTCACCGGCGACCCCGGTCAGCACCGCCAGGATGATCACGGCGAGCGGGGTGGCGCCCGCGTCGATCGCGGCGCGGGCCCCGATCACCGTGACCACGGACAGCCCGATCGCGTCGACCACCAGCAGCGACTTGTGCGGCAGCTGCCAGAACCGCAGGTAGGCCATGGTGCCGACGCCGACGCAGATGATCACGGTCAGGAGTACCCAGTCGTGCGTCCAGTACAGCGGCCGCCGGTCGAGGATGACATCGCGCAGCGTGCCGCCGGAGATGGACGCGGCGAAGGCGAGCACCAGACCGCCGAAGGGGTCCATGTTGGCGCGATAGGCGGCCAGCACCCCGCTCGCCGCGAAGGCCGCGACACCGAACAGGTAGAGGACGTGAAGCATGGCGCACATCATCGCAGGCGCGGAAGGAGAGGTTCCGCCCGAGGCCGTCAAAACTGACACTACCGGTCGGTAACTATCCGGTGTAGCGTGCAACCCATGGCTCTGGTGACCCAAGGTGACAGCGAGTTCGACCGCGATACGGCGGTCACCCGTCGCGCCCCCGGCGTCTATGACGCGCACCTCTCCGCCGGCTGGACGATCATCCAGGCGGTCAACGGCGGCTACCTCCTCGCCCTCATGGGCCGCGCCCTGGGCGACGCCCTCCCGCACCCCGACCCGCTGTCCGTCACCGCGCACTACCTGACGGCCTCGGTCCCCGGCCCCGCCGTGATCCGTACCGACGTGGTCCGCACCGGCCGCACGATGTCGACCGGCACCGCCAGCCTCATCCAGTTCGCGGAGGACGGCAGCGAGATCGAGCGGCTGCGGGTGCTCGCCGCGTACGGCGACCTCGGTGCGCTGCCCGACGACGTCCGCACCACCGCCAAGCCGCCGGCCATCCCTCCGTTCGAGCACTGCCTGGGTGCCGACAGCGCCCCCGGTGGCCGCCCCGCCATCTCCGGCAGCACGGCCATCACCGAGCGGCTCGCGCTGCGCCTGGACCCGGCGACCGCGGGCTGGGCCGTCGGCGCCCCGTCCGGCAAGGGCGAGATGCGCGCCTGGTTCGGCCTCGCCGACGGCCGCGAGCCCGACCCGCTCTCCCTCCTGCTGACCGTCGACGCGCTGCCGCCGACCGCCTTCGAGATGGGCCTGTCCGGCTGGGTGCCCACCGTCGAGCTGACCGCCCACATCCGCCACCGCCCGGCGCCCGGCCCGCTCCGGGTCGCCATCACCACCCGCAACCTCGCGGGCGGCTTCCTGGAGGAGGACGCGGAGGTCTGGGACTCCCAGGACCGGCTGGTCGCCCAGTCGCGGCAGCTGGCACGCGCGGTGCTGCAGGGCTAGTGCCGTAGCGCCGCGTCCGGCGGCTGCTGCCCGGTCCGCACGAACTCCGCCGCCGTGTCGCGAGTTCGGCCGGTGCGTCCTCCTGCACCAGATGTCCCGCGCCCTCGATCACACGGAGCCGGGAGCCCGGGACACGGGAGGCCGGCTCGTGTCCCTTCGCCACCGGGATCCAGCCGCGGAAGCCCGGGGAGCCACTCGCCGGAGCCCGGGGAGCCGCCCGCCGCTCAGCGGGACCGAGCGGCCGACGGGCTCCCCGGCGTTCGGCGCTCCCGCGCGCTGCGGATGCGCCCCCGGAGCCCGCCGCGCCAGCTCGTAGAATCGTGCGCACCATGGTTTACCTCGACCACGCCGCCACCACCCCGATGCTCCCGGAGGCGGTGCAGGCGATGACCGCCCAGCTGACCGTCACCGGCAATGCGTCCTCGCTGCACGCCGACGGCCGGCGGGCCCGGCGCACCGTCGAGGAGGCGCGCGAGTCCCTCGCGGTCTCGCTCGGCGCACGCCCCAGCGAGATCGTCTTCACCGCGGGCGGCACCGAGGCCGACAACCTCGCGGTCAAGGGCCTGTACTGGGCGCGCCGGGCCGCCGACCCGGCCCGGACCCGTGTCCTCGCCAGCCCCGTCGAGCACCACGCGGTCCTCGACGCCGTCGAGTGGCTCGTCGACCACGAAGGCGCCCGCGTCGAGTGGCTGCCGGTCGACCCCCACGGCCGGGTGCACGCCGAGGCGCTGCGCGAGGCCATCGCCCGCAACCCCGCCGATGTCGCGCTCGCCACGGTCATGTGGGCCAACAACGAGATCGGCACCATCCAGCCGGTCCGTGAACTCGCCGAGGCCGCCGCGGAGTTCGACATTCCGCTGCATGCGGACGCGGTGCAGGCGTTCGGCCAGCTGGAGGTCGACTTCGCCGCCTCCGGGCTCGCCGCGATGACGGTCTCCGGCCACAAGATCGGCGGCCCGTACGGCATCGGCGCGCTGCTGCTCGGCCGTGAGTACGCCCCGGTGCCGGTGCTGCACGGCGGCGGCCAGGAGCGGCAGGTCCGCTCCGGCACCCTCGACACCCCCGCCATCGCCGCCTTCGCCGCGGCCGGCCGGTACGCCGTCGCCCACCGCGACGATTTCGCCCGCGACATCGGCGCGCTCCGCGACGACCTGGTCAAGGCCGTGCTCGCCGCCGCCCCCGACGCCGTCCTCGGCGGCGACCCGGACCCCGCGGGCCGGCTGCCCGCCAACGCCCACTTCTCCTTCCCCGGCTGCGAGGGCGACTCCCTGCTGCTCCTCCTGGACGCCCAGGGCATCGCCTGCTCCACGGGCTCCGCCTGCACCGCCGGCGTCGCCCAGCCCAGCCACGTCCTGCTGGCCACCGGCATGTCCCCGGAGCTCGCCCGCGGCACCCTGCGGTTCTCCCTGGGGCACACCTCGACGGCACAGGACGTGGCCGCGCTGGCGCAGGCCATCGGCCCGGTCGTGGAACGGGCACGGAGCGCGGGGCTGAGCTGAGGCGGCCGGGCCGGGGCCGTGCCCCAGGGGGCCGGGCCAGGTGCCGGGCCGGGGCCGCGCCGATGATCGTCTATGCCCCGCCGGCCCGCTGCTCCCGCGACGGCTTCCGTACGGGCCTGCGCAGCTCGGCCCGGACCAGCCCCAGATACCGGTCCCAGTCCCAGTGCTTCCCCGGATCGGTGTGATCCGTCCCCGGCACCTCCGCATGCCCCACGATGTGTTCCCGGTCGGCCGGGAAGCCGTACCGCCGGCACACCCCGGCCGTCAGCCGCGCCGACGACGCGTACATGGCGTCCGTGAACGACTCCGGCCGGTCCACGTACCCCTCGTGCTCGATCCCGACGCTCCGCTCGTTGTAGCCGCGGTTCCCCGCGTGGAACGCCACGTCCAGCTCGCGGATCAGCTGCGCGACATGCCCGTCCTTCCGGACCACGTAATGGGCACCGGCCTCGTGCTCCGGGTCCCGGAAGACGTCCAGGGCGGTCGCGTAGCTGCCCTGGACGACATGGACGACCACCCGGTCGATCGCGTAATCCGCCGGCCGGTCCGCCCGCCGGTAGTTCTCCGGGGACGCCGCGACCCACTGCGCGCCCCGGAAGTCCACCGCGCCCGGCTTCCGCGGCTTCTCGTTCCCCGGCAGCCGCCACCACCAGTGCGCCAGCTCACCCCGCGCCGCGAGCGCCGCGACCCCGGCGGCCACCGCCCCGCCGCCTCCGATCCACAGCGCCCGCCGCCGGCTGATGCCGCGCCCGGCCTCCGGGCCTTCGCCCTGGTCCCCGGCCGTTTCCCCGCCCCGCTCCCGGTCCCTGTTCCCCATGCGCTGCATAACGCTTTCGGCCCTGTCGGTGGTTCCGTCTACCCTGGACTCGCTATGACTGATGACGCACCCCGCCGCCTCCGCGTACTCGCCGCCATGTCCGGCGGTGTCGACTCCGCCGTCGCCGCGGCCCGCGCCGCCGAGGCCGGCCATGACGTGACGGGCGTGCATCTCGCCCTCTCCGAGAACCCGAAGTCGTTCCGCACCGGCGCCCGCGGCTGCTGCACGATCGAGGATTCGCACGACGCCCGCCGCGCCGCCGACGTCATCGGCATCCCCTTCTACGTCTGGGACCTCGCCGAACGCTTCCGTGAGGACGTCGTCGACGACTTCATCGCCGAGTACGAGGCCGGCCGCACCCCGAACCCCTGCCTGCGCTGCAACGAGAAGATCAAGTTCGCCGCGCTGCTGGACAAGGCCCTGGCGCTGGGCTTCGACGCCGTCTGCACGGGCCACTACGCCACGGTCGTCCTGCGCGAGGACGGCACCCGCGAGCTGCACCGCGCCTCCGACATGGCCAAGGACCAGTCGTACGTCCTCGGCGTCCTCGACGACCGCCAGCTGGCGCACGCCATGTTCCCGCTCGGCGACACCCTCACCACCAAGGCGGAGATCCGCGAAGAGGCGGCCCGCCGCGGGCTGTTCGTCGCCAAGAAGCCGGACAGCCACGACATCTGCTTCATCGCCGACGGCGACACCCAGGGCTTCCTCGCCAAGCGGCTCGGCACGGCCACCGGCGACATCGTCGACGAGTCCGGCGCGGTCCTGGGCACGCACGAGGGCGCGTACGGCTTCACGATCGGCCAGCGCAAGGGCCTGCGCATCGGCCACCCGGCCCCCGACGGCAAGCCGCGCTACGTCCTCGACATCTCCCCGGTCGACAACACCGTCACGGTCGGCCCCGCCGACGCCCTCGACGTCACGGGCCTGACCGCCATCCGCCCCCGCTGGTGCGGCCGCCCCCCGACGGCAGGCCCCGCCACGTACACGGCCCAGCTCCGCGCCCACGGCGGCGAGACCGAGGTCACGGCCGAGCTGGTGGACGGCACCGAGCTCCGGGTGACGTTCACCGAACCGGTCCGCGGCGTGGCCCCCGGCCAGGCGATCGTCCTCTACGACGGCAGCCGGGTGGTCGGCTCGGCGACCATCGCCACCACGGAGCGGCGGGTACGGGCGGGGGCCTGACCGGGCGCTGACCTGATCGGGCGAGGGCCTGGTCGGGCGGGGTGCCACCGGGCGAGGGCATCGCCGGGGGATCGACCGGCGGAGCTCAGCCCTCTCCATCAGCTGTGCCCCCGTGCCCCGTGCTCACGGCAGAGGCCGGGCCGCACCCCAACTCCGCCACCCATCATGCCGATTGAGTCCAGGTCAGGGACTCCGTCCCCTGGTCCCCGTCCCGCAACGCCCTCCACTGCTGTTACTCCGTCGGCGTGGACACCCTGGGCCGTCGACCGGCAGCGGACGGGTACGGAACAACCCCCTGGCGACAATGACGTCGATCCGCGGCGATGAGATTGCCCGGTCCCGGCAGTCTGCCCCTTGCCGACAACCCAGGAGGGAACACGTGGATCAATTGCTGAGAGTCCAGAACTTCAACGTCTCGCGTGACGGATTCGGTGCCGGTGAGCACCAGAGTCTGGAGAGCCCGTTCGGCCACCCCGATCCCGGAGCGATGTTCGCCTGGGTCGGCGCCACGGCGAGCTGGCCCATGCGCACCGACCCCGGAGGCAGCCGCGGTCTCGACGACTACTTCACACGGGACTTCGCACGCAACATCGGTGCCGAGATCATGGGACGCAACAAATTCGGGCCCCAGCGCGGGCCCTGGAACGACCATGACTGGCGCGGCTGGTGGGGCGCCGAGCCCCCGTTCCACACCCCGGTGTTCGTCATGACCCACCACGCGCGTCCTTCGTTCACGCTCTCCGACACCACGTTCCACTTCGTCGACGGAGACCCGGCCGCGGTGCTCGACCAGGCGCGGGAGGCCGCGCAGGGCAAGGACGTCCGACTCGGCGGCGGTCCCACCACCATCCGGCAGTTCCTCGACGCCGACCTCGTCGACACCCTGCACGTGGCGGTCTCGCCGGTGGAGCTCGGATCCGGGGTACGACTCTGGAAGTCCCCCGACGAGCTGCTCGACCGGTTCCACCTCGAGGTCGTGCCCAGCCCGAGCGGGGTGACGCACCACCTGTTCTGGCGACGGTGAGGCGAGGGCCCGGCCGGGGGGCGGCGTGAAGCGTGCGGAGCCCACGGACACGACCCCCGACCGGGCCCCTCGAACGCGGTCACCCACCGGCGAACTCTCCTGGCCAGGACGATCAGGCGCGCTGGTCGTGGCGTGGCATCGACTGTGCGGTCCCGGGACCGGCGGGCGGCGGAACGTCGCTCTTGCTGAGGCACTTGTGGCTCTGCGGAGGGCGCCCAGACCCAGTCCACGCCGTCGATCTGTACGCAGGCGTCCTTGGTGGGCAGGGGCACGGCCAGACCGCAGTGGACGGTGATGCCGGTTGGTGCCCTCAGGATCTCAACCGCCCGGGGAAGGGGCGCGTGCGGGACCCGAAGACGGCGGCCGGCCCGAAGCCCTGGACGACGCGCTGCGCCTCGCCCGCAACTGACAAATGTCATGGAGAACCGAGGACAGTCGAAACTGTTGCGCCGCACGGCCGTGCCCGAAGCTGAAGGTGTCGAGGAAAGACGCCGATCAGAGAGCAACTTGGGGGACCCGCCGTGAACCGGAGCCAGAGCGAGAGCCGGCAACAGGAGCCGGACGCCGCAGCCGGGAAGGGAGCGAACCCGCTTGCGCAGTCCCTGCTGCCGCTGGTCCTGGACGTGGGGGTCCCGCTGGGCTCGTACTACCTCCTCAGCGGCGGGTTCGGGCTGAGCGAGGTCGCGGCGCTGGGCTGGAGCAGTGTGGTGCCGGCGCTGCGCACGCTCTGGGGGCTGGTGCGGGGCGCCGGGGTCAACGGCCTTGCGCTGGTGATGCTCGTCGTCAACCTCGTCGGCCTGGCCATGAGCGTGATGACCGGTGATCCGCGGCTGATGCTCGCCAAGGACAGCGGGGTGAGCAGTGTCGTCGGCATCTCGATGATCGTCTCCGTGTTCATGGGGAAGCCCCTGATGACCGCAGGCCTCAAGCCGTTCGTGACGAAGGGGAAGGCGGACAGGAGTGCCGCCTGGGACCGGCTGATGGCCGGGTCCGCACCGTTCCGGCGGGCCGAGCGGAGGTTCTCGCTGATATGGGGGACCGTGCTGGTGGTCGAGTGTGTGGCGCGGGTGATCGGCGCCTACACCCTTCCGGTGCACACGATGGTCTGGCTGGGGA
The DNA here is from genome assembly GCF_009811555.1 of Streptomyces caniferus. Taxonomy (GTDB): domain Bacteria; phylum Actinomycetota; class Actinomycetes; order Streptomycetales; family Streptomycetaceae; genus Streptomyces; species Streptomyces caniferus. Next base: position 379,344 of record NZ_BLIN01000002.1, on the reverse strand, counting down.
CCGTGCTGACGGTGGTCGCCATCCTGGTGGCGATGGTCGTCGCGGGGGGCGGCGCCGCCGAACCGATGGAGAGGATGGTCAGCGCCGAGACGGAGCGCGCGGGGGGACCGCAGGCCGGTGGAGCGGGGACGGAAGCCACGTCCGCCGTGGCGGCCGCGCCAGCCGTGACGGCCGTGACGGGAAGCTGACGGGCTCGGGGCCGAGGCGTCCTCAGGGGCGGGCCGGCCGGGACCAGCCGCATCACGGGGGTGGGCTGGTCCCGGCCGGTCATAGCGGGCCGTCCGGCGTCCGCGGAGGGGGCGGGCGGGGTGCGCGAGGCTCGTGAGGTGCGGGGAGAGTGACCGCCGGTCAACTGTGAGGTGTCGCACAGCGCCCGCCGGAGAGGGGATCGCGCGATACGCCGAACGGTGCCAGCTGGGTGGTGCCAGGGCGCTGACCTGCGGACATGGCGTGGGGGAGGGGCGCGCCGGGGGCGTCAGCGGGTTGGCGGGATTGCGTAAGGGAAGGACGTGTCGCGCATCCCACAGTCGGTCGGTGGGGTGGCGCCCATAAAGTCGGCAACGCGACGGGACGTCAAAGGTTGCCGGGTCGAGGAATGGTGACGATAAGGACTCACAAGGAGTTATTGCACTTGTGAGGGCTCGTCAGGGTCCGGACCACAGACGGCCTTTTCCGCGGCCACGAAGGGAACGGAAGTCATGTCGACTGTTCAATCTGAGGTCAATCCCGGCATTCGTCGGGCCGGGCCGGCATCACTGTACGCCGAGCTGGTCCGGCGGAATCCCGGTGAGCCCGAGTTCCACCAGGCGGCGCTCGAGGTGCTGGAGACGCTGGCCCCCGTGCTGACGGCGCGCCCGGAGTTCGCCGAGGCGAAGATCCTGGAGCGGATCTGCGAGCCGGAGCGGCAGATCATGTTCCGGGTCCCCTGGCAGGACGACTCCGGGGCGATTCACGTCAACCGGGGCTTCCGGGTGGAATTCAACAGCGCGCTCGGCCCGTACAAGGGCGGTCTGCGCTTCCACTCGTCCGTGAATCTGGGGATTGTGAAGTTCCTCGGATTCGAGCAGATTTTCAAGAATTCCCTGACCGGGCTGAACATCGGCGGTGGCAAGGGCGGCAGCGACTTCGATCCGCACGGCAAGTCGGACGCCGAAGTGATGCGCTTCTGCCAGTCGTTCATGACGGAGCTGCACCGCCACCTCGGTGAGCACACGGACGTACCGGCGGGCGACATCGGCGTGGGCGGCCGGGAGATCGGCTACCTCTTCGGCCAGTACCGGCGGATCACCAACCGCTGGGAGCCCGGTGTGCTGACCGGCAAGGGCCTGGCCTGGGGCGGCTCCAAGGCCCGTACGGAGGCCACCGGCTACGGCAATGTGCTGTTCACCGAGGAGATGCTCAAGCAGCGCGGCGAGGAGCTCGACGGGCAGCAGGTGGTGGTCTCCGGGTCCGGCAATGTCGCGATCTACACCATCGAGAAGGCGCAGGCACTCGGCGCCAACGTCCTGACCTGCTCGGACTCCGGCGGCTATGTCGTCGACGAGAAGGGCATCGACCTGGCGCTGCTGCGGCAGATCAAGGAGGTCGAGCGCGGCCGGATCAGCGAGTACGCCGAGCGGCGCGGGGTGTCCGCCACATACGTGCCCGGTGGGCGGGTGTGGGACGTCGCGTGCGATGTGGCGCTGCCGTCGGCGACGCAGAACGAGCTGGACGAGGACGCCGCCCGGATCCTGGTCCGTAACGGCGTCAAGGCGGTCTCCGAGGGCGCCAACATGCCGACCACCCCGGCGGCGGTGACGCTGCTCAAGGGGGCCGGGGTGGCCTTCGGTCCCGGTAAGGCCGCCAACGCGGGCGGCGTGGCGACCAGCGCGCTGGAGATGCGGCAGAACTCCTCGCGCGAGGCCTGGTCCTTCGAGCGTACGGAGGGGGAGCTCGCGACGATCATGCGCTCCATCCACCACCGCTGCTACGAGACCGCGGAACGGTTCGGGCTGCCCGGTGACTATGTCGCGGGCGCCAATATCGCCGGCTTCGAGCGGGTCGCCGACGCGATGCTGGACCAGGGGCTGATCTAGCCGGAGGGTGCGGCGGCGGGGTGGTGCCTGCAGGGGTGCCACCCCGGCGTCGGGCGCTGGCGGTCCCGTAGGGGTAACCGCCCCGCTGTCCGGCTTGTCCCCTGCGGTCGCCCCTCGCCGCCCGGCTCGTAGGGTGACCGCATGAATATCTGCGTCTTCTGCTCCGCCGCCGACCTCGACGACCGTTATGTCGTTCCCGCCCGACGGTTCGCCGAGCTGATCGGCAAGGGCGGGCATGCGCTGGTCTGGGGCGGCTCGGACACCGGCCTGATGAAGGTCATGGCCGACGGGGTGCAGGAGGCCGGCGGGAAGCTGATCGGCGTCTCCGTGGAGTTCCTGGCGCACAAGGCGCGCGAGGGCGCCGATGAGATGGTCGTCACCAAGGACCTCGCCGAGCGCAAGGCGCAGATGCTGGCCCGCGCCGATGCCGTCGTCGTGATGGTCGGCGGCACGGGCACGCTGGACGAGGCCACCGAGATCCTGGAACTGCGCAAGCACGGCATGCACACCAAGCCGGTGGTGCTGCTGAACACCGCGGGTTTCTACGACGGGTTGAAGGAGCAGTTCCAGCGGATGGAGTCGGAGGGCTTCCTGCCGATTCCGCTCACCGACCTGGTCTTCTTCGCGGCGGACGGCGTCGGCGCGCTCGCCTACCTGGAGGAGAAGGCGGGAATCCAGGCCTGAGCCGCCGCGCCCGCGGCCCCGTCGCCCGCTCGTTAGGATCGGACCCATGGGTACGCACTTGATCACGGGCGCAGGGTCGGGCATCGGAGCGGCGGTCGCACGGCGGCTCGCGGAGCGCGGGGAGGACCTGTGGCTGCTGGCGCGTAACGCGGTCCGGGCCAAGGAGCTGGCGGCGGAGTTCCCCGGCGCCCGTACGCTCGTGGGCGACCTCGCCCACCCCGAGAAGCTGTCCTGGGCCTTCGGGCAGCAGCCGCTGCCGGACCGGATCGACTCCCTGCTGCACAGCGCGGGCGTCATCGAGCTGGGCGCGGTCGGCGATCTGCCGGCCAAGGCCTGGCAGCGGCAGCTCGCCGCCAACCTCGTCGCGCCCGCCGAACTCACCCGGCTGCTGCTGCCGCTGGTACGGGTCGCCCAGGGCATGGTGGTCTTCGTCAACTCCGGTGCCGGGCTCCACGCGAACCCCCAGTGGGGCGCGTACGCGGCGAGCAAGCACGGCCTCAAGGCGCTGGCCGACTCGCTGCGCGCGGAGGAGCACGACAACGGGGTCCGGGTGACCTCGGTCTACCCGGGGCGGACGGCCACGCCGATGCAGGAGAGCACCCACCGGCAGGAGGGCAAGGAGTACGACCCGTCCCGCTGGATCGACCCGGAGTCCGTCGCGACGGCCATCATGACGGCCATCGATCTGCCGCGCGACGCGGAGATCAACGATGTGTCGGTGCGGCCCGGGCGCTGAGCCCGCAGGCGCCCGGCCGGTGCGGGAGACGGGTACGGGCGATCCGCGACACGACGTGGGGCGGGCGGCACGGTCCGAGGGGTGAAGGGGCCGCGGGACGAAGGCCGGGAGGCATCGCACGCACGGTGCGCACCCACGGTGCGCCGGTGCTACCGGGAGGCGAACGCCGCTCGCATCCGCCCGCCGTTCACGATCATCACGACACCGGGCAACAGGACGCCGCACACGGAAGCGGCGACGACGATGACCGCACGGACCGATGCTTCAGGGGCGCGCCCGCCTCCCCGTACGTGCCAAGGCCTCGACGGCTCGGGCGCCGTCGCGTGGGCCCCGGGCCGTCCGCCGCGCACCCTGCCGTCGCTCCCCGTCGTGTCGACGTACGCTGCATGAGTGACCACTGAAGCGAAGTCGACGGCGGCGGCGGGGTGCGGGTTCCGGGAGATCCGGGGGCTCGTGACGGAACTGAGCCGTCGGCTGGACGCCCATCAGCGCAGCCGGATCGCCGAGCTCGATCTGACGCCGACGCAGGCCAAGGCGCTGGAGGAACTCGGCGAGCCGAAGACCGCGCGAGAGCTGGCCGGGGTGCTGTGCTGCGAGCCGCCGAATGTCACCTATGTCATCTCCAAGCTGGAGAAGCAGGGCATGGTCGTGCGCCGGCCGCACCCCTTGGACGGGCGGGCCAAGCAGCTCGTACTCACCGATGAGGGGCGGGAGTTGCGGCTCGATCTGCTGCGGCGGATGGGGACCGCCTCGCCGCTCGACCACCTGTCGCACGAGGAGCGCGCCGCGTTGCGCGATGACCTGCTGAAGGCGCTGGGGCGGGGCGCCTGACCCCGCTGCGGGCCCGTGTCGCGGGCCCCGCGTCTGATCCCCATACGGCTTCCTCCGGTGCTTCGTATGCGTTCAGTAAAGTTATAGCTGTAATCATTGCGCGCGCAGATAGCTACAGCTTTAACTAAATGCATGATCATTGAGAAAGCGGCGACCGGCGGGACGGCGAGCCCGGTGACCCCGGCGAGGGTAGATGACGGATTCCCCGCGCCCCGGTCGCGGTCCCGCAGCGGCGCCCAACTCCTCGTCCTGGCCCTCGGGTTCGTGATGGCGAGCCTCGACACCGGCATCATGAACGTCGCCGCGGGCGATCTGCGGGCCCGGCTCGGACTGACCATGTCCGGCCTCACCTGGGTCGTCGACGGCTATGTCCTTGCCTTCGCCGCGCTGCTGCTGCTCGCCGGCTCGCTGGCCAAGCGGTTCGGCGCCCGCCGGATCTACCTCATCGGGCTCGCCGTCTTCACCGGCGCGTCCCTGCTGGGCGCCGTCGCCCCGGACGGCGCCGCCCTGGTGGCCGCCCGCTTCGCCCAGGGCGTGGGTGCGGCGCTCTTCATGCCCAGCTCGCTGTCCCTGCTGATGCACGCCTTCCCGGAGCCGGCCCGCCGGGCGAAGATCCTCGGCGTCTGGTCGGCGATCGTCTCCACCTCCGTCGGGCTGGCGCCGACCCTCGGCGGCCTCCTGGTGGGTGCCTTCGGCTGGCGCAGCATCTTCCTCGTCAACCTCCCCCTCGGCGTGGCGGGTCTGCTGCTCACCCGGCGGGTCGTCGCGGCCGTCCCGGCGCGCGGCACGGCGCTCGGCGGCAGCGGCCACGTCCTGGGGCTGCTCGCCCTGGGCTCGCTGAGCTACGCGCTCATCGAAGGGCCCGGCCGCGGCTGGTCCGCGCCGACGGTCCTGGGGGCGGCGGCGGTCGCGGTGCTCGCGGTGGCCGGGTTCGTCGTCCGCGAGCGGTCCGCCCGTACCCCGGTCCTGCCGGTCGCGCTCTTCGCGGACAGCAGCTTCACCGCGGCCAATGTGGTCGGCTTCCTCTTCAACTTCGCCTTCTACGGGATGCTGTTCGTCCTCGGGCTCTTCCTGCAGGCCGCGCGCGGCGCGAGCCCGGTGACGGCGGGGCTGCAGATGCTGCCGGCCGTACTGGTCCTCCCGTTCGGCAACATCCTCTATGCCCGGTTCGGGCCGCGGGTCGGCGACCGGGCCGCGCTCACCGCCTCTCTGGCGCTCTCCGCCGCGGGCTATGTCCTGTTGTTCCTGATCCTCTCGCCCGGCCTGCCGTACTGGGTGCTCGCGGTGGTGCTCGCCGTCAGCCATATCGGCAGCGGGGTCGGCTCCCCGGCCATGACGGGTGTGCTGATGGCGGCCGCGGGCCGCGAGCACGCCGACATCGGCAGCGCGACCCTCAACGCCAACCGCCAGATCGGCTCCCTGGTCGGCATCGCGGGCATGGGCGCGGTGCTGGCGGGCGCGGGCGGCGGCTACCGGGGCGCCGCCTGCGCCTTCGCGCTGACCGCGGCCGCGCTGGCCCTCGCGGCGGTGGTCGGCCGACTGGGCATACGCACCCGGGCGTGAGGGGGTACGCGGTCCGACGTGACGGACCTGCCCCGCCCGGTGTGCCGGAGGTACGCACCGGAGCGTGACCGGCGTACGCATCCGGGCGGGGTGGGACGGGGTGCAGCGTGACGAACCGGGCGCTCCACCAGGTGGCGGCGGGCGAGCCGCGGCGGGACGGGCGAGGTGAGCGGCCCACCGCGCCACGGACGGGCGGCCCACCGCACCCCGCCTGCCGCACCGCCGCATACCCTTCCTGGGTGAGCGAGAACAGCACGCAGAAGTGGGCCGCGGGCGCGGCGACCGGGGTCGGGTCGATGCCGGGCGGTGACGCGCGGGAGGCGGCGAGGACCGTCACCGGATCGCTGGAGAGCTTCCCGTATCTGGCGGAGCTCCCGGCCCGGGGGCCGGGCGCCGACATGATCGGGCGGACCCTGGGGATGCTCGTCGAGGTCTACGGCCATGTGGAGCCCAGCGGCTGGCGGATCAGCGACCGGCCGGGCCGCGACACCCGGCGCGCGCACTCCTGGCTCGGCGAAGATCTCGACGCCCTGGAGGAGTTCACCCAGGGCTACGAGGGACCGTTGAAGGTCTCCGCGGTGGGCCCGTGGACCCTGGCCGCCTCCCTGGAGATGCGCAACGGCGAGGCGGCGCTCAGCGACCCCGGGGCGTGCCGGGACCTCGCCGCGTCCCTGGCGGAGGGGCTGCGCGGCCATCTCGCGGACGTACGGCGGCGGGTGCCGGGCGCCCGGGTCGTGCTGCAGCTCGACGAGCCGTCGCTCACGGCGGTGCTCCAGGGCAGGGTGAAGACCGCGAGCGGCTACCGCACCCACCGCGCCGTGGACCGGGCGGTCGTCGAGGGCGCGCTGCGTGATCTTGTCGCGGTGGCGGAGGACGGCCCCGTGGTCGTCCACTCGTGCGCGCCCGAGGTGCCGTTCGGGCTGCTACGGCGGGCCGGCGTCACGGGCGTCTCGTTCGATTTCTCGCTGCTCACCGAGCGTGAGGAGGAAGTGATCGGGGAGGCTGTCGAGGCCGGTACCACGCTGTTCGCGGGCGTGGTGCCGGGCGTGGACAGCCGATTGTCAGACCCTGCCGGTAGCGTCATGGGTGTCAGGACGCTGTGGCGCAGGCTGGGGCTGACACCAGGGACTCTCAGCGAGTCCGTGGTCCTCACCCCCTCGTGCGGACTCGCGGGCGCTTCGCCCGCTTATGCCCGCTCGGCCCTCGACCACTGCGTCCGGGCGGCGAGATCACTCGCAGACAACCCTGAGTGACCACACTCAAGGACCACGGGAGGACAAGACGGTGGCTGGCGAACAGCACGCAGCGGAATCCGAGGTGCCCGCAGCGGCGCGGGAGAAGCACGCGCAGCTCGCTGAGCAGATCGAGGAGCATCGCTTCCGGTACTACGTGAAGGATGCTCCGGTCGTCAGTGACGCGGAGTTCGACAAGCTGCTGCGCTCCCTGGAGGCGCTCGAGGACGAGTACTCCGAGCTGCGCACTCCCGATTCCCCGACCCAGAAGGTCGCCGGGGCGTACGCCACGGAGTTCACCGAGGTCGAGCACCGCGAGCGGATGCTCTCGCTCGACAACGCCTTCGACGACGAGGAGTTGGCGGGCTGGGCCGAGCGGATCGCCGGTGAGCTGGGCGGCGACCCCAGGAGTGCCAAGTACCACTTCCTGTGCGAGCTGAAGGTCGACGGCCTCGCCGTCAACCTCACCTACGAGCAGGGCCGGCTGACCCGCGCGGCCACCCGCGGCGACGGCCGTACGGGCGAGGACATCACGCCCAACGTCCGGACGATCGCCGAGATCCCGCACCGTCTGGAGGGCGACCGGATCCCGGATCTGGTCGAGGTGCGCGGGGAGGTCTACTTCCCGATGGAGAAGTTCCTGGAGCTCAACGAGCGGCTGGTGGCCGACGGCAAGCCGCCGTTCGCCAACCCCCGTAACGCCGCGGCCGGTTCGCTGCGCCAGAAGGACCCCAAGGTCACCGCCACCCGCCCGCTGCACATGGTCGTCCATGGTGTCGGCGCCCGCCAAGGCCTGGAGATCGACCGGCAGTCGGAGGCCTACGACCTGCTCAAGGAGTGGGGCCTGCCGACGGCCACGCACAACAAGGTCGTCGACTCCCTGCAGGCGGTGCGCGACTTCATCGCCCACTACGGCGACGCCGAGACCCGCCGTACGGCCGTCGAGCACGAGATCGACGGTGTGGTGGTCAAGCTGGACGAGATCCGGTTGCAGGGGCGGCTGGGGTCGACCTCGCGGGCGCCGCGCTGGGCGATCGCCTGGAAGTACCCGCCGGAAGAGGTCAACACCAAGCTCGTCGACATCCGCGTCGGCGTCGGCCGTACGGGCCGGGTCACGCCGTATGCCGTGGTCGAGCCGGTGACGGTGGCCGGGTCCGAGGTGGAGTTCGCCACCCTGCACAACCAGGACGTGGTCAAGGCCAAGGGGGTGTTCATCGGGGACACCGTCGTGATCCGCAAGGCCGGCGACGTCATTCCGGAGATCCTGGGCCCGGTCGTCGACCTGCGGGACGGCAGCGAACGGGAGTTCGTGATGCCGGCCGAGTGCCCCGAGTGCGGGACGACGCTGCAGCCCGCCAAGGAGGGCGACATCGACCTGCGGTGTCCCAACGCCCGTGCCTGCCCCGCCCAGATCCGCGAGCGGCTGTTCTATCTGGCCGGCCGCAAGTGCCTGGACATCGAGAACTTCGGCTATGTCGCGGCGACGGCGCTCAGTCAGCCGCTGGAGCCCGCCGAGCCGCCGCTGAGGGACGAGGGCGATCTCTTCGGCCTCTCCATCGAGCAGCTGCTGCCCATCAAGTCGTACGTCCTCGACCCCGACTCCGGTCTGCCCAAGCGCGATCCGAAGACCGGCGAGGAGAAGGTCGTCACCTTCTTCGCCAACCAGAAGGGCGAGCCCAAGAAGAACGCCCTGGCCATGCTGGAGAACATCCAGGCGGCCAAGCAGCGCCCGCTGGCCCGGATCATCACGGGCCTGTCGATCCGGCATGTGGGCCCGGTGGCGGCCGAGGCGCTGGCGCGGGAGTTCCGCTCGATCGACCGCATCCGGGACGCGGACGAGACGGAGCTGGCCGCCGTCGACGGCGTCGGAGCCACCATCGCCGCCTCATTGAAGCAGTGGTTCGCCGTGGACTGGCACCAGCAGATCATCGAGAGCTGGCGGGCCGCCGGCGTCCGGATGGAGGAGGAGCAAACGGGTGATGAGGGCCCGCGTCCCCTCGAAGGCGTCACCGTCGTCGTAACGGGCACACTTCAGTCACACACCAGAGATGGCGCGAAAGAGGCCCTCCAGAACCTCGGAGCGAAGGTGACCGGTTCCGTTTCGAAGAAGACCGGATTCGTAGTTGTGGGTGACAACCCAGGTTCGAAGTACGACAAGGCCATGCAGTTGAAGGTCCCCGTGCTGGACGATGATGGCTTCGCGGTGCTGCTGGAGCAGGGTCCTGACGCAGCGCGAGCGGTAGCTGTCACTCCGCCTGAGGAGGAGTGAGGTGTCACCTCATCGGCGCATACCAGATTGATCCGCGACGTCGGGTCGCATTCGGGCAACCGTCGCCGATCGCTGCCCGTGGCGGCCTTCCGCGGCCTACTGTTGAGGAGTGCGCCTGCCGTGGCGCGGGCACAGCCGGCTGTGAGAGGGATCGGAATGAAACCGACCGACAGCGCCGCTCCGGCGTCGCGGCTCCGGCGGCTCGTCGTGCCCGCGCTGCCCGGAACCATCGTCCTCGTGGCGGGCCTCGCGCTCGCCACGGGCGTCATCGTGACCCTCGGCAAAGGTGACGCGCTGTTCCCCAGCGGCTCCATAGGCTGGTCGCTGGCGGTCCTCACCGGCGTCATCGTCGGCCATCTGGTCGCCCTCGGCCGGGACCGCTGGTGGGGCGGCACGGGCTCCGGCGCCGCCCTGGCCCTGGCCGTCCTGCTGCTGTACGGCTGGGTGCCCGCCACCCTCGTCAGCCTCTCCGTCGTCGTCCTCGTCGGCGCCGCCCGGCGCCACCGCTGGCGACAGGCCGTGGTGCACGGTGCCGTGGACATCCTCGGCATCGGCGCCGCGGCGCTCGGCCTCGCCGCGTTCGGCGTGGCCTCCAGCGTCCGCCACCCATGGAGCCCGCCGGCCTGGAACCTCGCGGTCCTCCCCGAAGTCGTCGTCACCGCCGCCGGCTACCTGTTCGTCAGCCGCGGCCTGTTGTGGGTCAGCCTCGCCCCGCGCACCGGCCAGCTGCCCGCCATCCCCCGAACGGCCGTACTGCGCCAGGCGCTCGTCGGCATCGCCCTCCTCGGCATCTCCCCGCTGATCGCCGTCTGCGCCCTCCACGCCCCGCTGCTGCTGCCGCTGTTCGCGGTCCCGCTCATCGCGCTGGACTCCACCCTCTGGATAGCCCGCGCCCGCGCCGAGGAGCAGCTGCGCGACCCGCTCACCGGCCTGCCCAACCGCCAATGGCTGCTGGAGCGCACCTGGACCGCGCTGGACGACGCCGAGCGGGTGGGCTCCCGCTCGGCGCTGGTCCTCATCGACCTGGACCGCTTCCGCTCCGTCAACGACACCCTCGGCCACCTCGCCGGCGACCGTCTGCTGCTGCAGATCGCCGACCGCCTGCGGCACGCCCTCCCGCGCGGCGCCGAGGCGGCCCGGCTCGGCGGCGACGAGTTCGCCGTCCTGCTGCCCACCACCGACTCCCTCACCAGCTCCCAGCGGGTGGCCCGCAACCTCGTCGCCGCCCTCGGCTCCCCGCTGGACCTCGACGGACTGACCCTCGTGCTCGAAGCCAGCGCGGGGGTCGCCGTCTTCCCCGACCACGCCCTCGATGCCGAAGGGCTGCTGCGCCGCGCCGACGTGGCCATGTACCAGGCCAAGCGGGACCGCAGCGGCGTCGAGCTCTACGAGGCCAAGCGGGATGGCAACACCCCCGACCGCCTCGGCCTGTTGGGCGATCTGCGCCGCGCGCTGGACGCGGGCGACGTCGAGCTGCACTACCAGCCCAAGGTCGGCTTCGACGGACATGTCGCCGGTCTGGAGGCGCTGGTCCGCTGGGTGCATCCGGACCGCGGCCGGGTGCCACCGGACGAATTCATCGCCATCGCCGAGTCCTCCGGGCTGATGCCGCGGCTGACGGAGTACGTCCTGGAGACGGCGCTCGCCCAGGTGGCGCGCTGGCGTGCGATGGGCCTGGAGGTACCGGTCGCCGTCAATGTCTCCCCACGCGATGTGCACTCCCCGGGCTTCGCCGGAGCGGTCGCCGCGCGGCTCGCCCGGCATCGCGTCCCACCGGGCGCCCTCCAGCTGGAGATAACCGAGCACGTGCTCCTGGAGGACCCGCAGCGGGCCGCCGACACCCTCGCCGGGCTCACCGCGCACGGCGTGAAGATGTCGCTCGACGACTTCGGCACCGGCTACTCCTCCCTCGTCCATCTGCGGCGGCTCCCGGTGAGCGAGCTGAAGATCGACCGCTCGTTCGTCGCCCGGCTGGCCGTCGACAACGAGGATGCCGAGATCGTCCGCTGCACCCTCGACCTCGCCCACTCCCTCGGCCTCCTGGTCGTCGCGGAGGGCGTCGAGGACGACGAGACCTGGGAGCGACTGCGCGACCTCGGCTGCGACGCCGTGCAGGGCTGGCTGGTGGCCGCCGCGATGCCACCCGACGAGACCACGGCATGGCTGAGAGCCCGCGGCGAGCGCGGCTGGCAGCGTGAATCGGAGACGGCCGCCCTGGCGGCGGAGAAGGCCGCCGAGCGCCCTTCGGGACAGGTCTTGAACTGACCCGGCCACCGGCCGTCCCGTGTCCCCGCTCCGAAGAACCTGCACAGTCACCGGCCGGCCAGTTACCGGCCGGAGAGTCACCGACCGGACAGGTGCCGGCCGGGCAGTCACCGGCTGGGCAGTCACCGGTCGGACAGCCACCGGCTGGGCAGTCGTCGACCGCGCAGTCGGCAGTACCGGCAGTGCCAACAGAGCCGGCGGTGCCAGCAGAGCCGGCAGAGGCAACGGCGAGAGCAGAGGCCACGGAGAGGGCAGAGACAGCGCGGGACCGGCCCGCGGAGTTCGTCCCTGAGGGAGCGCCCGGGGCGTCCGGCACGACCGGTGAGTCCGGTGCCACGGCTGTGTCCGGCGATCCTGCCGTCCCCACCACAGAGTCCACCGACCCCGCCGAGCGCTCCGTCCCTGTCCGGGACCGTCCGGACCCGGCAGCGGACAGCTCATCCGGGCCGCCGGTTCACGACGGGCCCGACGCCCCGGAAGCCGGCGCCCCGGAACCCGGCACCTAGCAACCGGACCCCCGCCACCGGGGAGCCCCGCCCGTCACCCGTCACCCGCCGCCCCGGCCACGGACGGCAGGCGCCGGGGCGGACGGGGGCGCCGGGGCGGACGGCGGACGCCGACGGGCGGCGGGGGGACCCGGTGCGTGCCCCCGCGGGAAAGCCCTGCGCGATTCCTCTGCGGGACGCCATAGGATTGGGTCCGCATATACCGCTACAGCCAAGAACACTCCGAGAACCCAGCAGAGGATCGCTGCATGCCTGGCATCACGCGCGAGGAGGTCGCCCACCTCGCCCGGCTGGCACGTCTGGAGCTGAAGGCCGAAGAGCTCGACCACTTCGCCGGACAGCTCGACGACATCATCGGCGCGGTCGCCCGCGTCTCCGAGGTCGCCGACCAAGACGTACCGCCGACCTCCCACCCGCTGCCCCTGACCAACGTGATGCGGCCGGACGAGGTCCGTCCGTCGCTGACCCCCGAGCAGGCGCTGTCCGGCGCCCCGGCCCAGGAGCAGCAGCGTTTCAAGGTGCCGCAGATCCTGGGGGAGGAGTGACCGACATGGCAGACCTGATCAAGCTCACCGCCGCCGAGATCGCGGCGAAGATCGCCTCCGGCGAGGTCACCGCCGTCGAGGTGACCGAGGCCCACCTGGCGCGCATCGACGCCGTCGACGAGAAGGTGCACGCCTTCCTGCACGTCGACCGCGAGGGCGCGCTCGCCCAGGCCCGTGCCGTGGACGAGAAGCGTGCCCGCGGCGAGAAGCTCGGCCCGCTGGCCGGCGTCCCGCTCGCGCTCAAGGACATCTTCACGACGGAGGGCATTCCCACCACCGTCGGCTCGAAGATCCTCGAAGGCTGGCTCCCGCCGTACGACGCGACGCTGACCAAGAAGCTCAAGGCCGCCGACGTCGTCATCCTCGGCAAGACCAACATGGACGAGTTCGCCATGGGGTCCTCCACCGAGAACAGCGCCTACGGCCCGACCGGCAACCCCTGGGACCTCACCAAGATCCCCGGCGGCTCCGGCGGCGGCTCCAGCGCCGCCCTCGCCTCCTACGAGGCCCCGCTCGCCATCGGCACGGACACCGGCGGTTCCATCCGCCAGCCCGCGTCCGTCACCGGCACGGTCGGCGTCAAGCCCACCTACGGCGGCGTCTCCCGCTACGGCATGGTGGCGTTCTCCAGCTCCCTGGACCAGGGTGGCCCCTGCGCCCGTACGGTCCTGGACGCGGCGCTGCTCCACGAGGTCATCGCCGGCCACGACCCGCTGGACTCCACCTCCATCGACGCGCCGGTCCCGCCGGTCGTCGAGGCCGCCCGCAACGGCAGCGTCGAGGGCATGCGCGTCGGCGTCGTCAAGCAGTTCCGCGGTGAGGGCTACCAGGCCGGCGTCATCCAGCGCTTCGACGAGTCCGTCGAGCTGCTGAAGGAGCTGGGCGCGGAGATCGTCGAGCTGGACTGCCCGTCCTTCGACCTGGCCCTGTCGGCGTACTACCTGATCGCGCCGTCCGAGTGCTCCTCCAACCTGGCCCGCTTCGACGCCATGCGCTACGGCCTGCGGGTCGGCGACGACGGCACGAAGTCCGCCGAGGACGTCACGGCCCTCACCCGTGAGGCCGGCTTCGGCCCCGAGGTCAAGCGCCGGATCATGCTCGGCACCTACGCGCTGAGCTCCGGCTACTACGACGCGTACTACGGCTCCGCCCAGAAGGTGCGGACGCTGATCACCCGCGATTTCGAGAAGGCCTTCGAGCAGGTCGACGTGATCGTTTCGCCGACCACGCCGACCACCGCCTTCCCGATCGGCGAGCGCGCCGACGATCCGATGGCGATGTACCTCGCCGACCTGTGCACGATCCCCACCAACCTGGCAGGCAACGCGGCGATGTCGCTGCCCTGCGGCCTGGCGCCCGAGGACGGGATGCCGGTGGGCCTGCAGATCATCGCTCCTGCCATGGCCGACGACCGGCTCTACAAGGTCGGTGCCGCGGTCGAGGCCGCGTACACCGACAAGTGGGGTCACCCGCTGCTTGAGGAGGCACCTTCCCTGTGAGCGCCATGACCAAGAAGGCCAAGAACTTCAAGAAGTCGAAGTCCGGTCTGTACCTGTCGATCGGCAGCACCGCGTTCGGCGCCATCAGCGTCGCGAAGCAGGCGAAGCTGGCCCGTCAGGAGAGCGACACGCTCCGGCTGGTCGACGCCGCCGTTTCGGCCGCGGCGATCGTCACCGGCCTGGCGATCCTCTACCGCGAACTGAAGCGCCTGGGCGACGACGACGTCCTGCTGGGCTGAGAGGGAAAGTTTCACCGTGACTGTCACTGACCTGGTGTCGTACGAGGACGCCCTCGCGACGTACGACCCCGTCATGGGCCTGGAGGTCCATGTCGAGCTCGGCACCAAGACCAAGATGTTCTGCGGGTGTTCCACGACTCTCGGCGCGGACGCCAACTCGCAGACCTGCCCCACCTGCCTGGGCATGCCCGGCTCGCTGCCCGTCGTCAACGCGATCGGCGTCGAGTCCGCGATCAAGATCGGCCTGGCGCTGAACTGCTCCATCGCCGAATGGTGCCGCTTCGCCCGGAAGAACTACTTCTATCCGGACATGCCGAAGAACTTCCAGACCTCCCAGTACGACGAGCCGATCGCCTTCGACGGCTACCTCGACGTACAGCTGGAGGACGGGGAGGTCTTCCGGGTGCACATCGAGCGCGCCCACATGGAGGAGGACACCGGCAAGTCCACCCACATCGGTGGTGCTACCGGCCGTATCCAGGGTGCCCGGCACTCGCTCCTGGACTACAACCGCGCCGGCATCCCGCTCATCGAGATCGTCACCAAGCCGATCGAGGGCGCGGGCGAGCGGGCCCCCGAGGTCGCCAAGGCGTACGTCGCCGAGCTGCGCGAGCTCATCAAGGCGCTCGGCGTCTCCGAGGCCCGGATGGAACAGGGCCAGATGCGCTGCGACGTGAACCTGTCGCTGCGCCCCAACGGCACCGAGAAGTTCGGTACGCGTTCGGAGACCAAGAACGTCAACTCCCTGCGCTCCGTGGAGCGTGCGGCCCGCTTCGAGATCCAGCGGCACGCCGCGGTGCTCTCGTCCGGCGGCACGATCATCCAGGAGACCCGGCACTTCCACGAGGAGGACGGCTCCACCACGGCCGGCCGCATCAAGGACAACGCCGAGGACTACCGCTACTTCCCCGAGCCGGACCTGGTGCCGGTGGCCCCCTCGCGCGAGTGGGTCGAGGAACTGCGCGCCGCGCTCCCCGAGCTGCCGCGGGTCCGCCGCAACCGGCTGCGCGAGGAGTGGGGCATCTCCGAGCACGACATGCAGTCGATCCTCAACGCGGGTGCGGTCGACCTGATCACCGCCACCGTCGACGCCGGTGCGGACTCCGCCTCGGCCCGTAAGTGGTGGATGGGCGAACTGGCCCGCCGTGCCAACGAGGACGGCGTGGACCTGGACGCCCTGCCGATCACCCCCGAGCAGGTCGCCCGGGTCACCGCGCTGGTCGCGGACGGCTCCCTCAACGACAAGCTGGCCCGTCAGACCATCGAGGGTGTGCTGGCCGGCGAGGGCGACCCGGACACCGTCGTCGAGAAGCGCGGCCTGAAGGTCGTCTCCGACGAGGGCGCCCTGGGCACCGCCGTCGACGAGGCGATCGCCGCCAACGCAGCCATCGCCGACAAGATCCGCGGTGGCAAGGTGGCCGCGGCCGGTGCCCTGGTCGGCGCGGTCATGAAGGCCACGCGGGGCCAGGCCGACGCGGCCCGGGTGCGCGAACTGATCCTGGAGAAGCTGGGCGTCGAGGGCTGACGCTCCCCTGATCCGGCAGTACCGAGCGGCCGTCCCTCTCCGGAGGGGCGGTCGCTTCGGCGTACGGGGCGGCCACGCGATGCTGGCGCCGTACGGGCCGGCCACGTGCTGTGGCGTGCGGTGATCTGTTGGCCGGGGGAGCGCGGTGGCCGCGCTCCGGCGGGTGTCCATGTCGCCGACCGCGCCGCCGCGCTGCGCTCCATGGTCCAGGCGCTGCGCCCCGGCGGGTGGCTGCTGATCGAGGACGCCGATCCCGCCCTGCAGCCGCTGATCTGCCCCGACGAGTACGGACCCGGACAGGAGCTTGGAGATCGAGCGGCACCTCGCCGCCGTCGCGTCGGGGCGCCTCGATCTCGCCACCGCACCGATGATCTCGGCCTGGGGCCTCCGGCCCTTCGGCGAAGGCCGCTGACCGCCTCCCGTGCGCTTCCTCGGTGCGTCGGGAATGGTCCGCCCCGCCGTCGTGCTGTGATCGAGGAGGAGCCCCTTCCGGCGTCACGGATGTGCCCGGAGGCGCACGGGCTCGCAGCGCCCAGTCAATGGAGGAACGATGCCGCAGCACGCTCTCGCTTCCCGGATCGGCCGGGTCGGGGTCTGGCACGGCGGGCTCGGCCGGGTGCCGGGCGCCGTCGCGCGTGAGGCCGCGGCCGAGATCGAGCAACTGGGCTACGGCGCACTGTGGTTCGGCGAGTCGCCGGGCACCGAGTCGATGAGCCTGGCCGGTCTGCTGCTGGCCGCCACGGAACGGATCACGGTCGCCACCGGCATCGCCAACATCTGGGTCAGGGACGCGTCCGCCGCGCACGCCGCCGCGCAGAGCCTGGCCGAGGCCTACGACGGACGCTTCCTGCTGGGCCTGGGGGCGAGCCACGCCCCGCTGGTGGACGCGCGCGGTCACCGCTACGCCAAGCCGCTCGCGGCGGTGCGGGCGTATCTCGACGCGATGGACGAGGCCCCGTACGACGGCCCGGTCGCCGACCCGCCGCCGGGCCGCGTGCTGGCGGCGCTCGGTCCGAAGATGCTGGAACTGGCGCGGGACCACGCGGCCGGCGCCCACCCGTACTTCGTCACCCCCGAACACACCGCCCGCGCCCGCGAGATCCTCGGCACCGGCCCGCTGCTCGCCCCCGAACAGGCCGTACTCCTGGAGTCCGACCCCGCGACGGCCCGCTCGCTGGCCCGCGAACACCACACGCACCTGTATCTGCAACTGCCCAACTACACCGGCAATCTGCGCCGGCTCGGCTTCGGCGACGAGGACTTCGCCGACGGCGGCAGCGACCGGCTGGTGGACGCGATCGTGGCCTGGGGTGACGTGGATGCCATCCGGCGGCGCGTACAGGAACACCACGACGCGGGAGCGGACCACGTTGCCCTCCAGCCCCTCGCCCCGCAGCGCGGTCTGGGACTGGAACAACTGCGGGAGCTGGCACCGGCGTTGGCTGGTTCCTGAGGCCGGACGGACGCGGTACGCCGAGTGATGGCGGACGCGGCACGTCGAGCGAGGGCGGACGGGGCACGCCGAGTCACGGCGGGCGCGGCAGCCGAGCGAGGACGGGCGCGGCTTCGTCGCCCTCAGCCGGCGGTGCCCGTGTCCGCCGGCTCGGGCGGGGTGTCCTGGTGGCTGATCGCCAGGTAGCCCACGAGCAGCACGATCGGGACGATGAGGGTCAGGGTGACCGGCCCCGTTCCCCAGCCGAGGCCGCCGCGGGGGGTGGAGACGCCCATCCAGTCGGCGAAGGAGGCTCCGAGCGGGCGGGTCAGCACGTAGGCCCACCAGAAGGCGGCGACGGCGTTCAGTCCGAGGAAGCGCCCGGACAGTGCGGGCACCGCGATGAGGGCGGTGAACAGGACGCCGGAGGGGAGGTACCCCCAGCCCAGGGTGCCCGCGGTGAGGTCGCCGACCGCGGTGCCGAGGGCGAAGGTGGTGAGCACGGTCGCCCAGTAGAACGTCTCGCGGCGGCGGGTGCGGACGCTGTGGATGGAGAGCGTTCCCTCGGAGACGTACCAAGCGGTCAGGAGCGCGGCCAGGCCGAGGGAGAAGGCGATGACCGAGACCGTGTAGGGGATGCCGGCCATGACGTGCACGACGTCGGCGGCCATCGTGCCGAAGACGCTGACCATGACGATGGCGGACCAGTAGACCCAGGGCCGGTAGCGGGTGGTCCGGAACTGGAGGACCAGCAGGGCCACCAGCCCGGCCAGTCCCAGGGCGCCGGCCGGTATCGGGCCGAGCGTCCGGCCGAGGTAGTCCGAGGCCGTCTCGCCCATGCCGGTGGTGAGTACCTTCACTCCCCAGAACAGGGCTGTGACCTGCGGTACCTTGCTCCAGCCCGGCCCGTGGCCGCCCTTGGGTGCGGGCGTGCGGGACCATTCCCCGTCCACGGGCCGTGCCAGCGCCTCGCTGCTCGACTGCGTCATCGTCCTGTCCGCCCTTCCGGCGCGGTGCGCCGTGTCCGCGACCTTCTGACGTGTGGGCGCGCTTCAGCACGGCCACGCGTGGCCGGTGAGCACTGCCCAGCTTTCGTCTACATGACTGTAGACGAACGAGTGGGGCGCGCCGTGGCCGCCTCCCGTCTGCGGTTCAGGGGCGGCCGCCGTACCCGCATTCGGGCTTCCTGAAGTCGTCGGGCGACGCGGGGCGGCGGATGATCGTCCTGACAGCTCGGCGGGACGGGTGCGCACGGGAGCAGCGCGATGGGCGACGACCCACTGCACGGCGATCGGCACGGCGGCCGGCCGCATGGCGGGGCCGGGCGACGCGGCGACAGACACGGCGAGAACCGTGACGACGAGGGCCATTCGGGCAGTCCAGGCACCGCAGGCAGTCCAGGCGGCCCGAACAACCCCGGTGTCCCGGGCGGCCTGGGGCGCAGGCGGTTCCTCGGAGCCGCCGCCGCGAGCGCCGCCGGTATCGCCGTGGGGGTGACCGCCGGCTGTGACGCCACATCGGGTGCCGGCTCCACCGGTGGCGACCAGCCGGACCTCGCCGTGGAGCGGGACCGGCCGGGAAGCCCCGACTGGCGGATCCGCTCGGCGGGTCCGCCCGATGCGGTGCAGGGTTACAGCGACAAGGTGAGCGTCCTGCCGGGTGAGGAGTTCGGGCTGTATGTCTCGACCACCGCACCCGGCTTCCGGGTGGCGGCCTACCGGGTGGGCTGGTACCGCGGCGCCCAGGCCCGGTTGGTCTGGCACTCGGACCGGGTGGCCGGGCAGCGCCAGCGCCGTCCGCGGCTTCTGCCCGGGACCCGCAGCGTACGGGCCGACTGGCAGCGCACCCTCGCGGTGCGTGCCGACGGCTGGCCGCCGGGCGCCTATCTGCTCCGGCTGGACGCGGAGCACGGGCACCAGCGGTACGTCCCGTTGATCGTCCGCTCGGCACACACCGCGGGCCGGACGGTGCTGATGCACGCGGTGACGACCTGGCAGGCGTACAACGCATGGGGCGGCTACAGCCTCTACCGGGGCGCGGACGGCGCGTACGGGACGCGGTCGCTGGCCGTCAGCTTCGACCGGCCCTACGACACCAACGGCGCGGGGAAGTTCCTCGTCCACGAACGTGCGCTGGTGGTCCTCGCGGAACGGCTCGGCATTCCGCTCGCCTACACCACGGGGGTGGACGTCCACCGCACCCCGTCGGCACTGCAGGGCGCCACGGCGGCGCTCTCGCTCGGCCACGACGAGTACTGGACCCCGCAGCAGCGGCAGCACGTCACCGGGGCCCGCGATGCCGGCACCAATCTGGCCTTCCTCGGGGCCAACGCCTGCTTCCGACGGGTCAGGCTGGAGCCGGGGCCGTCCGGTGCTCTTCGTACCGTGGTCTGTTACAAGACCGCCTACCGGGACGACCCGCGCTTCGCCGGTCCGCACCGGGCCCTGCCCACCCACGACTTCCGTCAACCGCCCGCCGCCGACCCGGAGTCCGCCCTGACCGGCGTCCTCTACGAGGGCTACCCCACGGACGCGCCGTATGTCGTCCACAGCGCGGACCACTGGCTCTTCGCGGGGACGGGAGCGAAGCGGGGCGATGCCTTCGGCCACCTCGTCGGGGTGGAGTACGACCGGGTCACCCCGGAGGCGCCCACGCCGGAGCGGCTGGAGATCCTCGCCCACTCCCCGCTGGTCTGCAACGGCCGGAGCAGCCACGCGGACTCCGCCTACTACACCGTGCCGAGCGGCGCCGGCGTCTTCTCCTCCGGAACGATGCGGTGGGTCGAGGCCCTCATGGCGGGCACGCGCGACAACGGACGCAACCACGGGATGGACGGGCGGACGGGTGCTTTCGTCACCCGCACCACCGAGAACCTGCTCCGCGCCTTCGCCGTGGGCCCTGCCGCGAGGACACGTCCGGCGCCGCGCAACAACGTCGGTGGTGTGTACGGGACTTGAGAATTCGGGGGATGGGGGATGGGGGATGAGCCCTCCGCCCTCCGCCCCGGATGAGGCGGTGTTGGAGTTGGCACCCCTGAGATTGGGGGGACAGCCGGAGTGAGTACCGGCGGGCGCGCTTCTAGCGTCTGACGGTGTGAGAGATGTACTGACGAAAGCGAAGAAAGCCCCCTTAGGCAGGCGTCGCCCGGAGCGCTGCGTGGCGGCGTTGGCCGCCGCCTCGGCCGTGCTGGTGCTCGCCGCGCCCGCGGCGAACGCGGCGGCCCCGGCGGTCGACTGTGGCGCGGCGCGCGGTGCGGTCGCCCGCTCCCTGGGCACCCTGGTCACCCGGCACGGCATTCCGGGCGCGGCCGCCGAAGTGGCCGGGCCGGGCTGCGGCCGGTGGACGGCGGCCCGCGGCGTCGCGGACCTGGCGACCGGCCGCCCGATGAACGCCGGGGACCGGCTGCGGATCGGCAGCATCACCAAGACCTTCACCGCCACGGTCGTCGTGCAGCTCGCCGCGGAGGGCCGGGTCGGACTGGACGCCCCGGTGGAGCGGTATCTGCCCGGCCTCATCCGGGGCAACGGCTACGACGGCCGCACGATCACCGTACGGCAGCTCCTCCAGCACACCAGCGGCCTTCCCGACTACGTCGATTCCCTCGGCCGGAGGCCCGTGCACGAGTGGCGGTTCCGCCACTTCGAGCCCCGTGAACTGATCGCGGCCGCGCTGAAGATGCCGCATCCGGGCAAGAAGTGGCACTACGCCACGACCAATGCCCTCCTCGCCGGACTCGTGGTCGAGAAGGTCACCGGGCACGGCGTCGAGGCGGAGGTGACCCGCCGGATCCTCGAACCCCTCGGCCTGCGCGACACCTACTGGCCCGGCGACGGCACCCGCATCCGGGGCCCGCACTCGCACAGCTACTTCCCCGCCCCCGAGCGGCGGCAGGGTTCCGGGCAGCCGGGCCGGGAGCGGCCGGACGGCGCGCCGTTGGCCGACGGGACCGCGTGGAACGTGACCTTCGGTGGCGCGGGCGGCGCGCTGATCTCCACGCCCGCCGACGTGAACCGGTTCTACCGCGGGCTGTTCGGCGGCGAGTTGGTGCCCGCGCGCTGGCTCGCCGAGATGCAGCGCACCGTCCCCGCCGACCCGCGGCGCCTGTGGCCCGGCGCCCGGTACGGACTCGGGCTGATCGCCTCCCCGCTGACGTGCGGCGGCATGTGGTGGGGGCACGGCGGGACGGTGCCCGGCGGCCACCGCGCGCTGGGCGCGGTCACTCCCGACGGCCGCAGCATCTCCCTCGCCCTCACCAAGGTGCCCGACACCGACCGGGCCGAAGCCGACTTCCGCGCCGTCGTCGACAGCGCCTTCTGCGCCGGCGACCGCACCCACCAGCCCAAGGAGACCGCGTGATCACCCTCAGCCCGTCCCTGCGCCGCGCCTCGGCCGCGGGCCTCGCCCTCGTCGCCTGCCTCACCGCTTCCCCCGCCGTGGCCATCGCCACCGCGCGCCCCGCCGCGGACCGCGACCGGGCCGCGACGACCGCCGGAGACCGCACGGGGGCCGGGGCAGGACTCGACCGCTACTACCGGCAGCGCCTTGCCTGGGGCACCTGCGTCCAGGGCCCCGACGACGCGATGGGCCACGACCTGGAGAAGGCCGGCGTGCAGTGCGCGGACGTGACCGTACCGCTGGACTACGCCGCTCCCCGGGGGCGGACGATCACCGTCGCGATATCCCGGCTCAAGGCCACCGACACCCGCCACCGCATCGGCTCGATGCTCCTCAACAACGGCGGCCCCGGCGGCCCCGCCCTCGAATCCCCGCCGGACGTCCGCAGGAAGATGAAAGCGGTCGGCCCGCGCTACGACGTCATCGGCTTCGACCCGCGCTTCGTCGGCCGCAGCACCCCGCTCGACTGTGGCTGGTCCGTCGGCACCAGCATCCTCTCGGCCGGTCTCGGCCGCGCGAGCTTCGAGCGGCAGGTGACGTTCCAGAAGGGCCTGGCCGACAAGTGCCGGTCAACCAACGCGTCGGTGCTGCCGCACATCAGCACCCGCAACACGGCCCGCGACATGGACGTCATCCGCGGCGCGCTCGGCGAGCGGAAGATCTCCTACCTGGGCTACTCGTACGGCACCTACCTGGGCACGGTGTACACCCAGATGTTCCCCGGCCGCTTCGACCGGACGGTGCTCGACGGGGCGATCGCCCCGGACGACTACGGCCCCCGGCTGCTGCAGGGCGCCGAACCCGAGAACGAGCGGGCGTTCTCCGACTGGGCCGCCTGGGCGGCGCGCCGCGACGGCACCTACGGTCTCGGCCGCACCCGCGCCGAGGTCCTCGCCACGGTCCGCCGTGTCCTGGCGGCGTCCGCGCGCCGCCCGCTGACGGTCGGCACCGCCCCCGAGGTCTTCCACCTCGACGACACCCACGTGCCGTCCCTGCTCACGGCCGGGAACGCGGACGACACCGACCCGCGGCGGGCCGCCCTCAGCGAGCAAGTGTCTGTATTGGCCAAGGCCGCGGACGGGAAGTCGACCCGGCCGTCCCCGCAGTTCGCCACAGCGCTGCGGGGCATGCTGACCGGCGAGGACATGAAGTCCGCCATGGCGCAGTCCGCGATCATCTGCGGGGACAAGCCGGCCCCGCGCGACCCCGAGCGCTATTGGCGGGACATCGAGCGCAGCCGCGCCGAGCATCCGCTGTTCGGCCCGCTGACCAACAACATCGGACCGTGCGCCTTCTGGGACCGGCCGCGCGAGGAGCCCACTCAGGTGCGTCACGACGCCCCGGCGCTGCTCGTGGCCGCCACCGGCGACCCGCGCACCACGTACAAGAGCAGTCTCGCCCTGCACCGCCTGCTGCCGAGCTCCCGGCTGCTCACCCTCAAGGGTGCCAACCGCCATGCGCTCTACGGCGAGTACCACAACGCCTGCGTGGACGCGAAGGTCAACCGCTATCTGGCCACCGGCAAGCTGCCGAAGAACGACGAGTCCTGCGTCAAGCCGACCGACTAGCGTAGCGGCCGACGGGTGCGGCCGGGTCGCCCGGCCGCGTCCCGGTTCAGTGCGCGACGTCGGCGAGGAAGGCGGCCCAGGCGGTGGCGCTCAGGGTGAGTATCGGACCGCCCGGGTTCTTGGAGTCGCGGACGTGGATGGCGTGGGGGCAGGTGGCGACTTCGAGGCAGTCGCCGCCCTCGCTGCCGCTGTAGGTGGACTTGCGCCAGTCGTAGGCGACTTCGACGCAGTCGCCGCCCGCACTGCCGCTGTAACTCGACTTGAACCAGTTGAAGCCGTTGGAGAAGGACTGGGCTGCTGCGCTGGTCATGACTCTCCTAGCAAGTCGTCCAGCAGGCCCCAGGTCTCCTCAGGGGTGAGGGCCTGCGACCGCAGCATCCCATACACCTGTTGATACACGCTGACTTCATCCGGGTCGTCGACCAGGAAACTGATCCGTTGCGCTTCGATGTAGACGAAGTGCTCGTGTTCGGGTGTCTCCAGTAGAACGAGCGGACCATCCAGTGAAGCGTGAGAGGCGCGGGAGGTCGGCATGATCTGAAGTCCCAGAAAGGGAAGTTGGGCGCATCGCCGCAGATGGCGGATCTGCTCGCGTAGAGTCTCGGGGCCTCCTGTCGGCCGGTGGAGTACTGCCTCCTCCAGGATGAAGTTGAGCATCGGCCGCGGCTTCTTCCGTTCCAGCAGCTTCTGACGGTCGAGGCGAGCGGAGACCCACTCGTCCGCTTGATCCTCATCGAGGGGTGGATAGAGGCAGTCGAATACCGCCCGCGCATAAGCTCCCGTCTGTAACAGCCCAGGCACCACCTGGTTCTGGTACGACAGCAGCGTCAGGGCCTCCTCCTCGTGCTCCACCAGGTCCTGTACGAACGCGGGGAGCTTCTCCCGCTCCGGAACCTTGGCCACCGCAACCGCCAACGCCCCCTTCGTATCCAGGAGTTCATCGAACGTCTCGGCAAGGTCGATTTTCAGCGGTCGTCGGCCCTGCTCGATGGAGCCGATCGTGTCCTCGTGGAGTCCGACCCGCTCGGCCAGGCCGGGCTGGGTGATGCGGGCGGCCTTCCGGAAGTGGCTCAGCTGGGCGCCGATCACATGCCAGGAAGTGATCCTCTTCGGTTTGTTCGCCGGGTGCATGCGCTCTGCCTTCCCCTCCCCCTGACGGCATGACACAGCCAGAAGTCGTACAGCGGATCTGTACGACCTGACACTGTGGCCCAGCATAGTTACGCACTGTGACAGTGGCGCCATGCACAAGGAGATCCAGACACTCTGCGCCCGTACGGTCTGCTATCGGCGGGAGCGCCGATCCGTGCGGCTGGCCAGGGCGTTCGCCCGTACCGCGCTCGCCGACTGGGGCCTGGAGCGGCGCGCGGACGACGTTTTGCTGTGTGTCAGCGAACTGGCCACCAACGCCCTGCTGCACGGCGTCCCGCCCGGTCGCCGCTACCGGCTGCGGCTGTCGCTGGGCGAGGACGGGCTGCTGCGCGTCGAGGTGCACGACAGCGGTGACGGGGAACCGCGGGTGCCGCTGTCGGTGCCGTGCGACGGGGGAGAGGGCGAGTCGGGGCGGGGGCTGCTGCTGGTGTCCGCGCTCGCCGACGCGTGGGGCGTCGGCGAGCGCGTGCCGGGGAAGGTCGTGTGGTGCGAGTTCCACGGCTGTGGCACGGGTCACGGCAGGCCGTGAACGTGCGGGCCGACCGCGTTGGACCAGGCGTTGCCGCTCGCCGCGTCCCAGTTCGTCGACCAGGTCATCGCGCCCCGGAGGCCGGGGTAGGTCCGGGCGGGCTTGAAGGAGCCGCAGCCGGTGCCCTTGGTGAGGCAGTCCAGGGCGGCGTTGACGACGCTCGGGGCGACATAGCCGCTGCCCGCGCCCCGGGTGGAGGCGGGCAGGCCCAGGCCCACCTGGGAGGGGGCGAGGCCGCCTTCGAGCTGGATGCAGGCCAGTGCGGTGAGGAAGTCGACGGTGCCCTGGGAGTAGACCTTGCCGTCGCAGCCGAGCATCGAACCGCTGTTGTAGTACTGCATGTTGACGACGGTGAGGATGTCCTTCACGTTCAGCGCGGTCTGGAAGTAGCCGCCCGACGTGGACTGCATGTCGAGGGTCTGCGGCGCCATGGTGAGGACGAACTTGCCGCCCGCCTTCTGGGAGAGCGAGCGGAGTGCCTGGCTCATATACGTCGGGTTGAGGCCGTTTTCGAGGTCGATGTCGACGCCGTCGAAGCCGTACTGCTGCATGAGGGAGTAGAGGCTGCCGGCGAAGTTCGCGGCCGAGGCGGCGTCGTTGACGGAGACCGTGCCCCGTTCGCCGCCCACGGAGAGGACCACCGACTTGCCGGCCGCCTGCTTGGCCTTGATGTCGGCCTCGAACTGGTCGACGGTGTAGCCGCCCAGGCCGGCCGAGTCGAGGCTGAAGGTGACGGCGCCGGGCGTGGTGGTGGCATCGGCGAAGGCGACCGCGATGATGTCGTACTGGCCGGGCACGTCGCTGAGCTTCTGGACCGTCGCGCCGTTGTTGAAGTTCTGCCAGTAGCCGGTGACCGCGTGCCGGGGGACGGTGGGGTTGCCGCCCCCTCCTGAGGGTGCGGTGGTGGCCGTGATCTCCGCCGAGCGGGCCGATTCGCCGGCCGCGTTGGTGGCCGTGACCTGGAAGCGGTAGGCGGTGGCGGGGGAGAGGCCCGAGACCGTTGCCGACGTGCCGTTCACCGCCTGGTTCTTGGTGCCGTCGCGATAGACGGTGTAGCCGGTGGCGCCGGGGACCGCGTTCCAGGACAGGGCCACGGAGGACGAGGTCACCGTGCCGGCGGTGAGGCCGGCGGGTGTGGCCGGGGTCTCGGGGCCGGGGTCGGTGCCGCCCCCGCCGTCGGGGCCGAGGACGCTGAAGTCGTCGGCGTAGTAGGCGGGCTGTCCGTACCAGCCGTGGGTGTAGACCGTGACGGAGGTCGTCGTGGGGCCTGTGGTGAAGGTGGTGCTGAGCTGCTGCCAGCCGGTGGCGAACGGGGTCCAGGTGGTGGCGTCCGTGGTGCCGGTGCCGGAGGCGCCCAGGTAGACGTAGGAACCCTGGACGTACGCGCTGAGCCGGTAGGTCGAGCCGGGCTTGACGGCGACGGTCTGGGAGCAGGCGGCGTTGTCGGAGGCGGTGGGGGTGGCCTTGAGGGCGCCGGTGCCGCTGTGGACGGGGGAGCCGACGGTGCTGCCGCTGCCCGCCGAACAGGTCCAGTTGCTCAGACCGGATTCGTAGCCGGCGTTCCGGGCGGCGTTGACATCGGCCGCGGCGGCCGGGGTGGAGCCGGAGAGGGTGGCCGCCGCGGCGGCGAGGGCCGTCAGTGCGGCCGCGAGCAGGCGTCTGCGGCGGGGTGGCCGGGTGTGTGGGGTGCGAGGCATGGCTGTCTCCAGTGCCGAAGGGGGAAACACGGGGAGAACTGCAGCAAGACGGTGGCCACCGCTCCTGGGCACAGAATGGTTCAGACCAATGGGGTGGTCAAGAGGTCCGACGCAAGGGGGAGTTGTGCGTACCGAGTGCTCTCAGGGAGGTCGCCCCGCCGGTGAGGTCCGGCCGCGGTCCACGATGAGAGACCGGGCGTGGACAGTGGATGTGACGGCCACCTAACATCCCTGCAACTCGGTTCCGGCTCTCCCGAGGGGTAGGCCGGACCACCGTCACCCACGCCAATGACGCCGTGACACACACTCTTCGTGGAGGTGTCATGCGTTTGCGTTCCGGCCCCGACCGGGCCGACGAGGTCTTCAACTTGCTTCTCCAGGAAGGCGATTGCCCGCCCCCGCAGGCTGCCGAGAAGCTCGGTATGACGAGCCGGCAGTTCCAGGAGACCCTGCGGTATCTGGCGACCATGGGGCTGGTGCGGCCGGCCGGCGACGGGGCGTTGCCCGCCCCGGTGTCCCCGGAGACCGCCTTCGCGCTGCTGCTGGACACCGCGGAGCAGACGACGGCGGACCGGCTCGTCGGACTGCGCTCACTGCGCGCCGCGTTCGGCGCACTGGCCGACAGTCTGCCTGCCTTCCAGTCCTCGGGAGCCCCGCAGCACGCCCGGGTGGAGGTGCTGGTGGGGCAGCGGCGGATCGCGGAGAGCCTGGACGCGATGGCGGCCACGGCGCGCCGCGAGATCCTCGCGCTGCGCCCGAACGACCTGGCCGCGCCGGAACGCTGGGGCGAGGCCGCGCGGCGCAGCGGCCAGGTTCTCGCCCGGGGGGTGTCGCTGCGCGCCATCCATCTGCACTCGACGCCCGAGAACCCGTCCGGCCATGCGCATCTGTGCGGGCTGCGGCGCGCGGGGGCCCGGGTGCGGCTCGCGATGACGCTGCCGTTCCGGCTGACCCTGGTCGACGACGTGCAGGCGCTCGTCACCCTGAGCTCGGACAGCGACGAGGTGACGGCGCTGGAGATTCACGGGGCGGCGATGTGCGGACTGCTCCGGCAGGTCTTCGACCATTGCTGGGTGTATGGGGAGCGGCTGGCGGGGCCCGAGCCCGGTCCTGGTCCCGGGCCCGGCCGCGGTCCGGGACTTGGTTCCGGGTTTCCCGAACGGCGCGTCCACGAGGTGGAGTTGACCGAGCGGGAGCGGATGGTCCTGCGGATGTTCGCCGCCGGGCTGAAGGACGGGGCCATCGCCCGCAACCTCGGGGTGTCCGACCGTACGCTGCGCCGGACCATCGCCCCGCTGCTGGCCAAGCTGGGGGCGGACAGCAGGTTCCAGGCGGGCATGAAGGCCGTCGAACGGGGGCTGCTCTCCCGGGTCGAGCTGGGAGCCGCGGTGGCCTAGGGATGTCCGGGCAGTCGTGTCGGGGGCGTGACGCCCGAAGGCCTGGCGCTCGAAGGCCCGGCCGGAGGTTTCCCGGCGGGCCTCCTGCCGATCACGCCGAAGGTGCGCCCTGGGCCGCGCCCGCCGGTTGCGGTGCCGTGCCGTCCGCCGCGGGCTCGCCCTCCGTGGGTCCGTTCTCCGCCGTGGGCTCGCCCTCCGCGGCGGCCGGCGGTGCCGCGGCCTGTCGGCCCCAGGTCGTACCGATGAGGACCAGGACGGCTCCGGCCGCGCCGAGCAGGCCGGGCCGGTCCCCGCCGGCGGCGACGCCGATCACGGCGGCCCAGAGCGGCTCGGTGCCCAGCAGCAGGCTCACCCGGGACGGGGAGGTGCGGCGCACCGCCCACATCTGGACGAAGAAGGCGAAGAGCGTGCACATCAGGGCCAGGTAGAGGAGTGCGGTCCACTGCTGGGGGGAGTAGGCGGCCGCGACGTCCACCGGGGAGACGGCGGCGAAGGGCGAAGCGAGCGCGAAGACCGCGATGGCGCCGAGGAACTGGACGACGGTCAGCGCGCCGGAGTCGGTCGAACGCAGCGACTTCATACGGCTCATGGCCATCACGTGCACGGTGCGGGCGACGGCCGCGAGCAGCATCAGGAGATCGCCGGCCGACGGGGTGGTGAACCCCGATCCCTGGGTCAGCAGGGCCACACCGGTCACGGACAGCGCCGCCGCGCCCAGGAACGCCCCGGTGGGGCGGGTGCGGGTCGCCACGGACTCCGCGAGCGGAGTGAAGATCATGGTCAGGCTGATGATGAGGCCCGCGTTGGTCGCCGAGGTGTGCACCACCCCGAAGGTCTCCAGCACCAGGACCCCCGACAACAGCATGCCCAGGACCGCGCCCGCGCCGATCTCCCGGGCGCTCAGCCGGGTGATCCCGCGGCCCGCGACCACCGCCATCACCGGCGTGGCCACCAGGAACCGCAGCAGGAGCAGGGCGATGACGGTGCTCGTGGTGGCCAGTTCCTTGGCGGCCAGGTAGCTGGAGCCCCAGACGACGGCCACCAGGACGACCGGCACATCGATGAGCCAGAGGGGCCGGTTGCCGGGACGTGTGGTGCGGGAGGTCGCGGTGGTCATGGTGGTGGGGGTCCTTGTCCGGTGTGCGGTGGGTGCGGCCGTTCGACGGGGGAGCCGCCGGGCCCCGGCGCGCCGTGGTGACGGTGCGCCGGGGCCCGGCGGGGCCGGCCGGTCAGCGGGCGGTGAAGGCGACCACGAGGACGTCCCGGTGTGCCGGAGCCGTCGTGTCCACCGGGTGCAGCGGGGTGACGGAGTGCAGGGTACGGCGGTCGTCGCCGAGCAGCAGGTCGCCGGGGCTGGTGAGGGTGGTGGTGAGCAACTCCTCGCCGGAGTCGGTGAAGACGGCGCTCTCGCCGCCCTCGACATTGACCCTGTTGATCATGAGCGAGGTGATGAACGTGACCCCGTCGCGGTGCCGCCCCTCGGGGGCGGGCTGCCCGGTCTGGTCGTCGCCCGCCGTGATCCGGTACGGGTGCAGCTTGATGTTCCAGGCGGCGGTGCCGTCGACGGCGGTGAACAGCGCGGCCATGGCGAGCAGCAGCGAACGCAGCAGGGGGTCGGCCGCGAACTCGTCCGTCAGCGGGTCGAAGTGCCGCTCGACCCCGCCGTTGAGCGGATTGATGGTGCTCTCCTGGAGGTACGGCGCGTGCGGCAGCCGCGTGAGCGCGTCCGTCGAGGCGTCCACCTCGAACTGGCCGTAGCGGCGGAAGCGGTAGGTGCCGCCGTCGGCCATGTGCGTGTCCAGCGTCAGTGCGTCCCAATGGGCGCCGAAGCGGGCCCAGTCGGCGGGGCCGACGCCCAGCAGCGCGGACAGTTCCGGCGCCGGCATGAGGTAGCCGCCGGGTTCGGTCAGCGCGTGGACGGCGGGGGCGGGGGCGGCGGGGGCGGGAGAGGTGGAGGTGAGGGAAGAGGCAGAAGTGATCGTGTTCACCGTGCGGATGCTCCTGTGGGCGTGCTCGGGCGTGCTCGGGCGGGGACTCAGACGAGGACGGGCGCGGCGGCGGGGGAGGGGGCCGACGGGGTCGGCGTGTGCGCGGCGGCCTCCAGGGCGATGGCGCGCGCCTCCCAGCCCTCGCGGTCCCGCAGGTAGCGGGGGCGCGGTGCGGTGATGGCGCGGGTCTCCGCGCCGCCCAGCCGCAGCTCCCAGGCCACCGATCCGCTCGTGCGGGCCGCGCAGGCGTCGATGAAGTGCTGCGCGGCGAGGCGCAGTTCGCCGAACCAGCGCCCTTCCAGGGCCTCGCGGACCCAGACCTGCTCCAGCTGCTGCTTCTCACGGATCAGCTCGGCGCCGAGGCAGGCGCTCTCGACGTGGCGGTAGGAGCGCAGGAGCAGCGACGCGGCGGGCATCTCCCGGATTTCGAGCACCTTCTCCCCGTGGTCCAGGTGTTCCAGGCCGGAGTACCGGCCCAGGCCGTACGCACCGGCCCGCTGGTTGAGCTCACCGATCAGCCCGGTCAGCGGCAGGGGCCGGCCGTCCACGGCGACCGGCAGGCCCGCCTCGAACGTGACGGTGAGCCTGCTCGGCGCGACGTCCGCACGGACCGTGCTCCACCGGTACATGTCCTCGGGGACCGCGTGGTCCTCGGGGTCGTCGAGGATGCCGGACTCGAACTCCCGGCACCACAGGTTGGAGTCGCCGCTGACCATCCGGCCGACGAGCAGATCGACGCCCGCCTCCCGCAGCTCCTCGTGCTTGCGGTCGCGGTCGACGGGGGTGAGGTCGTACGGACTGCCGTAGGGACCGTCGTAACCGAGCAGGTCCAGCGCGCCGTTGAGCCGCCGCAGGGTGTTCTGCGAGCGGTTCGCCGTGTGGAGGACGGCCTGGGCGCCGAGCCGGCCGGCCAGCTCCACGGCCGCCTGGGCGATCAGCGGGCGGCTGAGGGTGGAGCTCACCGGGTGGATGCCGAGATAGACGGCCTGCGCGGCGATGGCTTTGGCCACGTACCGGTCGGCGAACTCCTCGCGCTTGTCGAGCACATGCAGCTCGGCGCCGAGCGCCTGCGCCACCTGGCGTTTGTACCCGGTGGATTCGTCCTCGCCGATGTCGACGCTGACGGCGTGCACCTCGCGGATGCCCCGCTCCCGGAGCTTCAGCAGCAGGTACGAGCTGTCGAGGCCGCCGCTGAAGAGCGTCACCACGGGGCGTGCGGGATCGAGGGCGTCGAGCTGCGCGAACGAGCGAATGGGCGGTGGTGCCATGACGTGTGCTTCCTCCGAAAGATCATCTTCGGAGCCCGGGGGCGACGCGTCAGGCGTCTCCCCGGCCCCCCTGAACATGATCTTTCCGGGGCGGTGCGCCCGCGGGGAACAGCCGTCGCGCGCCGGAACCGGACACGTCCGCTCCCGGTCAGCGGGGCGGCGCCACCCCGGGGACCGTGGGTGCACCCCCGGCGCGCGGCGCCCGCACCGCGGGGGAGCGGGGCTCAACGGCGTACGCATTCCGGCCTCTTCGCCGTTTCCCGCGTTGTCACTCCGCTGTCTACCGCCCTGCACGCCCCTCCGCTAGCGTCCCGGGCGACCCTCGCCCCTGAGGGGAGTCCCGTGACTGGCTGATGGACCGTCGACTGGGAGGTCGGACATGGCACCTGGGATATCTCGCAGACGCTTACTGGGAGTCGGGGCGGCGACGGCGGGCGCGGCGGCGGCCGGATCGCTGCTGCCGCCGTCGTTGCGGCAGGCGCTGGCGGCCGACGCGGCACGGCCGGCGCGCGGCGGCAACGGGCTCGCGGACCTCCGGCATGTGGTCGTGCTGATGCAGGAGAACCGCTCCTTCGACCACTATTTCGGCACGCTGCGCGGCGTACGCGGCTACGCCGACCGCAATGCCGTCCACCTGCCCGGCGGCCGGAGCGTGTTCGAGCAGCCCGGACTCCTGGGCCTCGGGACCGTGCTGCCGTTCCCGGTGCGCGGAGCGGCCGCGGCGCAGCACAAGGACCTGCAGTACATCGGCGCGCTCGACCACGGCTGGGACGGCGGGTCCCGGGCGTGGAACGGCGGCTGGATGAACAACTGGGTCAACGCCAAGTCCCCCGCCACGATGGCGTACTACACCCGGCAGGACGTCCCGCTGCACTACGAGCTCGCGGACACCTTCACCGTCTGCGACGCCTACCACTCCTCGATCCACTCCTCCACCAGCCCCAACCGCAACCACCTGGTGAGCGGCTGGACGGGCTATGAGCCGGACGGCAAGCGCGCCGTGGGCAACGACGCGTACGCGGAGGACCTCCACCCCGGCTACACCTGGACCACCTACCCCGAGCGGCTGGAGAAGGCCGGCCGCAGCTGGCGGGTCTACCAGGAGTGGGACAACTTCACCGACAACAACCTGGAGTTCTACGCGCACTTCAAGGCGATCGCGAGGAAGGCCCTGGCCAAGGTGTCCGGGGTGCAGAACATGACCGGCTACTACGGGAAGCTGGCGGCCGCCGACGAGGCCGGGCGGCCGCGGCTGCGGGCGCTGCTGGAGGAGGGCGTGAACGGGCTGGGCAGCGCCGAGCGCAGCCTGTTCGAGCGGGCGCTGCGCCGCGGTGAGCCGGGCAACACGGCGGCCGCCTTCGTCGCGGACGTCGCGCACGACAGGCTGCCCGAGGTGTCCTACCTCGTGCCGTCCGCCGCGGACTCCGAGCACCCCGGTTCGTCCTCGCCGGCCCAGAGCGCCACCCTCGTCCACCGGGTGCTGGACGCGCTCGGCAGTCACCCGGACGTCTGGCGGCACACCGCGCTCTTCCTGACCTACGACGAGAACGACGGGTTCTTCGACCACGTGCCGCCGCCGGTCCCGCCGGCGGGGACGGCCGGCGAATTCTGGGACGGCCGGCCGACCGGTCTGGGCATGCGGGTGCCGATGCTGGTCATCTCGCCGTGGACGGTCGGCGGCTACGCCTGCTCGCAGGTCTTCGACCACACCTCGATCACCCGGTTCCTGGAGCGCTGGACGGGCGTCGAGGAGCCCAACATCAGCCCCTGGCGGCGCACCGTCTGCGGCGATCTGACCGCCGCCTTCGACTTCTCCCGCGGGCGCGGGAAGCCGTCGGTGCGGCCGCCCGGCGAGGTCCCGCCGTTCAGCGGGCGCTGGCTGCCGTGGCCGCCGTTCGAACAGGCCCAGCCGCGGCAGGAACACGGCAGCCGTCCGGCCAGGGCACTGCCGTACCAGCCGGACGCCGACGGCGGCTTCGACCCGGCCGCCGCCGTCTTCCGGCTGGCCGTGCGCAACGACGGCGAGGCCTCCGCGCACCTCGCGCTCCACCCGTACGCGAAGGAGTTCGCCGCCCCGCAGCACCGGGACGTGCAGGGGAAGGGCGAGTGGGCGGTACCGGTCAAGGACGGGGCGTACCGCTTCACGGTGACCGGGCCGAACGGCTTCCGGCGGGAGTTCGCCGGGACGGGGCGGGGCGCCGCCGCGGCCGTCGCGGTCGGCACCCGGATCGACGCCCGGCGCCGGGAGCTCCACCTGACCCTCACCAACCCCGGCCGCACCGACCTGACCTTCACCCTGGAGCCGCTGGCGTACGCGGACACCGCGCCGCGCACCCTGAAAGTGAGGGCCGGCGCCGTCCGCACGGTCGCCCATCGGGCCGGGGACGCGCACGGCTGGTACGACCTCGCCCTCTCGGCCGCCGAGGACCCGTCCTTCCACCGCCGGCTGATGGGCCACGTGGAGAACGGCAGGGAGTCGGTCACCGGCTGAGGCGGTCCGCGCGGGGGCCGAGGCGGCCCGTACGGGGTGCACGCGGCGCGGCCGGGTCCGGGACGAGTTCCCTATTCCCGACGTGTTGTGGGGAAGTCCACAAACACCGCAAAGGATCTCCCCGGGCTGACACTCTGCACGGAAGAGGGGGGCCGCCGCTCCCTCACGGGCATGCGGCGGGCCCGCCCGTCCCCCGTACATCCGCGCTCGGCACCACCCGCTCCCGGGAGATATCGACGCACAACCCCGGGAAGCAGACGAGGTCCGTGACCGCTCTGGCTCGGTGGTGTCTCAGGCGCCGCATCGTGGTGATCGTGCTCTGGCTCGCCGTCCTCGCGGGGGCCGCCGCCGCCGCGGGGGTGGCGGGCTCCGCGTACTCCAACAACTACGAGGTGCCCGGGACCGAATCCGGGCGGGCCTCGGCCCTGCTGGACCGGGCCTTTCCCGGACAGTCCGGGGACAGCGACACCCTCGTATGGCACACGGACTCCGGAACGGTGCGCTCCGCCGCGGTCCGCAAGACGATGACGCGCACCCTGGAGAAGGTCGCCGCGCTGCCCGGCGTCGCCGAGGTGCACAGCCCCTACGGCGGGCCCGGCGCGCGCCCGTCCGGCGGCCAGGGCGCACAGCAGATCAGCAGGGACGGGCACACCGCCTACGCCTCGGTGGTCTTCGACCGTGCCACCGACGAGCTGGACCCCGCCCAGGTCCGCCGGGTCGTCGACACCGCGCGGACCGCGACCGGCGGCGGCCTCCAGGTCGAACTCGGCGGCGCGGGGATCGCGCTGACCGAGGCGCCGCGCGCCCAGCTCCCGGAGATCATCGGGCTCGGCGCCGCGGCCGTGGTGCTCTTCCTCGCCTTCGGGTCGCTCGCCGCGACCGTCCTGCCGATCATCACCGCGCTGGCCGCCGTCGGCACCGCCTCGGCCGGCATCACCCTGCTCGGCCACGCCATGACCGTCGCCGACTTCGCCCCGATGCTCGGCATGCTGATCGGTCTCGGCGTCGGGATCGACTACGCGCTGTTCATCGTCACCCGGCACGGCAAGGGGCTGCGCGCCGGACTGCCGGTCCACGAGGCCGCCGTCCGCGCCGTCTCGGTGTCCGGACGCGCGGTGGTCTTCGCCGGGGCCACCGTGTGCATCGCGCTGCTGGGCATGCTGATCCTGCGGCTGAGCTTCCTCAACGGTGTCGCGCTCGCCGCCTCGCTCACCGTGGTCCTGACGGTGGCCGCCGCCGTCACCCTGCTGCCGGCGCTGCTCGGGCTGATCGGGATGCGCGCGCTCAGCCGCCGCGAGCGCCGACGACTGGCCGAGCGGGGACCGCGGCCCGAGCGGCCCACCGGCATCGCCGCCCGCTGGTCCGGGTTCGTCGAGCGGCATCCCAAGCTGCTGGGGACGACCGCGGCGGCCGTCATGATCGTCCTCGCCCTGCCGACCCTCGGGCTGCATCTGGGCACCTCCGACCAGGGCAACAACCCCGCCGCCTCGACCACCCGCAAGGCCTACGACCTGCTGGCCGGCGGCGGGCCCGGCGACGGCCGCGGCGGCGGATTCGGCCCCGGGTTCAACGGGCCGCTGACGCTCGTCGGCACCCTGGACGGCGCCAAGGACCGGATCGCCTTCGACCGGCTGCCGCAGCGGCTGCGGGAGGTGCCCGGCATCGCCCAGGTCGGCGCCCCCGAGTTCGACGGCAGCCACAGCACCGGCGTGATCACCGTCGTACCGACCACCTCCCCGCAGTCCCGGCAGACCTCCGACCTGGTGGCACACCTGCGCACCGACGTGCTGCCCGCGGCTGGGGGCGACAGCACGCTGCGGGTGCGGGTCGGCGGCATCACCGCGAGCTACGACGACTTCGCGTCCGTCATCGTCGGCAAACTGCCGCTCTTCATCGGCGTCGTCATCGCGCTCGGCTCGGTGCTGCTGCTGCTCGCCTTCCGCAGCATCGGCATCCCGCTCAAGGCCGCCCTGATGAATGTCGCGGCCGTCGCCTCGTCCTTCGGGATCGTCGTCGCGGTCTTCCAGTGGGGCTGGGGCAGCGAACTGCTGGGACTGGGCAGCGCCGGCCCGGTCGAACCGTTCCTGCCGGTCATCATGGTGTCGGTGCTCTTCGGCCTGTCCATGGACTACCAGGTGTTCCTGGTCTCCCGGATGTACGAGGAGTGGCAGCTGACCGGGAACAACTGCCGGGCGGTACGCGTCGGCCTGGCCGAGACCAGCCGGGTGATCAACTCGGCGGCGGTCATCATGATCGCGGTGTTCGCGGCCTTCATCCTCAGCGGGGACCGGACCATCGCGATGTTCGGCATCGGGCTGGCCTGTGCCGTCGCCCTGGACGCCTTCGTGCTCCGCACGCTCCTGGTGCCCGCCCTGATGCACCTGCTGGGCGGCGCCAACTGGTGGCTGCCGTCCTGGCTCGACCGGTGGCTGCCCCGGATCAGCATCGAGCCGCCGCCGGAACCGGGCGCGGCGGCGACCCTGCCCGGACCGCAGGGCGGGGAGAAACCGCTGGTGGGGGTATAGGAACCGGCGTCGGCCCGGCCCGCGCGCGGGGTCCGCGGTCGGCGTGTCGCCGTCCGCCGCCCGCCCGCCGGCGCCGTTCTCATCTCACTCTCAGACACGGCACCTACGGTCGCGCCCATGGGAACGACCAGGACGACCGAGAAGCGAACCGACGACGAGACGACCGTGCCGGCGCAGGGGGCCAAGGAGACTGCTGCGATCCCGGAGACCACCGAGGCGGAAGCGGCCGGCAAGGCCGGCGCCAAGGTCGACGAGCACGCCGACGACAACGCCGCCCTCGCCGCGCAGGACGAGGCCAGTGACCTCGAAGCGGGCGACGGCGCCGACGACCTCGACCGCGACACCCACGCCACCACCCGTGCCACCGCCGGGATCGCCGCCGGCGCCGGCGCCGTCGTCGCCGCGGGCGTCGGCCTCGCGTCCGTCACCGGCACCTGGCTCGGCACGACCCTGGCCGAGCGGGCGAACCTGATGGGCCAGATCAAGGTCCAGTCGGGCAAGGCCCAGGCCGCCGACCAGATCTCTGCCGTCTACGGCGCCTCCTGGCACACCAACGCCCTGGTCAACGGCTTCTTCGCGGTGCTCGCCGTGGCCGTCGCCGCGGTGGTGCTGACCCGCCCGCGCGCCACCTGGGTGCGGGCCGTCGCCTGGGGCGGGCTGGCCCTCGGCGTGCTGGGGATCCTGATCTCCGCGGGCATGTACCTCGACCTGTTCGGGAACATGCCCACCGTTCCTAAGGCCCCCACGGGCGGCGGCCCCGCGGCTCCGTAAGGCCGTCCGGGCCGCTTCCTAAGCACCGTACGGGTGCCACGGGCGGTGCCTAAGGAACCCCGGGGCGACATCGCGGGTTTCCGGGCACCGCCCGGGTCCGAAGATCGGGAACCCTCCCGATGTGGCGGACCCCCCTTGGCGACGAGGCTTGAGCACATCGACAAGCCGTCGAGCACCACCTCACCGTCGTCAGGGGAGACACCATGTACCGCTCCGAGCTGGAGATCCGGGTCCGTCACGAAGAGCTGCGCCGCGAGGCCGACCGTCAGCGCCTGGTGCGCGAGGCCACCGGGGCCGCACAGGCCGGCCGCCGCGGCGCCGCCCGCTCCGGGGCGAACGAACCCGAAGGGCGGGTGAGTACCCGGGGCCGGTGGCTGCGGATCCGCCGCGCCGCCGCCTGACCGCGAGGCTCCCATGGCGCCCCAGGTGCCGGCCCCGCCGTCCGCCCCACTGCCGTCCGCCCGGCCCCAGGTGCCCTCCGCACCGGGCCGGGCGCTTCGTATAGCGAAACCCACTGCCGGATTGTCGGACCCCTGTGCGATGCTCACCAGCGTGGAGACCAGGTCCGTCAGTCCCGTGTTCGTCGGCCGCGCGGCCGAACTCGCCGTGCTGGGGGACGCGCTCGCCCGCATCGCGGCGTCCGGCGAGCCCCAGGCCCTGCTGATCGGCGGTGAGGCCGGGGTCGGCAAGACCCGTCTCATCGAGGAGTTCAGCGAGTCCGCCCGCGCCCGCGGTGCGCTCGTCGCGCTCGGCGGCTGCATCGAGATCGGCTCCGAAGGCCTGCCCTTCGCCCCGTTCTCCTCGATCCTGCACACCCTCAACTGGCATCTGCGCGACGAGCTGGCCGCCGCCGTCGCCGGTCAGGAGGGCGAACTCGCCCGCATCCTGCCCGAATTGGGGGAGACCCCCGGCGAGGCCCACGACGAGGAGATCGGCCGCGCCCGCCTCTTCGAGCTGACCGCCCGCCTCCTGGAGCGGCTCGCCGCCCACCGCACCCTCGTCATCGTCGTCGAGGACCTCCACTGGGCCGACCGCTCCACCCGCGAGCTGCTCGCCTACCTCCTGCGCTCCCTGCACGACGCCAATGTCCTCCTGGTGGCGACGTACCGCTCGGACGACATCCACCGCCGCCACCCCCTGCGCCCCTTCCTCGCCGAGATCGACCGGATGCGCACGGTCCGCCGCGTCGAACTCGCCCGCTTCAACCGCGAGGAGGTCCGCTCCCAGATCGCCGGGATCAACGGCAGCGATCCCGAAGAGGACACCGTCGACCGGGTCTTCAAGCGCTCCGAGGGCAACGCCTTCTTCGTCGAGGAGCTGGCCCGCGGCCTCGCCGACGGCGCTCTGCACGGCCTCAGCGACCCGCTGCGCGATCTGCTGCTGGTGCGCGTCGAGGCGCTCCCCGAGGACGCCCAGCGGGTGGTGCGCACGGCCGCCGAGGGCGGCTCCACGGTCGAGCACGAACTCCTCTCCGCCGTCTGCCAGATGCCCGAGGACGACCTCATCGAGGCCCTGCGCTCCGCCGTCGGCACCAACACCCTCGTGCCCACCCAGGACGGCACGGGCTACCGCTTCCGGCACGCCCTCGTCCGTGAGGCCGTCGTCGACGACCTGCTGCCCGGCGAGCGCACCCGCCTCAACCGTCGCTACGCCGAGGCCCTGGAGGCCAACCCCGCACTGGTCCGCGCCGATGTCTGCGCCGCCCGGCTGGCCAGCTACTGGTACAAGTCCCATGACGCGGCCAAGGCGCTGCCCGCCGTCCTCGCCGCCTCCGTCCAGGCCCGCCGCCGCCACGCCTACGCCGAACAACTGCGGCTGCTGGACCGCGCCCTGGAGCTGTGGGACGACGCGCCGACCGAGGTCCGCCAGCGGGTGCGCCCGGTCGACTACGCCGAGGCGTATCCGGCCTGCGGCTGCCATGACGGCGACGCCCTGGGCTTCCTCGACCTGCTCGCCGAGATCGCGGTGGCCGCCCGGCTCTCCGGCGACAACGAACGCGCCTTCACGATCACCAAGCGCGCCCTGCGGTCGCTGCGCGGCGAGAGTGACCCCCTCCGTACGGCGTGGTTCCTGGTGCAGCGCTCCCGGCTCTGCCAGGGCACCGGCCGCGGCAACGGCTGGGAGGACCTCGGCGCCGCACAGGAGCTGATGCGCGGCCTGCCGCCGTCCTCCGTGCACGCCGAGGTGC
Source organism: Streptomyces caniferus (assembly GCF_009811555.1). Lineage (GTDB taxonomy): Bacteria > Actinomycetota > Actinomycetes > Streptomycetales > Streptomycetaceae > Streptomyces > Streptomyces caniferus. The sequence continues at coordinate 339,974 of NZ_BLIN01000002.1, read as the reverse complement.
TCGCCGCCGTCGCCGGCTGGGCGATACTCCACGACCCGGGCCCGGGTACCTTCGCGACGGCCGAACGCGCCGTGGAACTAGCCCAGTTGGTGGGCGATGAAGAGGCCGAACTCAATTCCCGGCTGACCCTGGCGGGGCTGCGGGTGGACGCCGGGGAGGTCGACGCGGGCCTCGCCGACTTCCGTACCAGCCTCGGCCTCGCCGTCGACCGCGGCTACTTCGCGGTCATCGCCCGCGGCCACGTCAATTTCCCGTCGGCCCTCGAAGGCGTCGGCCGCTCCCGCGAGGCCGTCGAGGTCACCGAGCGGGGCGTGGAACTCACCACCCGCTACGGCCTCAAGGACAGCACCAGCTGGGTGCTGGGCAACCGCGCCGAATCCCTGCAGGCGCTGGGCCGGTGGGAGGAGGCGGGCCGGGCCGCCGACGACGCGGCACGCCTCGCCCAGACCCCCCGGGCCACCGCACTCGCCGCCAGCCGCCGCACCGACCTCGCGCTCAGCCAGGGGGACTTCGCCGGCGCCGAACGCGAACTCGCCGTCGCCCAGGAGCACTACGGCACCCACGACCCGCAGCCGCAGCACGCCATCGTCATGGCACGGCACGCCCTGCGGATCGCCGTCCACCAGGGCCGCATCCTCGATGCCCGCAGCATCCTCCAGCAGGTCCTGGACGCCGGCTTCCCGCCCGGCACCCAGCGCTACGCCTGGCCGTTGCTCTGGTCGGCCGCCACCGCCGAAGCGGACGCCCGCGGGCTGCCCGCCGCCGCACCGGGCCGGGCCGCGGTCCTCGCCCGCATCCGGGAGGCCGCCAAGAAGCTGCCCCGGATCTGCGCGGTCTGGGCGGCCCACGGCCTCGCGCTCGACGCCGAACTCCGCCGCGCCGAAGGCCGCGAGACCCCCGACGCCTGGGCCGGGACGGTCGCCGCCTTCGAGCCCCTGGACCGCCCGCACGAGCTCGCCCGGTCCTGCTACCGCTGGGCGGAGTCCCTCCTCCACGGCAGCGAGCGCGCCACCCTCGGACTCCACGGCCGCACGCCGCGCGAGGCCGCCGTACTCCTGCTCACCCAGGCACACACCGCGGCCGTCGAGATGGGCGCCCGCCCGCTCGCCGACGAACTCGAACTCCTCGCCCAGCGGGCCCGCATCCCCCTGTCCGGCCCGAAGCCGGAGCCCGCGACGCAGCCGACGGCCGCCGCCGGGCGCGGCACGGCCGCCGAGCCCTCACCCGCCGCCGTACCCGCCGAATCCCTCGGCCTGACCCCCCGCGAGCGCGACGTACTGCGCCTGGTCGCCGACGGGCGCAGCAACCGCCAGATAGCCGACGCCCTGTTCATCTCCCCGAAGACCGCCAGCGTCCATGTCTCCAACATCCTCGCCAAGCTGGGTGTCTCCGGCCGCGGCGAGGCGGGCGCGGTGGCGCACCGCCTGCGGCTGTTCGGGGAGCCGGCACCCGGCCAGGGATCCGTCGTGTCGTCCTGACCGGACGGGTCCGGGCCACGCCGGCGTCGGCCGGCGGCCGGGACCCGCCGCGGGCGGCCCCGCCCGCACGGGCAGCCCCTCGGCGGCTTCGAGATGCCCTTGCGGCCCGTTCACTCTGCCCGCGCGTACCTGGTACCCGCCGTCATCCGCCGTGTATCCAGGAAAGTCGACACGTCGCGCGCCAGACGAAGGATGCCCATGCAGGATCACGAAAAGGCCGGAACGACCGGGCCTGCCACCGCCCGTACTCCCGCCCACAAGTCCGCAGTCGCCCCCTCCGCACCGCTGGGCGGCCCCCTCGCTCGGCAGGCCGGCGCCGGAAACGCTGCCGTCGTGCAGATGCTCCGCCAGGCCGGACACTCCTGGGCCGAGCCCGAACAGCACCGGCACGGCGCCGGTTGCGGACACCCCACCGAGCAGCCTGCCGTGCAGCGGTCCGCCGTCCACGACGTCCTGCGCACCGGCGGCCGGCCCTTGGACGAGGCGACCCGCGGCGATATGGAGGCCCGGCTCGGCGCGGACTTCTCCGACGTGCGTATCCATGACGACAGCGCGGCCAAGGCCTCCGCCGCCGAGGTCGGCGCCCGCGCCTACACCTCCGGCAGCCATGTGGTGATCGGCGCGGGCGGTGACGACAAGCACACCCTGGCCCATGAGCTCACCCACGTGGTCCAGCAGCGTCAGGGGCCCGTCGCCGGAACCGACAACGGGGCGGGGATGCGTGTCTCGGACCCCTCGGACCGGTTCGAGCGCGAAGCCGAGGCCACCGCGCGCCGGGTGATGTCGGGACCGGTCCCGGCCGGGCCGGAGGTGCAGCGCGCGGCGGCGAGCGGGCGGCCGGCGATCGCGCCGACCGTGCAGCGGAATGTCCAGGACCGCCTCACCGACCAGTACTGGCAGGACCGGGCGGCGAACGAGAAGCCGGTGAAGGCGCCGGCCAAGACGTCGAAGGGCCGTGTCGGAGACGACATCCTCCTCGACATCGGGCCCAAGCTCATCAAGGAGCTGGCCAATCTGTGCGCCGGGAAGTCCGAGGCCGAGCTGGACGCGATGGGACGGCTCGAACTGTTCCGGGCGATGGAGGCGACGGAGGCCGCGGACATCGAGGAGTGGTGGGGCGGGGAGGGCCATACGCCGGACGAGAAGATCACCGCCATGAACGACTGGGTCATGGCGCATCAGGGTGAGAAGTCCGTCGGGGGCGCGTTCAACAAGACATACGGCGAGACGAAGAAGACCGCGCGCGACCCCGGCAACCCGAAGGACGGCGTCCTGCCGATCGGCCCGCACCTCGGCGACGAGGAACAGGCCCGCAGCTACTACAAGAAGCCCGCCACGCAGGCGCTGATGAAGTTCACCCTGAAGCCCGGCGCGCACGAGCTGCTGTTCCATCCGGACCACATGGCCGTCGCCGGGGAGAGCAAGGGCCGCACCCCGCAGTCCCTCAGGAACCTTCACGGCGGCATGCCGCAGGCCAAGAAGGGCGAGGGGAAGCTCGAGGGGTACGTCGGGATCAAGCAGGAGACTCCGCGGGAGTACGCCCAGGACGAGCAGGGGAACCGCGCCCTGGTGAACGGGCGGGGAGATTTCAGCCTGGCGCTGGGCACCAAGTGGTCGCGGCTGCTGTTCCAGATGTTCGTCGAGCGCATCGAGCGAGTCTCCTGAGCAGCGCCCCCCTGGGGCGTCGAGCGGTGCGACCGGGCCGGCCACGCTCAGGGCCGTTCCCGGTCCTGCTCCTGGCCGCGGTCCCCGCCCTGCTGCTGCCGCGGCGCCCTGACGACGACCGTCCCCGAGGAGAGATCGATCGGGCCCTTCCCCGGGTCGCCGTCCCCCACGTCATCGACGACGAGCGACATCTTCTGCCGCTCCTCGTCGGTGTGCTTGCGGCCCGGCGCGAACAGTTCTTCCGCGATGTTGAACATGGTGCCCTGCCCCCTCATCGGCTGACGCGCACCCGTCCCCCTGCCTTTGAGTGTAGGCAGGACATCCGAAAAAGGGATCAGCCGGATCAGCTCACCTGGAGGCGGAGAATCCGGTCGTCGCCCTTGTGCGGGGTGCCCCGTCCGTCGGTGTTGCTGGTGACCAGCCACAACGCACCGTCGTCGGCCGCCACGACGGTCCGCAGGCGCCCGTAGGTGCCCTTCAGAAAGGCCTGCGGTGCCGCCACCGGCTTCGTCCCGTTCAGCGCGATCCGCCACAGCCGTTCGCCGCGCAACGAGGCCATCCAGATCGAGCCCTTGGCGTAGGCGATACCGCTGGGCGAGGCGTCCGCGGTCCTCCACACCTCGACGGGGTCCATGAACCCGGCACCCGCCGCCCTGCTCTTCGCTTTGCCCTCGACCTTCGGCCAGCCGTAGTTCTTCCCCGGTTCGATGACATTGAGCTCGTCCCAGGTGTTCTGCCCGAACTCCGAGGCCCACAGCCGCTTGTCGGCGTCCCAGGCCAGGCCCTGCACATTGCGGTGGCCGTAGTCGTACACCACCGAATCCGCCTCGGGGTTGCCGTGCGCCGGTTCGCCGTCCGGCGTCATCCGGAGGATCTTGCCGCCCAGCGACCGCTTGTCCTGCGCCAGCCCGGTGTCGCCGGTCTCGCCGGTGCCCGCGTAGAGCATCTTGTCCGGGCCGAAGGCGATCCGGCCGCCGTTGTGGATCTGGCCCTTGGGGATGCCCTTGAAGATCGTGTCGGGCGCGCCCAGCTGATTTCCCTGCGGGCGTTTCTCGTCGTAGATCATGCGGGCGATGCGGTTGTCGGACGCGGTGGTGAAGTACGCGTAGACCTGGTGGTCCGCACCGAACGTCGAGGACACCGCGATGCCCAGCAGCCCGCCCTCGCCCCCCGGTTCCACCCCCGGCACCGAGCCGAGCTCGGTGATCTTCCCGCCGTGCGCCGCGACCCGCACGATCTTCCCGGTGTCCCGGGAGGCGACCAGCAGATCCCCGCCCGGCAGCACCGCCACGCCCCACGGCGACTTCAGTCCGGTGGCCAGGGTGCCGGTCACCTTCACCGACCCCTTGGCGGGCGGTGCGGTCGACGACGGTGTGGCGCCCGGCGAGGCGGCGGCACCGCGGTTCTTCGCCGGCGCGGAGCTCACCCCGCCCTGGGGCTGCGCGACGCCGGACGAGCAGCCCGCCGCCAGGAGCAGCGAAGCGGCGGCCAACACGGCGGTCTGGGAACGGCGTTGCACGGCAGGGTCCTCTCGTCGGCGGGGCGTGGACAAGAACACCACATCGCGGCCCCGGCGCGAGGCACGTCAGCCGTTCCGGAACCACTCCCACCTGCCATGATCCGGCCGCTGCGGCCCCGCCGCGAGCGCGACACGCACGGCCGGCCCGCCGGCTCGCGCCCCGCTGCTCCACCGGCCCCGCTCAGTACCAGGACCCGCGCGCCGGCGGCAGCGCGGCGATCTCCGTCAGGTCCTCGCGGGTGAGTATCAGCTGCGCGGCCTTGGCGTTCTGCGCGGCCCAGCGCTCCTTCTTCGTGCCCGGTACCGGGACGACGTGCCGGCCCTGGGCCAGCACCCATGCCAGCGCCACCTGCCCCGGTGTGGCGCCGTACCGGGCACCGACCCGCCGCAGCCCCGCCACCACCGGCTGGTTCGCGGCCATCATCTCGGCGGTGAAGCGGGGGTGGCGGGCCCGTATGTCCTCCGGTTCGAAGCCCTGCCCCGGGGTGAGGGTGCCGGTCAGATAGCCGTTGCCCAGCGGCATCGCCGCGAGGAAACCGACACCCCGCGACTCACACCACGGCAGCAGCGCCTCCCGCGCCTCCGGCGACCACACCGACAGCTCCGCCTGCACGCTGCTGACCGGGAACACCTGCTGAATGCGTTCCAGTTGGGCCAGCGTGCCGTCGTGCATCCGGGAACGGGGCCGCGCCCCGCCCGCCGACCGCCGCCCCGCACGGGCCGGCCGCACCGCCCGCGCCCCCACCGCGCACAGCCCCAGCGACCGCACCTTCCCCGCCTTCACCAGCTCCGCCATCGCCCCCCAGGTCTCCTCGACGGGCACCTCGGGATCGGCCCGGTGCAACTGATAGAGATCGATACGGTCGGTCTGCAGCCGGCGCAGCGAGGCGTCGCAGGCGCGCTTGACGTAACCGGGCCGCCCATTGGCGACGATGTGCTGCTCGCCCACCAGCAGCCCGCACTTGGTCGAGACGAACGCGTCCGCCCGCCGCTCCTTGAGCACCCGCCCCACCAGCAACTCGTTGGTGAACGGGCCGTACATATCGGCGGTGTCCAGCAGGCTGCACCCCCGGTCCAGCGCGGTGTGCACGGCCCGCAGCGAGCTGTCCAAGCTGCGCTGCGACTCGGTGTACCCCCAGCTCATCGGCATACAGCCGAGCCCGATGGCGCCCACTTCGAGAGCCGCCGCACCGATTGTCCTGCGCTCCACCTGGTTGTGCCTCCGTCCCCTCGCCCCCGGTCAAGGGCCTGACCAAACTAACGTCTGAGGAGAACGTCTCTTCGCATAGCCTGCGGCCATGGCAACCGCAGACCAGCGCAGCGCAGCGAACGACGTATGGCTCCCGATCCCGCCCGACGAGATCGAGGGACTCCCCGGCGGTCTCCACTACGTCCACTGGGACGCCGGCCCCGACTACCCGGCCGACCCCGAACGCTGCGTCTTCTACACCGTCCCCTACATGAAGGACACCGCGGTCAGCCTGCGCCCGCTGTCCCGGATGAGCCGTGTACGGGTGGTGCAGACCCTCACCGCCGGCGTCGACAACATGCTCCCGGGGCTGGAACGGATGCCGTCCGGTGCCCAACTGTGCAACGCCCGGGGGCTGCACGACGCCAGCACCGCCGAGCTGGCGCTCACCCTGATCCTGGCCGCGCTGCGCGATATCCCGGGCTTCGTACGGGGCCAGGACGCGGGGGAGTGGCGGGAGGGCTTCCAGCCGGCGCTCGCCGACAAGTCGGTCCTCATTGTGGGCTACGGTTCGATCGGCAGTGCCATCGAAGACCGGCTCACACCTTTTGCATGTGCGCGGGTGGCGCGCGTCGCACGCACCGCGCGTGACACTGTGCGCGGTCCTGTGCATCCACTCTCCGACTTGTCCGCCCTCCTGCCCGACGCGGACGTGGTCGTGCTGGCGACTCCGCTCACCGAGACCACCCGTGGCCTGGTCGGAACCGATTTCCTGGCGCGGATGAAGGACGGCGCACTGCTCGTGAACATCGCGCGCGGCCAGATCGTCGACACCAAGGCGCTGCTCGCCGAACTGGATTCGGGACGGCTGCGCGCCGCACTCGATGTCACCGATCCGGAACCCCTGCCCCCTGAGCATCCGCTGTGGCACGCTCCGGGCGTACTCATCACTCCACACGTCGGTGGCCCCAGCTCTGCCTTCCTGCCCCGCGCGAAGCGGCTGCTGCGCGACCAGTTGACGCTTTTCGCGGCCGGCGAGCCTCTGCGGAACGTGGTCACCACCGCCGACTGAGCGCTTGCGCGTAGCACTACGAGGCCGTACGACTGCACAGAGTGTCCATCGTGCGCCGCCAGTCACGCTCCGTAGAGACGCTATGTCCCTGAGTGACGGAACTGGTGTATCGTCCCGAGCGGGGACGACGCCGGGAAGGACACGGCGCGATGCGAAAGATCCGGAACTCGAGGGGGGCGACGGGCGATGTACAGCCGATGGATGATTCGCGAGAAGCGCGATCCACGAGCGCCCACGGGAATACTGCGAGGCTCCCGGGCGCACCGCTCGCCACGACGTCCGGCACGGCTGAGGGGGAGAGTCCGGTGAGCGCCCCCGGGGCGATGCTCTCCCGGCCCCCGGCATCGGCCGGAAACCCGCCGAGCACGGTCCCACAGATCGTCCTCGCCGTGGTCTGCGGCGGCTACGCCGTCGGAGCCGCCTTCGGCTGGGGATCGGCCGAAGTCGCCGCGTTCATGGGGGACTTCGGGCTCAGCTTCGCGGCGTTCCTGGCGGCCGTCTCCTGCGGTCTGTACGCCCGCAAGCGCCGCAGCCGGTTCCGTCCGGCATGGATGCTGTTCGCCGCGTCGTCCGGGATGGCCGGCCTCGGCAACGGCGTATGGGGCTGGTACGAGGTCGTCCTGCGCACCGAGGTGCCGAGTCCCTGCCTGGCCGACTTCTGCTTCCTGCTGTTCGCGCCACCGGCCATCGTCGGCCTGCTGGTACTCGCCAAGAGGCCCGTGACCAGGGCCGGGTGGGTCTGCCTGGGCCTCGACTCCTGGCTGATCGCAGGATCGCTGGTCACTCTCTCATGGAGCCTCGCGCTCGCGCACACCGCCCATTTCCAGGGCCGCAGCGTGGCGCAGAGCGCACTGTCGCTGGCCTATCCGCTGCTGGACATCGTGCTGGTGAGCATGGTGCTCGCACTGCACTTCCGGCGCTCCTCGGTGCACCGCTCGGCCATCAACACGGCCGTCGCGGCGCTGGCGCTGACGGTGCTGTGCGACGCCCTGTTCAGCTCGCCGCTGCTGCGCGAGCACTACCGCTCCGGCCAGATCCTGGACGCCGGCTGGTTCGCCGGCTCGATGCTGCTCGCGTACGCACCCTGGGTCGCCCGCCGCAGCGGCGAGGAGTGCGTCGAGGAGGACGTCAAGCCCGCCGCCCGCCGGGTCCCGCCGCACGGCAGCCGCCCCATCGCCGGCTCGCTCGCCGCGCTCACCCCGTATCTCGCCGCCGCCGTCTGCACGCTGGGCATCCTCACCAACGTCCTCGACGGGCGCCGCATCGACCGCGTGGTGCTCTTCACCGGTTGCACGGTCGTCCTGGCGCTGGTGGTCCGCCAGGGCATCATGCTGCTCGACAACATCACCCTCACCCAGGAACTGGCGCAGAAGGAGAACCACTTCCGCTCCCTGGTGCAGGGCTCCAGCGACGTCATCATGATCGCCGCCCCGACCGGCGTGCTCCGCTATGTGAGCCCGGCGGCCTCCGGTGTCTACGGCCGCGACGCCGAGGAGCTGGTCGGCTCCGAGCTGGCCTCGCTGATCCACCCCGAAGACCTGGGACGGGTGGTGCACGAGGTCCGCAGATTCCTCGCCGCCGCCCCCGAGGACGAACCGACCACCCGGATCGAATGCCGCTTCCGCGCCGGTGAGCAGCGCTCCGGCGGCGACGGCTGGCTGAACGTCGAATCCACGGTCAACCGCCACCACGGCGGCCTGATCTTCAACTCCCGCGATGTCACCGAGCGCGTCCGGCTGCAGGCCCAGCTCCAGCACAACGCCTCGCACGACGCACTCACCGACCTGCCCAACCGTGCGCTGTTCACCGAGCGCGTCACCCAGGCCGTCACCGGCCGCAGGGCGAGCGACCACGACACCGCCGTGCTCTACATCGACCTCGACGGCTTCAAGCAGGTCAATGACACCATCGGCCATCAGGCGGGCGACGAACTGCTGATCCAGGCCGCCCGCCGGCTCGGTGACTCGGTGCGCTCCGGGGACATAGCAGCCCGGCTGGGCGGCGACGAGTTCGCCGCGCTGATCACCGGCGACGGCACCCGCGACCCCGCCGCCCGCGAGTTCCGCATCCACGAGATCGCCGACCGGCTGCGCATCAAGCTCTCCGAGCCGTACCGCATCGACGGCCGGGACGTCCGGGTGGCGGCCAGCATCGGCGTCGCCTTCGCCGACCCCGGTGTGAGCCCCGCGGGCCTGCTGCGCAATGCCGACCTCGCGATGTACCGCGCCAAGCAGGCCGGCAAGGGCCGGGTGGAGCTCTACGCACCCCAGATGCAGAGCGAGGTGGCACACCGTGCCGAGCTCGCCACCAAGCTCCGTACGGCCCTGCACGACGGCGAGTTCGCGCTGCTGCACCAGCCGGTGGTCGAGCTGGCCGGCGGCCGGGTCACCGCGGTCGCGGCGCACGCCCGCTGGCGCTCCGCCCAGGGCATCCTCTTCACCCCCGCCGAATTCCTGCGGGTCGGCGACCGCGGCCGGTTCACCGACGACGGCGACCGCGCCGCGGAGCTGGACCGATGGCAGCTGGAGGAGGCCGTCGAGCAGGCCGCCGCGCGCCACCTCGCCGGCTATCCGGTCCCGGTGGCGGTCCGGCTCTCCGCCCGGCGGCTGCTGGACCACGCACTGTCCCCCAAGGGCGTCGAGTCGCTGCTCACCCGGCACGGCCTGCCCTCGCGCGCGCTCGTCCTGGAGCTGTCCGAGAGCGACTCCCGCATCCCGCTCGACGACCTGGAGCGCCGGCTGGTCGGGTTGCGCCGCCTGGGCGTACGGATCGCCCTCGACGGTTTCGGCAGCGGCTATGCCGCCATCAGCGCACTGCGCCGGCTGCCGGTCGACATCCTGCGGCTGGACCGCGGGCTGGTCGACGGAGTGGTGGAGTCCGCACGGCTGCACAAGATCACCGCAGGGCTGCTGCGGATCGCCGGAGACCTGGGCATGCAGTCCGTCGCGGACGGTGTCGACCTGCCCGAGCAGGTCCTCGCACTGCGCTCCATGGGCTGCACGCACGGCATGGGGACGGCCTTCTCCGGGCCGCTCGACGAACACCGGCTGCGGCGGTCCCTGACGCACGCCCACTACCCGGTTCCGGACCTGCCGGGACAGAGCCGGGCGGTGGTGCTCACCGGCAGCGGACTGCCCGTCCGTCACGGCGGATTGACGGCTCCGGATTCGCTCATGCATCCGCCATTGCGCTCAAATAGTGAGACCTCCGTCCCACCCACTTGACACTCGGTGCACGGCGGGGGGAGGGTCTGTGACATGCGCACCCGAATTCTCGTACTTGGAAAGCGCGTCGGCTGAAGCTGGGCCCCGGACGAAACCCGGCTCACACACCGACGCGCTCCCCTCGCTTGCCACCTGGCACGGGGGGTTTTTTGTTGCACAGCAACCTCACAAATCCGTCAAATCCCTCAGCTTCGAGAAGAGACGCAGATGACCGAGCAGGCCTCCGGGGCCCACCATCCTCAGCCGCGGGCCCGTCACTCCGGCGGACCGCAGTCCGTCGCCGTCGAGCACGTCACGGGAGCGCAGTCCCTGATCCGTTCGCTCGAGGAGGTCGGGGCCGACACGGTGTTCGGCATTCCCGGCGGTGCGATCCTGCCTGCGTACGACCCGATGATGGACTCCTCGAAGGTCCGGCACGTCCTGGTGCGTCACGAGCAGGGCGCCGGCCACGCGGCCACGGGCTACGCCCAGGCCACCGGCAGGGTCGGGGTGTGCATGGCGACCTCGGGCCCGGGTGCCACCAACCTCGTCACCCCGATCGCCGACGCCCATATGGACTCCGTCCCGCTGGTGGCGATCACCGGCCAGGTCGCGTCCAAGGCGATCGGCACGGACGCCTTCCAGGAGGCGGACATCTGCGGCATCACGATGCCGATCACCAAGCACAACTTCCTGGTCACCGACCCCGCCGAGATCCCGCGGACGATCGCCGAGGCGTTCCACATCGCGGCCACCGGCCGTCCCGGACCGGTCCTGGTCGACATCGCCAAGGACGCCCTCCAGGCGCAGACCACCTTCACCTGGCCGCCGCACACCGAGCTGCCCGGCTACCGCCCGGTGACCAAGCCGCACGCCAAGCAGATCCGTGAGGCCGCGCGGCTGATCGTCGAGTCCAAGCGCCCGGTGCTCTACGTCGGCGGCGGCGTGATGAAGGCCGGCGCCACCGCCGAGCTGAAGGTGCTCGCCGAGCTGACCGGCGCCCCCGTCACCACCACCCTGATGGCCCTGGGCTCCTTCCCCGACAGCCACCCGCAGCACGTCGGCATGCCGGGGATGCACGGTGCGGTCACCGCCGTCACCGCGCTGCAGAAGTCGGACCTGCTGATCACCCTCGGCGCCCGCTTCGACGACCGGGTCACCGGCAAGCTGGACTCCTTCGCGCCGTACGCCAAGGTCGTCCACGCGGACATCGACCCGGCGGAGATCGGCAAGAACCGCGCCGCGGACGTCCCGATCGTCGGTGACGCCCGCGAGGTCATCGCCGACCTGATCGTCGCCGTCCAGGCCGAGTACGACGCCGGCCACCGGGGCGACTACACCGCCTGGTGGAAGGACCTCAACCGCTGGCGCGACACCTACCCCCTCGGCTACGACCTGCCGGAGGACGGCACCCTCTCCCCGCAGCAGGTCATCGAGCGGATCGGCAAGCTCGCCCCCGCCGACACCATCTACGCCGCGGGCGTCGGCCAGCACCAGATGTGGGCCGCCCACTTCATCGGCTACGAACAGCCCTCGACCTGGCTGAACTCCGGTGGCGCCGGAACGATGGGCTACGCGGTCCCCGCCGCGATGGGCGCCAAGGCCGGTCAGCCGGACCGTATGGTCTGGGCGATCGACGGCGACGGCTGCTTCCAGATGACCAACCAGGAACTGGTCACCTGCGCGCTGAACAACATCCCGATCAAGGTCGCGATCATCAACAACGGCGCGCTGGGCATGGTCCGCCAGTGGCAGACCCTCTTCTACAACCAGCGCTACTCCAACACCGTGCTGCACTCCGGCCCCGAGTCCGACGGGCTCGTGACCGCGGGCAAGGCCAGCGGCGGCACCCGCGTCCCGGACTTCGTGAAGCTGTCCGAGGCCATGGGCTGTGTCGCGATGCGCTGCGAGGACCCGGCCGAGCTCGACGCGGTCATCGCCAAGGCCAATGCCATCAACGACCGCCCGGTCGTGATCGACTTCATCGTCCACGAGGACGCCCAGGTGTGGCCGATGGTCGCCGCCGGCACCTCCAACGACGAGGTCATGGCCGCCCGGGGCGTGCGTCCCGACTTCGGCGACAACGAAGACGACTGAGTCCAGGACGACACGGACGCACGGAAGAAGAGAGAAGACCATGTCCAAGCACACGCTCTCCGTCCTGGTGGAGAACACCCCCGGCATCCTCGCCCGGATCGCCGCGCTGTTCTCCCGCCGCGGCTTCAACATCGACTCGCTCGCGGTCGGGGTCACCGAGCACCCCGACATCTCCCGCATCACCATCGTGGTCAGCGTCGAGTCGCTGCCGCTGGAGCAGGTCACCAAGCAGCTCAACAAGCTCGTCAACGTCCTGAAGATCGTCGAGCTGGAGCCCGGTGCCGCGATCCAGCGCGAACTGGTCCTGGTCAAGGTCCGCGCCGACAACGAGACCCGCTCGCAGATCGTCGAGATCGTCCAGCTCTTCCGCGCCAAGACCGTGGACGTCTCCCCCGAGGCCGTCACGATCGAGGCCACCGGATCCAGTGAAAAGCTGGAGGCGATGCTCAAGATGCTGGAGCCGTTCGGGATCAAGGAGCTGGTGCAGTCCGGCACCATCGCCATAGGCCGTGGTGCCCGGTCCATCACGGACCGCTCGCTGCGTGCCCTGGACCGTTCGGCCTGACCCCGCGGTCCACCCCGGACCGCATGGCGAGACCCGCCGTCCTTTTCCCTCCCGCCCGACGTACTGTGTGGGCACCCCGCTAGATCCAAGGAGATACCCGAAGTGGCCGAGCTGTTCTACGACGACGATGCCGACCTGTCCATCATCCAGAACCGCAAGGTCGCGGTCATCGGCTACGGCAGCCAGGGCCACGCCCACGCGCTGTCCCTGCGCGACTCGGGTGTCGATGTGCGGGTCGGTCTGCACGAGGGTTCCAAGTCCAAGGCCAAGGCCGAGGAGCAGGGCCTGCGCGTGGTGACCCCCGCCGAGGCGGCCGCCGAGGCCGACGTCATCATGATCCTGGTGCCGGACCCGCTCCAGGCCAAGGTCTACGAGGAGTCCATCAAGGACCACCTGAAGGACGGCGACGCGCTGTTCTTCGGCCACGGCCTGAACATCCGCTACGGCTTCATCAAGGCCCCGGCCGGCGTGGACGTGTGCATGGTCGCCCCCAAGGGCCCGGGCCACCTCGTGCGCCGCCAGTACGAGGAAGGCCGCGGCGTGCCCTGCATCGCGGCCGTCGAGCAGGACGCGACCGGCAACGGCTTCGCGCTGGCGCTCTCGTACGCCAAGGGCATCGGCGGCACCCGCGCCGGCGTCATCAAGACCACCTTCACCGAGGAGACCGAGACCGACCTGTTCGGTGAGCAGGCCGTCCTGTGCGGTGGCGCCTCGGCGCTGGTCAAGGCCGGTTTCGAGACCCTGGTCGAGGCGGGCTACCAGCCGGAGATCGCGTACTTCGAGTGCCTCCACGAGCTCAAGCTGATCGTGGACCTGATGTACGAGGGCGGCCTGGAGAAGATGCGCTGGTCGGTCTCCGAGACCGCCGAGTGGGGCGACTACATCACCGGCCCGCGGATCGTGAACGAGAACACCAAGGCCGAGATGAAGAAGGTGCTCGCCGAGATCCAGGACGGCACCTTCGCCAACAACTGGATGGCGGAGTACAACGCCGGCCTGCCGAAGTACAACGAGTACAAGAAGGCCGACGAGGACCACCTCCTGGAGACCACCGGCAAGCAGCTGCGCAAGCTGATGAGCTGGGTGGACGACGAGGCGTAAGCCGAACGGACAGGGGGCCGCGGAACCGCTCGCGGCCCCCTCGTCCATGCGCCCGGCCACGGCCGCCGCGGCGCCTTGTCCACCGCGTAGAACCACGCACGGGTGATCCTTCCGCATCGGCACAGGACGCGCCCCCCACCGCCACTACACTGCCAAGCACAAGCGCGTCAGGCTCACAGCGTCGTGCGTCTTCCACGCGGCTTTCCCCCTTCACCGCCTTCGGCCGTCGGGACGGCCGTCCGCGAAGGACTAGTGAGGACTGAAGACCACGTGAGCTCGAAACCTGTCGTACTCATCGCCGAAGAGCTGTCGCCCGCCACCGTCGACGCCCTCGGGCCGGATTTCGAGATCCGGCACTGCAACGGCGCGGACCGCGCCGAGCTGCTCCCCGCGATCGCCGATGTCGACGCCGTCCTCGTGCGCAGCGCGACGAAGATCGACGCCGAGGCCATCGCCGCCGCCAAGAAGCTGAGGGTCGTCGCCCGTGCGGGCGTGGGCCTGGACAACGTCGACGTCTCCGCCGCCACCAAGGCCGGCGTGATGGTCGTCAACGCCCCGACCTCCAACATCGTCACCGCCGCCGAGCTGGCCTGCGGTCTGCTGGTCGCCACGGCCCGCAACATCCCGCAGGCCAACACCGCCCTGAAGAACGGCGAGTGGAAGCGCAGCAAGTACACCGGCGTCGAACTCAGCGAGAAGACCCTCGGCGTGGTCGGCCTCGGCCGGATCGGCGTCCTGGTCGCGCAGCGGATGTCGGCCTTCGGCATGAAGGTCGTCGCCTACGACCCCTACGTCCAGCCGGCCCGTGCCGCGCAGATGGGCGTCAAGCTGCTGACCCTCGACGAGCTGCTGGAGGTGTCGGACTTCATCACCGTGCACCTCCCCAAGACGCCCGAGACCGTCGGTCTCATCGGCGACGAGGCGCTGCACAAGGTCAAGCCGTCGGTCCGGATCGTCAACGCCGCGCGCGGCGGGATCGTCGACGAGGCGGCGCTGGCCACCGCGCTCAAGGAGGGCCGGGTGGCCGGCGCGGGCCTCGACGTCTACGCGACCGAGCCCTGCACCGACTCGCCGCTCTTCGAGTTCGACCAGGTCGTCGCCACCCCGCACCTCGGTGCCTCGACGGGTGAGGCGCAGGAGAAGGCCGGTATCTCGGTCGCCAAGTCGGTGCGCCTCGCGCTGGCCGGCGAGCTGGTGCCGGACGCGGTCAACGTCCAGGGCGGCGTGATCGCCGAGGACGTCAAGCCGGGGCTGCCGCTGGCCGAGCGCCTGGGCCGGATCTTCACCGCGTTGGCGGGCGAGGTCGCCATGCGCCTCGACGTCGAGGTGTACGGCGAGATCACCCAGCACGACGTCAAGGTGCTCGAACTCTCCGCGCTCAAGGGCGTGTTCGAGGACGTCGTGGACGAGACGGTGTCCTACGTCAACGCTCCGCTGTTCGCGCAGGAGCGCGGCGTGGAGGTGCGGCTGACGACCAGCAGCGAGTCGCCCGAGCACCGCAATGTGGTGACCGTGCGCGGCACCCTCGCGGGCGGCGACGAGGTGTCGATCTCCGGCACGCTGTCGGGCCACAAGAACACCCAGAAGATCGTCGCGGTCGGCGAGCACTCCATCGACCTGTCGCTCGCGAACCACATGGCCTTCATGCGCTACAGCGACCGCCCCGGTGTCGTCGGCACCGTCGGCCGGATCCTGGGCGAGGCGGGCATCAACATCGGCGGGATGCAGGTCTCCCGCGCCGATGTCGGCGGCGAGGCGCTGGTCGCGCTGACCGTCGACGACACGATTCCCCCGAACGTGCTCACCGAGATCGCCGAGGAGATCGGCGCGACCTCCGTGCGTGCGGTGAACCTCGGCGACTGATGCGTTGATATTCGCAGGTCAACGGGCCCGGCCCCCGCTTCGGCGGAGTGTCCGGGCCCGTTTGCGTGCCCGCATCGTACGGATGCCGCCGCGTTCCGCGACCGCGGCTCCGGTGCGGGCCGGTGGTCGGCGTTACCCATTCACTCGAATGGCGTAATGATGGCGTGGCGGGGGTGGGGTCGCGGGGCCCGTCGGCGCCGTCGTGCGGCAGTCGGGGCCGCCGGTCGCCGGTCCTCCCGAGTCGCTGGGGAGAGGGCGGCGTCGCGCAATGGGAACTGTGCGTGCCCGCTCGGCGTGTGCGGAAGGAGAGCGCCATGAATGCACCTCTGGGTGACGCCCCCCGGAGCCTGACCGGTCTGCATGTGGTCGATGCGGACGGTGCGAAGGTGGGCACGGTCCAGCAGGTCTACCGGGACGATGCCACCAACGACCCCGAGTGGATCACGGTGCGCACCGGGCTGTTCGGGATGAGGGAGACGTTCATCCCGCTCGCCGGGGCCCGTCGGGCCGGCGACGAGCTGCATGTTCCGCATGCCAAGGAGACCATCAAGGCGGCGCCGCGGATCGATGCCGACGGCCATCTCGATCCTTCCGAGGAGGCCGAGCTGTACCGCCACTACGGGATGGCCCGGCCGGGTGCGTCCGGCCCCGGGGGTGCGCCGGGCCCCGGCGGGGAGCCCGGCGCCGGCGGCAGGCCGGACCCGGGCTCCGGCGGGACCTCCTGACCCGGCGGCACGTCCGGGACCGACGGGATGTCGCCCGGGTGGGGCTGCGCGAGCGGAGGGGCGCCCGATCAATCGGAAGATGTACGACCGTTTAATACGGACGTCTGGTACGAGCGTATGTGCGGAGATAGGCTGCCCCTATGGGACACCGTGAAGACCTTCTGGAGGGCGCCAAGCGCTGCCTCCTGGAGAAGGGGTATGCGCGCACCACCGCCCGCGACATCGTGGCCGCATCCGGCGCCAACCTCGCCTCCATCGGATACCACTACGGCTCCAAGGACGCGCTGATGCGCCAGGCGATCATCGCGTCCAGTGAGGAGTGGGGCGCGAGCGTGGCCCAGGTACCGGCCGGCGGCGGCGGGGCGGAGGCGGGGGGCGCGGACCCGCTGGAACGGTTCGCCGCGGTCTGGGACGCGGTGCTGCAACGGATCTCCACGGAGCGGGAGTTCATCGCCGCGCAGGTCGAGGTGCTGGGGCTGCTGCCGCGCGACGCGGCGCTGCGCGAGGCGATCGGTGAGGTGCTCCCGGAGGGCGGCGAGGGGCTCGTCGCGGTCTTCGAAGGGGTGCCGGACACCGAGGTCGACCCGGAGTCGGCGCGCATCGTCGGCTCCTTCTACCAGGCCCTGCTGACCGGCCTGATGGTCCAGTCGCTGCTGACGCCGGACGCCATGCCCTCCGGCCGGGACCTGGCGACCGCACTGCGGCGGGTCACCGCGGGCGAGGTGCTGGAGAAGAAGTGACGCGCGTACGGTCCGCGGCCCGCCCGGCCCCCGGGAACGCCCTGGCGAACGGCCCGTTGTCAGTGGCCGGGTGCATCATCCTTCCATGAGCCGAAGCACCGCCGACGTCCTGCACACGCTCGCCCGCGAGCACCTTCCCCACGAGATCGCCGAGCGCTGGACCGGCCTGCTGCGGCCGGGGCTGCGCCTGGCGAAGGCCACGGACGCCGACCTGGTCGCCGGACGGCTCGGCGGCCTGCCGGAGCTGCCGGAGCCCGAGGAGTGGCCCGTATGGGAGGGCCGGGGCCCGCTCTCCTTCGTCGCGTCGGTCGACTGCGCCGCGCTCCCCTCCGACGCCCTCGACATCGCCCTGCCGACGGAGGGCACGCTGAACTTCTTCTACTTCGACGGGCAGTTGGACGACGGCTGTGCGGTGGTCGCGCCCGATGAACCCGACAGCTGGGCGGGGGCGCGCGTGAGCTACGTCCCCGCGGGCGTCCCCGTCGCCCGGCGGGCGGCTCCGGAGGGGATCCGGCCGTACCCCGAGGTGTCGCTGACCTCGCGCGTGGAGACGACGGCGCCGCACCCCCGGCATCCGGTGGTCCAGCGGGAGTTCGCGCCGATGTCCGCTGACCACCCGGTGGGAGGCGACGGCTTCGAGGACGCCCTGTGGGACCACTCCGAGGGCACCGAGCACCGCATCGGCGGTCATGCGCACCCCGTGCAGGGCGAGGTGGAGACCGAGGTCGCCCGTGGCGCCCTGGGCTCCCCGTCGTGGGACGACCCCCGTATCGAGGAAGAGGCGCTCGGCTGGGTGCTGCTCGCTCAGTTCGACAGTGACGACGACGCCGACATGATGTGGGGCGACTGCGGTGTCCTCTACTGGCTCATACGCCCCCAGGACCTGGCCGAACGCCGCTTCGACCGCGCGATGTTCACCTGGCAGTGCGGGTGACGGGCCGTCGCCCGGGGGAGGCCGCCGGGCGCGGCCTGCCGGGCGGTGCCGCGGCGCCGGGCGCCTCGCCGGGCCCGGTACGGCTCACAGCCGGGCCGCCTTGAGCGCCATGTGCAGCAGCAGCCGGTGCTCGCCGTCGTCCAGGTCGAGGCCGGTCAGCTTCTCCACCCGGCCCAGGCGGTAGTAGAGCGTCTGGCGGTGGATGCCCAGGGCCTGTGCGGTGCGGCTCGCCTGGCCCGCGCAGTCGAGGAACACCTCTGCGGTACGCGCGAGTTCGGCGTGCGCGGGAGCCAGCAGCGGGCCGATGGCCGGGTCGGGCGAGGTGTCCGGCAGCGCGGTCAGCATGCGGTACGGGCCGAGGGAGTCCCACTGGGTGATCGGGCCCAGCCGGGGTTCGGCGCGGGCCGCGCGGGCCGCGTCCAGGGCCTCTCGCCAGGTTGCCGGGAGGTCGGCCAGCTCGCTGGTGGAGGGGCCGATTCCGGCGGCGCCGGGCCGGGGCGGCGGAGGGTGCCCGGCGCCGCCGCCGTTGCGCGTCCCGCCGCGCCCCGCCCGACCCTCGGCCGGTACGCCGCCCGCGCGCGGGGAGCGCAGCAGATGCTCGGCCACCGTATGGGCCGGGGCGAGCGCGCCCGCCGAGCGCAGCCGTACCAGCGCGGCCAGGGCGGGCGCGGCGGCCGCGGACCGCGGCCGGGCGCCCTCCCCGGCGCGCCCGGCGGGTCCCTTGCCGTGCGGCGTGGCGGTGTCCGTCTCGTCCGCCCCTTCGGCCGCGGCGACGGGGCCGCCCGCCGGCAGTGCGCACGCCGCCAGCAGGCCCGGCAGGCTGGGCAGCGGCGCCACATCGGTGTCCGAGGTGTCCCAGGGCAGCACCGCGACCAGGGCGAGCGGAATGCCCGGGGTGAAGCGCAGGCTGTCGCGCAGCGCATCGCGCAGGGCGGCCGCCGCGGCCTGCCGTCCGGCGGGCTGCGAGGCCAGCAACTCCCGCAGCAGATCGCCGAGTTCGGACCCGGCACGGGCCTCGTCGGCGAGCAGCGCGCCGATCCGGGCGGCGGTCTCCATCGCCTGCGCGATCCGCGGGTCGGGCGGCGCGCCCCGGCTGCCCAGTTCGAGATCGGTCAGATGCCCGTCGTCCAGCAGCCAGACGTAGCCGTGCACGATGCCCCGATGGCGTACGGGCAGGCAGATCCGCCCCTTGAAGACCCCGGCCGCCGGGTCCGGCGGAATGCGCAGCGCCGTGGTGGCGCGCGCGATCCCGAACGCCTCGAACCAGGCCCGTACCGCCGCCGTCGAGCGGCGCTGCAGGATCGAGCGGGTCCGTACGGGGTCCATGACCTCGTCGTCGTCGCCCTCGTGCGCGCCGAAGGCAATCAGTCCGAAATCGCGGTCCTCCAGCGTTGCCGGGGCGCCGAGCGCCGCCGAGATCTCGTCCACGAGCTGCTGGTAATCGCCCCGCATCGGCCGTCCGGCTCCTCTCCTGTCGTCACACCACCGGCATCGCCGGCACCGTGGAGCCGGTCTCTTCGGCCCCTCGGGCACCTCTCGCACCGCTGTCACCGCTGACCCGGTCGCCCCTCCTTCATTCTCATACATCTGTCTGAGATCCCGACCACGAAGGCGTGACAGCTGTCGATGGCCGGGAAGTGGCGCGATCCTTAAATTTCAGGTGGCTCAATCTTGCCGACGCGTTCGTCCGTCCGGCGTCCGCCGGTACTTGTCACCCTGATTCGTGGAGGTGCCCATGCTGGGTCCCGTGCTCCTCGCCGCAGCGCGCAGCGACAGCATCCGCCGCATCGTCGCGGCCGCCCCGGTCACCCGCCCCGTGGTGGACCGGTTCGTCGCCGGCGAGCGGCTGGACGAGTCCATGGCTGCCGTGCGGTCCCTGGCCGCCCGCGGCCTGGAGGTCACGCTCGACCACCTGGGCGAGGACATCACCGACCCGGCCGAGGCGCTGCGCAACCGCGACGCCTACCTGCAGTTGGCCGCGGCCCTCAAGGAGCAAGGGCTCGGCGTCAAGGCCGAGATGTCGGTCAAGCTGTCCGCTTTCGGGCAGGCACTGGCCGGCGGCCACGAGCTGGCGCTGAAGAACATCACTCCGGTGGTCGAGGCCGCCGCCGAGGCCGGGACGACCGTGACCCTCGACATGGAGGACCACACCACGGTCGACTCCACCCTCGCGATCCTCGCCGACCTGCGGGAACGCTTCCCTCAGACGGGTGCGGTGGTGCAGTCCTACCTCTTCCGCACCGAGGACGACTGCCACGCCCTCGCCGGGGAAGGCTCCCGGGTGCGGCTGGTCAAGGGCGCGTACAAAGAGCCTGCCACCGTCGCCTTCCAGGACAAGCGGGAGGTCGACAAGGCGTATGTGCGCTGTCTGAAGATCCTGATGGCCGGGGAGGGCTACCCCATGATCGGGTCGCACGACCCGCGGATGGTGGCCATCGGCCAGGAGCTGGCGCACCGCAACGGGCGCAAGCCGGCCGACTACGAATTCCAGATGCTGTACGGCATCCGCGAGGCGGAGCAGCAGCGGCTGGTCGCCGACGGGCACCGTATGCGGGTGTACATCCCTTACGGCACCGACTGGTACGGATACTTCATGCGCCGGCTCGCCGAGCGCCCCGCGAACCTCGCCTTCTTCCTGAGGTCGCTGGCGACCCGCGGCTGACGCATGAGGGTCCGCGGCTCTCCGGCTGGGGGGCCGGGGGTCGTCCCCCGGGGATTGCAGCCTGAGGTCGCTGGCGACCCGCGGCTGACGCATGAGGGTCCGCGGCTCTCCGGCTGGGGGGCCGGGGGTCGTCCCCCGGGGATTGCAGCCTGAGGTCGCTGGCGACCCGCGGCTGACCGCCCCGCGGAGGCGGGCGCGGGTGGATGCTGGAAGCCCGGGGTGCATCCCGGACGGCGCCGCCCGCAGCCGCCCACCCGACGCGGCCGCGGCCGCACCACCGACGTACGAAAACCGACGAGCGAAATCGAAGGAGACACGGCCGCTATGGACGCTGTGACCCAGGTCCCCGTGCCGGTGAACGAGCCGGTCCACACCTACGCCCCCGGCACCCCGGAGCGTTCCCGCCTGGAGGCCAAGCTCAAGGAGCTGGCCGACAACCCGATCGAGCTGCCGATGACCATCGGCGGCGAGCACCGGATGGGCGGCGGCGAGCGCTTCGACGTCGTGCAGCCCCACAACCACGCCTCCCGGCTCGGTACGTACGCCAACGCCACGGTCAAGGACGGTCAGGACGCGGTCGACGCCGCGCTCGCCGCCGCCCCGGCCTGGCGCGCGCTGTCCTTCGACGACCGCGCCGCGATCATCCTCAAGGCCGCCGACCTGCTCTCCGGCCCCTGGCGCGAGACGATGGCCGCCGCCACCATGCTCGGCCAGTCCAAGACCGCCCAGCAGGCCGAGATCGACACCCCCTGTGAACTCATCGACTTCTGGCGCTTCAACGTGCACTTCGCGCGCCAGATCCTCGCCGAGCAGCCCCCGGCGAACTCCCCGGGCGTGTGGAACCGCTCGGACCACCGCCCCCTCGAGGGCTTCGTCTACGCGATCACGCCGTTCAACTTCACCGCGATCGCCGGCAACCTCCCGACCGCGCCCGCCCTCATGGGCAACGTCGTGGTCTGGAAGCCGTCCCCGACGCAGACCTACGCCGCCGTGCTGCTGATGCAGCTGCTGGAGGAGGCCGGACTGCCCAAGGGCGTCATCAACCTCGTCACCGGCGACGGCAAGGACGTCTCCGAGGTCGCGCTGACCCACCCCGAGCTGGCCGGTATCCACTTCACCGGCTCGACCAAGACCTTCCAGTACCTGTGGAAGACGGTCGGCAACAACATCGAGAACTACAAGACCTACCCGCGGCTCGTCGGCGAGACCGGCGGCAAGGACTTCATCGTCGCCCACCCCTCGGCCGACCGCGCCGTGCTGAAGACCGCCATGACCCGTGGCGCCTTCGAGTTCCAGGGCCAGAAGTGCTCCGCGGCCTCCCGTGCCTACGTCCCGGCCTCGCTGTGGAACAACGGCCTCAAGGAGGAGTTCGCGGCCGAGGTCGACGCCCTGTCCATGGGCGACGTCTCGGACCTGTCGAACTTCATGTCCGCCGTCATCGACGAGCGCTCCTTCGCCAAGAACAAGGCGGCGATCGACCGTGCCAAGGCCGACCCGACCATCGAGGTCGTGGCCGGCGGTACGTACGACGACAGCGAGGGCTACTTCGTCCGCCCGACGGTCCTGGTCTCCACCGACCCGGAGAACGAGATCTTCAAGGACGAGTACTTCGGCCCGATCCTCGGCGTCTACGTCTACGACGACGCCGACTACGACGCGATGCTCACCCAGATGGAGTCCGCCTCGGCGTACGGCCTGACCGGTTGTGTCATCGCCCAGGACCGTGCCGAAGCGGCCCGCACCTGCGAGAAGCTGCGCTTCGCGGCCGGCAACTTCTACATCAACGACAAGCCGACCGGCGCCGTCGTCGGCCAGCAGCCCTTCGGCGGCGGCCGCGCGTCCGGCACCAACGACAAGGCCGGCGCCAAGCAGAACCTGATGCGCTGGACCTCCACCCGCTCCATCAAGGAGACCCTGGTCCCACCGACGGACTACCGCTACCCGCACATGGGCTGACGCCCACGCGCACACCGACGGCCCGGCTCCCCTCTCCCCAGGGGCGCCGGGCCGTCGGCGTTGTCCCGGGCGTTGTGCGGCGGATCGGTGCGGAGCGCCGGACACGTCTTCGACCTGCGCATATCCGGGGATCGCTCGTTCGAGCGCACCCGCGCCGTCTCAGATAGTAGGAAGCCCAAGTAATTGTGCAGACATCACGGCCGAGCTGTCCTAGCGTTGTAGGAGCCGAACGTAACGCTCCATCGAGCGATTGCGGATGTGGCCCGGTGCGCGAGCGCAGGTGACCCCTGCCGTGCCGAGGCCCCCGCGTTTTCCGGCCGCTTCTGGATCGACGCATCCCATATTTTCTCGGGGCTCTGGCATAGGAGACGTGAATCATGGCTGAGACTGCCGTCCGCAGGACCCGTCACTCCGCCCGTACGACCAGCGACGCCGACCGCAGGAACGCCGCCGCCGCCCTTCAGCGCGCCCTCGACCGCCGTGACAACGGCGGCTCCACCGGGCACTGAGACGATGCGCGCGCGACCCGGGTCGGTGCTGTCGAGGCCGGCGTCGATGTCCTGCCGGTGCTGCTGGCGCATCCGGCTGTCCGTGGCCCGGTGGCTGTATCTCTCCTGAGTGCTCTCCTGACCGTGCGGGGCGCCCGGATCCCGGGCGCCCCTGCGGGTGATCGTCGGCTCACCGCGCGGGCGAGCGGGTCACCTCGAAGTGGTCGATCCGCTCGCCGGACTCGGCGAGGGCGGTCACCTTCATCCGCGGGCGGTGGCCCGGGGAGACCTCCACGGCGATGAAGGAGTAGCCGGTGTAGCGGACCCTGGACCACTCCACGGTGTCCTTGTTCTTCTCCTGGCCCTTGGCCCAGTGGTAGCTGTCGACGTGGTCGACGTCCTTGACGTGGCCCTCGTAGCTGTCGGGCACGGGGAAGTCGTACAGGGCCCGGCCCGCGCCGCCGGCCGTCACGTACACCAGGCCCTCGCGGGTGGTGTCGACGCTCTCGCCGATCGGCATCTTCTTGGCGACCCGGCCGGCCTTGAGGGCGTCGGTCCGCTCGTAGACGTGGTTGTGGCCGTTGATGACCAGGTCCACCTGGTGCTTGTCGAACAGCGGCAGCCACGCGTCGCGCACCCCGCCGTCGGAGGCGTGCGAGCTGGTGGTGGAGAAGGCGCAGTGGTGGAAGAAGACCACGAGGAAGTCGATGCCCTCGGTGGCGCGCAGCTCGGCCAGCCTGCGGTCCAGCCAGCGGGTCTGCCTGCCGTCGGTGTAGCCCTGGTTGGCGGGGATCTCGTACGAGACGTCGTTGGCGTCCAGGGCGACGACCGCGGTGTTGCCGTAGGTGAACGAGTAGACGCCGGGGGCGTTCTTCGCGTCCGGGCCGTTCCCCGGCAGCGTCCAGCGGGCGTTCTGGCCGCCGTAACCGTGCGGGGAGTACCAGGCCTCCATGTCGTGGTTGCCGGTGGTCACCATCCACGGCACGGACTTGGCCACCGACTCGGTCTGCGCGAGGAACTGGTCCCACACCCGGGCGTCGTAGGCGTCGTGCTCGGATCCGTCGCCGTCGGTGTCCGCGTAGCAGATGTCGCCCGCGTGCAGGTGGAAGGACGGGTTCTGACCCAGGATCAGCTGGTCGTTGGCGAGCGCGTGGTAGCTCACGCCCTGGTCGCCGAAGGCCGTGAAGACGAACGTCTCGGGCCGGGCCGGGGCGGTGCGGAAGGTGCCGAGGGTGGAGAAGTGACGCGGATCGGCGGGGTCGAAGCCGTCGTGGCCGACGCCGTAGTAGTACGTCGTCCCCGGGCGCAGCCCGTCCAGCGCGGCGTGCAGGTAGTACTGCTGCACGGCCGGCAGCTTGGCGGACAGCGACGGGGTGTGCAGATCGCGCACCTCGGCCTCGATCTTGCGCCCCAGGTCCCAGGGCTTGAGGCCCACCCGCAGATACGGCCGCCGGACCGCGAACGGCACCTGCCAGCTCACCCGCATCTGGCTCCTGGGGTCCGCGCCGAAGGCCAGGTGGCGGCCGAACGGGGCGACCAGCCCGCCGTCGACGCCCACGGCGGCGGGCGAGGCCAGCAGGGTGGGGGAGGCCTGGGCCGAACCGGCCAGCAGACCGGAGCCCGCGACCACTCCCGCGGTCGCGGCCGAGCTGCGCAGCAGACCGCGGCGGCTCAGCTTGGTACGGAGGTAGTCGTGCTGCTCGGGCATGCTCATCCGGGCCGCCAGCTGCTCCGGAATGCCGACGCGCGGGGTGTGCGAGGGCGGGTGGGTCCCCCGGGTGTTTCCAGTCATGCCGCCGAATGTCGCAGCGCGACCCGACCGCGGCGGGGACGGCGGGTGAACGGCGGCTGACCGGATCCCCACGTGTCCGTATGGCGGACGTTACGTGTCAATCAATGGGACGGAGCGTAGGGTCCAGACATGTCTCGCAGCATTCGCCTCGCAGTGATCCCCGGTGACGGTATCGGCCAGGAAGTCGTGGCCCAGGGCCTGAAGGTCCTGACCGCGGTCCTCCCGCAGGACGTCAAGCTGGAAACCAAGGAGTACGACCTCGGTGCCCGGCGATGGCATGCGACCGGTGAGACCCTGCCCGACGAGGAGCTGGAGTCGCTCAAGCAGCACGACGCGATCCTGCTCGGCGCGATCGGCGACCCGTCCGTGCCCTCCGGGGTGCTGGAGCGCGGTCTGCTGCTCAAGCTCCGCTTCGCCTTCGACCACTTCGTGAACCTGCGCCCGTCGAAGCTCTTCCCGAACACCACCACGCCGCTCGCCGGCCGCCCCGACATCGACTTCGTGGTCGTCCGCGAGGGCACCGAGGGCCCGTACACCGGCAACGGCGGCAGCCTGCGCACCGGCACCCCCGCCGAGGTCGCCACCGAGGTCAGCCTCAACACCGCCTACGGGGTCGAGCGCGTGGTCCGGGACGCGTACGAGCGGGCCAACGCCCGCCCGCGCAAGAAGCTGACGCTGGTGCACAAGAACAACGTCCTGGTGTACGCGGGCCACATGTGGAAGAACATCTTCGACAGGGTCGGCAAGGAGTACCCCGAGGTCACCACCGACTACCTGCACGTCGACGCGGCGACGATCTTCTTCGTCACCCAGCCCGAGCGGTTCGACGTGATCGTCACCGACAACCTCTTCGGCGACATCCTCACCGACCTCGCCGCGGCCGTCACCGGCGGTATCGGCCTGGCCGCCTCCGGGAACATCAACCCGACCGGCGAGTTCCCCTCGATGTTCGAGCCGGTGCACGGCTCCGCACCGGACATCGCGGGCACCGGCAAGGCCGACCCGACGGCGACGATCCTCTCCGTGTCCCTGCTCCTGCGCCACCTCGGCTTCGTGCCGCAGGCCACCCGTATCGAGGAGGCCGTGGCGGCCGACCTGGAGGCCCGGGACGGCTCGCCGCGCAGCACGGACGAGATCGGCGACGCGCTCGCCGCACGCGTAGCGGGCTGAGGCCCACAGCGCACACACGCACCACGGACAGCGCCGGGCCACACCAGGCCCGGCGCTGTCCGCGTGGGTCCGCTCCTGGGCTTGACCGCCCGGTGGGTGCGACCATCGGACCCGGACGGGGCCCTCGTTTCCGGCGGCGCGGACCCACGGGCGATAATCGGACGTGGCATCGCCGCCCGCGAGGAAACTCGGACGTCCCAGTAACGACCGGTACGTTCAACAGCGCGCGGTCGCCGCACACCGCACCGGTGCCGCATGGTGGGGGCCGCCCCCCTGACCCCCGGCCGGAGGGCTGGGCCGGTGACGCTCCTCCAGCTCACGCTGGGAGGTACCTGCAGGTATCGGAACACGCAGTGAAGGACAGGCATTCATGACGACGCCCACGATCGAGCTCAAGCCCTCCTCGCATCCGCTCTCCGACGCGGAGCGGGAGCAGATCCTTGCCGCCCCCGGCTTCGGCCGCCACTTCACCGACCACATGGTGACGATCAAGTGGACCGAGGGCCGCGGCTGGCACGACGGGCAGCTGGTGCCGTACGGGCCGCTCTCCCTGGACCCGGCGACCAACGTCCTGCACTACGCGCAGGAGATCTTCGAGGGCCTCAAGGCCTACCGGCAGCCCGACGGCACCGTCGCCACGTTCCGTCCCGACGCCAACGCCCGGCGCTTCCAGGCCTCCGCACGCCGGCTGGCCATGCCGGAGCTGCCCGTCGAGACCTTCATCGAGGCCTGCGACCTGCTCGTCCAGCAGGACAAGGGCTGGGTGCCGGCGCACGGCGGCGAGGAGTCGCTCTACCTGCGCCCCTTCATGATCGCGACCGAGGTCGGCCTGGGCGTGAAGCCCGCCAACGAGTACCTCTTCGTGGTCATCGCCTCGCCCGCCGGCGCGTACTTCGCCGGTGGCGTCAAGCCCGTCTCCATCTGGCTGTCCGAGGACCGGGTGCGCGCCGTCCCCGGCGGTATGGGCGACGCCAAGACCGGCGGCAACTACGCCGCGTCGCTGCTCGCGCAGGCCGAGGCCTCCGCGCACGGCTGCGACCAGGTCGCCTACCTCGACGCCGTGGAGCACAAGTGGGTCGAGGAGCTCGGCGGCATGAACCTGTACTTCGTGTACGGCGACAAGATCGTCACCCCCACGCTGACCGGCTCCCTGCTCGCCGGCGTCACCCGTGACTCCCTGCTCTCCGTCGCCCGCGACCTGGGCTACGCGTCGGAGGAGGCCCGGGTCTCCATCGACCAGTGGAAGACCGACACGGAGAACGGCACCCTCACCGAGGTCTTCGCCTGCGGTACGGCCGCCGTGATCACCCCGGTCGGCACGGTCAAGAGCGCGGGCGGCGAGTGGACCCAGTCCGGCGGTGAGCCCGGCAAGGTCACGCTGAAGCTGCGCGACGCGCTCCTCGACATCCAGCGCGGTATCGCCGACGACAAGCACGGCTGGATGCACCCGCTGGGCTGATCCGGGCCCTGTGGCGCCCGGCCGGGGCCGCCGCCCTCCATGGAGGCCGCCCCCCCGCACACCGTCGAGGCCGCCCCCGTACACGACTGAGGCCGCCCGCCGACCGCGTGTCGGGGGCGGCCTCGGCCGTTTCCTGACCGGCTCAGCCGGCCTCCGCGGGCGCCTGTGCCGCGGCGGTGGCCGGGGGAGCGGGCGGCACGGCCCGCAGTGCCGCGACCGGGCGCGGGTCCCGGGCGGTGAGGGCCAGGTAGGCGAGGCCGCCCACCGCCGCCGCGAGCAGGAAGCTGATGTCGATGCCGCCGGTCACGGGGAGCAGCGGTCCCTGGTAGAAGGGCGTGTCCACGGCCAGCAGGCCGACCAGCGAACCCAGCGCCCAGGCGACGGCCGCCCGGATGTTCCAGCCCGCCCGGTACCAGTACACGCCGCCCCGTGTGCCGCGGTTGTAGACCTGCAGGGACTCCGGGTCGTATGCGCCGCGGCAGCGGACGAAGCCGATCACGGTGATCACCGCCCAGGGCGTGCCGACGGCCGTCATCAGCAGGACGAAGGAGGTCATCGCGTCCTGCGCGGCCCACAGGAAGTGACCGGCGTAGACCAGCGCGGTCGAGAGCGCGGCGACGACGTAGGTGGCCTGGGTGCGGGTGGCGCGCGGCAGGATCGCGTCCAGGTCGAGGCCCATGCTGTAGAGCATCAGACCGGAGTTGCCGACCGAGCCGGCCGAGGCGTTCAGCAGCAGCAGCGCCAGGTACCAGAACGGGGCACCGGCCACCAGCGGGCCCGCGTAGTCCTCGCCCGCGCCGACGGCGAGCGCGGTGAACGTGCCGAAGAGCTGCGGCACCAGGAGGCCGACCACCAGGCCCAGACAGGTGGCGCCGAAGACCTTCCTGGCGCTGTGCCGGTGCGGGGAGATGTAGCGGCTGTAGTCGCCGAGCAGGGTGATGAACGCGATGGGGCCGCTGAGGCCCGCGGAGACGGCGGCCAGCAGCCAGGTCTGCCAGAAGCCGCCGAGCAGGTAGCTGCTGCCGTGCGGCGCTGCGGTGGTGAAGGTGCCCGCGTACGCGACGACGCCGACGGCCAGCAGGACGGTCAGGCCGATGGCGAGCACCTTGCTCAGCCGCAGCAGCACCCGGTAGCCGTAGACCGCGCCGACCGCGGTGGCGCCCGCGAGCAGGGCGTAGACCAGCGCGTACGTCATCCCGTTCGACGGCAGTCCGGTCAGGCGGTGCAGGCAGCCGACGACCGCGTCGCCGCCGACCCACAATGTCAGCGCGGTGTAGCCCAGCGACAGCAGCAGGCCGATGACCGAGCCGATGAGCCGGCCGCGCACGCCGAAGTGGGCGCCGCTGCTGGTGGACAGGTTGGTGGCGCTGCGCAGCGAGACGAGCGCGAGCGGGGCGGTCAGCAGGGTGCCGACGGCGGTGCCCGCCACCAGGGAGGTCACCGAGGGCCAGAAGCCGAGCCCGAAGGAGACCGGGAGCCAGCCGAAGATCACCACGCCGAGGGCGAGGTTCGACCCGAGCAGGATCGAGATCAGGTCGCGAGGGCCGCTGGTGCGTTCCTCGTCCGGGATGGTGTCGACTCCGCGTTGTTCGATCGGCATGAGGGCTCCCCTGAGAGGCCGGACAACAGTGTGTGAGCAGCGCCCCGGGTGCCGTGTTCCGTGCCGGGGGCGGTGCGCGCCGCGCGCTGCTCGCACTGTCGAGATCATTTAGAGCGGCGCTCTATTCGCCGCGTATTTAGAGCAGCGCTCAATGTCGCTCATCCTTATGCCATTGGTCAATGCTTCCCTCTCGACCATTTTCATGGTTAGAGTGACGCTCTAATCGACCTGGAGGAGTGGCGGGATGCGGTTGACCCCGACGGAACGCGACCGGCTGCTGCTGTTCGGCGCGGCCGAACTGGCGCGGACGCGCCGGGCCCGCGGACTGAAGCTGAATGTGCCCGAGGCGACCGCGTTGATCGCGGACACAGTCTGCGAGGCGGCGCGGGACGGGCGCCGCCTCGCTCAGGCCATCGAGGCGGCACGCGGCGTGCTCGGCCCGGACGATGTGCTGCCGGGCGTGGCCGATGTCGTCACCGAGGTGCATGTGGAGGCCGTCTTCGACGACGGCTCCCGGCTCGCGGTGGTCACCGACCCGATCGGCGCCGGACCCGCGGCCGCCGGGAGCGAGCGGGCGCCCGCGCCCGGCGCGGTGCTCCCCGGGCCGGCCGGTCCGGAGCCGGCGCCCGCGGTCCGCCTGACCGTGCGCAACACCGCGACGGTGCCGGTCAGCGTCACCTCGCACTTCCACTTCTTCGAGGCCAACCCCCGGCTGGACTTCGACCGGGCCGCCGCGTACGGCATGCGGCTGTGCGTTCCGGCCGGCTCGTCGGTGCGGTTCGACCCCGGCGGCGCCGAGGAGGTCGGGCTGGTCCCGATCGGCGGCGACCGGATCGCGATCGGCTTCGCCGGTCTGGTGGACGGCCCGCTGGACGCGCCGGGCGCGAAGACGGAAGCGCTGCGGCGGGCCGCCGCCTGCGGCTACCTGGGAGCGGAGGAGCAGGCATGACCGGGAACATCGACCCCCACGAGTACGCGTCGGTGCACGGCCCGCGGGCCGGCGACCGGGTCGTCCTCGGCGACTCGGGCCTGGTCGTCCGGGTCGAGTCCGACGCCCAGAAGCCCGGCGACGAGTTCCTGGCCGGCTTCGGCAAGACCGCCCGGGACGGGCTGCACCTCAAGGCCGCCGCGGTCCGCGAGACCTGCGACGTGGTGATCAGCAATGTGCTGGTCATCGACGCCGTCCAGGGCATCCGCAAGGTGTCCGTCGGCATTCGCGAGGGCCGTATCCACGCGATAGGGCGGGCCGGCAACCCCGACACCCTCGACGGCGTCGATGTCGTCGTCGGCACCGGCACCTCGATCGTCTCCGGCGAGGGCATGATCGCCACCGCGGGCGCCGTCGACACCCATGTCCATCTGCTCTCGCCCCGCGTCATGGAAGCCTCGCTGGCCTCCGGCGTGACCACGATCATCGGTCAGGAATTCGGGCCGGTCTGGGGCGTCGGCGTCAACTCCCCCTGGGCGCTGGGGCATGCCTTCAGCGCCTTCGACGCCTGGCCGGTCAACATCGGCTTCCTGGGCCGCGGTTCCTCGTCGGGCGACGCCCCGCTGGTCGAGGCGCTCGCCGAGGGCGGCGCCTGCGGCTTCAAGGTGCACGAGGACATGGGCGCCCACGCCCGCGCCCTGGACACCGCGCTGCGCGTCGCCGAGGACCACGACGTCCAGGTCGCGCTGCACAGCGACGGCCTCAACGAATGCCTCAGCGTCGAGGACACCCTGCGGGTGCTGGACGGCCGGACCATCCACGCCTTCCACATCGAGGGCTGCGGCGGCGGCCATGTGCCCAACGTCCTGAAGATGGCCGGGGTCCCCAACGTCATCGGCTCCTCCACCAACCCCACCCTCCCCTTCGGGCGGGACGCGGTCGCCGAGCACTACGGCATGATCGTCTCGGTCCACGACCTGAAGACCGATCTGCCGGGCGACGCCGCCATGGCCCGCGACCGCATCCGGGCCGGCACGATGGGTGCCGAGGACGTGCTGCACGACCTCGGGGCGATCGGCATCACCTCGTCCGACGCCCAGGGCATGGGCCGCGCGGGCGAGACCGTGCGCCGTACGTTCGCGATGGCGGGCAAGATGAAGGCCGAGCTCGGGCCCCTTCTTCCCCGAAACGGGGAGGGCGGCGACGGCCCGCACGACGACAACGCGCGTGTGCTGCGCTATGTCGCCAAGCTGACCATCAACCCCGCCATCGCCCACGGCCTTTCGCACGAGATCGGGTCGATCGAGGTCGGCAAGATGGCCGACATCGTGCTGTGGAAGCCCCAGTTCTTCGGCGCCAAGCCGCAGCTGGTGCTGAAGTCCGGCTTCCCCGCCTACGGCGTCACCGGCGACCCCAACGCCGCCACCGACACCTGCGAACCCCTGGTGCTCGGGCCGCAGTTCGGTGCGCACGGGGCGACCCCCGCAGAGATCTCCGTCGCCTTCGTCGCGCGCGCCGCGGCCGAACAGGGCGGCGACGGGATGCCCACCCGACGCCGCCGGGTCGCCGTCCGCGGCACCCGCGGCATCGGCCCCGGCGACCTCGTCCACAACTCCCGGGTCGGACAGGTGCAGGTCGACGGGCGCAGCGGCCTGGTCACCCTCGACGGCGACCCGATGCGCTCGGAACCGGCCGACAGCGTCTCGCTGTCCCGGCTCTACTTCCTGTGAACCACTCCCGCCCGTCACACCGTCACAGCGACCTCGAGGACTCCCGCATGAACACCCCTGCCGCCGACGGCTTTAGCATGCCCCCGGAGTGGGCCCGCCACGAGCGCACCTGGATGGCCTGGCCCGGCCCCAACTTCACCTTCGGCGAGGAGGGCGGGGAGGCGCTGGCCGCGGCCCGCCGCGCCTGGGCCGAGGTGGCACGCGCCGTGCGCCGCTTCGAGCCGGTCACCGTCGTCGCCGGACCGGGCCAGTCCGAGGGTGCCCGCGCACTGCTCGGCCCGGACATCGACCTCGTCGAACGCCCGCTGAACGACGCCTGGATGCGCGACATCGGCCCCACCTTCCTCACCGACGGCACGGGACAACTCGCCGCGGCAGACTGGGTGTTCAACGGCTGGGGCGCCCAGGAATGGGCCCGCTGGGACCACGACGAGAAGATCGCCGAGCAGGTCTGCGGGCTGGCCGGGGCCCGCCGCTACGCCACCGGACTGGTCAACGAGGGCGGCGGCCTGCACGTCGACGGCGAGGGGACCGTCCTGCTCACCGAGACCGTGCAGCTCGACCCGGGCCGTAACCCCGGCCGTACGCAGGAGGACGTCGAGGCCGAGATCCACGCCCACCTCGGCACCACCAAGGCGATCTGGCTGCCGCGCGGCCTCGCTGCCGACTACGGGCAGTTCGGCACCCGCGGACATGTCGACATCGTCGCCGCCTTCGCCCGCCCCGGCACCGTGCTCGTCCACACCCAGCCCGACCCCGACCACCCCGACCACGCGATCTGCACCGAGATCGCCAAGCTGCTGCGGTCCTCGACCGATGCCCGGGGCCGGCGGCTGGAGGTCGTCGAGGTGCCGGCGCCGACCGTCGTCGAGGCGGACGGCGAGCTGGTCGACTACTCCTACATCAACCACTACCTCTGCAACGATGGGGTGGTGCTCTGCGGCTTCGACGACCCCCGCGACGAGGAGGCGGCCGCGATCTTCCGCCGGCTCTTCCCCGAGCGGACGGTGACCCTGGTCGACGCCCGTACGATCTTCGCAGCGGGTGGCGGTATCCACTGCATCACCCAGCAGCAGCCGAAGGTCTGACCCACAGGCCCCGTCCAGCCGACCCGGAGGTCCCCGTGCCCGGTCCCGTGCGCCGTCCCCGGCGCCGGCTCAACC
This sequence comes from Streptomyces caniferus, assembly GCF_009811555.1. Taxonomy (GTDB): domain Bacteria; phylum Actinomycetota; class Actinomycetes; order Streptomycetales; family Streptomycetaceae; genus Streptomyces; species Streptomyces caniferus. The sequence goes on along the minus strand of NZ_BLIN01000002.1, from coordinate 306,875 downwards.
AGCCCCGCGAGCAGGTCCTGGCCGCGGCGATGACGACCATCGCCGAGGAGGGCCTGGACCGGCTGACCATGGCCGGCCTGGGCCGTGAGGTCGGCATGAGCAGCGGCCACATCCTGTACTACTTCGGTACGAAGGACGAGCTGCTGCTGCAGACCCTCCAGTGGAGCGAGGAGCAGCTCGGCGCCGAGCGCCGGGCCGCCCTCTCCCGCCGCGTCCCCGCCCGTGAACGGCTGGACGCCCTGGTCGACCTCTACCTGCCCGACGGCCACCGCGACCCGCGCTGGACGCTGTGGCTGGAGGTGTGGAACCGCTCCCAGAGCGCCGACGACGAGACCCGCGAGCGCCAGCTCGACCTCGAACTCGCCTGGCACCGCGACCTGGTGGCCCTCCTCGTCGAGGGCGTCTCGAAGGGTGAATTCCGCCCCGTCGACGCCGAACGCTTCGCCACCCGCACCCGCGCCCTCCTCGACGGCTTCGGCACCCACCTCGTCGTCGGCCTGCCGGGCACCGACCGGGAGCAAGTGCGCCGCCACATAGGGGAGTTCCTGGACGAGTCGCTGACCGCGGGGCCGGATGCGGCGGACCGGCCGCCGGCCGCGCCGTGACCACAAAGCACGCAAGTAGCTGCGATCGTTGCCGACCGCGCTCTTGCCGAAGACTCCCCGGTCCGCGACCGTGAGCGGCTATGGGACGAGAGCAATGGAAGAAGATCTGGGTCGGCTCGGCCGGCAACATGGTCGAGTGGTTCGACTGGTTCGTTTATGCCAGCTTCGCGGTCTACTTCGCGGATTCGTTCTTCCCGAAGGGGAATGACACCGCGAACCTCATGAACACCATGGGGATCTTCGCCGTCGGCTTCTTCATGCGCCCGGTGGGTGGCTGGGTGCTCGGCCGGATCGGCGACCGCAGGGGGCGCAAGGCGGCGCTCACGCTGACCGTCACGCTGATGTCCGCCTCGGCGATCCTGATCGCCGTCGCGCCGACCTACGCGGTGGCGGGGTACGGCGGCGTGGCCGTCCTGCTCGTCGCCCGGATGCTCCAGGGGCTCTCGGTCGGCGGCGAGTACGCGGCCAGCGCCACCTACCTCACCGAGGCCTCCGCGCCCGGACAGCGCGGTTTCGCCTCCAGCTTCCAGTACGTGTCCATGACCGCCGGGCAGCTGCTCGGCCTCGGCCTGCAGATCGTGCTGCAGCGCACGCTGCCCGAGGAGGCGCTGCACAGCTGGGCCTGGCGGATCCCGTTCATCGTGGGTGCGCTGGGCGCCGCGGTCGTCTTCTACCTGCGCCGCAACATGCTGGAGACCGAGGTGTACGCCCAGGACGAGGGCGCCAACGCCGACCCGGCGCGCGGCACCCTCAAGGCGCTGCTGGCCCATAAGCGCGAGGCGTTCCTGGTCATCGCGCTCACCATGGGCGGCACGGTCGCGTACTACACGTACACGACCTACCTCACCAAGTACCTCTCGGGCAGCGCCGGCCTGGACAAGCCGACGGCCTCGCTGGTGAGCTTCTGCGCACTGTTCCTCTTCATGTGCCTCCAGCCGCTGGCCGGCAAGCTCTCCGACCGGATCGGCCGCCGTCCGCTGCTGATCACCTTCGCGGTCGGCTCGACGTTCCTGACCGTGCCGATCATGACGCTGCTCAAGCACGCCGGCAGCTTCTGGCCGGCCCTCGGGCTCTCGCTGCTCGCGCTGGTCGTGGTCACCGGCTACACCTCGATCAACGCCTGTGTGAAGGCCGAGCTGTTCCCGACCGGCATCCGGGCGCTGGGCGTGGCCCTGCCGTACGCCATCGCCAACGCGCTGTTCGGCGGCACCGCGGAGTACGTCGCCCTGTGGTTCAAGGACGGCGGCATCGAATCCGGCTACTACTGGTACGTCGCCGGGTGCGCCGCGGTCTCGCTGATCGTCTACGTGACGATGCGCGAGACCCGCACCATCGATCTGCACCGGGTCGGCAAGGACGACGCGGGCGAGGGCAGCGCGGCACGCGTGCTCGCATCCTGAGACGGTTCGAGCACGGGGGGTGGTCGTGTGCCAGACTTCCCCCGTGCTCTCGTTCGCCATGATTATTGGCAGCAGGCGCGCCGGTCCGCAGTGACCGCCCCGTACGAACCGAGTACGGCGTGGCCACCGTCGTCCCAGACCCGCGCGCAGACCTCTCGCACCCGCGAGAGGTTTTTTCGTTTCCGGCCCACATCTCACCGGAGGCGGAGCGCGAGGGAACATGGAGGGACGGTGGAACCGGTTATTCCGGTAGACCGAGATCCCGACAGGAGCCAGACCAGCATGACGGACGCACCCGACTCCCACCCGTCTCCCGCCCACGCGGTGCCCGACGACTTCCATGTCTTCGACACCACGCTCCGCGACGGTGCGCAGCGCGAGGGCATCAACCTCACCGTCGCCGACAAGCTGACCATCGCCCGGCACCTCGACGACTTCGGGGTGGGCTTCATCGAGGGCGGCTGGCCCGGCGCCAACCCGCGGGACACCGAGTTCTTCCAGCGGGCCCGCGCGGAGATCGACTTCCGGCACGCGCAGCTCGTCGCGTTCGGCGCCACCCGCAAGGCGGGCGTCCGGGTCGAGGACGATCCGCAGGTCGCCGCGCTCCTGGACTCCGGGGCACCGGTCATCACGCTGGTCGCCAAGTCCCACACCGCGCATGTGGAACTGGCGCTTCGGACCACGCCGGAGGAGAACCTCGCGATGATCCGGGACACTGTCGCCCACCTCTGTGCCCAGGGCCGCCGGGTCTTCCTCGACTGCGAGCACTTCTTCGACGGCTATGCGCTGGACCCGGTCTACGCCAAGGCGGTCGTCCGCACCGCGAGCGAGGCCGGCGCCGATGTCGTGGTGCTCTGCGACACCAACGGCGGCATGCTCCCGGCGCAGGTCACCGCCGTCGTCCGGACCGTCCTCGCGGACACCGGCGCGCGCCTGGGCATCCACGCCCAGGACGACACCGGCTGCGCCGTCGCCAACACCCTGGCCGCGGTGGACGCCGGTGCCACCCACGTCCAGTGCACCGCCAACGGCTACGGCGAACGGGTCGGCAACTCCAACCTCTTCCCGGTCGTCGCCGCCCTGGAGCTCAAGTACGGGCGCCCGGTGCTGCCCGAGGGCAAGCTCGCCGAGACCACCCGGATCTCGCACGCCATCGCCGAGGTCGTCAACCTCACCCCCTCCACCCACCAGCCCTACGTCGGGGTCTCCGCCTTCGCCCACAAGGCCGGACTGCACGCCTCCGCGATCAAGGTCGACCCGGACCTCTACCAGCACATCGACCCGGCGCTGGTCGGCAACACCATGCGGATGCTGGTCTCCGACATGGCGGGGCGGGCGTCCATCGAGCTCAAGGGCAAGGAGCTCGGCATCGACCTCGGCGACGACCGCGAGCTGGTCGGCCGGGTCGTCGAGCGGGTCAAGGAGCGCGAGCTGGAGGGCTACACCTACGAGGCCGCCGACGCCTCCTTCGAGCTGCTGCTGCGCACCGAAGTCGAGGGCCGGCCGCGCCGCTACTTCACGGTCGAGTCCTGGCGGGCGATCGTCGAGGACCGGCCGGACGGTACGCACGCCAACGAGGCGACCGTGAAGCTGTGGGCCAAGGGCGAGCGGATCGTCACCACCGCCGAGGGCAACGGCCCGGTCAACGCGCTGGACCGGGCGCTGCGGGTGGGCCTGGAGCGGATCTATCCGCAGCTGGCCCACATGGAGCTGGTGGACTACAAGGTCCGCATCCTGGAGGGCGCCCTGGGCACCGGCTCCATCACCCGGGTGCTGGTCTCCACCAGCGACGGCCGGGGCGAGTGGTCCACGGTCGGCGTCGCGGAGAACGTCATCGCCGCGTCCTGGCAGGCGCTGGACGACGCGTACGCCTACGGACTGCTGCGGGCCGGGGTCGAGCCGCAGGAGTGAGCGTCGCGGCAGCGGAAGGACCGCGGCCCCGCACGGCCCTCGGGGGAGAGGGGCGGTGCGGGGCCGCGGTCATCCGGCGGGCCCTGTGGGGTCAGGCCTGCGGGGCGGCCTTGACGGCGGAGATGTCGAAGACGAGCTTGACCTTGTCGCTGACCATCACCCCGCCGGTCTCCAGCGCGGCGTTCCAGGTCAGGCCCCAGTCGGAGCGCAGGATCTCGGCGCTGCCCTCGAAGCCGACCCGCTCGGCGCCGTAGACGTCGGTGGCCGAGCCGTGGAACTCCAGGTCGATGGTGAGCGGCTTGGTGACGTCGCGGAGGGTCAGGTCGCCGGTGATGCGGTAGCGGTCACCGGACACGCGCTCGGCGGCGGTGCCGCGGAAGGTCATCAGCGGGAAGGTCTCGGCGTCGAAGAAGTCGGCGCTGCGCAGGTGGCCGTCGCGGTCCGCGATCCCGGTGTCGATGCTGGCGATCTCGACGTCGAGGGACGCGGTGGAGCGGGACGGGTCGGTGCCGTCGAGGTGGAGGGTGCCCTCGTACGCGCCGAACGCGCCGCGGACGTTGGTGACCATCGCGTGGCGGACGGTGAAGCCGATGCTGCTGTGCGCCGGGTCGATGGTGTAGTCGCCGGTCAGCGCCGCGAGCGCGGGGTCGGCGTCGAGGACGGCAGCACTGGCGGTGGCGGGGGCGGTGGTGTCGCCGGTGTCGGCGGTGCGCTTGCGGTGGAACAGAGCCATGGCTCCTCCTCGAAGACGGCGCACCGGGTGGGTGCGCAAGTTTGTTTAAGCTTCAACGAGATTCACCGTAGCGGCATCTGGTTCAACATTCAACCTCTCTGTCGGAGCCGGGCTGCTCCGGACGGGTGGCGAACGGCGTTCCGGCGCGGTCATTGCCGCCCGCCGACGGCTCGTGCTAGACCATCGGGAACTCCCAAGTGCGCAGCGCCACACCCCAGTTGACGCCATGGAGAGGACCGACCGTGCCGCCTTTCCCCGCCACGTCCGTCTGGTCACGCCGAGGATTCCTCGCCACCGCCACCGCGAGCGCGCTCGGCCTCGCCGCCCGTCCCGCCGGTGCCGCCCCCCGACCGGCCACCACCCCTCCCGGGGACGAATGCGCCGCCCTCCGCGGCCGCTGGTGCGAGTTCGTCCTCGGCAGCGGCTTCGACCCCGCCGCCCCGCCGTACGCCGCCGCCCTCAAGGAGACCGGAGACTTCGCCGGCGCCTTCCGGGCACGCATGCAACCGACCGCCGTGTCCCTCTGGCCGGACTGCCGCTACGACCCGCCGTCCGGCATCACCCAGAGCTACGGCCGGCTCGCCACCATGGCCCAGGCCTACGCCCAGCCCGGCACCGGCCACACCGGCGACCCCGGCCTCGCCGAGGCCCTCGTCACGGGGCTCGACCACCTCGAAGCCACCGTCTACAACACCGCCACCACCCGCTACGGCAACTGGTGGGAGTGGCAGATCGGCAGCCCCAGACTCCTGCTCGACACCGTCGCCCTCCTCGACGAACGGCTGCCCGGCGGCCTCGACGACGCGCTGCGCGAGCGCGCCCTGGCCGCCGTCGACCACTTCGTCCCCGACGCCATGCTCGGCGACTACACCGGGACCAGCACCGGCGCCAACCGCGTCGACCTGTGCCGGGTGGTCGCCCTGCGCGGCATCCTCGGCCGGGCCCCCGCCAAGATCGCCCTGGCCCGCGACGCCCTCTCGCCGGTCTTCCCCTACGTCACCCGGGGCGACGGCCTCTACGCCGACGGCTCCTTCGTCCAGCACAGCTGGGTCGCCTACTCCGGCACCTACGGCTATGTCCTGCTGGACGGCCTGGGCCGGCTGTTCACCCTGCTCGGCGGCTCGTCCTGGCAGGTCACCGACCCGGCGCGGCAGATCGTCCTCGACAGCGTCGAGCACGCCTACGCCCCGCTGCTGCACAACGGCCTGATGATGGACAGCGTCAACGGGCGCGCCGTCAGCCGCGGCTACCTCCGCAGCGACGAGCGGCACATCCTGCGCAGCGACCACTACCACGGCCATGCGCTGATCGCCGCGATCGCGCTGCTCGCCCAGGCCGCGAGCAGCGCCGAGCGGGACCGCTGGCACGCCATGATCAAGGGCTGGACCGCCCGCGACCGTACGCTGCCGGTCCTCACCGACCGGCAGTACACGGTCGCCGACCTCGCCCGGCTCAGGAAGATCGCCGACGGTCCCGCGGCCGCCGCCCCCGAACCCGTCGGCCACCGGCTGTTCCCTGCCATGGACCGCGCCGTGCACCGCCGCCCCGGCTGGGCCGCCGGCCTGGCCATGGCCTCCGACCGCATCACGTACTACGAGAACGGCAACGGCGAGAACCCGCGAGGCTGGCACACCGGCGCCGGGATGCTCTATTGGTGGGGCGCCGACTTCGGGGGCGACCAGTACACGGACGCCTTCTGGCCCACCGTCGACCCCTACCGGCTCCCCGGCACGACCGTGTCCACCAAGCGGCTGGCCGACAACGAGGGAGGCGGCTGGGGCGAGCCCAAGCCCGCCGCGCGCTGGGTCGGCGGCACCACCGACGGGGAGTTCGCCGCCCTCGGCCAGGACCTGCGCGGCCTGGCCTCGACCCTCACCGCCAGGAAGTCCTGGTTCGCGCTCGCGGACTGTGTCGTCTGCCTGGGCGCCGGCATCACCGCGCGGGACGGGGTGCCGGCCGAGACCGTCGTCGACAACCGCTGCCTGGGCGATTCCGGCACCGCCGTGCTCACCGTCGACGGTGTCCGCCGGCCCGGCACGCTCGGCGTGACCACCTCCTTCCGCCGCGCCCACTGGGCCCACCTCGCCGGGCACGGCGGCTATGTCTTCCCCGGCGGCGCGCCCCTCATGGCGCTGCGCGAGGCCCGCACCGGCTCCTGGCACGACATCAACACCACCTCCTCCGCCGAGCCGTTCACCCGCCGCTACCTCACCCTCTGGCACGACCACGGCACCGACCCGGTGGACGCCGGTTACGCCTACCTCCTCATGCCGGGCGCCACCGCCCGCACCCTCGCCACCCGCGCCGCCGACCGGCACTGGCTGACCGTGCTCGCCAACGACGCCGGCCGGCAGGCGATCACCGTCGACCCGCTCGGCGTAACGGCCGCCAACTTCTGGCGGGCCGGCAGCGCGGGCCCGCTGACCAGCAGCGGCCCGGTCAGCGTGCTGGTCCGCGAGCGGCCCGGACGGCGGCGGCCGACGGTCCGGCTGTGCCTCGCCGCCCCGGAGCGCACCGGCGAAACGCTGGAGATCACCTGGTCACGGCCGGTGCGTGCGGTGCTCTCCCACGACCCGGCGATCGAGGTGCTGGCCACCGGACGCACCCTGCGGCTGCGCCTGACACCCGGTACGAGCTGCGCCACCCACACCTGCACGGTGCGGCCGGGCTGACCGCCGCCGGGCCCCGCCGACCGACCGGTCACGACAACATCACTCGGCTCCCGTTTGTCGGCCCCATACAGACGCGGGGCGACGCCGCCACCCGAACGGACGCCGGGACGCGGGGCCCGTACAGCACGGTTCTGTACTGCCTGCCCACCAAATCGCATGCGACGTTGTACGAAACCGACATCGGTGCGGGACGCCCCGCACACGTACCGTCGATACATGACCACTGTCGAAGATCTGCCCGCCGGCGCCAACGACGCCCGCGGGCGCGTCGCCGAGCTGCACGCCATCCGCGAGCAGGTCCGGCGAGGACCCAGCGAGCGGGCGACCGAAGCGCAGCGTGCCAAGGGCAAGCTGACGGCGCGCGAGCGGATCGAGCTGCTGCTGGACGAGGGTTCGTTCAACGAGGTCGAGCCGCTGCGGCGGCACCGGGCGACGGGCTTCGGCCTGGAGGCCAAGAAGCCCTACACCGACGGTGTGATCACCGGCTGGGGCACCGTGCACGGCCGGACCGTGTTCACCTACGCCCATGACTTCCGGATCTTCGGCGGCGCGCTGGGCGAGGCCCACGCCACCAAGATCCACAAGATCATGGACATGGCCATCCAGGCCGGTGCGCCGCTGGTGTCGCTGAACGACGGCGCCGGTGCCCGTATCCAGGAGGGCGTCTCCGCGCTCGCCGGCTACGGCGGCATCTTCCAGCGCAACACCAAGGCCTCGGGCGTCATCCCGCAGATCTCCGTCATGCTCGGCCCCTGCGCCGGCGGCGCGGCCTACTCCCCGGCCCTGACGGACTTCGTCTTCATGGTCCGCGAGACCTCGCAGATGTTCATCACCGGACCCGACGTGGTCCGCGCGGTGACCGGCGAGGAGATCACCCAGAACGGTCTGGGCGGCGCCGATGTGCACGCCGAGACGTCGGGCGTGGCCCACTTCGCGTACGACGACGAGGCCACCTGCCTCGAAGAGGTCCGCTACCTCCTCTCCCTCCTCCCGGCGAACAACCGGGAGAACCCGCCGTCGGTGCCCTGCGAGGACCCCGCGGACCGCTCCGGCGACGCGCTGCTGGACCTGGTCCCGGCCGACGGCAACCGCCCGTACGACATGCGCAAGGTCATCGAGGAGATCGTCGACGACGGCGAGTTCCTGGAGGTCCACGAGCGCTGGGCGACCAACATCATCTGCGCGCTGTCCCGGCTCGACGGCCGCGTGGTGGGCATCATCGCCAACCAGCCGCAGTCGCTGGCCGGCGTGCTGGACATCGAGGCGTCCGAAAAGTCGGCCCGCTTCGTCCAGATGTGCGACGCGTTCAACATCCCGATCGTCACCCTGCTGGACGTCCCCGGCTTCCTGCCCGGCGTCGACCAGGAGCACGGCGGCATCATCCGGCACGGCGCCAAGCTGCTCTACGCGTACTGCAACGCGACCGTGCCGCGGATCTCGCTCGTGCTGCGCAAGGCCTACGGCGGCGCCTACATCGTCATGGACTCGCAGTCCATCGGTGCCGACCTGACCTACGCCTGGCCCACCAACGAGATCGCCGTGATGGGCGCCGAGGGCGCCGCCAACGTCATCTTCCGCAAGCAGATCGCCGAGGCGGACGACTCCGAGGCCATGCGGGTGCGCATGGTCAAGGAGTACAAGTCCGAGCTGATGCACCCGTATTACGCGGCCGAGCGCGGCCTGGTCGACGACGTCATCGACCCGGCGGAGACCCGCCACACGCTCATCCGCGCCCTGGAGATGCTGCGCACCAAGCATGCGGACCTGCCGGCCCGTAAGCACGGCAATCCGCCCCAGTAACCACCACCGCACCCGCACCCGGCACCACGCCCACCGCGACGACGGAGACCCACACCGTGAACACTGCCCACCGCACCGACTCCATCCGCGTGGAGAAGGGTCAGGCCAGCGAGGAAGAGCTGGCCGCCCTGACCGCCGTTCTGCTGGCCCGCGCCGCGCACCGGCCGGCCGCCGCCCCGGCGCGTCCGCACGCCACCGCCGCCCGCTGGCGCCGCCTGGAGCGGCAGAGCGGCTTCCACGGGGCGACCAGCTGGCAGCGGTGACGCTTCGCTGACGTTGCCGACGAGGGGCCCCGCGTGGTGCGGGGTCCCTTTTTGTCTGCGGGTGCGTTGTGGCTGGGCGCGCAGTTCCCCGCGCCCCTTTGGGGCGCCGTCGCTCCTGTCTCAGTGCAGCTGCTTGACGGTGGGGGCTGGGCCTTTGCGGGGTACGTGAGTGCCCCGGGGGCCGAAGGGGACGCACCGGAACCCGCCCTCGGCGCGGGCGCATCTGGTACGTGGCATAGACCGACCCGGCGTTCGCTCCGGTCCTGCGGGCGGGCTCCGGTACATCCCCTCCGGCCTACGCCCGTTGCCGACTGCAGCACGGTGGCACCGTCCCTCACCGATCACATGCGTCGGCTCGGACAACCCTCGCCCGGAGTGAGCGCGGCCGGATGACGACTGCAGGGCAGCAGTAGGGTGCGCCCGACCAGCTTCCTGCCAAGGGGCTGGCGTCCAGGGCTGTAACGGTGATCCGTACGGCGGGACGGGCGCCGACGCGCGGTGGTCGGAGGGGATGTCCGGTGCCCCGCCCGCAGGACCGGAGCGAACGCGGGGCCGATCTTTCCCACGCACCAGATGCGCCCGCGCCGAGGACGGGGTACCGGACATCCCCTCCGACCCACCACCCACCCGCCGCAGGCGAACCGGCCCCAGCCACCGGCAACCCGCACCGACCCGGGCCCGGCAACCCATAGCCGTGCCGCCCCGGCGGGCAGCCACATGAGGGCTATACCGCCCAACAACCCACCAGACACCCCGATATGACCCCTCATCGCTTTTCGGACGCGGTGTTCCGGTTTGGTAGGTAGCGTCCGGATCAAGGCGTAGGTTCGCCCCAATCCTGGGGAGCAGAGCTGTGCAAGGCGCCGTCCCCGTGCTGGCATGCGCTCGTCATCCCACTCCTGGTGTTCCCGCAGCGCGGGCCTAGGACGACCGGAAGGAAAGCCCATGCTCAGCACGCTCAGTGCTGGTGCCGCAGTGGCATCGTTGCTCCTCGCCGGATCGGCATCCCCCACCACCGCCACACGGTTCGGCGACGACCCGCCGAGCGGCAAGATCACCATTACCGTCGCCACGGTCAACGGATCGGGCTGCAGACCCGGCAGCGCCGCCGTGGCCATCGCCCCCGACAACACCGCCTTCACCGTCACGTACAGCGAGTACCTCGCCCAGGCGGGCGCCGGCAGCAAGCCGACCGACTCCCGCAAGAACTGCCAGATAGCGCTCAATGTGCACGTCCCGCAGGGCTTCACCTACGCGATCGCCCGGGCCGACTACCGCGGCTACGCGTCCCTGGCCCGGGGGGCCAGGGGGCTGGAGCAGGCGGGCTACTACTTCCAGGGCCAGCAGCAGACGGCCCGTAAGAGCCACACCTTCACCGGTCCCTACGACTCCAACTGGCAGACCTCGGACGAGACCGACGTCGACGCGCTGGTGTACGCCCCCTGTGGCGAGGAGCGCTATTTCAACATCAACACCGAGATGAGGGTGGACGCCAAGTCGGCGGACCCGAAGGCCACCAGCTACATGGCCATGGACTCCACCGACGGCAGCATCAACACCGTCTACCACTTCGCGTGGAAGGAGTGCCCCGCACGCAAGTGAGCCCGGACGCCGGCCCGGGGACCCGTACAGCGCCGCGTACGGGCCCCGGGCCGGGCACGACGAAGGCCCCCGCACCGATGAGGTGTGGGGGCCTTTCGTCGTACGGAGCGTGCGGGCACGGGGAGCCCGGACGCGTCCCGTCGGCCGCCTAGCGCAGCCGGGCCATCAGGGCGTGCTCCACGAGCGTGATGAGCGCGCTCTTGGCCTCGCTGCGGTGCCGGGCGTCGGTCACGATGATCGGCGCGTCCGGGCCGATCTGCAGCGCCTCGCGCACCTCGTCGGGCGTGTAGGGCTGGTGGCCGTCGAAGCCGTTCAGAGCGATGACGAACGGCAGCCCGCTGTTCTCGAAGTAGTCGACCGCCGGGAAGCAGTCGGCGAGACGGCGGGTGTCGACCAGCACCACGGCGCCGATGGCGCCACGGACCAGGTCGTCCCACATGAACCAGAAGCGGTCCTGACCGGGCGTACCGAAGAGGTACAGGATCAGGTCCTGGTCCAGCGTGATCCGGCCGAAGTCCATCGCCACGGTCGTGGTCGTCTTGTCCGGCGCGTGCGTGAGGTCGTCGATCCCCGCCGAGGCGGAAGTCATCACGGCTTCGGTACGCAGCGGATTGATCTCTGAGACGGCCCCGACGAACGTGGTCTTGCCCACGCCGAAGCCGCCCGCCACCACGATTTTCGCGGAGGTGGTGGAGCGGGCTGCACCGCTAGAGCTTGCGAAGTCCACTGAGCACCCTTTCGAGCAGTGTCACATCTGGCTGTCCGCCGGCGGTCTCGTCCCCGCCGGGCTGATGGATGGCGACGAGTCCGGCCTCCGCCAGGTCGGCGACGAGGATCCGGGCGACGCCGAGGGGGATGGAGAGAAGCGCGGAGATCTCGGCAACTGACTTGATCTCGCGGCAGAGGTGGCAGATGCGCTGGTGCTCCGGCAGCTGGCCCTGCATCTTCGCGGGGTCGGCGGTCGTGCTGACCAGTGCCTCGATGGCGAGCTGGTAGCGCGGCCTGGTCCGGCCTCCGGTCATGGCGTACGGGCGCACGAGCGGGTTGTTCGCGCCGCCCGTGGGGGCGGGCTCGGGAGCGCGCCGCTGCGGCTGCACCGGCTGGATGCGCGGTGCCTGCGGCTGGTCGTACACCGACGGCTCGTACGGCTGGGAGTCGTACGGCCGGGGCTGCTGCTGGGGGCGCTGCGGCTGCTGCGGTTGGGGCCGCGGCTGCCGCTGGCTCGGCGCAGACGGGAAGTTGAAGCGGTTGTGATGGGTCTCGCCCACAGGCCCGGACTCCTGCCCGGAACCATACGGGTATCCGCTCGGGGGCGTTGCCACGTCTCCTCCTCCAACTTGCCTGTCTGACGCCGGTCGCGCCACCGAACCATAAGGCGCGGTGGCGGGAAACGCACTGCCTGTCTTTTAGTTGAGAAGGCTGCCCTGCAGTTCGGCGCGCAGATCCGGCGTCAGCACCGTGCCCGCGCGGTCGACCAGCAGGGCCATCTCGTAGCCGACCAGGCCGATGTCGCACTCGGGGTGTGCGAGCACGGCCAGCGACGATCCGTCCGAGACGGACATGATGAAGAGGAAGCCGCGCTCCATCTCCACCACGGTCTGGTTGACGCTCCCGCCTTCGAAGATGCGGGAAGCGCCGGAGGTCAGCGAGGTGAGGCCGGAGGCCACCGCCGCCAACTGATCGGCTCTGTCACGAGGGAAGCCCTCGGACATGGCAAGGAGCAGCCCGTCCGCGGAGACCACGACCGTGTGGGACACCCCGGGGGTGTTGTCCACGAAGTTGGTGATCAACCAGTTCAGATTCTGCGCCGCCTGGCTCATCGGGCTCACACTAACGCTCCTGATCGTAGGTGCTGCCGGGGCCGTAGCCCTGTTGGTCATTCTGGGGGACCCCGGAGGGGTCCGTGCCGACGTTGCGTCCCTGCTGGACACCGCGGCGCAGGTTACTCAGCCTGCCGCGGACGTCCTCCGGGGCGCGGGAGACCTGGGGGCCGCCCTGCGGCGTCTGCTCCGCGGCACCTTCGACCAGGTTGGCCTTGGGCACCCGCCGGGGGAGACCGGAGGAGGTGACTCCGCCCGCCTTCGGCTCGCGAAGCTGCTCCGCCCTCTCCCAGCGATCATCGTTGGAGCTGCGCCAGTCGGAGCCGTCCTGGCCGGTCTCCGGCGTGCTCCGCTGCTGCTGCACCTGCGGTGCCTGCTGGTCGCGGCCTCCGCGGCGCGGAAGGCCGGCGTCCGTCAGCGAGGGGGCGTCGCTCGGTGTGGGGCCCGGACGCTCGAATGGTACGCGCTCGGGGGCGTCAGCGGGAGCGGCAGTTGTATTCCGGTCGGATTCCGCTTCGGTCCCGAAGTAGCCCTCGAATGCGGGACGTTCGGGCCATTCGTCCGCCTGTGCCGCTTCGTGGGAGGGGAAAGGCTGCTGGCCCGTGGTCTCCGCGAAGCTCGGGTCGCCGAATGCCTGGTTGCCGTGCGACCGGTCGTCGTAGAGCGGTTGATCGGCTTCCGCATATGCCTGGGACGGGTAGTCCTGGTAGGCACCGCCGGACGATACCTCGTCACGGAAGAGCGGACGCTCACCGCCCTGGTACTCGGCGGCCTGGTCACCGCCCGTCTGGGCCTCCAGGGCTGCCCGGCGCTCCTCGCGGAGCAGCGAGCGGCCCATCATGTCCAGGTCCGCGCCGTCCGTGCGGCCGTAGTGGCTGTCGTCGAAGCCCAGCTCGGCGGCGGTGCGCTGATGGGGCTCGAACGAGGCCTGCTGATGCTCCGGAACGATCCGGGAGACCGTGAAGTCGTCCTCGTACTGCTCCTCGCCGCCACCACCGTGGGTGATCGCCTCGGGCAGCATGACCAGGGACGTGGTGCCCGCCTGCTCGCCGGAGGGGCGCAGCTGCACCCGGATCCCGTGCCGGTCGGCCAGCCGGCCGACCACGAACAGGCCCATGCGCTGGGAGATCGCGGCATCCACGCTCGGCGGGTTGGCCAGCTTGTGGTTGATGTCCGCGAAGTCCTCGGGGGTGAGCCCGATGCCCTTGTCGTGGATCTCGATCATCACCCGGCCGTCGGGCAGCCGGGTCGCGGCGACCCGCACCTTCGTCTGCGGGGAGGAGAACGTGGTGGCGTTCTCCAGCAGCTCGGACAGCAGGTGCACGAGGTCGGTCACGGCGGTGCCGTGGATCTCGCTCTCGGGGACGCCGGTGAGTTCTATTCGCTCGTAGGACTCGACCTCGGAGGTCGCCGCCCGCAGGACGTCGACCAGCGGCACCGGCTGGTTCCAGCGGCGGCCGGGCTCCTCGCCCGCGAGGATGAGGAGGTTCTCGCCGTTGCGCCGCATACGGGTGGCGAGGTGGTCGAGCCGGAAGAGGCTCTCCAGCTGGTCCGGGTCCGCCTCGTTGTTCTCGAGGTCGGTGATCAGCTCCAGCTGGCGCTCGATCAGACCCTGGTTGCGGCTGGAGAGGTTGGTGAAGATCGCGTTGACGTTGCCCCGCAGCAGCGCCTGCTCGGCGGCGAGCCGGACGGCCTCGCGGTGCACCTGGTCGAAGGCGCGGGCGACCTCGCCGATCTCGTCGGTGGTGGAGATCGGGATGGGCTGCACCCGGGTGTCGACCCGGCCCGGGTCGGTCCGCGAGAGCTGGTCGACCAGCATCGGCAGCCGCTGCTCGGCGATGCCGAAGGCGGCGGTGCGCAGCTGGCGCATGTTGCGGCTCATCCGGCGGGCCATGAGACCGGCCACGATGAACGCGATGATCAGCGCGGCCAGCACGATGCCGGAGTCGACGAAGGTGGACTGCCGGGCGTCCTCGGAGATCTGGGCCGCCTCGTTCACGGCCTTGTCCGCCAGGTCCTTCTCGATGGACCGGTACATGTCGAACTTGCCGGTCGCAGCCGCGAAGTAGCTGTCGGAGGTGATGCCGCGGACGCCGAGCGTCTCCGGCGCCGCGCCGGTGGCCATCAGCGTGGACATCTGGTCGATCGACGGCGGGGTGCGGAACGGCCGGCCTGCGGCCTGCGCCTGCGCCTTTGCCCGTGCGACCTTCTGCTGCGCGGCCTGCTTGAGCGCCCCGGCGTCCCTGGTCAGCCGCTCGACGTCCTCGGGCGTACCGCCGGAGGTGTACTCGCCGATGGCGATGCCCTCCAGGTAGCGGTACGACGCGAAGGCGGTCAGCTGGAGCTTGTGCTCCTTGCCGCCCTGCGGGGTCGCCGGGTCCACCAGGAGGTGGGTGCCGATGGAGCGCTCGAGCGACTCGGCGGCCTTGGCCAGCGCGATGGCGTAGACCGTACGGCCGTAGGAGGTGATGTTGCCGGTGCCCAGGCCGAGTTCGTTGGCGAACTCCATCAGCGGGTGCTGGACCTCGACATAGCCCTCTTCGGTCTGCACGCCGTGCAGCCGGGAGGTGTAGGCGGCCTGGCGCAGCTTCTGGAGCTTGGGCTCGACCTTCTCGAACGCGGCGAGACGGCGGTTGAGGCCCGGCTTGTCCGGAACGGCCTTGGCGGCCTGGTGGAACGTGTCGGCGGCGGCGTCGGTGGTGTCCCGCGCCTGCTGGACGACCGGGTCGTCCTTCTTGCCCTTCAGCAGCGGCGCCGCGGTGCGGTCGCGCTCGTCGATCAGCGCGGTGCTGTAGGAGAGCGCGGCGCGCACCAGCTTCGCGGTGTTCTCCGCGTCCTGTGCTTCCTGCCAGGTGCCGAACGAGCTGTCCACCCGCAGACCGCCGAAGACCAGGGCGACCATCACGGGGATCAGCAGAATGGCGTTCAGGCGGGTCGCCACGCGCCAGTTGCGCGGGGAGTACTTACCACCACTGACCGGAGGCTTCGCGACCGTACTTTCGGGCGCGTCGGAAGCCGGTAGGCCACCTCTGGGTGGCGGGGTGAAGTTGCCCCGCCGCGATTCCTGCGGCTCGGGGCTCGCCTTGCTTCGCCTCACTCGACCAACAACCTCTCGGCGCCGGCACTGATTTGCTGTGCCGTTTCTTCTGGGCGTTCCTACTCCGGAGTTCAGCGAATTTCAGCACGTCAGGGCGGTGCGTTCCAAACACTGGGGAAAGCTGGAGCGGGGCCGAAAGGGCTTGAGATAAAAGGGGCGTTAAGGGCGAGCGACGCCAAAATGCAGGAGAATTGTGAGCGCAGCGAAGCCGGGCATGCGCGCGGGGTGTCGAAAGCCCGCTGATTCACTGTCGAAACGTTATGAAGCAAATTTGTGGGCGTGTCGAAGGACACAGATCCACTCACGGATGCCGGGAACCCGGCCGGGGCAGGCTGCGCGGCCCCACCGGTGACATGCGCTGTACGGCCCGCTCCGGACGCCGGGCGGGCCGTCCGCGCCTTACTTCAGCCGGGCCATCAAAGCGTGCTCCACGAGCGTGATGAGCGCGCTCTTGGCCTCGCTGCGGTGGCGGGCGTCGGTCGTGATGATCGGGGCCCCCGGGCCGATCTGCAGCGCCTCGCGCACCTCGTCCGGCGTGTAGGGCTGGTGGCCCTCGAAGCCGTTGAGGGCGACGACGAACGGCAGCCCGCTGTTCTCGAAGTAGTCGACGGCGGCGAAGCAGTCGGCGAGACGGCGGGTGTCGACCAGGACCACGGCGCCGATGGCGCCACGGACCAGGTCGTCCCACATGAACCAGAAGCGGTCCTGACCGGGCGTACCGAAGAGGTACAGGATCAGGTCCTGGTCCAGCGTGATCCGGCCGAAGTCCATCGCCACGGTCGTCGTGGTCTTGTCCTGGACGTGGCTGAGGTCGTCGATCCCCGCCGAGGCGGAGGTCATCACGGCCTCCGTACGCAGCGGATTGATCTCTGAGACGGCCCCGACGAACGTGGTCTTGCCCACGCCGAAGCCCCCCGCCACCACGATCTTGGCGGAGGTCGTGGCGCGGGTGCTGTTCCCGTCGGAGCTGCTGTCAGAGCTTGCGAAGTCCACTGAGCACCCTCTCGAGCAAGGTCACGTCCGGCGTGCCGCCGGCCTCACCGCTGCCACCGGGCTGGTGGATCGCCACCATCCCGGCCTCTGCCAGGTCCGCGACCAGAATGCGTGCCACACCCAGCGGGATGTGCAACAGCGCGGAGACCTCGGCGACCGACTTCACCTCACGGCACAGGTGGCAGATCCGCTGGTGCTCGGGCAGCAGCCCGGGCAGCTGAGAGGGGTCGGCGGTCGTGCTGACCAGCGCCTCTATGGCGAGCTGGTAGCGCGGCCTGGTCCGGCCTCCGGTCATGGCGTACGGGCGCACCAGCGGCTGGTCACCTTCGCTCCCGTACGGCGCTTGGCTGTAGGCGCCGTACGGGCCGGAAGTGGCAGGTGGCGGGGTCATGGGTCCTCCGGGCGGGACAACTGACTGTCGTCGGGTGGGGCCGGTGGGGGGTGCGGCACATGGATGGTGGGTTGCTGAACCGTGGGGCGCTGCGGACGCCGCCTCAGTGCAGCAGGCTGCCCTGCAGTTCGGCGCGCAGATCGGGCGTCAGGACCGTGCCTGCGCGATCGACCAGCAGCGCCATTTCGTAGCCGACCAGGCCGATGTCGCACTCGGGGTGCGCCAGTACGGCCAGTGACGATCCGTCCGAGACGGACATGATGAAGAGGAAGCCTCGCTCCATCTCCACAACGGTCTGGTTGACCGTCCCGCCCTCGAAGATGCGGGACGCGCCGGAGGTCAGCGAGGTCAGGCCGGAGGCCACCGCCGCCAACTGGTCGGCACGGTCGCGGGGGAAGCCCTCGGACATGGCGAGGAGCAGTCCGTCCGCGGAGACCACCACCGTGTGCGACACCCCTGGGGTGTTGTCCACGAAGTTGGTGATCAACCAGTTCAGATTCTGCGCCGCCTGGCTCATCGGACTCAACTAACGCTCCTGCTGGTGTGTGGGATCGACAATGCCGTGATTGCCGGTGGACGACGTCCCGGCCTGACGGCCTTGCTGGATACCCCGACGGAGATTGGTCAGCCGCCCCCGCACATCGCCGGGCGCACGCGAGACCTGCGGACCGCTCTGGGTGGACTGCTGCTGCGCGGTGCCCGCGACGAGGTTCGCGCGCGGGACCCGGCGGGGCAGCCCCGAGGTGGTGATCCCGCCCGCGGCGGGCTGGCGGATCTGCTCCGCCTGCCGCCAGGTCTCGTCGTTCGGCGAGCTGCGCCACTGCGAGGCCTCGGCGGGCGCCGCGTTGCGGGCACCGTTGACCGGTGCCTCGCCGCGGGCGCCGTCGCGCGCCCCGCCCTGGGCGGACCCACGGCGCGGCAGCCGCGAGGACTCGGGCTCGGGGGCATTCTGGGGCGCCACCCCGGCAGCGGCGGCCGCGGGGGTGTTGAACCAGTTGGACTCGATGGTGTCGAAGATCGGCGTACGGCCGTCACCGGGACCGGCGTCCGCGCCGCCGAGCACATCGGCGGACGGCGCACCGCTCTCCTGCGGCTGCTGCACCGGGAACTGCCCGGTGCCCTGCGACTCCTCGGCGTACGCACCACGGTCGGCGTCCGGCCGCTGGTACTGGCCGGTGTCGCTGTCGGACCGCTGGTACTGGCCGGTGTCGGCGGCCGGGCGCTCGTACTGCCCGGTGTCGCTGTCCGGCTGCGGGAACTGGCCCGTCTCGTACTGGCCGGTGTCGTACCGGTTCGTCTCGTACTGGCCCGTGTCGCTGCTCGGCAGGGCGAACTGCCCGGTGTCAGCGGGCCCGTCGCCCGCACCCCGGCCGGCCGGACGCGCGCCCTGCGGGCCGCGCCCGCCCTGGGAGCCGTCCGCGGCGGGCGGCGGACCGTTGAAGTCGGGACGGGCGAACGCCGCGGTGTCACCGGGGCCGCCGCTCGGCGCGGGCCGCTCGAAGCTGCCGGTGCTCTCCGGCTCCTCGTGGCCACGCGGCTGGTCCTGCGCCTCGCGGGGCGCCAGCGGCCAGTCGTCGGAGGCGCCGCGCTCACGGCGGGCACCCCAGCTCGTACCGCCCGGCTGCTGAGTGTCCTGACCGCCCCGGCCACCCTGGCCGTCGGCGGGCGAACGGCCCGGCAGCTCGGCCGCGGGGCCCCGCGCCGGCAGCTGCGGGCGCTCCTCGCGGCGCGGTGCGCCGGTGGGCGGTGCCACGGTGGGCGCCGGACCGCTGTCCGCGCCGCGGGTGGGCAGCGAGGGACGCGAGGCACCGGGGCGGCCGGCGGCCGGGCGGGCCTCCCCGCCGCGTGCCGGGGCGCCGGGCGCACCCGCGCCGGGAGGTGCCGTACGACCGGTCGGTGCCGCGGCACCGAAGGCGTTCGGCGCACCGCCGCCGGGGCCGCCGCGGCCGGGCAGCGCGGGGCGCCCGCCGGCCGAGGGGCCCGAACCGACCTGGCCGCGCGGCTGCAGCCCCGCGAGCCTGCTGGAGGGCTGGCCGCCGACCTCGCCGGAACCGCCCTTGGCGTTGCTCGGCGCCGGCTTCTTGCCGCCCTGGGCGAGGTCGACCGGCAGCATGACCAGCGCGGTGGTGCCGCCGGAGTCGGAGGGCCGCAGCTGGATACGGATGCCGTGTCGCAGCGACAGGCGGCCGACCACGAACAGACCCATGCGCCGGGACACCGAGACGTCCACGGTCGGCGGGCTGGCCAGCCGCTCGTTGATCGCCGAGAGGTCCTCGGGGGACAGGCCGATACCGGTGTCGTGGATCTCGACCAGCACCCGGCCGTCGGGCAGCGCGTGACCGGTGACCTTGACCTTGGTCTGCGGGGAGGAGAACGAGGTGGCGTTCTCCAGCAGCTCGGCGAGCAGGTGCACGAGGTCGTTGACGACCCGGCCCGCGACCTCGGTCTGCGGAACGGCGTTGAGCTCGATCCGCTCGTACTGCTCCACCTCGGAGGCGGCGGCACGCAGGACGTCGACCAGCGGCACCGGCCGCGTCCACCGGCGTCCCGGCTCCTCACCGGCGAGGACCAGGAGGTTCTCGCCGTTACGGCGCATACGGGTGGCGAGGTGGTCGAGCTTGAAGAGCGAGGAGAGCTGGTCCGGGTCGGCCTCGCGGGACTCCAGTTCGGAGATGAGCGAGAGCTGACGCTGGATGAGGCCCTGCGAACGGCGCGAGAGGTTGGTGAACATCGCGTTGACGTTGCCCCGCAGCAGCGCCTGCTCGGAGGCGAGGCGGACCGCCTCGCGGTGCACGTCGTCGAAGGCCGCGGCCACCCGGCCGATCTCGTCCCGGCTGTGCACACCGACCGACTGGACGGAGGTGTCCACGTCCTGCGGGTCGGACTCGGAGAGCTGCTTGACGAGTTCGGGCAGCCGGTCCTGGGCGACCTTCTGCGCGGTGTCCTGCAGCCGGCGCAGCGAGCGGACCATGGAGCGGGCCACGACGAACGCGCCGACCAGCGAGACGCCGAGGACGAGCAGGATCAGCGCACCGCTGATGATCGCGGACTGGGTGGCCTCGTTGCGCAGCTCGCGGGACTTCTGCTCCATCTCGGAGAGCAGCGTGGTCTCGATCCGCGACATCTCGTCGATCTTGACGGTGTCGGAGTCGTACCAGTCGAGGTAGCGGTAGTCCTGGCTGCGGATGCCGGAACCGCTGGCGAAGGCGCGGTGCGCGAAGGCGACCGCGGCCTTGATCTCGTCGTTGTTGCCGTCCAGACCGCGGGTGAGCGCGCCGGCGTTGTTGGTGTAGATCTGCGAGAAGCGGTCGCGGGCCGCCTTCTCGCTGTCCTCGGCGTTACGGCCGGCCAGCCGGTCGTTGGAGGAGAGCTGGGGGCCGCCCTTGTGGGCGAGGCCGGCGCTGACCAGGGCGCGCTGGATCGACGCGTACTCCTTGGCCGACGAGAACGCCGCCAGCGCACGGGTACTGCGGATCATCTCCGGGTTGCTGGTCGCCTGCGCCATGTCCTGGGACAGCGACAGCAGCGAGTTGATCAGCTGGTTGTAGCTGGTGACGGTCCGCGCGCTGTTGTCGCCGTCCTTGTAGGCGTTGCCGCGGATCTCGTTGAGGGTGTTGAGCTGGCGGCCGATCTCCAGGACGGTCGCGCGGACACCGGCCATGGTGGCGTCCTGGCCCTGGATGTCACCGGTGGCCTGGTTGAACGACAGCTTGGCGCGGTCGGTGGCCTCACGGGGCGCGATGACGTTCGCGTCGTCCTTGGTGTTGCCGCTGCCGGCCAGCGGACCGGCCGACTTGTCCCGCTCCACCTGCAACGCGTCGGCGAGCTCGGTCGCCTGCCGGGTCATCTCGGTGAGCAGCTGCATCTTGTCGAGCTGGTCGATGTTCTCCATCGACGTGCCGATGCGCATACCGCCCAGCGTGGTCGCGGCGACCACAGGCAGCGCGAGCAGGGAGACCAGGCGGGTGCTGATGCGCCAGTTGCGCAGCGCTATTCGCGAACCGGGGCCGCTGGAGCCCTTCGGCGCCTTGGGCTTACTGTCCGCGGCGTCATTGCCCGGCGCCTGGCCGCCTCCGTCGACGGGCAGAGTGCCCCCGGCGGAACCGTTGCTCTGGGCGCGCTGGGGCGAGGAGGCGCGGTCTGTCCCGCCGCGCAGCTCCGGGTCCGCCGCAGCGCTGCCATCCCTCTTGAAACGTCCCTGCACTAGCGTCGCAACCTCTGGACCAGGCGTCCCACCTCGGCGGGACGGTGTCGAGTCGTATGGGGGACCGCTGAGCCCCCCATGGCGGTCGTGAGTGACCGGCGGGCTGTCCTCTCTGGCCGAGAGAGCGGCACCACCGCGCGGCGCTACGTTGCGCCCTGCGCGCCGGCTGAAACGTGCGGCGGTCCGTGGAATTCCAGCACAGTGCAGGTTCTCCAACAAGAGCGGAGCCGGTCACTGTGACTTGGGTGACGCAATGTACGGAGCACGTCACGACTTGTAGAAAGTTCCCCTGTCGATAACGGACTTTTGCCCGCGAGTCGCTCGCTCATGGTGGCTGTCCCAGGTGCGGTGATCGGGAGCGGAACGTGCAGTTCAATCCGCCATTGTCCGTTTCGCCCAGGGATGTTGATCATGGGAAATGCGGCATTTGTCACACAGTTCGTGAGCAAACTCACAGGAAGATCGTTGAGTTCCCCCGCACTTCGCAGGGAATAGCGTGCATAGCCTGACGCTTTACACCGTTGCCGGATGTGACAAGGCAACTTTCCCCAGGCACTTCCCGACCTTTGATGACGCGAGGCATGCAGCAGTGAAGACGACGACGATGTTCCGCAACATAGCCAACCCGCGGCGCACCACCCTGGCCCACCTCAAGGACGCGGACGAGTTCACCACCGCGGCGCCCGAGACCCTGGAGCACACCGTCGACCTGCCGGCCCAGACCGCCAATCCCCGCCGCACCGTCCTGATGGACGCTCCCGAGCAGGGCGTCCCGGCGTAGGACGTCACCGGATCGGCAGCGGCCCCGCGATAGCCTGGAGTGTCAACTCCGGCCAGTGATCAATTGAGGGGCAGCGGCAACCCGTGCGCATCGCCAGATTCTCCATCGACGGCAACGTCGGCTTCGGCGTCCTCGAAGGCGACGAACTCGACGTCATCAAGGGGCATCCCTTCGCAGAATTCGAGCGCTCGGGCCAGAAGGTCCCCCTCGACAAGGTCCGGCTGCTGCCGCCGGTCCTGCCCAACAAGATCGTGGCGATCGGCCGCAACTACGCCGATCACGCCGCCGAGCTGGGCAACGACGTCCCGGACGTGCCGGTCACCTTCTTCAAGCCGTCCACCTCGGTGACCGGCCCCGGCGACCCCATCGCGTACCCCTCCTTCTCCCAGGAGGTGCACCACGAGGCGGAGCTCGCCGTCGTCATCGGCCGTATGTGCCGGGAGGTGCCCCGCGAGCGCGCCAAGGACGTCATCCTCGGCTACACCTGCGCCAACGACGTCACCGCGCGCGATGTGCAGCAGCGCGAGAAGCAGTGGGCCAGGGCCAAGGGCTTCGACAGCTCCTGCCCGCTCGGCCCCTGGGTCGAGACCGGGCTCACCCCCGAGGACATCGCCGCGGGCCTCGCCGTCCAGTGCACGGTCAACGGCGAACAGCGCCAGCTCGGCCGCACCAGCGACATGGTCCGCCCGGTGGAGGACCTGATCGTCCACATCACCGAGGCGATGACCCTGCTCCCGGGCGACGTCATCCTGACGGGCACCCCGGCCGGGGTCGGCCCCCTCAACGTCGGCGACGAGGTCGCCGTCACCATCGAAGGCATCGGCACTCTCACCAACAAGGTGATCAAGCGTGGCTAACGCGACCCCCGGCACCCCCGTCCGCGTCCGTTTCTGTCCCTCCCCGACCGGTAACCCCCATGTCGGCCTGATCCGTACCGCCCTGTTCAACTGGGCCTACGCACGGCACAACAAGGGGACCCTGGTCTTCCGGATCGAGGACACCGACGCGGCCCGCGACTCCGAAGAGTCCTACAACCAGCTGCTGGACTCGTTCCACTGGCTCGGCTTCGACTGGGACGAGGGCCCCGAGGTCGGCGGCCCGCACGCGCCGTACCGCCAGTCGCAGCGCATGGACCTCTACAAGGACATCGCCGACAAGCTCCTCGCCGCCGGCCACGCGTACCACTGCTACTGCACCACCGAAGAGCTGGACACCCGCCGCGACGCCGCCCGCGCCGCCGGCCGCCCCTCCGGTTACGACGGCACGTGCCGCACGCTCACCGACGAGCAGAAGGCCGCGTACGAGGCGGAGGGCCGCACCTCCATCGTCCGCTTCCGGATGCCCGACGAGCCGATCACCTTCCAGGACCTGGTGCGCGGCGAGCTGACCTTCACCCCGGAGAACGTCCCGGACTACGGCATCGTCCGTGCCAACGGCGCGCCCCTCTACACCCTCGTCAACCCCGTCGACGACGCCCTGATGGAGATCACCCACGTCCTGCGCGGCGAGGACCTGCTCTCCTCCACCCCCCGCCAGATCGCCCTGTACAAGGCGCTGATCGAGCTGGGCATCGCCAAGGACATCCCTGCCTTCGGCCATCTGCCCTACGTCATGGGCGAGGGCAACAAGAAGCTCTCCAAGCGTGACCCGCAGGCGAACCTCAACCTCTACCGCGAGCGCGGCTTCCTCCCCGAGGGCCTGCTCAACTACCTTGCGCTGCTCGGCTGGTCCTTCTCGGCGGACCAGGACCTCTTCTCCGTCCCCGAGCTGATCGAGAAGTTCGACATCGCGGACGTCAACGCCAACCCGGCCCGCTTCGACCTGAAGAAGGCCGAGGCGATCAACGCCGACCACATCCGCCGGCTGGACGTGAAGGACTTCATCACGGCCTGCGAGCCCTGGCTGAAGGCCCCGCACGCCAACTGGGCCCCCGAGGACTTCGACGAGGCGGCCTGGCAGGCCATCGCCCCGCACGCCCAGACCCGCCTCACCGTCCTCTCCGACATCACCGCCAATGTCGACTTCCTCTTCCGCAAGGAGCCGGTCGAGGACGAGGCGTCCTGGACGAAGGCGATGAAGGGCGACCCGGTCGCGCTGCTCACCACGGCCCGCGCCACGCTCGACGCCGCCGACTGGGCGGCCGGCCCCGAGCCCCTCAAGGAGGCCGTCCTGGCCGCCGGCGAGGAGCACGGCCTCAAGCTCGGCAAGGCACAGGCCCCCGTCCGGGTGGCGGTCACCGGCCGCACGGTCGGCCTGCCCCTCTTCGAGTCCCTGGAGATCCTCGGCAAGGAGCGCACCCTCCAGCGCATCGACGCGGCCCTGGCCAAGCTGGCCGGCTGACCCCGCAGCAGTGCCCACGGGCCCGGACGCCGCACGGCTTCCGGGCCCGTGGGCTGTCCGGGGCATTCGGTTACATTGCCGGTATGCCCGTTCGCGCCGTCCTCTGGGACCTCGACGACACCCTCTTCGACTACACCGGGTCGGACCGGGCCGGTGCGCTGCGGCACTTCCGGGCCGAGGGGCTCCTTCCCGCACACGGCCCCGCACACGGCGACGAGGAGGCCCTGGAGCGCTGGCGGGCGGCGATGGAGACCGAGTTCGCCCGTTTCCTCGCCGGCGAGGTGGGCTTCCTCGACCACCGCAGGGCCCGGGCCCGGACGTTTCTGGGAACCCCGCTCCTCTCCGACGCCGACGCCGATGCCTGGTTCGGCCGGTACATCGCCCATTACGAGGCGTCCTGGGTCCTCTTCCCGGACTCCGCGCCCGTACTGGAGGCGCTCGCGCCGCTGGTACGGCAGGCGGTGCTGTCCAACGCCTCCACCGCCAACCAGGAGCGCAAACTGGACGTCCTCGGCATCCGCGGGGCCTTCGAGACGGTGCTCTGCGCCGATGAGCTGGGGTACGCCAAGCCCGCCGCGGAGGCATTCCACGCCGCCTGTAAGGCGCTTGGCCTAACGCCCGGCGACGTGGTCTACGTGGGCGACAAGCTCGATATCGACGCGCTCGGTGCCCGCGACGCCGGGCTGGCCGCCGTATGGCTGGACCGTGCGGGCACTGGGGAGGAGGCCGGGGAGGAGCTGCCGCCGGGGGTGCGGCGGATCGCGGACCTGGCGGAGCTCCCCGAGCTGTTGCGCGAAGTTACCGGTTTTGGTGCGCCGTCCACGATCAGGTAATGTTCTTCCTGCGCCGCCCGAGAGGGCCGAAAGGCCCGGCCGGAAAGCGCAAACCAAACAAACCCCCCACGGGGGGTTGAGTTTTGGTGGGCTATGGTGTAATTGGCAGCACGACGGTTTCTGGTTCCGTTAGTCTAGGTTCGAGTCCTGGTAGCCCAGCAAGAGATCTTTCGGTCCACCATGACCGTGTGGAAGGTTTCTTGAGTGCAGTACTAGGGCCCCCGTTGTGTAGCGGCCTAGCACGCCGCCCTCTCAAGGCGGTAGCGCCGGTTCGAATCCGGTCGGGGGTACAGATCCTTCCTCTCCGTCTCCTTCGGGTCGCTCCCGGATGCGACGATGTAGAGCCCACGCGGCCCCGGTCGCGTGGAGGATCGCTAGGGCCCCCGTTGTGTAGCGGCCTAGCACGCCGCCCTCTCAAGGCGGTAGCGCCGGTTCGAATCCGGTCGGGGGTACTGGTCTAAACCACCATGGGCTATGGTGTAATTGGCAGCACGAGTGATTCTGGTTCATTTAGTCTAGGTTCGAGTCCTGGTAGCCCAGCGCGGTGTGTCCTCCGGACACTCAACTGCACGAAAACTTGCCCCCGTTGTGTAGCGGCCTAGCACGCCGCCCTCTCAAGGCGGTAGCGCCGGTTCGAATCCGGTCGGGGGTACAAGAAAGAGAAGCCCCCCGCATCATGCGGGGGGCTTCTTCGTGTCAACTCCCCTGGCCGAAGCGCCGGTTGGACTCCTCCGCCTCCGCCAGCCGGCGCAGGCTCAGCAGCACCGGCTCGTAGAGCACGGTCAGGGCCACCGCTGCCTCCAGCTGCTCCGTCGGCGACGTGAATTCCTCGACCAGATCCAGGTCGGCGACCGCCACGTGCGCCGCCTGCCGTGCGTAGGGCAGCAGATGTGCGGTGTCGCAGGCGTAGCCGAGGCGGTGCAGGGCGGCGATGGCGGCCACGAGCATCCGGAAGGCGGGGAACTCCTCGCGGATCTCCAGGCTGAACTGCCAGCCGGCCTGGCGCAGCAGCTCGGTGGCGGTGCGCCGGCCGACGGCGGTGGCCGGGTCGTTCTCGTCGGGCTCCGGGCCGTGGGGGAGTGCCCCGACGACCTCTCCCAGGCGGGAGAGCTGGTCGCGGGAGTCGTCCTCGACGGCGGCCAGTACCTCGCGGGCGGTGCTCACGGGGATCCGGCCGATCTGGATCAGCGCCCGGACCAGCCGCAGCCGTCGCAGGTGCTCCTCGTCGTACGCGGACTGGGTGGCGGTGATCCGGCGGCCCGGAGGCAGCAGCCGCTCCCGTAGGTAGTACTTGATCGTGGCGGTCGACACCCCGCTGCGCTCGCTCAGCTCCGCCAGTCGCATACCTCTTGCACCTTCCCTTGGAGAGTGTCACTATCCAATCATGGATAGTAAAGCTATCCAATGACCGAGGGGGCTGTCATGAGCGACGAGCCGGTGCAGGGACGGATGACGACGGACGGCGACCGGGAGGTGGTGGTCTTCCTCATCGGGATGCGGGTCAACAGCTGGCGCGCGGTGCGCAGTTGGCTTCCGGTGTTCCGGGCCATGCCGCGCATGCTCAAGGAGCTGGCGCGGGATCCGGACAGCGGGATGCTCGCCTACCGTCCGCTCGTCGGGCCGGGGAGGAGCTTTGGGGTCCTGCAGTACTGGGACTCGAAGGAGAAGCTGTTCGCCTACGCCACGGACCCCGACGGCGCGCACCGGCCGGCCTGGGCGGCATTCAACCGGCGGGCACGGGAGGGGCGGAACAAGGTCGGCTTCTGGCACGAGACCTATGTCGTCCCGGCGGGCTCGTACGAGAGCATCTACGTCAATATGCCGTCGTTCGGGCTGGGGAAGGCCCTGGGGACGGTGCCGGTCGGACGCCGCGGGGAGCGGGCGGCGGACCGGATGGCGGCCTGAGCGGCCGGGGCGGCCCCGCGCGGACCGTCCGCGCGGGGCCGCTCCTTTTCGTCGTCGTGACCGCAACCGGCCGCGGCTCCTGCCCGGCCGTGTCGCGGGGTGCTCAGCCGGTGCGCCGCAGGCCCTCGGAGAGGCGGGCCGCCGCGTCGATGACCGCCTGGGCGTGCATCCGGCCGGGGTGGCGGGTCAGCCGCTCGATCGGGCCGGAGACCGATACGGCGGCCACCACGCGGTTGGAGGGGCCGCGCACGGGGGCGGAGACCGAGGCCACGCCCGGCTCGCGCTCGCCGATCGACTGGGCCCAGCCCCGGCGCCGTACGCCGGACAGGGCGGTGGCCGTGAAGCGCGCGCCCTGCAGACCGCGGTGCAGCCGCTCGGGCTCCTCCCAGGCCATCAGGATCTGGGCGGCCGAGCCCGCCTTCATGGGGAGCGTGGAGCCGACCGGGACGGTGTCCCGCAGTCCGGACAGCCGTTCCGCCGCCGCCACGCAGATCCGCATATCGCCCTGCCGGCGATAGAGCTGGGCGCTTTCGCCCGTCACATCGCGCAGATGCGTGAGCACCGGGCCGGCCGTGGCCAGCAGGCGGTCCTCGCCGGCCGCCGCGGAGAGCTCGGAAAGGCGCGGGCCCAGGATGAACCGGCCCTGCATGTCCCTCGCCACCATCCGGTGGTGTTCCAGTGCCACGGCCAGCCGGTGGGCCGTGGGTCGTGCGAGCCCTGTCGCCGCGACCAGCCCGGCGAGGGTGGCCGGACCGGACTCCAGGGCACTCAAAACCAGAGCTGCCTTGTCGAGAACGCCGACGCCGCTAGAGTTGTCCATGCAACGATACTCGCGTCTCACACTGTGAAACGCAAGTTCAATTTTCCGGGGAAGTCGTCAATCTGTAGGTGTGGCCCTGGACCAGGGCCCGGCGTAAAGGCCCGGCACGGGGAGATCTACGGGCATCGCGCACAGACGAGAAAGGCCGGCACTGCGGCCGGCCGGAGGGAAAGCGATGGGACGGACACTCGCGGAGAAGGTCTGGGACGACCACGTCGTCCGGCGCGCGGAAGGCGAGCCCGACCTCCTCTTCATCGATCTGCATCTGCTGCACGAGGTCACCAGCCCGCAGGCGTTCGACGGCCTCCGCAAGGCCGGCCGCCAGGTGCGCCGTACGGACCTGACCATCGCCACCGAGGACCACAACACCCCGACCCTCGACATCGACAAGCCGATCGCCGACCCGGTCTCGCGCACCCAGCTGGAGACGCTGCGCAAGAACTGTGCCGAGTTCGGTGTCCGGCTGCATCCGCTGGGCGACGTCGAGCAGGGTGTTGTCCACGTCGTGGGACCGCAGTTGGGACTGACCCAGCCCGGCACCACCGTGGTCTGCGGTGACAGCCACACCTCCACCCACGGAGCCTTCGGCGCGCTGGCGTTCGGTATCGGCACCAGCCAGGTCGAGCACGTCCTGGCCACCCAGACGCTGCCGCTGGCGCCCTTCAAGACCATGGCGATCACCGTCGACGGCGAGCTGCCCGACGGCGTGACGGCCAAGGACCTCATCCTGGCGATCATCGCCAGGATCGGCACCGGCGGCGGCCAGGGCTACGTCCTGGAATACCGCGGCTCGGCCATCGAGAAACTGTCGATGGAAGCCCGGATGACCATCTGCAACATGTCCATCGAGGCGGGCGCGCGGGCCGGCATGATCGCCCCCGACGCGACCACCTTCGACTACCTGCAGGGCCGCGACCACGCCCCCCAGGGCGAGGACTGGGACGCCGCGGTCGCGTACTGGAAGACGCTGCGCACCGACGACGACGCGGTCTTCGACGCCGAGGTGCGCATCGACGCCTCCGCGCTGGCGCCGTTCGTCACCTGGGGCACCAACCCCGGCCAGGGTGCACCGCTTTCGGCGAGCGTCCCCGACCCGGCTTCGTACGAGGACGCCTCGGAGCGCTTCGCCGCCGAAAAGGCCCTGGAGTACATGGGGTTGACGGCGGGTCAGCAGTTGCGGGACATCAAGGTGGACACCGTCTTCGTAGGTTCGTGCACCAACGGCCGGATCGAGGACCTGCGCTCCGCGGCCTCCATCCTGGAAGGCCGCAAGGTCGCCGACGACGTCCGCATGCTGATCGTGCCCGGCTCGGTGCGGGTCTCCCTGGAGGCCGTGGCCGAGGGTCTGGACAAGGTCTTCACCGCGGCGGGCGCCGAATGGCGGCACGCGGGCTGCTCGATGTGCCTGGGCATGAACCCCGACCAGCTGGCTCCCGGTGAGCGCTCCGCGTCCACCTCCAACCGCAACTTCGAGGGCCGGCAGGGCAAGGGCGGTCGGACGCACCTGGTCTCGCCGCAGGTCGCCGCCGCAACGGCGGTTCTCGGCCATCTGGCCTCACCGGCCGATCTGTCCGCTGCCGACGTCGCCACGCCCGCGGGAGTCTGAACCATGGAAGCTTTCACCACCCACACCGGCCGGGCCGTCCCGCTGCGCCGCAGCAATGTCGACACCGACCAGATCATCCCTGCTCACTGGCTGAAGAAGGTCACCCGCGACGGCTTCGAGGACGGGCTGTTCGAGGCCTGGCGCAAGGACGGGCAGTTCGTCCTCAACCAGGAGCAGTACAAGGGCGCCACGGTGCTGGTGGCCGGCCCCGACTTCGGTACCGGCTCCTCGCGCGAGCACGCCGTCTGGGCGCTGCAGAACTACGGCTTCAAGGCCGTCATCTCCTCGCGGTTCGCCGACATCTTCCGCGGCAACTCCCTCAAGAACGGCCTGCTGACGGTGGTCCTGCCGCAGGAGACCGTGGACCGGCTGCAGCAGCTGCTGGAGGCCGACCCGGCCACCGAGGTGACCGTTGACCTGGTCGGCAGGCAGGTGCGCGCCGAGGGCGTCAGCGCCGACTTCGAGCTGGACGAGAACGCGCGTTGGCGCCTGCTGGAGGGGCTGGACGACATCAGCCTCACCCTTCGGGAGGAGTCCTCCATCGTGGAGTACGAGGCGAACAGGCCGTCGTTCAAGCCGCGTACCATCGAGGTCTGACCTCGGGTTTTATGGCTCAAAGCTATATTGCGTACGATGCGCCCCCTGTGCAGTTGGCAGGGGGCGCTTCTGCTTGTCGAGGCGGCTGTTGAGGCCCCGTGAAGCGACAACTCGGCGCAGATGGCACAATTAGCGCATGGAACGCGACGACCAACTCGAGCTCTACGGTCTCGTCGCCGACCGGCTCAAGGACGCACATACAACAGTGCGCACACTGCAAGTCCCGGAGGGCGTACGGATGGCGCTGACCCGGAAGCTGCTCGTCATCACGGCCGCGGCTAAACACGATCTTGCGGACGCGGCAAGGCGTCTGGAGTGGTTCATGGAAGACCTCGACGAAGGTCGTTATCCCGAAGATGCGCGTGCCGACGGAAGTCCGTGAAGGTCGACTTCGTTGCGGCACAAGGGTGATTAGCCCGTTTCGTGTTTGATTTGCGGTATATATCTGCCTAACGTGCGAAAAAGCTTGGAATCTTTCGTTCCAGCAATGTCTCCGAAGGGGAAGACGTGAACAAGGCGCAGCTCGTAGAAGCCATTGCCGACAAGCTCGGCGGCCGTCAGAACGCCGCGGACGCGGTGGACGCCGTACTGGACGCAATCGTCCGTTCAGTTGTCTCCGGCGACCGCGTTTCGGTCACCGGATTCGGCTCGTTCGAGAAGGTCGACCGTCCCGCCCGCTACGCCCGCAACCCGCAGACGGGTGAGCGCGTGCGGGTCAAGAAGACCTCCGTGCCGCGCTTCCGCGCCGGTCAGGGCTTCAAGGATCTGGTGAGCGGCTCGAAGAAGCTCCCCAAGGGCGGCGAGGTCTCCGTCAAGAAGGCCCCCAAGGGCAGCCTCTCCGGTGGTACGGCCATCAAGAAGGCCGCCGCGAAGAAGGCCACCGCCAAGAAGGCCACCGCCAAGAAGACGACGGCGAAGAAGGCGGCGGCGAAGAAGACCACCGCGGCGAAGAAGACGACCGCGACGAAGACGACGGCGAAGAAGACCGCCACGAAGGCCACCGCCAAGAAGGCGGCCCCGGCCAAGAAGACCACCGCGAAGAAGGCCACCGCGAAGAAGACCGCCCCCGCCAAGAAGGCGACGGCGAAGAAGGCCCCCGCGAAGAAGGCCACCGCACGCAAGACCACCGCCAAGAAGACCACCGCGCGCAAGCGGTAATTCAGCAGCGGCGACGCCACGCGTCGGGCCGGTCTCCCTTCGGGGAGCCCGGCCCGCGGTGCGTTCGGGGTCCGCCAGGTGCCCCGTCCCGGGGTGCGGGCGGGCGAAGGGGCCCACGACGTGCTCGTCTAGGCTCTCTCCCATGCAGGCCACCGCGTATACGTACGACTCCGAGACCCGCTCCGGCAGCGTGCTGCTGGACGACGGCACCCCGCTGCCCTTCGACGCGGCGGCCTTCGACGCCGGCGGCCTGTTGCTGCTGCGGCCCGGTCAGCGGGTCCGAATCGACGTCACCGGCGAAGGCGACGACCGGCGGATCGACCTGATCACGCTCCAGACGCTCTGACCTGCGGCGGCAGCCGCCGCTGCGAGCCGTCCTGGGGGCCGGTGCCCGTCGCTGCCCCACCCGCCAGATACGGCGCCTGCAGCGCCGTGTGCGGGCCCACGCCCAGCGCCAGCGCGGCCAGCAGATCCTCGCCGGTGTCCACGTCCCGGCGGACCGAGGGCACCCCGGTCGCGGTGATCTCCCGTGCGCCGGATGCCAGGTGACGGGCCCGGGACGGACCTCCGAATGCCGGTTCCAATTCCACTCCGGAAGTCGCGGTCAGAAGTGTTGTCCCGAAATCCGACGCATCCGCGAGAAATGCACGGGGGAATTGCGAAGCGGAATGGAGCACCAGTTCCAGTTCGGCCGGGCGCAGCGCGGGAAGGTCGGCGTTCAGCGCGGCGACCGGCGCGCCCGGGCGACGCGCCCGGACCGCGCGTGCTCCGTGGGCCAGTGCCGCGTTGAGGCCGTCGGCCGGTGTGTCGGGCAGGATGCGCGCTCCCAGCGCCGCCAGCCGCTCACCTGCCAGCCGGTCGTCCGTGACAACCGACACATCCCGGACGTCCTTGCAGGCCAGCGCCGCTGTCACGGTATCCAGGGCGAAGGCGAGGGCCAGTCGGGGCCGGACGTCCTCCCCCGCGGCCCGGGAGAGCCTGCTCTTGGCCCGCACCAGCGGTTTCAGCGGCACCACCAGGCTCCAGGCCGCCTCTGCTTCGCCCTCTGCTCCGTCTCTTCGCATCGGCGCCATTGTCACCTGCTGCCGCCGCTCTCCGGGAGCGTCGGGGTTACGGTGTCCTCGACATAGCGGGTACCTGGGGCGACACTTGTGCGGCTGCCGGCTCGCAGCAGCTTTGCAGGTCCCACAAGGAGGGTGTCCCAGTGTCCCGCCGCAGAATCGGCTTCTGGTACCGCTTGGCCGCGGTCATCTGCAAACCGCCGCTCTTGGTTCTGTTCAGGCGGGACTGGCAGGGAATGGAGCACATTCCGGCCGACGGCGGATTTATCACCGCGGTCAACCACAACTCGTATCTCGACCCGCTCTCCTATGCGCACTATCAGTACAACACCGGGCGGGTCCCGCGATTCCTCGCCAAGGCCGGGCTCTTCAAGAGCGGCTTTGTCGGCCTGATGATGCGCGGCACCGGCCAGATCCCCGTGTACCGGGAAACCACCGACGCCGCCAACGCCTTCCGCGCCGCCGTCAGCGCCATCGACAAGGGCGAATGCGTCGCCTTCTACCCCGAGGGCACCCTCACCCGCGACCCCGAGCTGTGGCCCATGCAGGGCAAGACCGGTGCCGCCCGGGTGGCGTTGCTGACGAAGGCGCCGGTCATTCCCGTCGCGCAGTGGGGCGCCAACGACGCCATGCCGCCGTACGCCACGGAGAAGAAGCTCCGCCTCTTCCCGCGCAAGACGCTGCGGGTGAAGGCGGGGCCGCCGGTCGACCTGAGCGCGTACTACGGCCAGGAACCGACCGCCGAGGTGCTGCGCGTCGTCACCGACGTCATCATGGCCGCGGTCACCGAGCAGCTGGCCGGCCTGCGCGGCGAGCCCGCGCCCGCCGAACCGTACGACTGGCGCAAGGCGGTCGCCCGGGAGCGCCGCGCCGCCCGCGAAGCCGCCAAGGCGGCCCAGGGCGCCGCTGCGGCCAAGGCCCCCGCGGAGCGCGCCGCGGCCCCGGAACCGGCCGTCGGCCCGCAGCAGGCCCGAAGCACCCAGCAGGCACAGGAGGATGAAAGCAAGTGACGCGCTGCGCCGTCTACGGCACGGGGTCCTGGGGTACCGCCTTCGCGATGG
This sequence comes from Streptomyces caniferus, assembly GCF_009811555.1. Lineage (GTDB taxonomy): Bacteria > Actinomycetota > Actinomycetes > Streptomycetales > Streptomycetaceae > Streptomyces > Streptomyces caniferus. Next base: position 273,222 of record NZ_BLIN01000002.1, on the reverse strand, counting down.
TGCTCGCCGACGCGGGATGCGAGGTGACCCTGTGGGGGCGCCGTGCGGCCCTCGTCGACGCCGTCAACAACGGCCGTACGAACCCTGACTATCTGCCGGGGGTCGAGCTCCCCGCGTCGGTACGGGCCACCACCGACCCCGCGGAAGCGGCGCGCGGCGCGGAATTCGCCGTGCTGGCCGTGCCCGCCCAGACGCTGCGTGCCAACCTCGCCGAATGGGCGCCCCTGCTGCCCGCCGACACGGTTCTGGTCTCCCTGATGAAGGGCGTCGAACTGGGCACGGCCAAGCGCATGAGCGAGGTCATCGAGGAGGTCGCCAAGGTGCCCGCGGAGCGCGTCGCGGTGCTGACCGGCCCCAACCTCGCCAAGGAGATCGCCGCCCGTCAGCCTGCCGCGGCCGTCGTCGCCTGTGCCGACGAGGAGGTGGCCCGGCGCTTCCAGACGGCCTGCCACACCCCGTACTTCCGGCCGTACACCAACACCGACGTGGTGGGCTGCGAACTGGGCGGTGCGGTCAAGAACGTCATCGCGCTCGCCGTCGGCATCGCCACCGGCATGGGCCTGGGCGACAACGCCAAGGCGTCCCTGATCACCCGGGGGCTGGCCGAGACCACCCGGCTCGGCCTCGCCATGGGCGCCGACGCGCACACCTTCGCCGGGCTGGCCGGCATGGGCGACCTCGTCGCCACCTGCTCCTCGCCGCTGTCGCGCAACAACACCTTCGGCACCAACCTCGGCCGCGGAATGTCGCTGGAGGAGACCATCGCGGTCACCAAGCAGACCGCCGAGGGCGTCAAGTCCTGCGAATCCGTACTGGATCTGGCCCGCAGGCACGGCGTCGACATGCCGCTCACCGAGACGGTCGTGGAGATCGTCCACGAGGGCAAGCAGCCGATGGTCGCCCTCAAGGAGCTGATGTCGCGCACCGCCAAGTCCGAACGGCACTGAAACCGGAGCCGGAGCGTCCGCGCCCGGCACCGTTCCGCCGGGGGCATGGCCCCCGGCGCCCCGTCGGGCCTGGGCGCGACGCCACCAACGGCCGCCGCAGCACTGACTCCGCGCCGGTCAGCAGGTACCCTCAAGCCGATATGAGCAGCGAGACCTCCCCACACAAGCCCCGCGTCGCCGTCGTGTTCGGCGGCCGCAGCTCCGAGCACGCGATCTCCGTGCTCACGGCCGGCGCCGTGCTGCGCGCCATCGACCGTGAGAAGTACGACGTGCTGCCCATCGGCATCACCACCGACGGCCGCTGGGCGCTGACCGCCGACGACCCCGAGCGGATGGCCATCACGGACCGGCAGCTGCCCACCGTGGCCGCGCTCGCCGAGTCCACCGAGGGCGGCGTGGTGCTCCCGGTCGACCCCACCAACCGCGAGGTCGTCTACAGCGAGCCGGGCTCGGTCCCCAAGGCGCTGGGCGAGGTCGACGTCGTCTTCCCCGTCCTGCACGGCCCCTACGGCGAGGACGGCACCCTGCAGGGCCTGCTGGAGCTCTCCGGTGTGCCCTACGTCGGCTCGGGCGTGCTCGCCTCCGCCGTCGGCCAGGACAAGGACTACATGAAGCGGGTGTTCACCTCCTTCGGGCTGCCGGTCGGCCCGTACGAGGTCATCCGCCCCCGCGAGTGGGAAAAGGATCCTGCAGCGGCCCGCAGGAAGATCGTGGACTTCGCCGGTGAGCACGGCTGGCCGCTCTTCGTGAAGCCCGCCCGGGCCGGTTCGTCCATGGGCATCACCAAGGTCGACGGCCTCGGCGGCCTGGACGAGGCGATCGAGGAGGCCCGTCGGCACGACCCCAAGATCCTCGTGGAGTCGCTGCTGCGCGGCCGCGAGATCGAGTGCGGGGTGCTGGAGTTCGAGGACGGCCCGCGGGCCAGCGTGCCGGCCGAGATCCCGCCGGTCACCGCGCACGACTTCTACGACTTCGAGGCCAAGTACATCGACTCGGCCGACGGGATCGTGCCGGCGCCGCTGACCGCCGAGCAGACCGCGAAGGTCCAGGAGCTGGCCGTCGCGGCCTTCGAGGCGGCGTCCTGCGAGGGCCTGGTGCGCGCGGACTTCTTCCTGCAGGACAACGGCGAGTTCGTGATCAACGAGATCAATACGCTCCCCGGCTTCACGCCCATCTCGATGTACCCGCGGATGTGGCAGGAGAGCGGCGTGAGCTACCCCGAGCTGATCGACCGGCTCCTGCAGGCCGCGCTGCAGCGCTCCACGGGACTGCGCTGAGCCACCGCCCGCCCCGGGGGCCGCTGCGGCCCTCGCGCGGGTCCGGATCCAGGGGGTGTCCGAACGACACCCCCTAGACCCCGGCGGGAACCGTCTTCTTCACGGCGCCCCCGAGATCGGTGAGCACATCGACCTCGGGGGCGTACTTCCGGGGAACGGTGACCTCGACGTAGGCCTTCCGCAGCACCGTCGTGAAGCGATAGCCGTCGTCCTGCTTCTGGAAGAGCCATTCGACCCCGTTGACTTCCGCCGCGTCGGCGCCGGGGTTGTAATGTTCACTCCCGTACGTCAGGACGTCGGGCTTCGGCACCCCGCAGCGCAGTTTCACGGCAGGATCGCCCCATATGGCAGTGAAGTCGGAGACGGGCTCGGGGGTACCCCGCTTCAGCCCGTCCACGGTCTGCGGCAACTCCTTGTGGAGCGCCTTGCAGTACCGCACCGCTTCGCCCTTGGGGGAGGGCACGGCCACGTCTTCGGAGGAACAGCTCACCGCGGCGAACAGCACGGTGAGCACCGGGAGGGCCAGGTGCCGGCGGCGCGTAGAGATCACCCGGCCGAGGATACGGGGGAGCTAGAGATGGACGACCGGGCAGGTAAGGGTGCGCGTGATGCCTTCCACTTGCTGGACTTTCGCGACCACCATGCGGCCCAGCTCGTCGACCGTGTCGGCCTGTGCGCGCACGATGACGTCATAGGGACCGGTCACGTCCTCGGCCTGCAGCACACCACGGATCGTGGAGATCACCTCGGCGACCGCCGAGGCCTTGCCGACCTCGGTCTGGATCAGGATGTAGGCCTGTACCACGGAACCTCCAGGGCGGCTACGAGGATCATGTGGGAAGAAGGGACGCCACGGTACCGCGTCACCGTGCGGAGCGGGGAGACCCGCGCGGTGAACTCGGCAAGTGCGGCACAGTCGTCAGCCACGTACGGACCGTCCGTACACATGGGAAGGGCAACAGCATGAAGGGCACCGTGGGCGAGCTGGGGGAGTTCGGGCTGATCAGGGAGCTCACCTCCCGGCTCACCACCACTCCGGCCGTACGGATCGGGCCGGGTGACGACGCCGCGGTGGTCACCGCGCCGGACCGGAGGGTGGTCGCCAGCACCGACATCCTCCTGGAGGGCCGGCACTTCAGGCGCGACTGGTCCACCGCCTACGACGTCGGCCGCAAGGCCGCCGCGCAGAACCTCGCCGACATCGCGGCGATGGGCGCGGTGCCCACGGCGATCCTGCTCGGCCTGGTCGTGCCCGCGGAGCTCCCCGCGACCTGGCCGACCGAGCTGATGGACGGACTGCGCGACGAGTGCCAGGTGGCGGGCGCCGCGGTCGTCGGCGGGGACGTGGTCCGCGGCGACACCATCACCGTCGCCATCACGGCGCTCGGCGATCTGCGCAACCAGGAACCGGTCACCCGGGCCGGCGCCCAGCCCGGCGACGTGGTCGCGGTGACCGGCTGGCTCGGCTGGTCCGCCGCCGGTCATGCCGTCCTCTCCCGCGGGTTCCGCTCGCCGCGCGCCTTCGTGGAGGCCCACCGCCGCCCCGAACCGCCGTACCACGCGGGACCGGCGGCCGCCGGACTCGGCGCCACCGCCATGACGGACGTCAGCGACGGACTCGTCGCCGATCTCGGGCACATCGCCGAGGCCAGCAAGGTCCGGATCGATCTGCGCTCCGCCGGTATCGACATCCCGTCACAGATGTCCGACATCGGCACGGCCGTGGGCGTGGACCCGATGCAGTGGGTGCTCAACGGGGGCGAGGACCACGCGATCGTGGCCACCTTCCCGCCCGATGTGAAGCTGCCGGCCCGCTGGAAGGTCATCGGCGAGGTCCTCCACCCCTCCGCGCTGCCGCAGGTGACGGTGGACGGCGCTCCCTGGGTGAAGGCCGGCTGGGACCACTTCGGCGACAACGGGGACGCCGAATAGGCCTGTCGCGGGCCATCGGCGGCGCCGGTACGGGCGCCCCGCGGGGCCGCGGGGCGCCGCCGAGTAGATTCGGCGGTATGCACATACCTCCACGCGTCCTGACCGTCGCCGGGTCCGACTCCGGCGGCGGCGCGGGCATCCAGGCCGACCTGAAGACGATGCTGGCGCTCGGCACCCATGGCATGAGCGTGCTCACCGCCGTCACCGCCCAGAACTCCCTGGGCGTGCAGGGCGCGTGGGAGCTGCCGGCCGAGGCCGTACGGGCCCAGTTCCGCAGCGTCGTCGACGACATCGGCGTGCAGGCGGTGAAGACCGGGATGCTCTCCTCGGCCGAACTCGTCGAGACCGTCGCCGAACTGCTCGCCGGAGTGCGGGCACCGGTCGTCATCGACCCGGTAGGCGTCTCCAAGCACGGCGACGCGCTGCTCGCCGCCAGTGCCCTGGACGCGGTCCGCACCGTGCTGCTGCCGACCGCCACCGTCGCCACCCCCAACCTGGACGAGGTCGCCCAGCTGACCGGTGTCCGCGTCGAGGAGGAGGCCGATATGCGGCGGGCGGCCGCCGCGATCCTGGACTTCGGCCCGCGCTGGGCGCTCATCAAGGGAGGCCATCTCACGGCCGGGCCCGCCGGAGGCGAAGGCGGCGCCGTCGACCTGCTCACCGACGGCACCGAGGAGCACTGGCTGCGCGCCCCGCGCCACGACAACCGGCACACCCACGGCACCGGCTGCACCCTCGCCAGCGCGCTCGCCGCGCAGCTCGCCAAGGGGGACACCGTCCCGCAGGCCGCGGCGGCGGCGAAGGACTACGTCACCGGAGCCCTCGCGGCCGGCTTCCGGCTGGGCGCGGGCATCGGTCCCGTGGACCACGGCTGGCGCTGGCGCGGCACGCACTGACCGCGCGCACCGCGGCCCCCCGGCCGGGCGGGGCCGCTACCGTGCCCGGCCCCGGGAAAGGCAGAAGCCGGCCCACCACGAAGGTGGACCGGCTTCTCGAGCAACCGGCTGGGCTGCGCTACGGCTAAGGCGTCAGCGCGAGACCTTGCCGGCCTTGATGCACGAGGTGCAGGCGTTCAGCCGCTTCGGCGTGCGCCCGATCACTGCACGCACCGTCTGGATGTTGGGGTTCCAACGACGGTTGGTACGGCGATGCGAGTGCGAGACACTCTTGCCGAAGCCCGGCCCCTTGCCGCAGACGTCGCAGTTGGCAGCCACGGGTCACTCCAAAGACTTCAGATGCACTTACGGTGAATCCCGACGAGCCGAGTGCATTGCCCTACCGGCACCGTCAGGAGAGGAATGGCCCGATTTTCATCGGGCAACCGGAGCAGCATACAACGACCGCTCCCGTAGAACGAAACTACCACGCACCCCAGGGCCCCCGCCCCGGCCCCGCCCCCGCAGCGCGGCTACTGTGCGGTGCATCCCGTGACCCAGGAGGACGACGTGCCGTACCCGCTCGACGCCGCCGCGGTCCGCTCCTGGTGCGGGCTGGCTCTGGAGGCGCTCGGACGGGAACGCGAGCGGATCGACGCGATCAACGTCTATCCGGTGGCCGACGGCGACACCGGCACCAACCTCTACCTGACCCTCGAATCGGCCGCCCGCGCGGTCGAGGCCGCCTTCGACGGGCACGCCTCGGCCGGTACCGCACCCCGCCTCGCCGACGCCATCGGCGCCATGGCACACGGCGCCCTCATCGGGGCCCGCGGCAACTCCGGGACGATCGTGGCCCAGATGCTGCGCGGGATGACCGAGGTACTGGCCGCCACCGACGGCTCCGCCGGCGCCCTGCGGCAGGCACTGCGCCGGGCCGCCGCGTCGACCTACGAGGCCGTCGCCCACCCCGTGGAGGGGACCGTCCTGACGGTGGCGACCGCCGCCGCGGATGCCGCGGAGCGGGCCGCGGGCGAGGACGCCGGGGCCGCCGAGGTCGCCCGCGCCGCCCACGAAGGCGCCCGCGCCGCCCTGCAGGAGACCCCCGGACAGCTCGCGGTCCTGGGCCGGGCCGGTGTCGTGGACGCCGGCGGGTGCGGGCTCGTCGCGCTGCTGGGCGCGCTCGCCGATGTGCTGTCCGGGGAGGCCTCGGCGGCACCGGTCGCCGTACGGGCCGACGCCCCGCTCCCCGAAGCGGCCGGCTGCGAGGCCGTCGGCCGGGTGGCGGCGGCCGGTGGCGGGGACCCGAAGGGGCCTGCCTTCGAGGTGATCTACCTGCTGGAGGCCGACGACGCCGCCGTGCGGCAGCTGCGGGCCCGGCTCGACGGGCTCGGCGACTCCCTGGTGGTGGTCGGCGGGGACGGCCTGTGGAACGTCCACGTCCATGTCGACGACGCGGGCGCCGCCGTGGAGGCGGGCATCGAGGCGGGCCGCCCGTACCGGATCCGGATCACGCACTTCGGCGGGGCCCGCGCCAAGGAGCCGGAGATGACGGCGCGGGCCGTGGTCGCGGTGGTGCCGGGCGCCGGGCTCGCGGGACTGTGCACACAGGCCGGCGCGACCGCCGTCGCGGTGCGGCCCGGAGAGCCGCCCGCCAGCGGCGAACTGGTGCAGGCGATCCGGCAGGCGCACGCCCGCGAGGTGATGCTGCTGCCGAACGACGCCGACCTGCGGCACACCGCGGCGGCCGCCGCCGAGGAGGCCCGCACCGAAGGCGTACGGGTCGCGCTCATCCCCACCCGCTCCGCCGTCCAGGGCCTCGCCGCGCTGGCCGTGCACGAACCGGGCCGCAGCTTCGACGAGGACGTGGTCGCGATGACCGCGGCCGCGGGCGCCACCCGTTACGCCGAGCTGGCCCTCGCCGAGCGGCAGTCGTGGACGATGGCGGGCGTCTGCCAGGCCGGGGACGTCCTCGGCCTGATCGACGGCGATGTCGCGGTGATCGGCTCCGACCTCACCGGCACCGCGATGACCGTGCTCGACCGGATGCTGTCCGCGGGCGGGGAGATGGTGACCCTGGTCCTCGGCGCCCAGGTGCCCGACGGGCTCGGCGAGCGGCTGGAGGGGTATGTCCGCGAGCGCCATCTCGCCGTGGACACGGTCGTCTACGACGGCGGCCAGCATGCCGCGCCGCTGCTCATCGGCGTGGAGTGAGCGCGCGGGACCGGCCGGAGCGCGCCGGGCCGGTCGGACGGCCGCGATTGTCACAGGCGTGGTGTGCAATAGAGGCGTGGCAGCGCTCGACGAACCCCTGAAGAAAATCCTCGGTGGCACCACCGCGAAGGTGCTGGCCGAGCATCTCGACCTGCAAACGGTCGGCGACCTGTTGCATCACTACCCGCGCCGCTATGCCGAGCGCGGCGAACTCACCCGGCTCGCGGACCTCCCGCTGGACGAACACGTCACGGTCGTCGCGCAGGTCGCGGACGCCCGGGTGATGAAGTTCAACGGCGGCCGGGGACAGCGCCTCGAAGTGACGCTCACCGACGGCAGCGGCCGGCTCCGGCTGGTCTTCTTCGGCAAGGGCATCCACAAGCCGCACAAGGACCTGCTCCCGGGGCGCCGGGCGATGTTCGCCGGCAAAGTGTCGGTCTTCAACCGCAAACTCCAGCTCGCCCACCCCGAGTACGAGCTCCTCGACGGCGACGCCGGGAGCGGGGCCGAGGCGGTCAACGCCTTCGCCGGCCAGCTCCTGCCGATCTACCCGGCCTGCCAGCAGATGGCGTCCTGGAAGATCGCCAAGGCGGTCGACGCGGTGCTGCCCAGCGCGCAGGACGCCGTCGACCCGCTGCCCGAGGCGCTCCGGGGCGGCCGGGAGCTGGTCCCGCTCACCGAGGCGCTGCTCAAGATCCACCGCCCGGCGCACAAGGCCGACATCGCCGCCGCGCGGGACCGGCTGAAGTGGGACGAGGCGTTCGTCCTGCAGGTCGCGCTCGCCCGGCGCCGCCTCGCCGAGACCCAACTCCCCGCCGTGGCGCGGACCCAGGTCACCGGCGGCATCCTCGACGCCTTCGACGCCAAGCTGCCCTTCACGCTCACCGACGGCCAGCAGAAGGTCAGCCGGGAGATCTTCGACGACCTGGCCACCGAGCACCCCATGCACCGCCTCCTCCAGGGCGAGGTGGGCTCCGGCAAGGCCCAGCCGCTGGACGCGCTGGTGCTGACGCCGCGCGGCTTCCGTCCCATGGGGGAGATGACCGTCGGCACCGAAGTGGTGGTGCCCAGCGGCGAGCTCGCCGTGGTGGACGGCGTCTTCCCGCAGGGCGAGCGCGAGGTGTGGCGGCTGGTGCTCTCGGACGGCAGCGCCGTCGAGTGCGACGACGAGCATCTCTGGATCGTCGGGACCGGCGAGGCCCGGGAGCGCGTGCTGACCACCCGCGAGCTGCGGGAGGACCTCCACGACCCCGACGGCCGCCCCCGGTGGTCCGTTCCGGCGGCCGTGCCGGTGGACCTCGACGGCGGCGGGGACCGGCCGCTCGATCCGTACCGGGTGGGGCGGAGGCTGGCGGAGGACCGTGGCCCGGCGGACCGGGTGCCGCACGCCTACCGCAACGCACCGCTCAAGGACCGGCTGGCCGTGCTGCGGGGCCTGCTGGACGCCGGGAGCGGCCCCGTGGGCGCCGGCCGGGTGTTCCCCGCGGCGCACCGCCCGCTGGCCGACGACCTCGCGTGGCTGGTGCGCTCGCTGGGCGGACGGGCGCGGCTGAGCGGTGCGGGGGAGGGGACGTACGACGTCGACGTGGCGCTGCCGGAGGAGGGCGTGGCAGGCTTCCGGCGCACCATCCGGGCCATCGAACACGTCGGCCGCAAGCCCGTCCAGTGCATCAGCGTCCGGCACCCCGACCACGCCTATGTGACCGACCACTTCACCGTCACCCACAACACCATGGTCGCGCTGCGCGCCATGCTCGGCGTGGTCGACAGCGGCGGCCAGGCCGCGATGCTGGCGCCGACCGAGGTCCTCGCCCAGCAGCACCACCGTTCGATCACCGAGATGATGGGGGAGCTGGCCGAGGGCGGGATGCTCGGGGGCGCCGAGCAGGGCACCAAGGTCGTGCTGCTGACCGGCTCCATGGGCGCCGCCGCCCGCCGGCAGGCGCTGCTCGATCTGGTCACCGGCGAGGCCGGGATCGTCGTCGGCACCCACGCCCTGATCGAGGACAAGGTGCAGTTCCACGACCTGGGCCTGGTCGTCGTCGACGAACAGCACCGCTTCGGCGTCGAACAGCGGGACGCGCTCCGCAGCAAGGGCAAGCAGCCGCCGCATCTGCTGGTCATGACGGCCACCCCCATTCCGCGCACGGTCGCCATGACCGTCTTCGGTGATCTGGAGACCTCCGTCCTGGACCAACTCCCCGCCGGACGCTCGCCGATCGCCACCCATGTGGTGCCCGCCAAGGACAAGCCGCACTTCCTCGCGCGCGCCTGGGAGCGGGTCCGCGAAGAGGTGGCGGCCGGGCATCAGGGCTATGTGGTGTGCCCCCGGATCGGCGACGAGGAGGACGCGCCCAAGGGGGCGAAGAAGACGGCCGGCTCCAAGGGCGCCGCGGACCAGGCGGGTTCACCGGAGGACGCGGAGGAGAAGCGGCCCCCGCTCGCGGTGCTCGACATCGCCGGGCAGCTCGCCGAGGGTCCGCTCGCCGGGTTGCGGGTGGCGGTGCTGCACGGCCGGATGGCGCCGGACGACAAGGACGACGTGATGCGCCGGTTCGCCGTCGGTGAGCTGGACGTGCTGGTGGCGACGACCGTCATCGAGGTCGGGGTGAACGTCCCGAACGCCACCGTCATGGTGATCATGGACGCGGACCGCTTCGGCGTCTCCCAGCTGCACCAGCTGCGCGGCCGGGTCGGCCGTGGCTCCGCACCAGGCCTGTGCCTGCTGGTCAGTGAGATGCCCGAGGCCAGCCCGGCCCGCGCCCGGCTCGCCGCCGTGGCCGCCACCCTCGACGGCTTCGAACTCTCCCGTATCGACCTGGAACAGCGGCGCGAGGGCGATGTCCTCGGCCAGGCCCAGTCCGGCGTCCGCTCGTCGCTGCGGATGCTCGCGGTCATCGACGACGAGGAGGTGATCGCGTCCGCCCGCGAGGAGGCCACCGCGCTGGTCACCGCCGATCCCGAGCTGACCGGCTATCCGGAGCTGCGGATCGCCCTGTCCGCCCTGCTGGACGACGAACGGGAGCAGTATCTGGACAAGGGGTGAGCGAGGGCCGCCGCCTCGCCGGGGCGCGGCCGCACGGGAGCCGGACGCCCGCCCGCCGCTCGGAACCGCCCGCCACCACGTGAGATCGATCACCGGTCCGGGCGCTGCCGGGGAGCCCAGGCCGGACGCCGGGCCCCTGCCGACCGAATATCGTGGAGGAGCGGAGCCCGCCCGGCTCCCCCCACCGACCACGCGCAACGTAAGGACGGGCCCATGACCCGCGTGATCGCCGGTACCGCCGGCGGCCGCCGCCTCGCCGTACCACCGGGAAACGGCACCCGCCCGACCTCCGACCGTGCGCGCGAGGGCATGTTCTCCACCTGGGAGTCCCTCGACGGACCGCTGAGCGGTGCCCGGGTGCTCGATCTGTACGGCGGTTCCGGCGCGGTCGGCCTGGAGGCGCTCTCCCGCGGCGCCGCGCACGTCCTGCTGGTCGAGGCCGATGCCCGCGCCGTGCGCACCATCCGGGACAACGTCCGCGCGGTCGGCCTCCCGGGCGTCGAGGTCCGGGCCGGCAAGGCCGAGCAGACCGCCGCCGGAGCGGCCCCGGGAGAGCCCTACGACATCGTCTTCCTGGACCCGCCGTACGTGGTCACCGACGCGGAACTCTGCGAGATCCTGCTCACACTCCGTGGTCAGGGGTGGCTTGCGGACGACGCACTCGTCACCGTGGAGCGCAGCACCCGAGGCGGCACATTCCCATGGCCGGACGGATTTGAAGCGATCAAGGCCCGTCGCTACGGCGAGGGGACGCTTTGGTACGGTCGCGCCGCTTCGACGTCTGCCGAATCGACGTCAGTAAGCGTGTCATGACCGGATCGGAGAGCGAGGAACCCGAGTTGCGCCGCGCCGTCTGTCCGGGGTCGTTCGACCCCATCACCAACGGGCACCTGGACATCATCGCCCGTGCCTCCAAGTTGTACGACGTCGTCCACGTCGCCGTGATGATCAACCAGTCCAAGCAGGGGCTGTTCACGGTCGACGAGCGGATCGAGCTGATTCGCCGGGCCACCGCCGAGTACGGCAACGTGGAGGTCGAGTCCTTCCACGGCCTGCTCGTCGACTTCTGCAAGCAGCGCGACATCCCCGCGATCGTCAAGGGGCTGCGGGCCGTCAGCGACTTCGACTACGAGCTGCAGATGGCCCAGATGAACAACGGGCTGTCCGGGGTGGAGACCCTCTTCGTCCCCACCAACCCCACCTACAGCTTCCTCTCCTCCAGCCTCGTCAAGGAGGTTGCCGCCTGGGGCGGCGATGTCTCGCACCTGGTGCCGCCGTTCGTCCTGGAGGCCCTCACCGAGCGGCTGCGGACGAAGGGCTGACACCGCAGGGCACACCGCCCCGGTGATGCCTGGCTGATGGGGCGTCAGTTGGTGTCGGGCAAAGGGGCCGTGGACGTACAGTCGTCCCGTTCCGTCGTTCCAACCCTTCAGAGAGTGGCGAGTCCATAGTGGACGTGCAGAAGAAGCTCGACGACATCGTCGCGACCGTCGGCGGTGCCCGGTCCATGCCCATGTCGGCCTCGTGCGTGGTCAACCGCGCCGAGCTGCTCGCCATGCTGGAGGAGGTGCGCGCGGCGCTCCCGGGCTCCCTCGCGCAGGCGCAGGAGCTGCTCGGCGGGCGGGAGCAGATGGTCGAGGAGGCGCGGGCCGAGGCGGAGCGGATCATCGAGACCGCGCACGCCCATCGCGGCTCGCTGATCTCCGACACCGAGGTCGCCCGGCAGTCCCAGGACGAGGCGGACCGGATCCTCGCGGAGGCCCGCCGGGAGGCGGAGGAGATCCGCGCCGAGGCCGACGACTACGTCGACAGCAAGCTCGCCAACTTCGAGGTCGTGCTCACCAAGACCATCGGATCCGTCGACCGCGGCCGCGAGAAGCTGCTCGGCCGCGACCCCGGGCTCGACGACCAGGGGTACCCCGACGAGGACGGCACGCAGGCCCCGGAGCGCAGCGCCGACCCGGAGACCCTCCGGCAGCGCGCCGACGCGTATGTGGACGCCAAGTTCGGGGCGTTCCAGGCCGTGCTGACCAAGACGCTGGAAGCGGTCGGCCGGGGCCGCGACAAGCTCCAGGGCGCCCAGGCGATCGACGAGCTGGGCGCCCACCTGGCGGCGCAGGGCGATCCGCAGTCCGGGCACCAGGCCGACGCCGAGTATCTGGCCGGTCTGGCGGGCATCGGCGCCGACCAGGGGCAGCAGCCGCCGCAGGCGCCCCCGATGCCCCCGGCGCCTCCCATGCCCCAGGCGCAGCCCCAGGAGCACCAGCAGCCCCTCCAGCCGCAGCTTCAGCAGCAGGGCTACTACACCGACCCGGCGGTCTACCCGCAGCAGGACGTCTACGGCTATCAGCAGCCGCAGGAGGTCCCGTACGCCCAGCACCAGGACCCGTACGGCTACGACTGGCAGCAGGCCCAGCAGCAGGGCTACGACCCGAACGCCTACCTCCAGCAGCAGGTGCCCCAGCAGCCCCAGCAGGCTCCGCACGGCCATTCCGCGCAGCCCGGCGCACTGGACGAGACCAGCCTCTTCGACACCAGCATGATCGACCTGGACCAGCTCCGGGCGTACGAGGAGGGGCGCCAGTAGGCGGCCCCGCCCGCGGCCCGGGGCAGGACCGGGAGCGGATTGGGCCTATCGGGGCCCGTCCAGTATCCTGGCTCTTCGGTCGCGCGTATCTCCGCGATCTCTGCTGCCCGGATCCTGTACAGCAGGAGTACGGACGGCACGGAAAACCCCGTAGAAAGCAGGAAGCCATCAACGCCCGCCTCGACCACCGTTCCCCTCTCGTGTTCGACACGCGCGAGCTGGGCCGGCGTCCCGGTGCGCTGAAGAGGGTCTCCCGCTCCGTCGAGGCCCCCCGGGACCTCGGCAACGAGGTCATCGGAGTGCCCGAGGGCGCCCCGATCGAGCTCGACCTCCGCCTGGAGTCGGTCATGGACGGGGTGCTTGTCACAGGCACCGGCCGTGCAACCGTCAAGGGGGAGTGCGTAAGGTGTCTGGAGCCGCTGGAGCGAGAGCTCGACGCGGACTTCCAGGAGATGTTCGCCTACCCCGACGCCGACGCCAGGGTCCATGAGGACGCCGGCGACGACGCCGAGGACGAGGAGGACACCCTCTTCCTCGAGGACGACCTGTTCGACCTCGAACCCGTGCTGCGTGACGCGGTGGTGCTTGCACTGCCGATGCAGCCGGTGTGCCAGGACGACTGCCCGGGCCTGTGCTCCGATTGTGGAGTGCGGCTGGCGGACGACCCGGACCACCACCACGACGCCGTCGACATCCGTTGGGCGGCACTGCAGGGACTCGCCGGGACCGTCAAGGACGGCGAGAAGGACAACATGGGCGGCGCCGAAGCGGGCGTCGACGAGAAGCAGGAGAAGTAGCCGTGGCTGTTCCGAAGCGGAAGATGTCGCGCAGCAACACGCGCCACCGCCGGTCGCAGTGGAAGGCTGCGGTCCCCACCCTGGTGGCGTGCGAGCGCTGCCACGAGCCGAAGCAGCAGCACATCGCGTGCCCGAGCTGCGGCACCTACAACAAGCGCCAGGTCCTCGAGGTCTGAGCGGCTGGTGACAGGCTTCATGTCAGACGCCAATTCGACTTCCCGCACACGCGGGGATGAACCGACTCCGGCGGACACGGCCTCGTCTCACACGCTTCTGGAAGGGCGGCTCGGGTACAAGCTCGAGTCCGCCCTTCTGGTGCGTGCGCTGACGCACCGCTCGTACGCATACGAGAACGGCGGTCTGCCCACCAACGAGCGGCTCGAATTCCTCGGGGATTCGGTGCTCGGCCTGGTGGTCACCGACACGCTGTACCGCATCCACCCCGATCTTCCCGAGGGCCAGCTGGCCAAGCTCCGGGCCGCGGTGGTCAACTCGCGTGCGCTTGCCGAGGTGGGCCGCGGCCTCGACCTCGGCGCCTTCATCCGCCTCGGACGGGGCGAAGAGGGCACGGGCGGCCGGGACAAGGCATCCATCCTCGCCGACACCCTTGAAGCGGTGATCGGCGCGGTCTATCTCGACCAGGGCCTCGACGCGGCCGGCGAGCTGGTGCACCGGCTCTTCGACCCGCTCATCGAGAAGTCCTCCAGCCTGGGCGCGGGCCTGGACTGGAAGACCAGCCTCCAGGAACTCACCGCGACCGAGGGTCTCGGCGTTCCGGAGTACCTGGTCACGGAGACCGGACCGGACCACGAGAAGACCTTTACTGCTGCCGCCCGCGTCGGTGGTGTCTCGTACGGCACCGGCACCGGCCGCAGCAAGAAGGAAGCCGAGCAGCAGGCGGCCGAGTCGGCGTGGCGCGAGATTCGCGCCGCCGCGGACGAGGCGGCCAAGGTGGCCGAGGCGGACAAGGCGGCAGAGCCCGCCGAGCCCGCCGGGGAAGACACCGCCGGCTAACCGCACCCGCCTCCGTGCGCGGTGCACGTACCCCCGTTGCGCTTCGGCGTACCGGGGGTCCTTCTTGTCCGGAGCCGTGGCCGCCCGCGTCACCGGCAGGACGGCGGGGTCCCTCGCGGGCGACCCAACTCGGCCGCCGCCCCCGGCGGTTGCCCCGCGGACCGCGCCCGAGGCACCGGGGCGGGCCCTCGGGCTCCCGGAGGGGAGCGGTACGCTGCGGCTGTCGTTCCGCCAGCCGTCCCGAGGAGTCCCGTGCCCGAGCTGCCCGAGGTCGAGGTCGTACGCCGCGGACTGGAGCGCTGGGTCGACGGACGCACGATCGACGAGGTCGAGGTGCGGCATCCGCGCGCGATCCGCCGGCACACGGCCGGCGCGGCCGACTTCGCGGCCCGGCTCACGGGGCTGCGGCTCGGCGTCGCCCACCGGCGCGGCAAGTACCTCTGGCTCCCGGTGACCGGCGGGGGCCCGGCCGCACAGACCGCCGCCGAGGGCCTCACCCCGAGGGTCACGCCGTCCGTCACCCACGGCCTGGCGATCCTCGCCCATCTCGGGATGAGCGGTCAGCTGCTGGTCCAGCCGCAGGACGCCCCGGACGAGAAGCACCTGCGGATCCGGCTCCGCTTCGCCGACGCCCTCGGCACCGAACTCCGCTTCGTCGACCAGCGCACCTTCGGCGGCCTCTCGCTGCACGACACCGTCCCCGGGGACGCCGACCAGCTGCCCGACGTCATCGCGCATATCGCCCGCGACCCGCTCGACCCGGCCTTCGACGACGCCGCCTTCCACGACGCGCTGCGCCGCCGCCGGACCACCATCAAGCGGGCGCTGCTGGACCAGACCCTGATCAGCGGCGTCGGCAACATCTACGCCGACGAGGCGCTGTGGCGCAGCAAGCTCCACTACGAGCGGCCGACCGCCACCTTCACCCGCCCGCGCACCGCCGAACTGCTCGGCCACGTACGGGACGTGATGAACGCCGCGCTCGCCGTCGGCGGCACCAGCTTCGACAGCCTCTATGTCAACGTCAACGGCGAGTCCGGCTACTTCGACCGCTCCCTGGACGCCTACGGCCGCGAGGACGAACCCTGCCGCCGCTGCGGCACCCCGATCCGCCGCCGTCCGTGGATGAACCGTTCCAGCTACTACTGCCCCCGCTGCCAGCGGCCGCCGCGCGGCTGAACGCGGCACGCCGGCGCGGGCACCGGCTCATCCGGCGGCGTGCCGGGCGTCATAGCGCTCCCGGGCCCGGAGCACCTGCGGCATCCGGTCCTCCACCAGGGCGATCAGCAACTGCAGCTGGCGCGCGACCTGGTCGCCCAGCGGCGTGAGCGCGTAGTCGACACGGGGCGGGTTGGTCTGCTGGGCCTCGCGGTGGACGAGTCCGTCCCGCTCCAGTGCGTGCAGCGTCTGGGCCAGCATCTTTTCGCTCACCCCTTCCACCCGGCGCCGCAGTTCGTTGAAGCGGAAGGTGCCGTCGAGGAGCGCTCCCAGCGTCAGGCTGCCCCATCGGTCGGTGACGTGCTTGAGCGCGTCACGGGACGGGCAGTCGCGCGCGAAAACGTCGTAGGCCAGGTCGTCCGTACAGCCGGAGGTGGGCTCCTCGGCCGGTGCGGCAGGGGTCTCGGTCGCCATGCCGACACCATACTCCTGCGCAGCGCTAACCATTGGGTTGCGCTTTCTAAAAGTTAGTGCTTCTCTTTCCTCATCGCCGCCCGACGTTCCCGGGCACCGACCGTCCCGGGATGCCGTGACCTTGAGGAGAACCGCTGTGACCAGCCCTGCCCTGCCCGCCCCCGTCGTCTCCGTCGCCTACCACTCCGGTTTCGGCCACACCGCCGTACTGGCCGAGGCTGTCCGCGCCGCTGCCGCCGGGGCGGGCGCCACCGTCCACCTGATCAAGGTCGACGAGATCACCGAAGCCGAATGGGAGCTGCTCGACGCCTCCGACGCGATCGTCTTCGGCTCGCCGACGTACATGGGGACCGCCTCCGGCGCGTTCCATGTCTTCGCCGAGGCCACCGCCAAGCGCTGGGCGACCCGTGCCTGGCAGGACAAGCTCGCGGCCGGCTTCACCAACTCCGCCTCCAAGAGCGGGGACAAGCTGCACACCCTGCAGTTCTTCACGGTGCTCGCCGCCCAGCACGGCATGAGCTGGATCGGCCTCAACCTGCTCCCCGGCTGGAACTCCTCCACCGCCTCGGAGAACGACCTCAACCGGCTCGGCTTCTTCCTGGGGGCCGGCGCCCAGTCCGACAACGACCAGGGTGCCGAGGGCGTCCACAAGGCCGATATCGCCACCGCCGAGCACCTCGGACGCCGCATCGCCGAGCAGGCCCGCATCTTCGCCGCGGGCCGCGCCGCCCTCGCCGCCTGACCGGCGCGTGCGAGCCCGCACGCCCCTCCGCCCGCCGTGCGGGACGCCCGCGCGGCCCGCAAGTCCCGCGGCTCACCGCACGCGAGACGCCCGCGCCGCCCCGTGATCCGTCACGGGGCGGCGCGGGCGTCCGATGCTTTCGGGGTCACCTCGCCCGGCCGGGCGTCGCCTGCCTCAGAAGCCGAAGTCCTGCGTCCACCACGGGCCTCCAGGACCGAAGTGGGCGCCGACGCCGAGGGTCTTGTACTCGCAGTTGAGGATGTTGGCGCGGTGGCCGGGACTGTTCATCCAGGAGTCCATGACGGCCTGGGCGGTGGCCTGGCCGCGGGCTATGTTCTCGCCGCCCAGATCGCTGATGCCCGCGTCCCGGGCACGGTCCCAGGGGGTGTCGCCGTCCGGGTCGGTGTGGTCGAAGAAGCCGCGCCGGGCCATGTCGTCACTGAACTGTTGTGCGAGTCCCGCCAGTTCCTTGTCGGCCGTGACGGGGGAGCAGCCGGCCTGGGCGCGCTCCTGGTTGACCAGGGACAGGACCTGGGCCTCGGCGGACGACGAGGTGTCGGGGGCCTTCGACGGCGCCGCGCTGCGTACGGGTGCCGCCGAGGACGGCCGGCCGGAGGGCTCGGCGGACCGGCGCGCCTCGGTCTTCCCGGTGGGGGTGGAGGAGGTCCGTTGCGGTGAGGGGGACGTCGAGGGAGTGGTGGGGGAGGAGGGGCGGCCGGTGCCGGGGACGGCGGAACGGGTGCCGCCGCGGCTCGCCTGGTCCGTGGCGCGGTCGGACGGTGTCGCCGACCGCCCGCCCAGCGGCTCGGTGGCCTCCGGCAGTGCGCCGGCGCGTACGCGGTCCCCTTGGTCCCCGCCCGTGCCCCCGTCGAACTGGCCGTGACCGGGGATCAGTCCGGACGCGACCGCGACGGCTCCCATCGCCATCGCCGCGGAGGCGCCGAGCAGGCCGGTGCGTACGGGCGCCCTGCCGCGGCGCGGGGCCGCGCGACGTCCGTGGCGCTGCGCAGCGGACGGCGTGCCGGGCCGTGTTGCCGCCGGTGCGTCGCCCCGCGCTGCTGCCGGTGCGTCAACAGGCCCCGTGCCGGGGGCTTCGGGGGCTGGGGGAGCAGAGCGTCGATGGCGGCCCATCCGCTGTCTTCCTTCCCCCGGTGCAAGCACCGGCTCCACTGGGGCGGCTACCGCCGCAGAGCTTCCTGAGCGTCAAGACGGTTCACCCGTAAGAGTGAGCCTCGCTTGTCGGGGGACTGTACGCCATGGCGCAAGGGGCGGAAGTGACCGTTGAGCAATTGGCCAGTTAACGTGCACACATGAACGAAGGTGTCCGTGTGACCGCCTGGGTGCGTGGTCAGGTCCAAGGCGTCGGCTTCCGTTGGTTCACCCGGGCCAACGCCCTTCGCATCGGCGAACTCCGCGGATTTGCGGTCAACCTCGGCGACGGCCGCGTCCAGGTGGTCGCCGAGGGCCCGAAGGAGCGCTGCGACGCGCTGCTGGACTGGCTCCGCACCGGAGACACGCCCGGGCGGGTGGACGGAGTCACTGAGATATGGGCCACGCCCCGGGGCGGTTACGACGGCTTCGAGATCCGCTGAGTGAGCCGTCCGGAACCGCCCGTACGGCCGTCACAGGCGATCTTGGGGATGTCTCTTTGTCAGCTGCTTACGGGAGATAAGGCCTGGTGGTTGCCAACTCGGCCGACCCGTGCAAGGCTGCCGCTGTACGGATGATCTCTACGCCCCCGCGGGACCTTTCTGGGGAGTCGGCGCAGCGCCCTCGCGGCCGCGCACTCTCAGGTGCCCGAGGATACGGGGTGTGATCGTGTTGACCGTCAAACCGTTTGGTGAGACTCTGGAATCCCCGCGCACCTTAGCTGTTTGGCATTGAGTACACCAGAGAATGACAAGCACCGCGGGTGCGAATCCCTCACGACCCACACCGCTTCGGTCGGTCACTCATTGTGGAGGACCATCCATCATGGCAAAGGCGCTTCTCGGTTACGTCGGCGGCTCCGACCCCCGAGTCCTCTCCGAGATGCGACGGCTTCAGCAGCGCGTCCAAGACCTTGAATCCGAACTTATTCGGATGCAGGCCGAAAACGACATGCTGTCCGCTGCCGCACGTCGCGACGACTCGATGCTCGACATCGACGTACCCCAGGCGGAGCCCGCGCTCACCTGACCCCGACCTCAGGGCCGGTAGAGCTCTCGCCAGCCGCTTGAGGCACCGCTCTCTTCAAGATCTTCAAGGGACGCTTCGGCGTCCCTTCGTCGTTTCCGGTTCTTTCGCTCTCCGGCCTTTCGGACCATAAGGCCACTTCAGCCGTGCCGCCCCTCCCTTACCGCATGATGTGCCCTGCGCTTTCGTCAATGAAACCGAAAATGAACGGTGCGGTATACCCGGGGGCCGTACGGGGCGGGTGATCGGCGCGGAATGGCGGGGCCGTCCCCCGAGGGGCGGCCGGTAGAGTCCAACGGCGTGCATCTCAAGAGTCTGACCCTGCGAGGTTTCAAGTCCTTCGCCTCCGCCACGACGCTCCGGTTCGAGCCGGGCATCACCTGCGTCGTGGGCCCGAACGGCTCCGGCAAGTCCAACGTGGTGGACGCGCTGTCCTGGGTCATGGGCGAGCAGGGAGCCAAGTCGCTGCGCGGCGGCAAGATGGAGGACGTCATCTTCGCCGGGACGACCGGGCGGCCGCCGCTCGGCCGCGCCGAGGTCTCGCTCACCGTCGACAACTCCGACGGTGCACTGCCGATCGAGTACACCGAAGTCACCCTCACCCGGATCATGTTCCGCAACGGCGGCAGCGAGTACCAGATCAACGGGGACACCTGCCGGTTGCTGGACATCCAGGAACTGCTGTCCGATTCCGGTATCGGCCGGGAGATGCATGTCATCGTCGGGCAGGGGCAGCTCGACTCCGTACTGCATGCCGACCCGATGGGGCGCCGGGCCTTCATCGAGGAAGCGGCCGGCGTCCTCAAGCACCGCAAGCGCAAGGAGAAGGCGCTGCGGAAGCTGGACGCGATGAAGGCCAACCTCGCCCGCGTCCAGGATCTGACCGATGAGCTGCGCCGCCAGCTCAAGCCGCTGGGGCGGCAGGCCGCGGTCGCCCGGCGCGCCGCCGTCATCCAGGCGGACCTGCGCGACGCCCGGCTGCGGCTGCTCGCCGACGACCTCGTCACCCTGCGCCGGGCGCTGCGCGCCGAGATCGCGGACGAGGCGGCGCTGAAGGAGCGCAAGCAGGCCGCCGAGGACCGGCTGCGCACCGCCCAGCGGCACGAGGCGGCCCTGGAGGAGGAAGTGCGCACCCTGACGCCGCGGGTGCAGCGCGCCCAGCAGACCTGGCATGAGCTCACCCAGCTCGCCGAGCGGGTGCGCGGCACGATCTCGCTGGCCGAGGCACGGGTCAAGAGCGCCTCGGCGGCCCCGCCGGAGGAGCGGCACGGGCGCGACCCCGAGGACATGGAGCGCGAGGCCGCCCGGATCCGCGAGCAGGAGGCGGAGTTGACGGCGGCGCTGGAGGCGGCGAGCCGGGCGCTGGAGGACACCGTCGAACACCGTGCCGGACTGGAGCGTCAGTTGGCGGACGAGGAGCGGCGGCTGCGCGATGTGGCCCGCGCGATCGCCGACCGCCGTGAGGGCCTGGTCCGGCTGAGCGGGCAGGTCACCGCCGCCCGTGGCCGGGCGGCCTCGGCGCAGGCGGAGATCGGCCGGCTGGCCGAGGCCAGGGACGACGCCCGGCGCCGGGCGGTCACCGCCCAGGAGGAGTACGAGCAGCTCAAGGCCGAGGTCGACGGGCTGGACGCGGACGACGAGGAGGTCGCCGAGCGGCACGAGGCGGCCCGGCGCGAGCTGGCGGAGGCGGAGTCCGCGCTGTCCGCCGCGCGCGAGGCGCTGACCACGGCCGAGCGGGAGCGGGCCGCGACCGCGGCGCGCCATGACGCGCTGGCGCTCGGGCTGCGCCGCAAGGACGGTACCGGCGCGCTGCTGGCCGCCGCGGACCAGCTCACGGGCCTGCTCGGTCCGGCGGCGGAACTGCTGACCGTCACCCCCGGTTTCGAGGTCCCGGTGGCGGCCGCCCTCGGCGTGGCCGCGGACGCCCTTGCCGTCAGCGGCCCGGGCACCGCCGCCGAGGCCATCCGGCTGCTGCGCACACAGGACGCGGGGCGGGCGGCGATGGTGCTCGGGGGAGGCGGGAGCCGGGCGGGTGCGGGACGGGTGCCTGCGCCCGCGCGGGCTGTGGAGGCCGACGAGTCCATGGCGGCCGTGGACATGGCGGGGGCCGGCGAGCCCGGTGGGGCCTCGGGTGCCGTGGCGGCCGGTGAGGCTGTTCGGGTGGCGGCGCGGGGCGCGGCCGGGGCGCCGGGCGCGCCCGAGCCCGTCGGGCACCGGGTTCCCGGGCCCCGTTCCGCGCCCGTACCGGCGGATGAACTGGTGGGGGGACCTGCGGAGTTGACGGCCGCCGTGGCTCGGCTGCTGCGGGACGTCGTGGTGGTCGGGACGCTGGAGGACGCCGAGGAGCTGGTGGCCGCACGGCCGGAGCTGATGGCGGTGACCGGCGAGGGCGACCTGCTGGGGACGCATTTCGCGCACGGCGGCTCCGCCGGTGCGCCGAGCCTGCTGGAGGTGCAGGCCTCCGTCGACGAGGCGGCCGCCGAGCTGGAGGAGCTGGCGGCGCGCTGCGAGCGGCTGACGCAGGCGCAGCGGGCCGCGGCGGAACGCCGTACGGAGTGTGCCGCGCTGGTCGAGGAGCTGGCGGAGCGGCGGCGGGCGGCGGACCGGGAGAAGTCGAAGGTCGCCGGCGATCTGGGCCGGCTCGGCGGGCAGGCGCGGGCGGCCGCGGGGGAGGCCGAGCGGTCCGACGCGGCGGCGGCCAAGGCCGAAGAGGCCCTGGTGCGGGCCACCGAGGAGGCCGAGGAGCTCGCCGAGCGCCTCGCGGTGGCCGAGGAGGAGCCGGGCGTCGGCGAGGAGGAGCCCGACACCTCCGTACGGGACCGGCTGGCCGCCGACGGCGCCAATGCGCGGCAGACGGAGATGGAGGCCCGGCTCCAGGCGCGGACGCACGAGGAGCGGGTGAAGGCGCTCGCCGGGCGGGCGGATGCGCTGGACCGGGGGGCGCGCGCCGAACGCGAGGCGCGGGTGCGGGCCGAGCGGCGGCGCGCGCGGCTGCGGCACGAGGCGGAGGTGGCCGGGGCGGTCGCCGCCGGTGCCCGGCAGCTGCTGGCGCACGTCGAGGTGTCGGCCGTACGGGCCGAGGAGGAACGCGGCGCGGCGGAGCGGGCGAAGGCCGAGCGGGAACAGGCGCTGGTGGCCGAGCGCAACCAGGGCCGGGAGCTGAAGTCCGAGCTGGACAAGCTGACGGACTCGATGCACCGCGGCGAGGTGCTGGGCGCGGAGAAGCGGCTGCGGATCGAGCAGCTGGAGACCAGGGCGCTGGAGGAGCTGGGGGTGGAGCCGGCCGGGCTGATGTCCGAGTACGGCCCCGAACAGCTCGTCCCGCCGTCGCCGGCCGCCGACGGCGAGGTGCTCCCGGACGACCCGGAACATCCGCGCAACCAGCCGGTGCCCTATGTGCGGGCCGAGCAGGAGAAGCGGCTCAGGGCGGCCGAGCGGGCGTACCAGCAGCTCGGGAAGGTGAATCCGCTGGCGTTGGAGGAATTCGCCGCGCTGGAGGAGCGGCACAAGTTCCTGAGCGAGCAGCTTGAAGACTTGAAGAAGACCCGTGCCGACCTGATGCAGGTGGTCAAGGAGGTCGACGAGCGGGTGGAGCAGGTCTTCACCGAGGCGTACCACGACACCGCGCGCGAGTTCGAGGGCGTCTTCGCACGGCTCTTCCCGGGCGGCGAGGGACGCCTGGTGCTGACCGACCCGGACGACATGCTGGCGACCGGGGTGGACGTGGAGGCGCGGCCTCCGGGGAAGAAGGTCAAGCGGCTGTCGCTGCTGTCGGGCGGCGAGCGGTCGCTGACCGCGGTGGCGCTGCTGGTGTCGATCTTCAAGGCGCGGCCCAGCCCGTTCTATGTGATGGACGAGGTGGAGGCGGCGCTGGACGACACCAACCTGCAGCGGCTGATCCGGATCATGGAAGAACTCCAGGAGAGCTCCCAGCTGATTGTGATCACGCATCAGAAGCGGACGATGGAGGTCGCCGACGCCCTTTACGGGGTATCGATGCAGGGCGACGGCGTATCTAAGGTCATCAGTCAGCGACTGCACTGACCACGGGCGCGCCGCGCGCAGACCGCTCGGCCTCGGGGTGGTATCGACCGGATTAGGTGCTTTTGGCGGCCCCGCCGGCACCCTTGGCGATCGCCCGGAGTATCCGACACTGCATCAGTTCAGAACTTGAACGAAAGGCTCCCCGGTCGGCCGAGAAACAATTTCATTCAGGCCTATTGACTTCGAAACTTGAAGGCATAGTCTCTGCAACGTTGCTTTTACCTTCAAGTGGTGGGTACCCCCAACCTATGCACCACTTGTAGGGCCAGCCCCCTAACCCGGCAGCGCAGCCGGGCCACTGGAGTTCACGTTGACCAGCACCGCGCAGCCGATGGGCTCGGAAGGCCGCAAGGCCCACCCCGAGCATCTCGGCCATGTCATCTTCATCACCGCGGCTGCCGCGATGGGCGGCTTCCTCTTCGGTTACGACAGTGCCGTCATCAACGGCGCCGTCGAGGCGATCCGCAGCCGCTACGACGTCGGATCGGCAGTCCTCGCCCAGGTGATCGCCGTCGCGCTGATCGGCTGCGCCATCGGAGCGGCCACTGCAGGCCGGATCGCGGACCGTATAGGCCGCATCCGCGTGATGCAGATCGCCTCGGTTCTGTTCGTCGCCAGCGCCATCGGCTCCGCCCTGCCGTTCGCCCTCTGGGATCTGGCCCTCTGGCGGATCGTCGGCGGTTTCGCGATCGGTATGGCCTCGGTCATCGGCCCGGCCTACATCGCCGAGGTCTCGCCGTCCGCCTACCGCGGCCGTCTCGGTTCGTTCCAGCAGGCTGCGATCGTCGTCGGTATCGCGATCTCCCAGCTCGTCAACTGGGGCATCCTCAACCTCGCCAACGGCAACCAGCGCGGCGTCGTCGCCGGCCTGGAGGCCTGGCAGTGGATGCTCGGCGTGATGGTCGTCCCGGCCGCCCTGTACGGCCTGCTCTCCTTCGCGATCCCCGAGTCGCCGCGTTACCTGATCTCCGTCGGCAAGATCTCCCGCGCCCAGGAGGTGCTCGCCGAGGTCGAGGGCAAGACCGTCGACCTGGACAAGCGCGTCACCGAGATCCAGGACGCCATGCGCCGTGAGGAGAAGCCGAAGTTCAAGGACCTGCTCGGCAGCAAGTTCGGCTTCCTGCCGATCGTCTGGGTCGGTATCGGTCTGTCGGTCTTCCAGCAGCTGGTCGGCATCAACGTCGCGTTCTACTACTCCTCGGCGCTGTGGCAGTCCGTCGGCATCGACCCGAGCAGCTCGTTCTTCTACAGCTTCACGACGTCGATCATCAACATCATCGGCACCGTGATCGCGATGATCTTCGTCGACAAGATCGGCCGGCGTCCGCTGGCGCTCGTCGGCTCGGCCGGTATGGCCGTCGCCCTCGCGGCGGAGGCATGGGCGTTCGCCTCCAAGAGCGCGGCCGGCACCCTGCCCGCCACCCAGGGCACCGTGGCGCTGATCGCCGCCCACGTCTTCGTGCTCTTCTTCGCCCTCTCCTGGGGCGTCGTCGTCTGGGTCTTCCTCGGCGAGATGTTCCCGAACAAGATTCGTGCCGCCGCGCTGGGCGTCGCCGCCTCCGCGCAGTGGATCGCCAACTGGGCCATCACGGCCAGCTTCCCGAGCCTGTCCGACTGGAACCTCTCGGGTACGTACGTCATCTACGCGGTCTTCGCTCTGCTCTCGATCCCCTTCGTGCTCAAGTTCGTGAAGGAGACCAAGGGCAAGGCGTTGGAGGAGATGGGCTAACCCCCCGCCAGTCCTTCTCCTCAGTACTGGGTACTGCCCCGGGTCAACAGGGACCCCGGGCAGTACCCGTTTTTTGTGCCCGGGACGTCGTGGGCCTCAAGCGTGATCGTCTTCCCGGGGTGCGCCTCGTGCCGCACGGAACGCGCGCCGGTACGCGGCCGGCGTGGTGTGCAGCGCCCGCTGGAAGCGCCGGCGGTCTCGGGCACCTTCCACGACGGTGACGGGGACCATTCCGCCGGGTCCTTCCTCCATGCGCCGGCCGGCTCCTGGCACGTCCCGCAGTCGGCGGCGGGCTGCATCCTGTTCGTCTTCTCCCCGGAAGGCTGAACCCGCCGCCGGCCGTCAGTCCTCGAGGCGGGGCAGCACCCGCTCGGCGAACAGATGCAGCGAGCGCCAGCCCTCGTCGACGGGCATCCCGCCGCACAGCGGATGCAGGATCAGCGAGCCCCCGCCGCCCTCCTGCCGGGCGAGCCGGAGGCACTCGTCCGGGGTGACGATGCGGTAGACGCCCTCCTCGCGCAGTGCCGCGACGTCCTGGGCGGACGAGCGCACCGCAGAGCGGACGCCGGCGGACTGCCAGGAGGCGTACATCCGCGCCTCGTACAGCAGATGGCCGCCGTACGCGGCCCAGGTGCGGTCCGGGTCCTCGGAGAGGTGGAGGAGCGAGGTCCGCTCCGGCGGCTGCATCACCCAGCCTTCGGTGCCGAAGACGGCGCGCTGCTCGTGGTAGTAGGCCTCCAGTTCGGGGAGGTGGGCACTGGGGAAGAGGGGGAGCCCCAGGCGGGCCGCGCGCCGGGCCGCGGCCCGCGAGCTGCCGCCGATCAGCAGCAGCGGGTGCGGCCGGGTGTACGGGCGGGGGTGACCTGGACCGTGCGCCCCCGGTAGGCGAACGGTTCGCCGGTCCACGCGGACAGCAGGGTCTCCAGCACCTCGTCCTGGAGTGCGCCACGGCTCCGCCAGTCCTGCCCGTGCGCCGCGTACTCCTCGGGCCGGTAGCCGAGGCCGGCGACGGTGACCAGCCGGCCGCCGCCGAGGAGGTCGAGCGAGGCGAGGTCCTCGGCCAGCCGCAGCGGGTCGTGCAGCGGCGTGATCAGCGCGGAGACCGTGACGCCGATGCGGCGGGTGGCGCCGAAGACGGCGCCGGCGAAGGTGAGCGGGGAGGGCATCCAGCCGTTGGTGGTGGCGTGGTGCTCCTCGGTCTGGACCATGGTGAAGCCGCGGTCGTCGGCGAACGCGGCCATCTCGACGGCGGCCCGGTAGCGCGCGGACAGCGCGGCGGGCGTGGGCGCGGGATCGACGAGGTTGATGCGCAGGACCGAGATCCACGGGGGCGGCGCGAGGCTGGTGCCCCCGGGCTTTCGGCTCCGGTGGAGCCTCGTCGGGGGCTGGTGGCCGGGCGACGGCTGGGCAGGCAGGGCAGACATGGCAAACGTCCCCTTCGCCAGGGCGGTTGGCGAAGGGGACGGTAGCTGACGCTGCGTCAGATCACTAGGGGGGAGACGGTCCGCGGGGCCGGTCCGCGGGGCGGAGCCGGGTCAGCCCACCTCGACGGCCTGCCGGGCCTCGGCCGCCTCGTCGGCCCCGGCCGCGGGGACGGACTCCCGGGGCGTCGGCAGGACGGCGAAGGCGAGCGCGCCGATCGCGATCGTGGCTGCCCAGCCCAGGCCGTTCTCGCCGATCCAGGTGGTGGCCAGCGGGCCGGTGAACCACTGGACCTTGGTGAAGCACAGTCCCGCGCCGAGCGCGAGGGCCCAGGCCGTCATGGCCTGCCAGCAGAAACCGCCGGTGTACCAGTAGCGGCTGGTGCGGCCGGTGTTCATCAGGCTGTCGGCGTCGTAGCGCACCGCCAGCTTGCGCCGACGGGCCATGTCGACGCCGTAGACGCCGATCCAGGCGGAGAAGGAGACCGCGAGGAGCGTCAGGAAGGCGATGAACTGGCCGATGAAGTCCTTGGCCACCAGCATCATGAACAGGCCGCCGACCAGGCTGATGACGGCATTGATGCTGACCGCGAGGGCACGCGGCAGCTTGACGCCCATGGTCTGTGCGGTGAAGCCCGCGGAGTACATCGACAGGCTGTTGATCAGCACCATGCCGACCAGCGCGGTGATGAGGTACGGCACCGCGAGCCAGGACGGCAGGATGGTGCCGAGGAACGACATCGGGTCGGTGTTCTGACCGGCCAGCTTCGGGTTCGAGACGGCCATCACGCCGCCCATCAGCACCATCGGCAGCAGCACCAGGGCCGCGCCGGAGACGGTGGTGCCGACGATCTTCTTGCCGGACGCGGAGTGCGGGAGGTAGCGCGCGAAGTCGGGGCCGGTGGGCACCCAGCTGATACCGCCGGCCGCGATGGTGCCGATGCCCGCGATCACCATGGCGGTGGTGCCCGCCTTCTTGGCGAAGATGGCGTCCCAGTCCATCGTGGCGACCAGGTAGACCAGCACCATGATGCTGAACAGGCCGAACAGGTACGTCGAGTACTTGTTGCAGACGTTGAGCGCCTTGCGGCCCATACCGCTCACCAGGTAGGTGACGGCCACGAAGGCGAGCAGGGTGACGACGACGAGCACGTTGTTGCTCTCGATGCCCAGCAGCAGATGCAGCACGGTCAGCACCGCGTAGGCGCCGGTGACCGCGTTGATCGTTTCCCAGCCGAAGCGGGCGACCCACAGGATCGCGCCGGGGAAGTAGTTGCCGCGGACGCCGAAGGCGGCCCGGGAGAGCATCGCGCCGGGGGCGCCGCCCCACTTGCCGGAGACCGACAGCACGCCCACCATGCCGAAGGCCACGGCCGCGGCGATCGCGGCCACCAGCAGGACCTGCCAGAAGTTCAGGCCGTTGTTGACCACGAGCGAGGCGCCCATGGTCAGCAACAGCACGCTGATGTTGGCGGCGACCCAGGTCGGGAAGAGTTCGCGGACGCGACCGTGGCGTTCGTGGTCGGGAACGGGCTCGATGCCGCGGGTCTCGACGGCGCCGTCGGTTTCGGGCGGGGAAGCGGACGTGGTGCCCATGGTGCAGGTATCTCCGTGCGGGGATCTGGAGGCACCCCCGGGAGAGGAGGTGCAGGCAGCGGCTGTGGTGCCTGGCCGGCATTTTGGCTGCCAGGACTCTACGCGCGTTGCGTGGCCGACGACCATCGTACTTTGATCCAACTTCTGGCGATGTGCACCGTTGGACGCCACGACGAGTACGAGTGTCACCCAGCTTCGTCG
Organism: Streptomyces caniferus; assembly: GCF_009811555.1. Classification (GTDB taxonomy): domain Bacteria; phylum Actinomycetota; class Actinomycetes; order Streptomycetales; family Streptomycetaceae; genus Streptomyces; species Streptomyces caniferus. Next base: position 244,993 of record NZ_BLIN01000002.1, on the reverse strand, counting down.
GAGGGTCCAGCCGGGCATCTGTGATCAGGCAGGAGGCGGTGGGGGCGGCCGCCGGCCCACCCGGTGGTCGGCTCGTCGCAGCAGCTCCTCGGGGTCGTCGACCGGCGGGGAGAGCCATGTCTCGTTGATGGCGCGCTTGAGCCCCTTGGCGAACCCCTCCGGCCCCTCCCGTAGCCGCCGGTCCCAGCCGGCCGTGGCCACCGCGCCGGCCGCCCCGAGGTCGAGGCAGGTGCGGTATGGATCGGGCGCGAAGTCCGCCGCCGGCAGGCCGAGCAGGCCGGCCGCGGCGTTGTGGCCGGCCACCTTGCCGAGCGGGATGGCGTGCCGGCAGCTCTGGGTGACGGTGTGGCCGTCCTCGGCCGGGGCCGCCGCGGTGTCCCCGGCCGCGTAGACGCCCTCGACGCCCCGCACCCGCAGCTGCCGGTCCACCACGAGCCGCCCCAGCGCGTCCCGGGGCGCGGGGATCTGTGCGGTCAGGGGGCTCGCCCGCACGCCCACGGTCCACACGATCGTCCGGGCCGCGAGGGTGCCGCCGTCCGCGAGGTGTACCGCGCGGTCGTCCAGGGCGGTGACGGTCGTGCCGAGACGGGGCTCGGCGCCCAGGGTGTCCAGCGCCCGGGTGATCACCGGCCGGGCCGCCGCGGCGGCGCTCCACAGGCAGGCGAATCCGCCCCCGAAAAAACCAGGACATCAATCATCCGGATTCCCTCCCCGGTGCCGCCCGGGTCGGTCCCGGTGCGGAGGAATCCGGATATTACACATCCAGAATTGAATCCGGATAACGCTCGTCCAGGTTCGGCGCTCCGGGTTCGGCGCGTGCGGTCCCCACGGACGGGGCGTGGCTGATACTGGAGGGGTTATGGAAACCGTCATCCTTGCCGTAGTCATCGCCGTGGTCGTGCTCGGCGCGATCAGCGGGCTCGTCGTCAGCGGACGCAAGAAGAAGCAGCTGCCGCCGTCCCCGCCGGCCGCCCCCGGGCCCTCCGTCACCGCGCCTCCCGCCGAACCGCACGTCGGGGAGGAGGCCGAGACTCCTCGCGACGAAGAGCGTCGCACCATCGAAGAAGTCACGCTGCCCACCGCCGAGGCCCCCGTGGCCGAGGCACCGGCCGCCGAGCCCGAGGCGCCCGCCGCGCCCGAGATCGAGGTCCCCGAGCCCACCGCGGGACGGCTGGTCAAGCTGCGCGCCCGGCTCTCCCGCTCCCAGAACGCCCTGGGCAAGGGCCTGCTGACCCTGCTGTCCCGCGAACACCTCGACGAGGAGACCTGGGAGGAGATCGAGGACACCCTGCTGACCGCCGACGTCGGCGTCGCGCCCACCCAGGAGCTCGTCGAGCGGCTGCGCGAGCGGGTCAGGGTCCTCGGCACCCGTACCCCCGACGACCTGCGCGCCCTGCTGCGCGAGGAGCTCCTCGCCCTCATCGGCACGGACGCCGACCGCACCGTGCACACCGCCAACGGCATCGGCAACGGCGGCGACGAGATCCCCGGCGTCGTCATGGTCGTCGGCGTCAACGGCACCGGCAAGACCACCACCACCGGCAAGCTCGCCCGGGTCCTGGTCGCCGACGGCAAGTCCGTGGTCCTCGGCGCCGCCGACACCTTCCGCGCCGCGGCCGCCGATCAGCTGCAGACGTGGGGCGAGCGGGTCGGTGCCCGTACGGTCCGCGGACCCGAGGGCGGCGACCCGGCCTCCATCGCCTTCGACGCGGTGAAGGAGGGCATCGCCGAGTCCGCCGACGTCGTCCTCATCGACACCGCGGGCCGGCTGCACACCAAGACCGGCCTGATGGACGAGCTCGGCAAGGTCAAGCGGGTCGTCGAGAAGCACGGCCCGGTCGGCGAGGTGCTGCTCGTCCTGGACGCCACCACCGGCCAGAACGGCCTGGTCCAGGCCCGGGTGTTCGCCGAGGTCGTGGACATCACCGGTGTGGTGCTCACCAAGCTCGACGGCACCGCCAAGGGCGGCATCATCGTCGCCGTCCAGCGGGAACTCGGCGTCCCCGTCAAGCTCGTCGGCCTGGGCGAGGGCGCGGACGATCTGGCGCCGTTCGAGCCGGAGGCCTTCGTCGACGCCCTGATCGACTGAGGCCGCGGCCAGGGCGCCACGCCCGGACTGTCATTGGCCCCCGGGCCCGCACACGGCGGGCACCGGGGGCCGACGTCGTGTCCCGGGCCGGCGGGGTCTGCCGGGCCCCGCGGCCTCGCGGCACGCACGCCACCGCCGAGGCGGCCGCCCGCCCTCACCCCGCCGCGCGGTGGCACACATACGCGAGGGTGCCGACCACCAGCCGTGCCTGCGGCGGCCGGTCCGCGGTGTCCAGCGTCGGCGGGCGCAGCCAGCGCATCGGGCCGTGGCCGCCGAGGTCGGAGGGGGGCGCCGTGATGTGGTCGCCGGGACCCAGGGAGCGCAGATCGAGCGCCGCGTCGTCCCAGCCCATCCGGTAGAGCAGGTCGGGGAGTTCCTTGTCCGCGCCGGGGGCGACGAAGAACAGCGCGCGGCCGGTCGGGGTCACCGCGGCAGGCCCGAGCGGCAGGCCCATCCGCTCCAGTCGCCCCAGGGCGTTGCGGCCCGCAGCCTCCGGCACGTCGAGGATGTCGAACGACCGGCCCACCGGAAGCAGGAGCGCGGCGCCCGGCGTCTCCGCCCAGGCCGCGGCGGCCGTCTCCCCGGTGGCCCCGGCGGTCAGCTCCGCGGCGAAGGCCAGTGGATGGGCACCGGGGGAGGGGCAGTCGGGGGCGCCGCACGAGCAGTCCGTACGGCCGCTGCCCGCGCGCACCGCCCGGGCGCCGGGGACGACGTCCCAGCCCCACAGTCCGGTGTACTCCGCCACCGCCGTGATGTCGGTCGAGCGGGCGCGGCGCCGGGAGCCGGAACGCCTCTCGCGGATGCCGCCGATCGTGAAGCCCATGCCCCCTCCAACGGGTGGTGCGTGCCAGTGGTTACGAGTCGGCGGGTTGACGACGTGGCGCCCTTCACGCTCCGTCGCCGGCCCGCGGTGCCGGTGGTGTGACGTGGTGTGCCGGGTGGTGCGGTGCGCCGCGCGAGCCCTTGTGCGCTTCGTTCCGCCCGGCCGTGCTCGACCTGTGTCAAGTCAATCGCGGGAGCCTGTCGGGGAGTTCATACGAAGGGGTGGCGAATGGTGGCGTTTCCGCAATCGCCCTCGCGTGAGGCGTGATCGTAGGATTACTTTCGGTACACGAACCCCGAAGAGGCATCATTCGCACGGGTATGCCGGTGGCAACGCACCGGTGAGCACAGGCCAAAAGGTGTGGCCCGAATCCGTGGTCGGGTAGATGTACCCCGGACAGGCGTCGCAACAGGCGCCGGGCCGTGGGCGGTTCGCACCAGGCACCAGCATCAGGACAGCGATCGGGATGGGGGCTTCCAGTGGGAGGCAACGGCGGCAGTGGCGGCACCGACGCCGCCAAACAACCCAACGCGCAGCTGGGTTCGTGGTTCATGCGCAGCGGCTGGTCCAAGGGGGAGCTGGCGCGGCAGGTCAACCGCCGGGCACGCCAGATGGGTGCGCACCACATCAGCACGGACACCTCCCGGGTGCGCCGCTGGCTCGACGGTGAGCAGCCGCGCGAGCCCATCCCGCGGATCCTGTCCGAGCTGTTCTCCGAGCGCTTCGGCTGTGTGGTCGGCATCGAGGAGCTGGGACTGCGCTCCGCGCACCAGTCCCCGTCCGTCTCCGGCGTGGACCTGCCCTGGGCCGGGGCCCAAACGGTCAGCCTCATCAGCGAGTTCTCCCGCAGCGACCTGATGCTGGCGCGCCGCGGCTTCCTCGGCACCTCCCTCGCCCTCGCCGCCGGCCCCGGCCTCATCGAGCCGATGCAGCGCTGGCTGGTCCCGGTGCCCGCGGGCCAGGGCGGCCCGGAGGAACCCGACCGCGCCCGGCGGCCCGCCCGGCTGTCCAAACCGGAGCTGGACCTGCTGGAGTCGACGACCGCGATGTTCCGCCAGTGGGACGCGCAGTGCGGCGGCGGGCTGCGGCGCAAGGCGGTGGTCGGCCAGCTCCACGAGGTCACCGACCTCCTCCAGGAGCCCCAGCCGGCGGCGGTGTCCAAGCGGCTGTTCAAGGTCGCCGCCGAGCTCGCCGAGCTCGCCGGCTGGATGAGTTACGACATCGGGCTGCAGCCCACCGCGCAGAAGTACTTCGTGCTGGCGCTGCACGCCTCCAAGGAAGCCGGCGACCGGCCCCTGGGCTCGTACATCCTCTCCAGCATGAGCCGGCAGATGATCCACCTCGGCCGGCCCGACGACGCACTGGAGCTGATCCACCTGGCCCAGTACGGCAGCCGTGAGACGGCCACCCCGCGCACCCAGGCCATGTTGTATGCGATGGAGGCCCGCGCCTACGCCGGCATGGGCCAGCCCAGCAAGGTCAAGCGGGCCGTCCGGATGGCCGAGGACACCTTCTCCGACGTGCTGCCCGGCGAGCCCGAACCGGACTGGATCCGCTTCTTCTCCGAGGCCGAGCTGAATGCCGAGAACGCCCACTCCTACCGCGACCTCGCCTATGTCGCCGGCCGCAGCCCCACCTACGCCTCCCTCGCCGAGCCCGTCATGGAGCGCGCCGTGGAGCTGTTCGGCCAGGACCCCGAGCACCAGCGTTCGTACGCCCTCAACCTGATCGGGATGGCCACCGTCCACCTGCTGCAGAAGGAGCCGGAGGCCTGCGCGGAGATGGCGCAGCAGGCGATCCCGTTCGCCCGGCAGGTCCGCTCGGAGCGGGTCAACACCCGGCTGCGCAAGACCGTGGACACCGCGGCGCGGGAGTTCGGCGGTGTTTCCGAGGTGATCCGGCTCAGCGACGAGCTCGCCCGCCAGCTCCCCGAATCAGCGGCGGCCGTCTGACGGCACGCCCCTCACACTCCGGCCGCGGCCGCCGCCCCGTACAGCCCGACTCGGCTCCCCCATGCCAGGTCACGCGGGCGGCAGCCGCGGTCGGGCTCGCTTTTTGCGCCTGAACCGGCGCCGCTTTCGCGGAGGTGGTCGCTCGCCGTGGGGGCTGCTCCATTGGTGGTTTCGGTGGGTTGAACGGGTGATGCGGGACTGACCTCGGAGTTCACCGGGGCGTAACACGGGGGGCGTCTTCGTCACTGCGGTGAAACACCCGCAAGGTTTGGCCGAAACCACGCTGCGACAACCTCATCGCGAAGTCGGCCCACCAGAAACACGCCCGCACGGGCCGCATCGACGACGAGGAGACGCCGATGCCCCCAGGCATCCTGACGCTTGCAGCAGACAAGGTGACACTCAGCCCCGCCAATACGGGATTCATGCTGATCTGCTCCGCACTGGTGATGATCATGACGCCCGGCCTCGCCTTCTTCTACGGCGGGATGGTCCGGGTCAAGAGCGTGCTGAACATGCTGATGATGAGCTTCATCAGCCTGGGCATCGTCACGATCCTGTGGGTCCTGTACGGCTTCGGGCTCGCGTTCGGCACCGACAGCGGCGGCTTCATCGGCTGGAACGGCAACTTCGCCGGCTTCAGCGGCATCGGCCTGACCGAGCTGTGGGGCACCAGCACCATTCCGGTCTATGTGTTCGCGGTCTTCCAGCTGATGTTCGCGGTCATCACGCCCGCGCTGATCAGCGGTGCCCTGGCCGACCGGGTGAAGTTCACCGCCTGGGCGCTGTTCATCGCCCTGTGGGTCACCGTCGTGTACTTCCCGGTCGCCCACTGGGTCTGGGGCGAGGGCGGCTGGCTCTTCGAGCTGAAGGTCATCGACTTCGCCGGCGGCACCGCCGTGCACATCAACGCCGGTGCGGCGGCGCTCGGCGTACTCCTCGTCGTCGGCAAGCGCATCGGCTTCAAGAAGGACCCGATGCGGCCGCACAGCCTGCCCCTGGTGATGCTGGGCGCCGGGCTGCTGTGGTTCGGCTGGTTCGGCTTCAACGCCGGCTCCTGGCTCGGCAACGACGACGGCATCGGCGCGGTCGCCTTCGTCAACACCCAGGTCGCCACCGCCGCCGCGATGCTCGGCTGGCTGGCGTACGAAAAGCTCCGGCACGGCTCGTTCACCACGCTCGGCGCGGCCTCCGGCGCGGTCGCCGGACTCGTCGCGATCACCCCGGCCTGCGGTGCGGTCAGCCCGCTGGGCGCCATCGCGGTCGGCGCCATCGCCGGTGTGCTGTGCGCCATGGCCGTGAACCTCAAGTACAAGTTCGGCTACGACGACTCCCTCGACGTCATCGGCGTCCACCTCGTCGGCGGCGTCGTCGGATCCCTGCTCATCGGGCTGTTCGCCACCGGCGGGGTGCAGAGCAAGGCCAAGGGTCTGTTCTACGGCGGCGGCTTCGAACAGCTCGGCCGGCAGGCCGTCGGCGTGGTCTGCGTGCTGCTCTACTCGCTGGTCGTCTCGTATGTCCTTGCCAAGGTCATCGACCTGGTGATGGGCTTCCGGGTCGATGAGGACGAGGAGGTCGCCGGCATCGACCAGGCCGCGCACGCGGAGACCGCGTACGACTTCGCCGGCGCGGGCGGCGGCACGGTCGGCCGCAAGGGACCGGCACTCGGCGAGGCCCTGACAAAGAAGGTGGACGCGTGAAGCTCATCACGGCAGTAATCAAGCCGCACCGGCTGGACGAGGTGAAGGACGCCCTGCAGTCCTTCGGTGTGCACGGTCTGACGCTCACCGAGGCCGCCGGATACGGCAGGCAGCGCGGGCACACGGAGGTGTACCGCGGCGCCGAGTACACCGTCGACCTGGTGCCGAAGATCCGCATCGAGGTACTGGTCGAGGACGCCGACGCCGAGGAGCTGATGGACGTGGTCGTCAAGGCGGCCCGTACCGGCAAGATCGGCGACGGGAAGGTCTGGGCCGTGCCCGTCGACGACGCGGTACGGGTGCGGACCGGGGAGCGGGGACCGGACGCCCTGTGACGGCACCGCCGCCTTGGTGCGGCTCCCGCCCCGGCGGCGGATACCGCGCCGGGGCCGGGGCCGACGCCCGGGCGACGGATGGCCGCCCGCCCCGCGGCGCCCCAGACTGAAGGTGCAGGGGCGGCACACGGGGAAGACGGTGACGGCGGGGACCGACACGACCGAGGAGCGCGCGAGGTGACGGAGAGCGTCGAGGAAACGGCAGGACCGGACGGAGCGGGGCGCCCGGCGGACGCGCCCGTACCCGGTCAGGACGGCGGCTACCCGGCGGCCCGGCTGCGGCTCCTGCAGGACGAGACGGCCATCGGACCCGACCGCCGCGCCGCCCTCGCCCGGATGACCGACGAGTGGCTGGCCGGCCTGCTGAACGAGCACGCCACCGCCGCCGGCCTGTCCGGGACCGCCCTCGTCGCGGTCGGCGGCTACGGCCGCGGCGAGCTCTCCCCGCGCAGCGATCTCGACCTCCTCCTGCTGCACGACGGCCGCGCCGACACCGCCGCCCTCGCCGCGCTCGCCGACCGCCTCTGGTACCCCGTCTGGGACCTCGGCCTGGCCCTCGACCACTCCGTACGCACCCCCGCCGAGGCCCGTAAGACGGCCCGCGACGACCTGAAGGTGCAGCTGGGCCTGCTCGACGCCCGCCACCTGGCCGGCGACCCGGAACTGACCGGCGCGCTGCGCACCGCCGCCTACGCCGACTGGCGCCAGAGCGCCCCCAAGCGGCTCCCGGAACTCCACGACCTGTGCCAGGAGCGCGCCGAGCGGCAGGGCGAGCTCCAGTACCTGCTCGAACCCGACCTCAAGGAGGCCAGGGGCGGGCTGCGGGACGCCACCGCGCTCCGCGCCGTCGCCGCCTCCTGGCTCGCCGACGCCCCGCGCGGCGGTCTGGAGGCCGCCCGCACCCGTCTGCTGGACACGCGCGACGCGCTGCATCTGACCACCGGCCGCGCCACCGACCGGCTCTCCCTCCAGGAGCAGGACCAGGTCGCCGGCGCCCTCGGCATGCTGGACGCGGACGCGCTGCTGCGGCAGACCTACGAATCCGCCCGCACCATCTCCTACGCGGCCGACGTCACCTGGCGCGAGGTCGGCCGGGTGCTGCGCGCCCGCTCCCTCAAGCCCACGCTGCGCGGCCTGCTGCACGGCCGGACCGCGGGCAAGGGCGACCGCTCACCGCTCGCCGAGGGCGTCGTCGAACTCGACGGCGAGGCGGTGCTGGCCCGTACCGCACGCCCCGAGCGGGACCCCGTGCTGGTCCTGCGCGCCGCGGCCGCCGCCGCCCAGGCCGGCCTGCCGCTGGCCACCCACGCCATCCGCCGCTGCGCCACGGCCACCGCCGCCCGGCCGCTGCCGGTGCCGTGGCCCGCCGAGGCCCGCGAGCAGCTGGTGACGCTGCTGGGCGCGGGCACCCACACCGTGCCCGTATGGGAGGCACTGGAGGCCGAGGGCATCGTCACGCGGCTGCTGCCCGACTGGGAGCGCGTGCGCTGCCGTCCCCAGCGCAACCCCGTCCACACCTGGACGGTGGACCGGCATCTCGTCGAGACCGCCGTACGGGCCAGTGCCCTGACCCGCCGGGTGCACCGCCCCGACCTGCTGCTGGTCGCCGCCCTGCTGCACGACATCGGCAAGGGCTGGCCCGGCGACCACTCGGTGGCCGGCGAGACCATCGCCCGCGATGTGGCGGCCCGGCTCGGCTTCGACGCCCGCGACACCGCGGTGATCGCCACCCTCGTACGGCACCATCTGCTGCTCGTCGACACCGCCACCCGGCGCGACCTGGACGACCCGGCGACCGTCGGCGCGGTCGCCGAGGCGGTCGGCAGCACCGGCACCCTGGAGCTGCTGCACGCCCTGACCGAGGCCGACGCCCTGGCCACCGGGCCCGCCGCCTGGAGCGCCTGGCGCGGCGGACTCGTCGCCGACCTGGTCAAACGGGTCGCCGCGCGGCTCGCGGGGGAGCTGGGGACGCAGGCGCGCGACGCCGACGAGCCGACCGCGGAGCAGGAGCGGCTGGCGGTCGAGGCCCGGCGCACCGGCGGCCCGGTCCTGGCACTGCACACGCGCTCCGAGCCCCCGGCCGACGCCGGGGACGGGGACGGGGCGCCCGCCCGGGAACCGGTCGGTGTGGAGCTGCTCATCGCCGTACCCGCGCACCGGGCGCCCGGCCGCCGCCCCGCGACGGCCCCGGCGGGCACCCCGGGCGTGCTGCCCGCCGCGGCCGGTGTGCTGGCCCTGCACCGGCTCACCGTCCGCGCCGCCGACCTGCTGCTGCTCGACCCCGTCGACGAGGGACCTGTCCTGCTGCTGCGCTGGCGGGTGGCCGCCGAATACGGCTCGCTGCCGCGCGCCGACCGGCTGCGCGCCGACCTGGTCCGCGCCCTGGACGGCTCCCTGGACATCCCCACCCGTCTCGCCGAGCGCGAACGCGCCTACGCCCGCCGGGCACGCGCGGTGCTCGCGCCGCCGCCCCGGGTCACCGTGGTCACCGGCATTTCCCGCACCGCGACCGTCATCGAGGTCCGGGCCCAGGACGCCCACGGTCTGCTGCACCGCATCGGCCGTGCCCTGGACACGGCGGGCGTCGCCGTCCGCAGCGCCCACATCAGCACGCTGGGCGCCAACGCGGTGGATGCGTTCTATGTCACCGGGGCGGACGGGGAGCCGCTGGCCGACGCCGCGGCCCACGAGGTGGCGCGGGCCGTGGAGCGGGCTCTGCAGTAGTGGCCGGGGAGCAGGGCAGGACTGGTTCGCTTGCGCGGCCCGATACCCTAGAACCCGACTGGACCCCGCCCCCGACCCCGAGGATCGACGACCGCCGTGTTCGATACGCTTTCCGACCGCTTGGCGAGTACTTTCAAAAACCTCCGGGGCAAGGGCCGCCTGAGCGAGGCGGACATCGATGCCACGGCGCGCGAGATCCGGATCGCGCTGCTCGAGGCCGATGTCGCCCTCCCCGTCGTCCGCGCCTTCATCAAGCAGGTCAAGGAGCGTGCCACCGGCTCCGAGGTCTCCCAGGCGCTGAACCCCGCCCAGCAGGTCATCAAGATCGTCAACGAGGAGCTCGTCGGCATCCTCGGCGGCGAGACCCGCCGGCTGCGGTTCGCCAAGACGCCCCCGACCGTGATCATGCTGGCCGGTCTGCAGGGTGCCGGTAAGACCACCCTCGCCGGAAAGCTCGGCCGCTGGCTCAAGGGGCAGGGCCACGCCCCGCTGCTGGTCGCCTGCGACCTCCAGCGCCCCAACGCCGTCAACCAGCTCCAGGTCGTCTCGGAGCGCGCCGAGGTCGCCTTCTACGGCCCCCAGCCGGGCAACGGCGTCGGCGACCCGGTCCAGGTGGCCAAGGACTCGATCGAGTACGCGCGCACCAAGCAGCACGACGTCGTCATCGTCGACACCGCCGGCCGCCTCGGCATCGACCAGGAGCTGATGCAGCAGGCCGCGGACATCCGCGACGCGGTCAGCCCCGACGAGATCCTCTTCGTCGTCGACGCGATGATCGGTCAGGACGCGGTCAACACCGCCGAGGCGTTCCGCGACGGCGTCGGCTTCGACGGCGTGGTGCTCTCCAAGCTCGACGGCGACGCCCGCGGTGGTGCGGCGCTGTCCGTGGCCCATGTCACCGGCAAGCAGATCATGTTCGCCTCCAACGGCGAGAAGCTGGACGACTTCGACGCGTTCCACCCGGACCGCATGGCGTCCCGCATCCTCGGCATGGGCGACATGCTCAGCCTGATCGAGAAGGCCGAGCAGACCTTCAGCCAGGACGAGGCCGAGAAGATGGCGGCCAAGCTGGCGAAGGGGCCCAAGGAGTTCACCCTCGACGACTTCCTGGCCCAGATGGAGCAGGTCCGCAAGATGGGCTCCATCTCCAAGCTGCTCGGCATGCTGCCCGGCATGGGGCAGATGAAGGACCAGATCAACAACCTCGACGAGCGCGAGGTCGACCGCACGGCCGCCATCATCAAGTCGATGACCCCGGCCGAGCGCCAGGAGCCGACGATCATCAACGGCTCGCGCCGGGCCCGTATCGCCAAGGGTTCCGGTGTCGACGTCAGCGCGGTCAAGGGCCTGGTCGAGCGGTTCTTCGACGCCCGCAAGATGATGTCCAAGATGGCCCAGGGCGGCGGCATGCCCGGGATGCCGGGGATGCCTGGCATGGGCGGTGGCGCCCGCAAGAAGAAGCAGGTCAAGCAGGCCAAGGGCAAGCGCAAGAGCGGCAACCCGATGAAGCGGAAGGCCGAGGAGGAGGCCGCGGCGGCGCGCCGCGAGGCCGCCCAGTCCGGCAACCCGCTGGGCCTGCCGCAGGGCGGCCAGGACCCGCAGAACTTCGAACTCCCCGACGAGTTCAAGAAGTTCATGGGCTGAGCCCACGGCTTCGGCACCCGAGCCCCTGACCGCCCCCGGGCGGCCGGGGGCTCGCTGCCTTTCTCAGCACTCCCCGACGGGCCGCCCCCACGGGTCGTAACACCCCGTCAGCTCGGGCGCCCCGTCCGCGAGGCCCGAGACGACCGCGACCGTGCTGCGGGTGACGAACACCTGGGTACGGAAGGCCAGTACGGCGGTGTCGCCCGGCCGCGCGGCGCCGGGCGCCAGCAGCCGGTAGTAGTCGATGTGGCCGGGCGGGGCGTCCTGCACCGCGAGGCGCGCGCCGGTGCGCGGGATCAGCGCGGAGCGGAGGGTCGCCCGCGGGTAGAAGCCGCCGCCGAACAGCGCCGGCCGGCCGTCGGCGAGCACATGCGCGATCTCGCTCACATACACATAGCCGGGAGTCTCCGGCTGCCGCGGCCCGCCGGCGTGCAGGGGAGTGGTGCCGGTCAGCGCGTGCCCCGGCTCCCCGTGCGTGGCACCGAGCCGGGCCAGCAGCGGCAGACTCGCCATCGAGGTGACACCGGGGGCGCTCAGCAGCAGCCCGGCCGGGTCGATCCCGCTCCGCTCGGCGAGCACCTTCCGCGCCGTACGGGCCAGGGCGAGGTTCGACGTGGCGAGCGGCCGGCCCGTACCGGGATCGCACCGCAGACAGGGGAAGGCCGTCACGCCCGCGACGCGTACGCCCGGCAGCCGCTCCGCCGCGGCGGCGAACGCCCCGACCCCGTCCGGCGGCACCCCGCCCTCCTGCCCCGGATACCCCGCGCCGGGTGCCGCCTCGATCCGGACGAGGATGTCCTGGACGCGGCCGAGCCGGCCGGCCGCCTCCGAGACGGCACGGGCGTTGGCGAGGTCGTAGACGGTGACCGCCTCCGGGCGCCAGGCCAGCATCTCGGGCAGCGCACGGCGGGGGATCTGCACCAGATGGCCGAGGTTCCCGGCCAGGGCGCCCGCTCTGTGCAGCGCCCGCGCCTCGGGCGGGTCGATGGCGGCGAAGCGCGGGATATGGCGGGCGACGGCCCGGATCAGCGCCGGGCTGCGGCCGAGCTGCTTGATCACGAACCAGAGGGAGAGCCCCAGCCGGCCGGCTTCCTCGGCCAGCAGCGCGGCATTGGCGGAGATCGCGTCCAGATCCATGACGTAGGTGTCGGGCGGGATGGCTCCGCTTCGGTGCAGCTCGGTCGCACAGGCCACCAGCCGGGGATTGCGGGCGAGGACGGTGTCGAGGAACACGGTCAGTCCTCCGGACCGGGAGCGGGCGGCACGGCGCGCGCCGGCCGGGGAGTGCCCGCGGCGGCGCCCGTCGCACGAGCCGGCGGACACCGGCCCGCGTCGTGGTCCTCCCCGCCGCCCCGCAGGTCCGTCAGTGACCGCCGCAGGATGTCCAGGACGAGGTCGGCCCCGGCCCGCATGGGGTTGATCCGTACGGCCCAGTCGGCGAGGTGGGGGGCGTCGGCCAGTGCGGAGCCGGAGAGGCGGTAGACGAGCGGGGCGATCTCGTAACGGGAGTTGGCGCCGACCGGGTACGGGGCGGCGCCGTGCCGTGCGGCGGCGGCCGGGAGCGCGCGGGCGAGCGGGCGGGCCAGGCGCACCAGCACACACCGGTCCTGCGCGTTGGCGAGCGCGGCCTCGGCGACGCCCGGCACCTCACCGGCCGTCAGCCGCCCGGCGACCTCGGCCGCCACCTGCGACTGCACCGCCCACATCACCGGTACATGCGTCAGCGCCCGCAACGCGTCCAGGGCCTGGTGACCCTGGACCTGTCCGCCGCCCGAGTAGTTGTCCCGGTGCACCCGCGCCACCAGGTCCGCCGCGCCCACCACGGCGCCGACGCCCTCCGGGCCGTGCAGCTTGAACAGGGAGAAGCAGCAGATGTCGGCGCCCAGTTCGACCCCGCACTCCGGCACCCGCAGCGCCGCATAGTTGTCGTCCACCACGGTGCGGACGCCGGCGGCCCGGCAGGCCGCCAGTACGGCGCCCGGGTCGTAGGAGTCCGCGAGGCGCTGCCGGGTGTGCTGGACGTACGCCCAGCGGAAGTCCCCGGAGGCCAGTGCGCGGGCCGGCTCCCGCGGATCGTTGAAGTCCGCTTCGACGGCCCGCAGGCCCAGGCCGCGCAGGGTGTGGGCGGTGGTGCGGTAGACCGGCGCGCGGTGGATCAGCAGCGGATCGCCCGCCTCCAGGGCCGCCCCGAGCGCGGCCCGCAGGGCGCCGGTCCCCGCGCCCTGCACCAGCGCCGCGGCCTCGGCCCCGAAGAAGTCGGCGAGCACCGCCTCGACCTTGGCGGTGGTCCGCGGGCGGCCCGGCCCCGGCACCACCCCGGCATCCGCCGTGAAGAGCTCGGGTCCCTCGAAGTGCCGGGCGGTGCACTCCAGCAGCCGGAACTGCCGCTCCACGGCGTCGGGCACCGTGACCGTCGGCAGAGGAAAGGTGCGGGGCAGCCGCACGCTCACCGCGGGGCACCGTCCGCCCGGCCGCCGCCCGGCTCCGGCGGCCCGTCGTCCGCCCCGTCCCGCCCCGTGAGGAACCGCAGCGGATTGCGCCGCGTCAGCCGGTCGATCATCTCCTCGTCCACACCGGCCGCCCGCAGCCGCGGCAGGAAGGACCGGAACAGATGCCCGTAGCCCATCCCGCCCTCGCTGACCAGGTAGCCGTGACGGGAGACATCACAGCTGAGCAGCACCCGGTCGGCGTGCCCGGACTCCAGGAGCGCCAGCAGCAGCCGCAGCCGTACGCGGTCGCTCTGATAGCTCTCCTTGCCGACGGTGTCGAACGCGATGTACGCACCGGCCGCCGCCAGCTCCCGGTGCACCGCCGGATCGTCGAGCAGGTCCTGGTGGCCGATGCTGACGCGGTCCGGCGACAGCCCGGCTGCCGTCAGCAGCTCCAGCTGGGCGAGGCCGCCGCGGCCGAACTGGGCGTGGGTCGCGACCGACAGACCGGTCGCCGTGGCGGCGAGCGCCGCCGCGGTCAGCGTCCGTGCCTCCGGCTCGCTCGGCCGGTCGCCGTGGCTGCCGACCTCGCCGATCACTCCCGGACGGATCCCGGAGCCGCCGCAGCCGCGCTCGATCTCCCCGACCAGGGTCCGGGCCAGCCGCTCCGCGCTGGTGCGGCTCAGCTCCGCGGGGTGGAAGGGCTCGTAGTACCAGCCGGTCGCCGCGACGACCGCGACCCCCGAATCCGCGGCGATCCGGGCCATCGCGGCCACGTCGCGCCCCATGCCCCGGCAGGTGAGTTCGATGAGCAGACCGAGGCCGAACTCGGCGCGCAGCGACGCCAGTTCTTCGGTGATCGCGGCCCGGTGCCCGGGCGTCAGGGTCGCCGCGCTGTCGGCGCCGCGGGTCAGGTCGAGCGCCAGATGCTCATGGGCGAGCACCGGCCCGCGCACGGCGGAAGCGGGCAGCGGGCCCGAGACGGTCTGCAGTGAAGCGTTCATCAGCGCCTTCCCGGCCGCCCGGCGCGGCCGAACCCCGTCCGGGAGCGATCCCGTCAGGACGTGAGAGGGGTGAACAGGTCCAGCCAGTACAGGACGTTGAGCAGGACGCCGCCGACGACGACCGCGGCGGGCCCCGCGGCCGTGCGGACCACGACCCGCCCCATCGCCTCGTTCAGCAGGTACAGCCCGCCGACGAGCAGGATGCCCAGCCCGCCGCCCATCGCCTGGGCGGCCAGCAACGAGCCGAAGAGCAGCGCCAGTTGCAACGTCGCGCCGATCGCGCCGCGCAACTGCTCGGAGCAGTCGCGCACGGACGGCAGCCCGCCGAGCACCCGACCGATCCCGCTGAGCGCCAGCACCTCGACGGCGAAGACCAGCGCCCCGCACACCAGCGCCCACCAGGGGCTCGGCAGCAGATAGCCGATCGGGTAGACGAAGGTGAAGCCCGCGATGCCGTACGCACCGGAGGCCAGCGCGGTGGTGGCGATGAGCGGCAGGAACCCGAAGGCACGGTAGAAGTCGACCTGCGCCGCCTCCACGGACCGCCCCTTCGCGATCAGGAAGCTCGTCGCCTCACCGCCGCCGAATATGTGCAACTGCGCCAGCAGGCACACCCCGCCGCCCAGCAGCATGAACAGCGGCAGATGGCGGCGCAGCCGGGCCGCGCTCGCACTGAACAGGGACACCATGGGGTCGTCGTCCGGCACCGGGGGCCGCTGGACCGCGGCCCGTGCCTGCGTGGTTGCCGCGCGGGCCTCCGTAGTTGCCGGCCGGTCCTCCGCTTGTGCCGCCGGGGCCTCCGCCGGTGCCACCTGGGCCGGCACCCCCGCTTCTGCCGCCAAGGCCCGGTTGTCTGCCGCCAGGGCCCGTTCGTCCGCCGCCCGGGCCCGGTCCCCGCGCCGCTGCCGCAGGTCCTTGGCCACCGCGAATCCGATCAGCAGCAGCACCCCCGCGGCCATCGCCGGCGCCCCGGCGAACACCTTCGGCCACAGCTTCATCGTGACGACGACGAGCGCGAGTTCCACCACGCCCGCCACCGCGCCCGGCAGCCGGCCGAACTGCTTGCTGACCGCCAGCACCGGGAACAGCGTGAACAGGTACAGGATCGGCGTCGACATCTGCTGCATGGCCGTCAGGAAATCGACCGGCAGCTCGTGCGCCGCCTCGTTGGCGCCCCTGAGCCCGAACACCACCACCGCGCCCCAGGCCCCGCCCAGCACCGGCGCGAGCCACTTCTTCGGCGCGAGAATCCCCAGCAGATCGGTCGGCAGGAACACCAGCCAGGGATTGAGCACCCCCGACGACAGCGCCATCGGCGCGCCCAGACCGAAGACGAACCCGGCCGACAGACCGAAGGACACGGCACCGGTCGCACTGCGGGTGGTCCGCCCGTGGAGGAAGTCCAGCAGGAACGGCCGTACGCCGTCGTTGAACACCGCCAGCGCCAGATGCGCCAGGTAGGCGGTCAGCGCGCACAGCCCGATGACGGTCACCTGACCGGCCGTCGAGAAGCCGAGGGCGCCGGCCGCGGCGACGGCCTGGTGCGCGGCGGCGGTGGGTCCGGTCATGTCAGGACGTACGGGCGGCGATGGCGCGGGCGAGCACGGGAGTGACCGCGTCCAGTTGGTCGACGGCGTAGCCGAACACCTTCTTGCCCTCGTCGAGCAGCGCCTCGATCTGCTCGGCGGTGGGCACCGACCGCCCGAACGTGTGGCAGACGGCCGAGCCCAGCAGCCCGACCAGCACTCCGAGCGAGGCCCCGGCCCCGGTGTGGCAGGTGCCGAGGAAGTAGTCGGCCCGCCCGGCCCGCAGCTGCACCGCCGCGTCCATGTCGCTGCTGACGACGATCTCCACGCCCGGCAGCCCGAGCCCGGTCACGCGGCCGGCGACCTCGGACTTGCCGAGGCCACCGGTGAGGATCTTGGTCATGGGGTGTCCCTTCGCGGTCGGGCCGCGGGCACCGCCGGGCCCCCGCGCCATACGGCCAGATGCAGCGCCAGGAAGTGGACCTCCGGGCCGGGGAGCAGCGCGCCGAGCTCGCGGTGGGCCCGTACGGCGAGCGCGCGGGCCCGGGCCAGCGCCTCGGGGTGGGCCGCGAGCTCCTCGGCCACCGCCGCCTCCGTACCGGACGGCACGACGCTCCCGCCGTCCAGCAGCCGGGTGAGCGCCATCAGCAGATGGCTGGTGAGCATTCCCGCGCTGTCCTCGGTGACCGGCCGGCCCTCGACGGCCAGTGCTTCCAGCTCGGCCGCCACGAACGCGGCGACCTCGGGCCGCACCTGCCCGCTGTCGCGGAAGAGCCGGATGCGCCGGGCGAGCCGGGATTCCATGGGCGGCCGTCCTTCCCTCGAAGGCAACAGTAACCAGGATTCTGGATTCTGCTTCTCGACGTGCCGTCACTTTTTGCCGGTGGCCGAGGCGTCCGGCCTGTCGCGGCCTGTCGGCCGGATGACCGGCCGGCCGTCCCTCCCTGCCCGCTCCGCGGACCCCGGGCCGAACGGCGCCTGCGTACGGGCCGGGTGACCCGCCGGCGCGGGCAGCTCACCCCACCGGAGCGCGGCCGACGGCTCAGTACGCCGGAACGCGCTCGCCCCGCAGCACCTCGCCCTGTACGGCGGTGACCGTCGACCACTCCACCGCGCCCCGTACGGCCGCCAGCGCCCCGGCCCCCGCCTCCCCCGTGCGGCCTATCAGCGCGGCACTCGCATGGCGCACCGCCAGATCGCGGGTGAGCTCGTCGCCCAGCGGCAACACCTGTATCTCCGCGGCCGGTTGAGCCGGTACCTCGTCGAGGTTCCACACCGTCGCGTCGGCCCGGCCCCGGGCCAGCTCCTCCCACGGCTCCAGGGAGGAGCACGGCACCCGCTCCACGTCCGGGCGGTGCGCGAAGAGCCGCTCGGTGAGCATCCGCTGATCGTCCGAGGCCGCGTCGACGGCGATCCGCAGCCCGGGGGAGCCGAGCGTGATCCCGGGCCGCAACAGCAGGCCGTGCCCGCCCGCGTAGGTGGCCGGGCCCAGATCGGCGATCAGCTCGACGGCCTGCTGCCCGGTCAGCCGGTCGGCGGCGGAACGCGACAGCACCGCCAGCTCGGCCCTGCCCTCGGCCACGGCCGCGACCCGGGCGGCCGCACCCCGGAGGAAAGTGATCGCGAACGGCGCGCCGGCCTCCTCGAACGCGGTCCGCAGCCCGGTCGCCAGGCCCTCGAAACGCCGCGAGTGCGGCAGCGGCATCGCGGCCAGCACCGTGCCGAGGCCGGACAGCCGCCACAGCACGGCCCGGTCCGACCCGACGAGGAAGGTCCCGAGGTGGCCCCGGGCGACGGTCGTGATCGCGCCCGCCTCCTCCAGGAGCCGGAGCGCGGCCTGCACCGTGCCGTTGCCCACCCCCAGCCGCTCGGCGAGATCGCGGACCCGCGGCAGCCGTGCCCCGGCGCCGTCGGTGCCCTGCCCGAGCAGCAGGGCCGCCACCTGCCGGGCGGTGTGCCCGTTGCGGGTCAGAAACCGTTCGTCGAGCCCGGCCGGGCCGTGGATACCGTTCACACAAATGACAGTAAACAGGATCCTGGATACTGCCAAACGCCTGCCGGATGCCCACCCTCGGCATCGCCGCCGCCCCGCGCTACCTCGTCCGCGCGATCAGATAGCGGAACACGTTCGGCATCCACACCGTCCCGTCCGCCCGCTGATGCGGATGCAACGCCTCCGCCAGTTCCTTCTCCACCTGACGCTGCTCGGACGCCTCCAGCGCCGTATCGAACAGCCCCGTCGACAGCAGGCCGCGCACCGCGCTCGCCAGATCGGCGTACCCGAACGGGCAGGCCACCCGGCCCGAGCCGTCGGGCCGCAGCCCGGCCCGCTCCGCCAGCTCCTCCAGATCGTCCCGGCTGCTGGGCCACCACCCGGCGCCGCCGACACCGCAGTCGTCCGGCGCATCGGTCAGCCGCCGCGCGATCCGCAGCACCCCGGCCGTGGCACACCGTTCCACCGGGCCCCAGCCGCCCAGCACCACCGCACTGCCGCGCTCCGCAAGCCCGGCCGCCGCGGTCAACGACGCCGTGAGCCCCTCGACCGTGGTCACACAGCCCACCGGATGGAACGCCGTGACCACATTGAAGGCGGCGCCCTCGGGCACCGCGTCCTCCAGACCGCCACTGACCAGCCGGGTGTGCTCCGGCATACCGTCCGGCGTGAGCCGCTCGCGCGCCAGCTCCAGCCGGGACTCGTCCGCATCCACCCCGCTGACCTGCGCCCCGCGCGCCGCCGCGAGCAGCAGCGCCAGCCCGGAGCCACAGCCCAGCCCCAGCAGGCGGGTGGCCGGACCGATGCCCAGGCGGTCGTACGCGGCTTCGTACAGCGGGACCAGCATCCGCTCCTGGATCTCGGCCCAGTCACGGGTGCGGGCCCGTGACCCGGCCGGAACGGGCGGGTCGTCGCAGCGCATGGATCCGGAGTGCGGAAGCTGGTGCCGCACGAGCGTCGGTGACATCGATAGCGCCCCTATTCGCCGAGAACCCGAAGCTGTTCCGTACCGATCGCCCCCGTGTTCGCGCGTTGTGCGCCCCCGCGATCCAGACAACTGCGCATTCGTCCGGGCGTCCAGGGGGTGCGCCGGGGTTGTCTCCCGCGCGCCCCCGTGTGCGCCGGGCCCGCTCCCTGGAACGCCGTTCCAGGGTGACCCGGCCGGCGCCGTTCCGCCACGGCAGCGCCCGCCACCCGGGTCGCGGGGGCCGTCCGGACACCCTCCACCACCGGCCCCTACGGTGGGACGCGAGCCGGTGGCGCCGGGCACAGGCGCCCCCCGTACCATCGCCGCGGTGATCGTTGCCCCGGTATACGACCGGCTACGCCATGCGGCGTACGCGGGGATACGTACCGGCTTGAGGCCCGCTGGGCGCCTTCTGCGCAGATCTGCGCACCCGCCCCGGGCATGCCTCATGACCAGAAACTGACTGGTACGTGCAAATTATTTGGGATGCCCCGGAATCGGAACACCGGACGACCCCGGCTCGTTGTCACGACGTGAGCACGACACCGCCTGTCCTCGCCGCCGAACTGGCGCTCGCCTGGGCCGATATTCAACGGCACCACCCCGAGCTGCCGGACCTGGCCGCGCCCGAGTCCCTGATCGGAGAGTCCTCGTCCGCCTGCGGCGCCGAACTCTCCTTCGAACGGCTGCTCCATGAGGCAGTGCACGGCATCGCCGCCGCCCGCGGCGTCCGCGACACCTCCCGCGCAGGCCGCTACCACAACCGCCGCTTCCTGGCGATCGCCGAGGAGCTGGGCCTGGACCACGTCGACGAGCCGCACCCCAGCAGCGGCTTCTCCCTGGTCACGCTCAACCCCGAGGCCAGGAGGCGCTACCGCCCCACCATCGAACGGCTGGCCAGAGCTCTCAAGGCACACACCGCCGCCACCGCCACCGACACCGCCCGCAGCTTCCGGGGCCCGGCCGCCCGGCACGGCTCCTCCGGAGGGGGCGTCCGCGTCAAGGCCGTCTGCGACTGCGGGCGCAATGTCCGCGTCGTGCCGTCCGTGCTCGCCCAGGCGCCGATCGTCTGCGGCGGCTGCGGCAAGCCCTTCCGGATCCCCGAGGTGGCCGCGGTCGGCTGACCCATGGGCGTGTGGCACAATGGCTAGCTGTACTCGACAGTCGCATAGGACCCCTCTCTCCTCCGGCTGACGCGTCCATCGGGCACCCCGAGTACCGCAACCCCACGTGGCATCCCGTTGTGCCCCACCACGTCAAGACCAGGAGACACCACTCCCGTGGCAGTCAAGATCAAGCTGAAGCGTCTGGGCAAGATCCGCGCGCCTCACTACCGCATCGTCATCGCCGACTCCCGTACCCGCCGTGACGGCCGGGCCATCGAGGAGATCGGTCTGTACCACCCGGTGCAGAACCCCTCGCGCATCGAGGTCGACTCCGAGCGTGTCCAGTACTGGCTGGGTGTCGGCGCGCAGCCGACCGAGCCCGTCATGGCCATCCTCAAGGTCACCGGCGACTGGCAGAAGTTCAAGGGTCTGCCGGCCCCGGCGCCGATGAAGGTCGCCGAGCCGAAGGCCGACAAGCGCGCCCTCTTCGAGGCCGCCGCCAAGGCTTCCGGCGACGAGCCGAAGGGTGAGGCCATCACCCCGAAGGCGAAGAAGGCTGACAAGAAGGCGGACGAGGCTGCGGCCGAGTCCACCTCCGAGTCGACCGAGGCCTGAGCATGCTCGAGGAAGCCCTCGAGCACCTCGTCAAGGGCATCGTCGACAACCCCGACGACGTGCAGGTAGCCTCGCGCACCCTGCGCCGGGGGCGCGTGCTCGAGGTCCGGGTCCACCCCGACGACCTCGGCAAGGTGATCGGCCGCAACGGCCGTACCGCCCGTGCTCTGCGGACCGTCGTGGGCGCCATCGGCGGCCGTGGCATCCGCGTCGACCTCGTCGACGTGGACCAGGTCCGCTGACAAGTTGAACACCGGCTCGGGCCGGGGAGGGCCCTCGGGCCGTCCCCGGCCCGAGTTCGTTGGTGACCGCGGATCCACCCTCGTCACCATCAATGGAGAATCCACGACGGTCCTCGGCCACCTCCGCGAAAGCGGCGGCGGTTCAGCCGCAAAAAGGGGAGAGAGAACAGCGTGCAGTTGGTAGTGGCACGGATCGGCCGCGCCCACGGCATCAAGGGCGAACTCACGGTAGAGGTACGCACCGACGAGCCCGAGCTGCGGCTCGCCCCGGGCGCCGTCCTCGCCACCGAACCGTCCTCCGTCGGACCGCTGACCATCACGGCCGGCAGGGTGCACAGCGGCCGGCTGCTGCTGCGCTTCGAGGGCGTCGCGGACCGCACGGCCGCCGAGGCGCTGCGCAACACCCTGCTGATCGCGGAGGTCGACCCCGAGGAGGTCCCCGAGGACCCCGAGGAGTACTACGACCACCAGCTGATCGACCTCGACGTCGTCACCCGCGCCGGCACCGAGGTCGGCCGGATCACCGAGATCTCCCATCTGCCCTACCAGGACCTGCTGGTCGTCCAGCGGCCCGACGGCAGCGAGGTCCTGATCCCGTTCGTCTCCGAGATCGTCCCGGAGATCGACCTGGAGGAGCAGCGCGCGGTCATCGACCCGCCGCCCGGCCTCCTCGACGACAGCCAGGCCGAGATCGCCTCCAGCCGCGAGGACAGCTGATGCGGCTCGACGTCGTCACGATCTTCCCCGAGTACCTCGAACCGCTGAACGTCTCCCTCGTCGGCAAGGCCCGGGCCCGCGGACAGCTCGATGTGCGCATCCACGACCTGCGGGAATGGGCCCACGACAAGCACAACACCGTCGACGACACCCCCTACGGCGGCGGCCCCGGCATGGTCATGAAGCCCGAGCCGTGGGGCGAGGCGCTCGACGAGATCCTCGCCTCCGGTGAGGGCGAACCCGTGATCGTCGTCCCCACCCCGAGCGGCGCCCCCTTCACCCAGCAGCTCGCCGTCGAACTCTCGGCCAAGCCCTGGCTGGTGTTCACCCCGGCCCGCTACGAGGGCATCGACCGCCGCGTCATCGAGGAGTACGGCGACCGCGTCGATGTCCGCGAGGTCTCCATCGGCGACTACGTCCTGGCCGGCGGCGAGGCACCGGTGCTGGTCATGGTCGAGGCGGTGGCCCGGCTGCTGCCCGGCGTCCTCGGCAACGCCGCCTCCCACCAGGACGACTCCTTCGCCCCCGGCGCGATGGCCGACCTCCTGGAAGGCCCCGTCTACACCAAGCCCCCCGAGTGGCGCGGCCGCGGCATCCCCGAGGTCCTGGTCAGCGGCCACCACGGCAAGATCGCCCGCTGGCGCCGGGACGAGGCGTTCCGCCGCACCGACCTCAACCGCCCCGATCTGATCGAGCGCGCCGACCCCGCCGCGTTCGACAAGCACGACCGGGCGATCCTGGCCGCTCTCGGCTGGTCCGCGGGTGAGGACGGCCGATTTGGGCGGACGGCCGGGGCCGTGGAAGAATAGGCCGCTGCTGTGTGCGTCCGGCGCGCGCCCCTGCCACAGGGGGAACGACGCCCGCCCGACGGAACGGCATCCGACACCTCATTTCCGATATCCCGTTGATGACCTGTGGCATCAGCGAAGAAAGCAGTAGGTCATGCACCTTCTCGACTCCGTCGACGCCTCGTCGCTGCGCAGCGACATCCCGGCCTTCCGCCCGGGCGACACCGTCAACGTCCACGTCCGCGTCATCGAGGGCAACCGCTCCCGTGTGCAGCAGTTCAAGGGCGTTGTCATCCGCCGTCAGGGCGCCGGCGTGCGTGAGACCTTCACGGTCCGCAAGGTCAGCTTCTCCGTCGGCGTCGAGCGCACCTTCCCGGTGCACACCCCGATCGTGGAGAAGATCGAGGTCGTGACCCGCGGTGACGTCCGTCGCGCCAAGCTGTACTTCCTCCGTGAGCTCCGCGGCAAGGCCGCGAAGATCAAGGAGAAGCGCGACAACTGAGCCGGGCCGCCCCGGAGCACGATTTTTTGCGCCGGGGCAACGCAAACCGACGCTCGCGTACGGTGCCCGGATCCGGCCGGATAGGCTCAGGGCCCGATGGACACCGACGCACAGCTCACGGAGCGCGACCCCTCTCCCACCCCCGACCAGGGGCCGGAGCAGGGGTCGCGCTCCGCGCGTTTGCTCGCCCGCACGGCCGGTCTGCGCCACTACCCGGCCACCCTGCTCGTGCTCTGCCTGGCCTTCGTCCTGCTGCTCAGCGCGTTCGTCGCGCAGCCCTTTCTGATCCCCAGCACCTCCATGCAGAACACCCTGCAGGTCGGGGACCGGGTGCTGGTCAACAAGCTGGCGTACCGTTTCGGCAGCGAGCCCGCGCGGGGCGATGTGGTGGTGTTCGACGGCACGGGGTCCTTCGTTCACAGGGAGCAGGAGGAGAATCCCGTCACGGGGCTGCTGCGCGGAGCCGGCGCGGCGCTGGGCCTGGCCCGGCCCGCCGAGACCGACTACGTCAAGCGTGTGATCGGCATCGGCAGTGACCATGTGACCTGCTGCGACGAACGGGGGCGGATCGAAGTGAACGGTGAGCCCGTGACCGAGGCGTATCTCCACCCCGGGGACACGCCGTCCTCGGTGGATTTCGACATCGTGGTGCCCCGGGGCGGGCTGTGGGTCATGGGCGACCACCGCGCCAGATCCAGTGACTCCCGCGACCACCTCGGCGACCCCGGAGGCGGCACGGTCCCGGTCGACAAGGTCATCGGCCGCGCGGACCTGATCACCTGGCCCGCGAGCCGCTGGCGCACCGTCGAGCGCCCACGGTCCTTCGACCGGATACCTCCCGCGGCAGGCTCCCATGGGTAACCGCGGACGCCCCCGCCACGGGGGCCAGGGCACCGGCCGACCCGGAAGGGGTACCGGCGGGTCCAGGCGTGGCCGCAACGAGCCGGAGCGGGGCACCGACAGCCCCTACGGCGGCAGCGGCGCGTACGGCGACCCGCAGGAGACCGGAGGAAGCGCCGGCCCCCGGACGGACGGAACCGCGACCGGCAGGCGGACGGGGCGGACCGGGACCGGTGGCCGGGCCGAGCGGCGCCGCCTGGCGCGGCGCATCAAGCGCCGCAGGCAGCGCTCCTACCTCAAGGAAATCCCCATCCTCGTCGGCGTGGCGCTGGCCATCGCCCTCGTCCTGAAGACCTTCCTCGTCCAGGCCTTCGTCATCCCGTCCGGCTCCATGGAGCAGACGATCAAGATCGGCGACCGGGTGCTGGTCGACAAGCTGACGCCGTGGTTCGGCTCCAAACCGGCGCGCGGCGATGTGGTCGTCTTCAAGGACCCCGGAGGCTGGCTCAAGGGCGAGCAGAACAAGCCCGCCGACGACGGTGGCCCCTTCCAGCCGGTCAAGGACGCCATGACCTTCATCGGGCTGCTGCCGTCGGCCGATGAACAAGACCTGATCAAGCGGGTCGTGGCGGTCGGCGGTGACACCGTCAAATGCTGCGACGAACAGGGCAAGGTCACCGTCAACGGCACCCCGCTGACCGAACCGTACGTCCATCCGGGCAATCCGCCCTCCACGCTCAAGTTCACGGTGAACGTCCCCACCGGACGGATCTTCGTGATGGGCGACCACCGTTCCAACTCCGCGGATTCGCGCTTCCACCTGGACGAGCCGTACCGTGGCACGGTCTCGGAGGAGAGTGTCGTGGGCCGGGCCGTGGTGATCGGCTGGCCGTTCAGCCACTGGCGGCGCCTCGAAGAGCCGGACACCTTTACGAGCGTGCACGACGCGCCGGGCGCCAAGGCGTCGGCGGCAGCGGCGCCGCATAGGCTGTCCCCCGACAGTTTGTCCGTACTCCCGACCCCTGCGGAACTCCCGCTCGTTATGGGAGTGGTGGGCCTGCACCGGTTGACGGGCGGGCGAGTGCGTGGAGTGAGGAGCAGATGTGGGGGACTTGGCGGTCGGCGCGCGGTCCGGAACCGAAGAGCCCGAAGAGCCGGCAGGGCGTGGTGAACCCGCGCGGCCGGTGACGAGTTCCGTGCATCAGTCACCGGCTCGGCCGGGGGCGCAGGCGCAGACGCAGCGTCCGGCACCGGCGGATTCCTCGGACCCGTCGGGCAGGTCGGATACGTTGGACACGTCAGCGGGCGAGGAGGCGGGCGGCGGCATGAAGAAGGCCAAGAAGCCGCGCGCCTTCTGGAAGGAGCTGCCGATCCTCATCGGCATCGCCCTGCTCCTCGCGCTGCTGATCAAGACTTTCCTGGTGCAGGCGTTCTCGATCCCGTCCGACTCGATGCAGGACACCCTGCAGCGCGGGGACCGGGTCCTGGTCGACAAGCTGACGCCGTGGTTCGGCTCCAAGCCGCAGCGCGGCGAGGTCGTCGTCTTCCACGACCCGGGAGGCTGGCTGAACGAGACGCCGACCCCCGAGCCCAACCCCGTCCAGAAGGTCCTCAGCTTCATCGGCCTGATGCCCTCGGCCGAGGAGAAGGACCTGATCAAGCGGGTCATCGCGGTCGGCGGCGACACCGTCGAGTGCCACGGCACCGGCCCCGTCAAGGTCAATGGCAAGGCCCTCAAGGAGGACTCGTACGTCTTCCCGGGTGCCACCCCCTGCGGCGACCGGGCGTTCGGCCCGATCCACGTCCCCAAGGGCCGGATCTGGGTGATGGGCGACCATCGCGACGATTCCCTCGACTCCCGCTACCACCAGAACCTCAAGGGCAACGGCACGGTCTCGGAGAACGAGGTCGTCGGCCGGGCGTTCACCATCGCCTGGCCCGTCAACCGTTGGGCGATGCTGCCCGTGCCGGACACCTTCGACCAGCCCGGAATCAACAAGGCCGCGGCGGCGGCGCCGGCCGCCCTCGGCCTGGCCGGCGCGGTGCCGATCGTGATGTGGCGTCGCCGAAGGCTGACCGGAACACGTAACCCCAGGTAAGGTGCCGTCCCGGATCTTCGACGCGGGCTCGGTCCGCGGGGTGGGAGCGCTGGGATGAGCAGCAGTACGGAACGCAGGACCGACGGCCGCGGCCGGACCACGGGCAGTGTGCTGTCCGGTCTGGCCGTGGCCGTCGGCTGTGTGCTGTTCCTGGGCGGCTTCGTATGGGCGGCGCTGATCTACCGCCCCTATACGGTGCCGACCGATTCGATGACGCCGACGATCGCGGTCGGGGCGCGGGTCCTGGCGGAGAAGGTGGACGGCTCCCAGATACGCCGCGGCGACATCGTCGTCTTCAAGGACTCCACATGGGGCGACCTGCCGATGGTCAAGCGCGTCGTCGGCGTCGGCGGCGACAAGATCGCCTGCTGCACCGAGCAGGGCCGGCTGACCATCAACGGAACCCCCGTCGAAGAACCGTATCTGCAGGGCAGCGGACCCGCCTCGCCCGTCGGCTTCAAGGCCAAGGTCCCCACCGGCCAGCTCTTCCTGCTCGGTGACCACCGCAGCGACTCCCTCGACTCCCGCGTCCACCTCACTGACGGCGACCACGGCTCCGTACCGCGCAGCGCCGTCAATGCCCGGGTGGACGCGCGCGCCTGGCCGCTCGGCAGCGTGGGCGTGATGCAGCGCCCGGCGGCCTTCTCCGCCCTCCCCGGCGGCACCTCGCAGCCCGGCCCGGTGCGGCCCATCACCCTCGCGGTGGTCGCCGGTGCGGTCCTCATCCTGGTCGGCGCGGCCTACGGGCCCCTCGCCCGGCGCAAGGCGCGCAAGCGTGCCTGAGGGGCCGCGACGGGACGCCGAAGGCCCGGCCGCGACGCAGGGGGCGGCGGCCGGTGACGAAGCGGAGGCGGCCGTGGTGCGCCGGGTCTCCCGCATCGTGCTGCTCGACCCCGACGACCGGATCCTGCTGCTCCACGGCTTCGAACCGGGCCGCCCCACCGAACGGTGGTGGTTCACCCCCGGTGGCGGCCTGGAGGACTCGGAGACCCGCGAGGAGGCCGCCCGCCGCGAGCTCGCCGAGGAGACCGGCATCACCGACGCCGTCCTCGGCCCCGTCCTGTGGAAGCGCCGCTGCGCCTTCCCGTTCGACGGACGGCGCTGGGAGCAGGACGAGTGGTATTACCTGGGAAGGACCGACCGGACTGCCACCGACACCGGCGGGCAGACTGACCTGGAACGACGCAGCGTCTCGGGACTGAGGTGGTGGACTTCGGAGGAACTGTCCGCTTCGCATGAGACGGTGTATCCAACCAGACTCGCCGAGCTGCTGCGCACGCTGCTCGACGAAGGGCCCCCCGATGCGCCAGTGCTCCTGGAGACCGAGCGGGTCTGACGCACAATGGGGGGACGCACGGCTGAAGGGGATCTGCCATGAGCGCCGAGGACCTCGAGAAGTACGAGACCGAGATGGAGCTGAAGCTCTACCGGGAGTACCGCGACGTCGTCGGGCTGTTCAAATATGTGATCGAGACCGAGCGGCGCTTCTACCTCACCAATGATTACGAGATGCAGGTGCACTCGGTTCAGGGAGAGGTGTTCTTCGAGGTGTCGATGGCCGATGCCTGGGTCTGGGACATGTACCGCCCGGCCCGCTTCGTGAAACAGGTGCGCGTCCTGACATTCAAGGACGTGAACATCGAGGAGCTCAACAAGAGCGATCTGGACCTTCCGGGGAGCTGAGGCGGCCGGCGTCGGCGGAGGGGCAGGCTCTGGGCCCGCCCCTCCCGCGACCCGGAAGGGTGAGCGGGTTGTCCACAGCCGGCTCACTGTCCACCAAGATCCAACAGGTCGGGGCGGGAGCGTCACAGTCGGTGCCGGAGGTGGTACCGCATGAACGCCATGCAGGCCGGCCGCAGGGCCGGGGACGACGCACGGACCGCGGAGCGGTCGCGGAGGGCGCCCTCAGGAGCGCCGCCCACGGAACGGAAGCCACCTGCGGGCGGGAGGCCGGCTGCCGAGCCGGCAGCGCCCGGGGCGCCCAGGCAACCGGTCACCGAACGAGCTGAACGGGCAGCGGTCAAGGCGACGGACACCGAGCCGAAGACGGCCAAGACGGCGGGGCCCGGTTCGATGGCGGCCAAGACGGCGGGGCCCGGTTCCACGGCGGCCAAGACGGCGGGGCGCCGGTCGAGGGCCGCCGTGCCAACGATCACCGAGGTGACCGCCGCCAAGCCGACGCCCACCGACCCGGCGGCGGCCAAACCGACCGACTTCCGTCGGCGTGCACTCGGCCGCTACGGAGAAGACCTGGCCACCCGCCGGCTCATCGAGGCCGGAATGCGCATCCTGGACCGCAACTGGCGCTGCTGCGACGGAGAGATCGACATCGTCGCGGCCGACGGGGACGCCCTGGTGATCTGCGAGGTCAAAACCCGCCGCGCCGGCTGGTACGAACACCCCATGGCGGCCGTACGCCCCGAGAAGACCGCCCGGCTGCGGCTGCTGGCGGAACGCTGGCTGGAGCAGCACGGCGGCCCGCCACCCGGAGGCGTACGGATCGATGTGATCGGCGTCCTCCTGCCGGCCCGCGGTGCCCCGGTCGTCCAGCACGCCCGAGGGGTGGCCTGATGGGATTCGCCCGAACCTGCTCCGTCGCCCTGGTGGGCGTCGAAGGCGTCGTCGTCGAGGTCCAGGCCGACCTGGAACCCGGTGTCGCGGCCTTCACCCTCGTCGGGCTGCCTGACAAGAGCCTCATCGAATCCCGCGAGCGGGTGCGTGCCGCGGTCGTGAACTCCGGCGCCGAATGGCCGCAGAAGAAGCTCACCGTCGGCCTCAGCCCGGCCTCCGTACCCAAAGGCGGCAGCGGCTTCGACCTCGCCGTGGCCTGCGCGGTCCTCGGCGCCGCCGAACGCCTGGACCCCCGCGAACTCACCGACCTCATGATGATCGGCGAACTGGGCCTGGACGGCCGCGTCCGGCCGGTACGCGGAGTGCTGCCCGCCGTATTGGCTGCCGCCGACGCCGGATACCGCCAGGTCGTCGTCCCGGAACAGACCGCCGCCGAGGCCTCGCTGGTCCCCGGCATCTCCGTCCTCGGCGTCCGCAGCCTGCGCCAGCTCATCGCCGTCCTTGCCGACGAACCGGTCCCCGACGAGGAGGACCCCCGCGAAGAAGGCCGCCCCGACCCGCTCCTCGCCGGGCTGGTCGTGCCCGGCACCGGCGTCAGCGCGGGCCTGCCCACCGGCGACCACACCCCCGACCTCGCCGACGTCGCAGGCCAGCACAGCGCTCGCCGCGCCCTGGAGGTGGCCGCCGCCGGACGCCACCACATCTTCTTCAAAGGCCCGCCCGGCGCCGGCAAGACCATGCTCGCCGAACGCCTCCCAGGGCTGCTGCCACCGCTGTCCTCCAAGGAGGCACTGGAGGTCACCGCCGTCCACTCGGTGGCCGGAACCCTCCCGCCGGGAGCGCCACTCGTCCTCCGGCCGCCCTACTGCGCCCCGCACCACTCCGCGACGATGGCCTCCCTCGTGGGCGGCGGCACCGGACTGCCCCGCCCCGGAGCCGTATCCCTGGCCCATCACGGCGTGCTGTTCGTCGACGAGGCCGCCGAATGCAGCCCACGCGTCCTGGACGCCTTACGCCAGCCACTGGAATCCGGCCATGTCGTCGTCGCCCGCGCGGCGGGCATGATGCGCATGCCCGCCCGCTTCCTCCTCGCCCTCGCCGCCAACCCCTGTCCCTGCGGACGCCACGGCACCACCGGCGGGGGCTGCGAATGCCGCCCGTCCTCCATCCGCCGCTACCGCGCCCGGCTCTCCGGTCCCCTGATGGACCGGGTGGACCTCCGGATCGCCGTGGAACCGGTCGCCCGCTCCGAACTCGTCGCCCTCGGCCGGGGCGCCGAAACCACCGCGGCCGTCGCCGAACGCGTGCTCGCCGCCCGCGAGCGCGCCGAGGCCCGTCTCGCCGGTACACCGTGGCAGACCAACAGCCAGGTGCCCGGCCATGAACTGCGCACCCGCTGGCAGGTCCACCCGGGCGCACTCGCCCCGGCCGAGCGCGACCTCGAATGCGGTCTCCTCACGGCCCGCGGCCTCGACCGCGTCCTCCGCGTCGCCTGGACCGCCGCCGACCTGTCCGGCCGCGACCGCCCCACCCTCGACGACGTCAACTGGGCCCTGGAACTCCGCACGGGCGTACGCCGCGGCGCGGCAACGGCAACGGGCGGGAGCGGAAGCACGCGCAAGACCGCGAAGGCCGCCACGTCCTCCCACGGGCAGGCATAGGCGATGACCAGGACCGACGCATGGGGCTTCGCCACGGGAGAACCGGACGCCGCCACGGAGGGCCGGAGCCCCGGGCCCGCTCCGACGACGGCCGAGCCGGGGCCCGCCACACACTCGCCGCCCGGCTCGTCTCCCGCAGAGCCGACTGCAGCCGTCCGGCGGTCCGCCGGCGGCGCGGGACACGAACCCCAGCGCACCGCCCGTGCGGCCCTCACCCGCATCCTCGAACCGGGAGACGAGACCGCCGGGCGCTGGCTGCGCGAGATGGGGCCGGTGGCCCTCTGGCGCACCCTCGCCGACGACTCGGCGGCCCCGCCCACGGGCGCCACCCCGGCCAAGATCGCGGGTCTGCGACTCCGCGCCGCCCGGGCACGCCCCACCGCGGACCTCGATGCCGTGTCCGCTCTCGGCGGCCGGTTCCTCTGCCCCGGCGACGAAGAATGGCCCGGCCAGCTCGACGACCTAGGTGACGCCCGCCCCGTCGGCCTGTGGGTACGCGGAAGGGCCAACCTCAGACTGTGGGCGCTGCGCTCCGTCGCGGTCGTCGGCGCCCGGGCCTGTACCGAATACGGCGCGCACCTCGCCACCACCGTCAGCGCCGGACTAGCCGACCGCGGCTGGGCTGTCGTCTCCGGAGCCGCATACGGCGTCGACGGCGCAGCTCATCGCGGTGCGCTGGCCGCGGACGGGGCGACCATCGCCGTCCTGGCCTCCGGCATCGACCACGCCTACCCGCGGGGCCACACCGAGTTGATCGGCCGGATCGCCGAACAGGGTCTGGTGGTAGCCGAGTTACCACCAGGCGATCACCCCACCCGCAGTCGCTTCATCCAGCGCAACCGCGTCATCGCCGCACTCACCCGAGGCACCGTCGTCGTGGAGGCCGAACTCCGCAGCGGCTCACTCGTCACCGCCCGGCGAGCGCTGGCCCTCGGCCGCTTCACGATGGGCATGCCGGGCCCGATCACCAGCAGCCTGTCCGCCGGTGTGCATCAACTCCTGCGCGGCGAGGCCGCGCTGGTCACCGACGCCGACGAGGTCATCGAACTCGTCGGCAGCATCGGTGACCTGGCCCCCGACCGGGCGGGTCCGACCCGCCTGCGCGACCTCCTGGACCCCGTTGCGACCCGCGTACTGGAGGCTCTCCCCGCGCGCGGTCGCGCGGGTACTGACCAGCTGGCGGAGGAAGCCGGCACGCCCCGCGATGTCACCCAGAGCAAACTCTTCGAGCTGTTGTCCCTCGGATTCGTTCAAAAGTGCGGTGATCGTTGGGAGTTGGCGCGACGCGCCGAGGCGACCGAGGTTCCCCGGCGAGGCGGTACTTGACCTGGGGCGAACGGGTGAAAGGGTGAGGGGAATGACCGCAGAGTCCAGGTTTGCCGTGCTTCGGGGTGCGGGTCCGATCCGTAGGGAGGTGGCGATGTGGCGGAGGGAGGACGCGAGGTCCCGTACGCCGTGTTGGCGCGTCCGTCCGCACGGCCCTCCGGGGTCTGCGCCCGGCTCCCTGTCCGGGTGTCGCCACGCCGTACGAGGTAACCCTGAGGTGCGGGCAGCGGAACGTATCTGCGCACGCCCGAACCTGCCATCCTCGCGCACCGCGACGCTTCGGTCACGCTACGCTCACAGGCAATTCAACCCTCATACATCCACCCACCCGCGTCTCGGCAGAACGGCTCAAGGCGACGAATGCCCCAGCACACCTCCGGGTCTGACCGTGCGGCTGTACCACCCGCCGCGCGCGGTAGCGTGCGCCCCGCCCCGCCCACCTCGCTCGACGAGCTGTGGCGCTCCTACAAGGCGTCGGGCGACGGGCGGCTGCGGGAGCAGCTGATCCTGCACTACTCGCCGCTGGTCAAGTACGTCGCCGGCCGCGTCAGCGTCGGTCTGCCCCCCAACGTCGAGCAGGCCGACTTCGTCTCCTCCGGAGTCTTCGGACTGATCGATGCCATCGAGAAGTTCGAACCCGAACGCGCCATCAAGTTCGAGACCTACGCCATCACCCGCATCCGCGGCGCGATGATCGACGAGCTGCGCGCACTCGACTGGATCCCGCGCTCCGTTCGACAGAAAGCCCGTGCGGTCGAACGGGCCTACGCCACCCTCGAAGCGCAACTGCGCCGCACCCCGTCCGAGGCGGAGGTCGCCGAGGAGATGGGCATTGCGCTGGAGGAACTCCACGGTGTGTTCAGCCAGCTGTCCTTGGCGAACGTGGTGGCGCTGGAGGAGCTGCTGCACGTCGGCGGCGAGGGGGGCGAACGGCTGAGCCTGATGGACACCCTCGAGGACACCGCCGCCGAGAACCCCGTCGAGATCGCCGAGGACCGCGAGCTGCGGCGGCTGCTGGCGCGCGCCATCAACACCCTCCCCGAACGCGAGAAGACCGTGGTCACCCTCTACTACTACGAAGGGCTCACGCTCGCCGAGATCGGCAACGTCCTCGGCGTCACGGAGAGCAGGGTCAGTCAGATCCACACCAAGTCCGTACTCCAGCTCAGAGCGAAGCTCGCTGACGTCGGACGCTGAGTCACCCTCCGGAGGCCCTGGCTTCCCGCGCCCCGTGTTGCCATGCGGAGTGCCACGACGGGCGCGCCATCCGTAGAGTGGTGCTGTGCCAAGGATTCGAGCGGCCTCCGTGGCCGAGCACCGGACGATGCAGCGCGGCGCCCTCTTGGACGCTGCCCGCACCCTGCTGTCCGAAGGCGGAACGGAAGCACTGACCTTCCCCGCCCTCGCCGAGCGCACGGGCCTCGCGCGCTCCTCCGTATACGAGTACTTCCGCTCGCGCGCCGCTGTCGTCGAAGAGCTGTGCGCCGTCGACTTCCCGGTCTGGGCCGCGGAGGTGGAAACGGCGATGGAGCGCGTCGACACGCCCGAGGCGAAGGTCGAGGCGTATGTGCGCCGGCAGCTCGCCCTCGTCGGCGACCGGCGCCACCGCGCTGTCGTCGCCATTTCGGCCGGCGAGCTGGACGCCGGCGCACGCGAGAAGATCCGCGCGGCGCACGGCGGGCTGATCGCCATGATCGTCGAGGCGCTCGCCGACCTCGGCCACGCACAGCCCCGGCTCGCGGCCATGCTCCTCCAGGGAGTCGTCGACGCCGCGGTCCGCCGCATCGAACTCGGTGCCGCGGAAGACCCGGACGAGATCACGGAAGCGGCGGTCGCGATGGCGCTCCGAGGGGTCCGCGGCTGAGGGAGACCCGCACGGATGAGGGGGCCTCCCCCAGGGGCCCCGCCCCCCGCCCCCACCCCTCCCCTCGCCCCACCTCCACCACCCAGAACACTCGTTGGCCCCGCAGCCCGCAGCCCGCAGCCCGCAGCCCGCAGCCCGCAGCCCGCAGCCCGCAGCCCGCAGCCCGCAGCCCGCAGCCCGCAGCCCGCAGCCCGCAGCCCGCAGCCCGCAGCCCGCAGCCCGCAGCCCGCAGCCCGCAGCCCGCAGCCCGCAGCCCGCAGTGGCGGTTCGGCAGTCGTGTAGTGACGGCGTGCCTCGCTCGGCTGGGCTGCCTTCGAGGCCCGCCGGCTGACTGCGGTGCTAAGCGACCCGCGCCGTGCCTTGCCCTGGCGTCCGCTCGGGGCGGGTCACGGGTTGCCTCGTGATCGACTGCCACCCAGCCGGTCATTCACAGTCAGCCGAAGGCTGAGCCCCTCTCCTTCCCGTTGTCCCTACACGTCCTTTTCGGTCCCACTAGGCCGAGCCCTATTGAGACGGCCGAGTGCCCAGACCGCCGCTGCCGCGAGCACGGCTGCTGTCATGAGGGCAGCTCCTGTCGGTGCCGCGCTTCCCTCCTGAGCTGCGGGTTTGGCGGGTATTGCCGGCTTCTGGGGCCCTGCCGGACCCGACTGTCCGGGAACCGTGCGGTCGCCCGCCGGTACGGGTACTTCGAAGATCGGAAGCAGTCGCGAGGGGCCGCCGCGGAGCATGCTGCGGGGCAGCAGGGACAGCGGATCCAGGTAGTTCTTGCCGCGGCGCAGGCCCCAGTGGAGGCATGGTGCCCGGCAGTGGAACGGGCCGTGCTGCAGGACGGCGACCGGCTGGCCTGCGGTGACGCGCTGGCCCTTGTGGACGGTCGGTTGCACGGGCTCGTAAGTGGTGCGTAACGGAGGACGGCCCGAGAGAGCCACCTCGATCGTCAGGACGCCGCGGCCGGCGACGGTGCCGGCGTACGCCACCCGGCCGGGTGCCGCCGCTCGCACCGGCGCACCGGCGGACGCGGCCAGGTCCACGCCTCGGTGCCCGGCGGCCCAGGGGGAAGGCGGCGGCTCCCAGCCGCGTACCACCGTGGGCCCTACGCCGGCGGTTCCGCCCACCGGCCACGCCCTGTCCGCAGCCCGTGGGTCATCACGTGCCGCTACCTCCTGACGTGCCGCGCCTCGGTGACGTGCCGCACCCCTGGGGCGTGCCGGACCCCCGGATCGTGCCGCAGCCCTGGGAGCTGTCCCCGCATGGCCGCGTATCACCCTCCTCGCCGTTGCCTGGCCCGGTGCCCCGCCCTCCGCACGTACCGCCCCCTCGGTGCGTACCGCACCCGCAGGACGGGCCGGCGTCCGTCCCGCCCCGTGCTCCGGTCCCGCCCCGTGCTCCGCCCTCGCCGTCAAGGCCGGCGAGGCGGAGGCGTTCGCTGGTGCGGGGGACAGAACGGTGAGGACCGCCGCCACGGCAGGGGCCAGCAGTGCACCCACAGTGCGGGCCGGGAAGAAGCAGCTCGGCCCGTATCCGGTCGGCTCTCCGCGCGGTGTCGGCGGTAAGGGTGCCGACGGCCGGAAGCCTGGTCGGAGAGGTGTGCCCGGGGGATGCGCGACCGGGGGAGGGAGAGGGGGCCGAGAGGGAGGGAGAGCGGGCCGACGGGGACGGGGAGGACCGAGGGAACAGGGAGGGCGAGGAGCGGCGGCGGGCGAGCCGGAGCTTCGGTGTCGGTGTCGGTCAGGGGTTCGGCGGGTGTCGGGTGGTGCGGTCCGGGGTGGGTTCTGTCGGGTGTTTCGTCGCATGCCCCGACGGTGGCGCAGTCCGACGGCGGGTGGGGATCTTGGTCCGGAGCTGTGGATCGGGGGGCGGTTGTGGACAACGGTGTCACCCGCGTGGGGCTCGAAATGATGCGTGTCGCCCGGTGCATCGGCTGTCCCGTACACTTCTGATGGCGATCCGGGTCACCGGGTCGACTTCGCACGCCCCGCCGTCAGTGCACCAGTCCCGTTCGGGCAGCACGACGGCCGCGCTCCTCGGTCCTCGGACGGCTCCGCAAGGTGTCTTCCCGGCAGGCGCGTCGGGGCGTCAGGCACCGCGGCCGCCCGGCCGCAGTGAAACCGAGAACAACAAGGAGTACGGCCATGGCCGTCGTCACGATGCGGGAGCTGCTGGAGAGCGGCGTCCACTTCGGGCACCAGACCCGCCGCTGGAACCCGAAGATGAAGCGCTTCATCTTCACCGAGCGCAACGGCATCTACATCATCGACCTGCTCCAGTCGCTGTCGTACATCGACCGCGCCTACGAGTTCGTCAAGGAGACCGTCGCCCACGGCGGCTCGGTCATGTTCGTCGGCACGAAGAAGCAGGCCCAGGAGGCCATTGCCGAGCAGGCGACCCGCGTGGGCATGCCCTACGTGAACCAGCGCTGGCTCGGCGGCATGCTGACCAACTTCTCGACCGTCTACAAGCGCCTGCAGCGCCTGAAGGAGCTCGAGCAGATCGACTTCGAGGATGTGGCCGCCTCCGGCCTCACCAAGAAGGAGCTCCTGGTTCTCTCCCGCGAGAAGGCCAAGCTGGAGAAGACCCTCGGCGGTATCCGCGAGATGCAGAAGGTGCCCAGCGCCGTCTGGATCGTGGACACCAAGAAGGAGCACATTGCCGTCGGTGAGGCGCGCAAGCTCAACATCCCGGTCGTCGCGATCCTCGACACCAACTGCGACCCGGACGAGGTCGACTACAAGATCCCGGGCAACGACGACGCGATCCGCTCCGTCACCCTGCTCACCCGCGTGATCGCCGACGCCGTCGCCGAGGGCCTCATCGCCCGCTCCGGTGCCGCCACCGGCGACCAGAAGCCCGGCGACAAGGCTGCCGCCGAGCCGCTGGCCGAGTGGGAGCGCGACCTGCTCGAGGGCGAGAAGAAGGCTGACGACGAGGCCCCCAAGGCCGAGGAGAAGCCCGCCGAGGCCGCCGCCGAGGCCGAGAAGCCCGCCGAGGCCCCCGCCGCCGAGGCCGACGCCGAGAAGCCGGCCGAGCAGGCCTGACCCGCAGCATCCGGTTGATGACGGCGGGGGAGGGCGCCACAAGCGCCGCCCCCGCCGTTCACCCGTAGATCTTTCGACTTCGAGATTTCGAGAAGAGATTCACAGACCATGGCGAACTACACCGCCGCTGACGTCAAGAAGCTCCGCGAGCTCACCGGCGCCGGCATGATGGACTGCAAGAAGGCCCTGGACGAGGCCGAGGGCAACGTCGACAAGGCCGTCGAGGCGCTGCGCATCAAGGGCCAGAAGGGCGTCGCCAAGCGCGAGGGCCGTTCCGCCGAGAACGGTGCGGTGGTCTCCCTCGTCGCCGACGACAACACCTCCGGTGTCATCGTCGAGCTGAAGTGCGAGACGGACTTCGTCGCCAAGGGCGAGAAGTTCCAGGCCGTCGCCAACGAGATCGCCGCGCACGTCGCGAAGACCTCCCCGGCCGACATCGAGGCCCTGCTCGCCTCCGAGATCGAGGCCGGCAAGACCGTCCAGGCGTTCGTCGACGAGGCCAACGCCACCCTGGGCGAGAAGATCGTCCTGGACCGCTTCGCGCAGTTCTCCGACGGCTTCGTGTCGGTGTACATGCACCGCACCATGCCCGACCTGCCCCCGCAGATCGGTGTCCTCGTCGAGCTCGACAAGGAGAACGCCGAGGTCGCCAAGGGCATTGCGCAGCACATCGCCGCGTTCGCCCCGAAGTACCTCGCCAAGGACGACGTGCCGGCCGAGGTCGTCGAGGCCGAGCGGCGTGTCGCCGAGGAGACCACCCGCGCGGAGGGCAAGCCCGAGGCTGCT
This sequence comes from Streptomyces caniferus, assembly GCF_009811555.1. Taxonomy (GTDB): domain Bacteria; phylum Actinomycetota; class Actinomycetes; order Streptomycetales; family Streptomycetaceae; genus Streptomyces; species Streptomyces caniferus. The sequence continues at coordinate 207,655 of NZ_BLIN01000002.1, read as the reverse complement.
CTCCCGAAGATCGTCGAGGGTCGCCTCAACGGCTTCTTCAAGGACGCGACGCTGCTCGGTCAGCCGTACGCCCTTGACAACAAGAAGTCCGTCGAGAAGGTCCTCCAGGAGGCCGGTGTCACCCTGAAGCGCTTCGCGCGCATCAAGGTCGGCATCTGAGCCTGTCGCGAAGGCAGCGAATGACCTGCGACCCCGCTAGGGTCGTACGCAGTCGGCCGCTCAACGGCCGGCCGCAGATGTGACGAGGAGGCCATTGCCGCAGAGGGATCTGGACCAGACCCACGGCAATGGCCTTCTTCGTATGTGCACGAGGAGAGCTCAATGATTCACGGTGCCGACGGCGCGCACTCCGACCATGCCGGTCACGGCGGCAGGCAGCGCTTCCTGCTGAAGCTGTCCGGCGAAGCGTTCGCCGGCGGCGGCGGACTGGGCGTCGATCCCGACGTCGTGCACGCGATGGCCCGCGAGATCGCCGCCGTGGTGCGCGACGGCTATGAGATCGCCATCGTGATCGGCGGCGGAAACTTCTTCCGCGGTGCCGAACTCCAGCAGCGCGGCATGGACCGGGCCCGCTCCGACTACATGGGCATGCTGGGCACGGTCATGAACTGTCTGGCCCTCCAGGACTTCCTGGAGAAGGAGGGCATCGACTCCCGCGTCCAGACGGCCATCACCATGGGACAGGTTGCGGAGCCGTACATTCCGCTGCGTGCGGTGCGCCATCTGGAGAAGGGCCGGGTCGTCATCTTCGGCGCCGGCATGGGCATGCCGTACTTCTCCACCGACACCACCGCCGCCCAGCGCGCCCTGGAGATCGACGCCGAGGCCATGCTGATGGGCAAGAACGGGGTGGACGGCGTCTACGACTCCGACCCCAAGAAGAACCCGGACGCGGTGAAGTTCGACGCCCTCGAATACGGCGAGGTCATCACCCGGGACCTGAAGATCGCCGACGCCACCGCCATCACGCTGTGCCGGGACAACAAGCTCCCGATCCTCGTCTTCGAACTGCTCGCCGAGGGCAACATCGCGCGCGCGGTGAAGGGTGAGAAGATCGGCACGCTCGTCAGCGATCAGGGCACCCGGGCCTGACGGCCCCAACTGCCGTGATTCCGTACGGGCATCGGCCTGTACGGGCGGCAGCTCCCGTACCGGGGAAGACCCCGGTACGGGGATGGACAATGGCCTGCCGGTCGGACACCGTGCAGGAGAAGACGCGCGGCAGGGGCGAGGCTCTGCTTCTTACCGAAAAGACCAGGAGCAAGTGGTGATCGAAGAGATCCTCCTCGAGGCCGAGGAGAAGATGGAGAAGGCCGTCGTGGTCGCCAAGGAGGACTTCGCCGCGATTCGCACCGGGCGTGCGCACCCGGCGATGTTCAACAAGATCGTGGCTGACTACTACGGTGCGATGACGCCGATCAACCAGCTGGCGTCGTTCTCGGTTCCCGAACCGCGGATGGCCGTGGTGACCCCGTTCGACAAGAGCGCGCTGCGCAACATCGAGCAGGCCATCCGCGACTCCGACCTCGGCGTCAACCCGAGCAACGACGGCAATATCATCCGGGTGACGTTCCCCGAGCTGACCGAGGAGCGCCGCAAGGAGTTCATCAAGGTCGCCAAGAACAAGGGCGAGGACGCGAAGATCTCGATCCGCAGCGTGCGCCGCAAGGCCAAGGAGACCCTCGACAAGCTCGTCAAGGACAAGGAGACGGGCGAGGACGAGGTGCGGCGCGCCGAGAAGGAGCTCGACGACACCACCGCGAAGTACGTCGCGCAGGTGGACGAGCTCCTCAAGCACAAGGAATCCGAGCTCCTCGAGGTCTGATGAACGAGTCTTCCTGGGGGGCCGCCCCGCCCGGCGCCGGTCAATGGGGGCCGCCCGACCACGCACCGGCCTCCTCGCTCCGCGGGACGGCGCCCCCCGCCCCGGCGGGTCCCGTGTACGACTGGGGCGACGCGGCGCAGACTCGGCCCATGCCCTTCGTGCCCGGGCCAGGCGGACACCAGGACGACGACCGGGAATATCGGGACATCCGGGACAACCGGGACCACCTGGACGACCGGGGGGCTGCTCGACTGAGCGGCCCCCTGTTCCGCGACGAAAAGCCGCAGGAGCCCATGCCCACCTCTCTTTCCGGGTCCGACAGCTCGCCGGACTCAGAGAAGCCGAAGAAGAAGAGCGCGGGCCGCAACCTGCGCGCCGCGATAGGGGTCGGTATCGGCCTCGGCGTGATCATCGTTGCGTCGCTCTTCGTCTACAAGCCCGTGTTCATCGGCGTGATAGCGATCGCCGTCGTCGTGGGCCTGTGGGAGCTGACCTCGCGGCTGGCGGAGCGCAAGGACATCAAGGTGCCGCTGGTGCCGCTCGCGGTCGGTGGCACCGCCATGGTGGCCGCCGGCTACGTCCGCGGTGCCGAGGGTGCCTGGGTCGCGATGGCGCTCACCGCGCTCGCCGTCCTCGTCTGGCGGATGACCGAGGCGCCCGAGAACTATCTGCGGGATGTCACCGCCGGTGTCTTCGCGGCGTTCTACGTGCCCTTCCTCGCGACATTCGTGGCGCTGATGCTCGCCGCCGAGCCCGACGGGCCGGAGCGGGTGCTGACCTTCCTGCTGCTCACCGTCGTCAGCGACACCGGCGCGTACGCGGTCGGCTGGCGGTTCGGCAAGCACAAGCTCGCACCGCGCATCAGCCCCGGCAAGACCCGCGAGGGACTCGTCGGCGCGGTGCTCTTCGCGATGGTGGCCGGCGCGCTGTGCATGGAATTCCTGATCGCGGACGGTGCCTGGTGGCAGGGCCTGCTGCTCGGTCTCGCGGTCGCGGCCAGCGCCACGCTCGGGGACCTCGGCGAATCCATGATCAAGCGCGATCTCGGCATCAAGGACATGGGCACCCTGCTCCCCGGTCACGGCGGCATCATGGACCGCCTCGACTCCCTGCTGCCGACCGCCCCGGTCGTCTGGCTGCTGTTCGTGATCTTCGTGGGAGCCGGCTGAGCATAGGGCTTGCGCGGGTGGAGGCGGAGAAGCGAGGTCCGTCCAGCTGATCGCTTCCGGGTGTATGACGGGTCTTTTGGCGAATGACGGGATCTCCCGACGCACGTGAGGGGCCTGCCGCATCATGCGGCAGGCCCCTCTTTGTGCGTCGGTGGCCACTGGTATGGCCGTGGCAGCACCCCGGACCGCGCGATCTTCGAAGGCGACCGAGGAGCCCCCTGTCAGCGGGATTGCCGCCGGCAGAGGGATTTCCCGGCCGCCGTACCAGGCCCGCGCGGTCCGGCGCAGGCCCGAGTACAGGCAGCAGCTCCCTCATCTGCTGGTCTCGACGTCGTCCGTCCGCTCACATGCCGCCGCCGGGAGGAGCGGTGGTGGCCGGCGGTGCCGTAGTGGCCGGCGGTGCCGTGGTGGCGGGCGGTGCCGTAGTGCTCGGCGGAGCGGTGGTGCTCGGCGGAGCGGTGGTGCTGGGCGGTGCCGTGGTGGTCGGCGGTGCCGTGGTGCTGGGCGGTGCCGTGGTGGTCGGCGGTGCCGTGGTGGCTGGCGAAGCGGTGGTGGCCGGCGGTGCCGTGGTGGCGGGCGGTGCCGTGGTGGTCGGCGGAGCGGTGGTGGTCGGCGGTGCCGTGCCGCCGCCCGCAGTGGTACCGCCGCCGGTCGTCGTGGTGGCGCCCGTGGTCGTGGCGCCCGTCGTGACGCTGGCGCCGGTCGTGGTGCTGGTGGCACCCGTGGTCGTGGCGCCCGTCGTGACGCTGGCGCCGGTCGTGGTGCTGGTCGCGCCCGTGGTCGTGGCGCCCGTCGTGCTCCCGCCGCCGAACCCGCCACCGAAGCCGCAGAGCCTCGGGTTCCTGACGAGCCTGCCGGTCCTGACGTTCACCAGGAGGACCCTGCCCGAGCTGTCGCGGATGAACTTGCAGATGATGTTCGGCCTCGTGTCCGGCTTTGTTGTCGCACTCTTCGTGGTCTGCGGTGCCGCCGCCACGTCCATCACGCCTGCCGTGCCGGCCATGACCGCGGCCAGGAGGGACGCTCCGATCACGCGGGGAAGATGCTTCCGGATGCCCGTCGCCATGATGCCTCCTCGAGGGAATTGCTACGTACCCCCAGCCTGGGAAACCAGCCATGACCGCGGCGTTGATCCGGCGCGACCCCGGCGTGACGCTGCTCCGGAGGGCCCGATGAACCGAGCGCATATATGGAGGGGCAGGGCACGGCGGACCATGGGCCAACAGGCCGGACGCGGGACCACAGGGGGTGACTGCCTGCTCACGGGCTCCGACCAGGGCGTCCCAAAACGATCTGCCACACTGGACGCACCATGCCTGCACCCGGAGAACTCACTTTTGTCGCGCCGCGCGGGGCCAAGAAGCCCCCGCGGCACCTTGCCGATCTCAGCCCCGTCGAGCGTCGTGAAGCGGTGGCTGCCATCGGGGAGAAGCCGTTTCGCGCCAAACAGCTGTCGCAGCACTACTTCGCCCGCTATGCGCACGACCCGGCGCAGTGGACCGACATCCCGGCGGCGGCGCGCGAGAAGCTGGCGACCGAGCTGCTGCCGGACCTGATGAAGGTCGTCCGGCACATCTCGTGTGACGACGACACCACGCGCAAGACCCTGTGGAAGCTGCACGACGGCACGCTCGTCGAGTCCGTGCTGATGCGCTACCCGGACCGGGTCACCATGTGCATCTCCTCGCAGGCCGGCTGCGGTATGAACTGTCCGTTCTGCGCCACCGGGCAGGCGGGCCTGGACCGTAATCTCTCCACCGCCGAGATCGTGCACCAGATCGTCGACGGGATGCGTGCGCTCCGCGACGGCGAGGTGCCGGGCGGTCCCGCGCGACTGTCCAACATCGTCTTCATGGGGATGGGCGAGCCGCTCGCCAACTACAAGCGGGTGGTCGGCGCGATCCGGCGGCTGACGGACCCCGAGCCGGACGGGCTGGGCCTGTCCCAGCGGGGCATCACCGTCTCCACGGTCGGCCTGGTCCCGGCGATGCTGCGGTTCGCCGACGAGGGCTTCAAGTGCCGGCTGGCCGTGTCGCTGCATGCGCCCGATGACGAGCTGCGCGACACCCTGGTGCCCGTCAACACGCGCTGGAAGGTGCGTGAGGTGCTGGACGCGGCGTGGGAGTACGCCGAGAAGTCCGGGCGGCGGATCTCGATCGAGTACGCGCTGATCCGGGACATCAACGACCAGGCGTGGCGCGGTGACCTGCTGGGACGGCTGCTGAAGGGCAAGCGCGTCCACGTGAACCTGATTCCGCTGAACCCGACGCCGGGTTCGAAGTGGACCGCGTCGCGGCCCGAGGACGAGCGGGCGTTCGTCCAGGCCATCGAGGCGCACGGGGTCCCCGTGACCGTCCGCGACACCCGCGGCCAGGAGATCGACGGCGCCTGCGGACAGCTCGCGGCCTCGGAACGCTGACCGCCCGCTGGTACCGTGTGATCGAACAAATGCACATTCCGACAGGGGAGCGCCACAGCGCTGAGAGTGCGGAAGCGTCGTAGCCACGGTGCCCGCAGACCCTTGAACCTCGCCCGGGTCATTCCGGGTAGGAAGTTCGGTCGTCACTCATGCTGTTGCGCCCTGCCCGAAGTTCCCTCCCCGCGCCCTCCGGCGCGGGGAGCCGCGGACACCGGGCAGGGCCGCGTCTCTTCCTGGCCAGCCAGGAGGAACCAGTGAGAACCACCAGCAGGATCACCGCCACGGCGGTCGCCGCCGCGGTCGGCATGTCCGCACTCGCCGCATGCGGTGCTTCGGGCGGCGGGAGCGCGGGCGCCAAGACGGTCACGCTCGTCAGCCACGACTCGTTCAACGTCTCGAAGTCCGTCCTGGCCGCCTTCGAGAAGGAGAGCGGCTACAAGGTCAGGATCCTCAAGGGCGGGGACGCCGGCAAGGCCGTGAACCAGGCGATCCTGTCCAAGGGCAACCCCCAGGGCGATGTGTTCTTCGGCATCGACAACACCCTGCTCTCCCGCGGTCTGCACGAGGGCCTCTTCACCCCGTACCGGGCGAAGGGCCTGGACAAGGTGCCCGCGGCGCTGCAGCTCGACAAGGGCGAACACCGCGTCACCCCGCTCGACTACGGCGACATCTGCGTCAACTACGACCGCGGCTACTTCGCCCGGCACAAGATCGCGCCGCCGAAGAGCTTCGACGATCTGCTGGAGCCCCGGTACAAGGGGCTGCTCGTCACGGAGAATTCCGCCACCTCCTCCCCGGGGCTCGCCTTCCAGCTCGGCACCATCGCGAAGTACGGGCAGGACGGCTGGCAGGGCTACTGGAAGAAGCTCAAGGCCAATGGCGTCGAGGTCGTCGACGGCTGGGAGCAGGCCTACAACGACCGGTTCTCGGGCTCCGCGGCCGGCAAGGGCAAGGGCGACAAGCCGCTGGTGGTCTCCTACGCCTCCAGCCCGCCGGCCGAGGTGCTGGGCAAGAAGCCCGCGCCCGAGGAGGCACCGACGGGCGTCGCGGCGGGCACCTGCTTCCGCCAGATCGAATTCGGCGGCCTGCTCAAGGGCGCGAAGAACGAGAAGGGCGGCAAGGCGCTGCTGGACTTCCTGGTGAGCCGGAAGTTCCAGGAGGACGTGCCGCTGCAGATGTTCGTCAATCCGGCGCGCGAGGACGCCAAGGTGCCGCAGCTGTTCACCAAGTACGGCACGACGATCGACAAGCCCACGACGCTGCCTCCCGAGACGATCACCAAGAACCGCGAACAGTGGATCAAGCAGTGGTCCTCGCTCGTTCTGAAGTAGCCCGCAGCCGGCGCCCCGGGCCCGTACGGGGAACGGCGGTGCGGCTCGGCCTGATGGCGGTGCCGCTCGCCTTCTTCGCGCTGTTCTTCGCCTATCCGGTCGTGGCGATCGTGGGACGGGGGCTGAAGGACGGCGGACAGTGGCAGCTCGGCCGGTTCGGTGCCGTGCTGAGCGACCCGGACATCGTCCATGTGCTGTGGTTCACCGTCTGGCAGGCGGCCGCCTCCACGGGGCTGACCCTGCTGATCGCGCTGCCCGGCGCCTATGTCTTCGCGCGCTTCGACTTCCCCGGGAAGCAGTTGCTGCGGGCAGTGGTGGCGGTGCCGTTCGTGCTGCCGACCGTCGTCGTCGGCTCGGCCTTCCTGGCGCTGGTCGGGCGGGGCGGGCTGCTGGACGAGCTGTGGGGTGTGCGCCTGGACACCTCGGTGTGGGCGATCCTGCTCGCCCATGTGTTCTTCAACTACGCCGTGGTCGTGCGGACCGTCGGCGGTTTGTGGGCCCAGCTCGACCCGCGGCAGGAAGAGGCGGCGCGGATGCTGGGCGCCGGACGGTTCGCGGCCTGGCGGCGGGTGACGCTGCCGGCCCTGGGACCCGCCGTCGCGGCCGCCGCGCTGATGGTCTTCCTCTTCACCTTCACCTCCTTCGGGGCGGTGCAGATTCTGGGCGGGCCCACCTTCGCGACGCTGGAGGTGGAGATCTACCGGCAGACCGCGGAGTTCCTGGACCTGCCGACGGCCGCCGTCCTCACCCTGGTCCAATTCGCGGCGGTACTGGGCGTACTGGCCCTGCACGCCTGGACCGTGCGCCGCCGGGAGACCGCCCTGCGGCTGGTGCCCGCCTCGCAGACCGCGCACCGGCCGCGCGGCCGTGGCCAGTGGACGCTGTTGTGGGGGACGCTCGCCGTCATCACCCTCCTGCTCCTCGTGCCGCTCGCGGTCCTCGTGGAGCGGTCGTTCGCCGGGCCGCACGGCTACGGGGCGGGCTTCTACACCTCACTGCGGTCCGCCGCGACCGCCGACAGCACCTTCGCCGTCGCACCCCTGGACGCCCTGTGGAACTCACTCGCCTACGGGGCGGCGGCCACGGCGATCGCGCTGGTGGTGGGCGGGCTGGCGGCCGCCGCGCTGACCCTTCCCCGGCTCCGCAGGGGCCCCATGGGGCGGACGGCCTGGATCAGCCGGTTCGTGCGCGGCTTCGACGCGTTGCTGATGCTGCCCCTCGGGGTGTCCGCGGTGACCGTCGGCTTCGGATTCCTGATCAGCCTCGACGCACCCCCGCTCGATCTGCGCGCCTCGTGGTGGCTGGTGCCGCTCGCCCAGGCGCTGGTGGGGGTGCCGTTCGTGGTCCGGACGATGCTGCCGGTCCTGCGGGCGGTCGACGGGCGGCTGCGGGAGGCGGCCGCCGTGCTCGGCGCCTCGCCGTGGCGGGTGTGGCGCGAGGTCGATCTGCCGATGGTGCGGCGGGCCCTGCTGATCGCCGCGGGCTTCGCCTTCGCCGTCTCGCTCGGCGAGTTCGGCGCGACGGTCTTCATCGCGCGGCCGGACCAGCCGACGCTGCCGGTCGCCGTGGCACGCCTGCTGGGGCGTGCGGGAGAGCTCAACTACGGGCAGGCGATGGCCTTGTCGACCATTTTGATGGTCGTGTGCGCCGCCGCCCTGCTGGTACTGGAGCGCCTGCGCCCCCTCGACCACTCCGGGGAGTTCTAGATGACGGCACGGGCCGGGACCACTGCGCGCGAGCTGCTGCGGCTGGGCGGGGTGAGCGTCCGCTTCGGCACCGCGGGGCGCCCCGCACTGGACGCGGTGGATCTGGACGTCGCCGCGCACGAGATCGTGTGCGTCCTGGGGCCGAGCGGCAGCGGCAAGTCCACCCTGCTGAGGGTGGTCGCCGGACTCCAACAGGCCGATGCGGGGACGGTGTTGCTGGAGGGGCGGGAGCAGTCCGGGGTGCCCGCGCACCGGCGCGGGGTCGGCCTGATGTTCCAGGACCACCAGCTCTTCCCGCAGCACGATGTCGAGGGGAACGTCGCCTTCGGGCTGCGGATGCGGCGGTCCGCACGTGCGGACCGGGAGCGCACGGTCGCCGAACTGCTGGACCTCGTCGGGCTGCCGGGCGCCCAGCGGCGCGCCGTGGCCTCCCTGTCCGGCGGTGAACAGCAACGGGTCGCGCTGGCCCGCGCGCTGGCCCCCCGCCCGCGCCTGCTGATGCTGGACGAGCCCCTCGGCCAGCTCGACCGCGGGCTGCGCGAACGACTGGTCGTCGAACTCCGCCGCCTCTTCCGTGAACTGGGCACCACCGTATTGGCGGTCACCCACGACCAGGGCGAGGCCTTCGCGCTCGCCGACCGGGTCGTGGTGATGCAGGACGGCCGGATCGCGCAGACCGGCACCCCACTGGAGGTCTGGCAGCGGCCCGCCACCGAATTCGTCGCCCGTTTCCTCGGCTTCGACAATGTGGTCGGGGCGACGGTGCAGGGCGAGGCGGCCGCCACCGCCTGGGGCAAGGTGCCGGTCCCGGCCGGTACGCCGGACGGGCCGTGCCGCCTGCTCGTACGTCCGGCCGGAGTACGGCTGACCGCCGTCCCGGAGGGCCTGCCCGCTACGGTCGCGGCGCGCACCTTCCGTGGCACCCATGTCGCCCTGCTGCTCCAGCCGGCCGCCGGACCGCAGGTGGAGGCGGCCTGCGCACTGCGGGACGCGCCGGAGGTGGGGGAGCGGGTGGGCATCGCCTTCGCGGCCGAGGATGTGGTGGTGCTGGGTGCTTCGGATACGGCGGGGTGAGCACGGTGGATACGGCGGGCCGACCGCGCGGAGAGAGGCCGGTGGTCTCCCGGACGCGGGGCGATTTCGACCGTGCGCCCGGTCGCTTCCGGTTCCGGTTTCCCGCCGACTGCCCCGCTGTACGTGCGGCACGCCGGGAGCCCTTGGGGCTCAGCGCGCCGCCACCTCCGTCTTCGCCTCTCCCGCCGACGGCGCGCCGGGCTCCGTCCCCGGTTCCGGTTCGCCGAACCAGGCGACCGCCACGGCGCCCGCCACGGCCACCACGAACCCGAGGGCGGCGACCCAGGCGAATCCCGGGCGTGAGGAGTCGCCCAGCCACAACACCCCGAGGATGCCCGGGACCACCGTCTCGCCCACCACCAGCGCCGCCGTGGCACCGTTCACCGACCCGATCTGCAGGGCGACGGTGTGCAGGTACATGCCCCCGAGACCCGCGACGAGAATCGCGTAGAGGGCGGGGTCGCCGAGCAGCGACGGCAGGTGGAAGGGGTCCACGCCGTTCAGTACCCGTACGCCGACACCCAGGGCGCCGAAGCCGAGGCCGGAGAGCAGACCCGCGAGGATCGCGGCCCGTCCGCCGAGCAGTCGCACGATCAGGGTGCCGCCGCCGATGAGCACGACGGACGCGACGAGCAGCCACCAGTGGGCGGCGATCGGTGTGTGGCCGCTGCCTTCCGGCCCGGCGGCCGTGGCCAGCAGCACCAGCGCCCCGCAGACCACGGCGATCGAGCTCCACTCGGCCCGGGAGAGCCGGATGCCGAGCAGCTTGATGCTCAGCACCGCGGTGATCACGAGGTTGGCGCTGATCACGGTCTGGGAGAGGAACAGCGGCAGCAGCCGGGCGGCCAGCGCGCCGAGCCCGAACCCTATGAAGTCCAGCACGGTGCCGACCATGAACTCCCAGGTCACGGCGGCTTTCGCGGTCGACGACAGGCTGGGGCCGCCGTGCTGGGTGACACCTGTGGTGGAGGCCTCGGCCGCCTCGCGGCGGGCGGATTTGCGCGAGCCCACCGCCTGCAGGACCGATCCCGTGCCGTAGCAGGCCGACGCCGCCACGGCCGTCAGAAGACCGATGATCACCAAGAGCTCCGTTCGACCGCTGACTGAACCATGTGCAGGTGTGATGTGTCCGGCCTGGCAGACGCGCATTCCGGGACGGGAGTTGCCTCCCCTGGCGAACCCGCCGGCCGGCCGGACCGGGGGAGGCCGCGCCGGAGCCCGGGGCTCGGCGCGGCACGGGGGAGGCGGAGCCGCCGGCGCCGGGTCAGGAAACGCTCTCGGAGCGGAGCCGGGACAGCGCCTCCGGGGCCTCGTCCACCGAGTCGACCAGGGCGATCCTGGCCGCCATGGGGCGGTCCGCCGCGAGCGCCTGGAGCAGTGGCCAGGTGGGCAGCCTCTCGGTCCAGTGCTCGCGGTTCACCAGCACCATCGGGGTCGGCTCGCCGCGCGACTGATAGTAGTTGGGCGTCGCATTGTCGAAGATCTCCTGGACGGTTCCGGCCGCGCCCGGGAGGAACACCACGCCGGCGTTCGAACGCGCCAGCAGGCCGTCCTCGCGCACCGCGTTGACGAAGTACTTGGCTATGTGGGACGCGAAGACGTTCGGCGGCTCATGGCCGTAGAACCAGGTGGGGATACCTGCCGAGGTCCCGCCGCCCGGCCGGCTCCGCAGGATGTCGAAGGCGGCCCGCGCCCATTCGGTGATCGATTCGGAGAAGTGCGGCGCCTTGGCGAGTTGCTCCAGCGCGCCGTCGAGCATCTCGTCCTCGAAGGGCGCGGCGTACGCCCCGAGGTTGGCCGCCTCCATCGCGCCGGGCCCGCCGCCTGTCGCGACGGTCAGGCCACTACGGGTGAGCCGGCGGCCGAGCCGGGCCGCGCCCGCGTAGTCCGCGGAATCGCGCCGCAGGGCGTGGCCGCCCATGATGCCCACCACCTGTGCACCGATGAGGTGTTCGTCGAGGGCGTCCGAGACGGCGTCGTCGTGGATGCTGCGCAGCATCGAGGCGAAGATGTCGCCGTCCGACTTGGTCTCCTGGTACCAGCGGTAGGCGCGGGCGTCCGGGGTGGCGTCGTAGCCGGCCTCGGCCAGCCCCTCGAAGAGTTCGTCCGGGCCGTACAGGCTGCCACGGTAGGGATCGAACGGCAGGTCCGGTACGGGCGGAAAGACCAGGGAGCCGCCGGCCCGTATCTTGGCGGCGGCGTCCGGTTCCATGACGCAGCCGAGGAACACGGATTCCGTGGTGTCCGTGCTGAGCAGCGCAAAGGTACGGTCCGTCAGATCGACCGACTGGACGCGGTGTCCGGCGAGGCTGCCCGCGGCGACCACCCGGTCGAACTCCGCCAGGGATTCGATCTCGTGGTCGCGGTTGTCGTCGTGGGCCGGGAAGCGGCGGGACGCTGAGGACTCTGTATTCGACTGCACGTCCGTCATGTTAGGACCGCAGTGATGCCACCAGGGGGCCGAGGTGCCCGTCCGCCGCCGCGGCGTCGAGCGCGGCGCGCAGTGCGCCGTCGTAGGTCGGGCGCGCCTGGTCGTGTACGTCACGGCCCTGGTCCGTGATCACGCTGTAGACCCCGCGCCGGTCGTCGGGGCACAGGTCGCGGCGGGTCAGGCCGGACGACTCCAGGCGGGAGGCCAGCCGGCTCACGGAACTCTGGTTGAGGCCGATGAGGTCGGCGAGCTCCTGCATGCGCAGCTCGCCGTCGTCCGCCTGAGCGAGCCTGGCGAGCGCGCGGTACTCGGACAGTCCGATGCCGTGATGCTGCTGCAGGGCCTTGGCCAGCTCCTGCTCGACGCGGGTGTGCAGCGTCCCCAGCCGGTCCCAGTGCTCCGCGTCCATCGCCCTCCGCCTTCATCTGCCGTGCGCCGACGGGCTCTTGACAGCAGCGTACATGCAGCGGAAACTAATGCATGTGCATGCAATTGATGTAAGTGCATGGAACTTAGGGGGAGAGCTATGACGACGACGATGCCGATGTCGGCGGATGACGTCGCTGCCGGATCGCAGGGGCGGCCGGAGATCGAGCGGATCGCCACGACGCCGGACTGGTACGAGCCGTACAGGATCTCGCAGGCCATCAGGGCGGGCGGACTGATCCACGTCTCGGGACAGGCCGGCATCGACGCGCAGGGGCGGACGGTCTCCGACGACTTCCTGACCCAGGGTCGGCAGGCGTTCGCGAACGTCGAGCGGGTGCTCGCGGCAGCGGGTGCCTCGCTCGCGGACGTGGTGAAGGCGGGCATCTTCGTGACGGACATGGCTGCCGACCTCGGCCATGTCCTCACCCTGCGCGGGGAGTTCCTGTCGGAGCCCTATCCCGCGGACACCCTCCTGGAAGTGTCGTCCTTGGCCCGGCCGGACTGGCGCATAGAGGTCGAGGTCACGGCCCTCGCTCGCTGAGGGGGGCCGATTGCCTCTTACTGGGGTGGGTGGGGGCATGCGGTGGCCGTCAGCCCGGCAGCCCGTCAGCCCGTCAGCCCATCCGCCCGTACGTCCGCCTGTCGGCGAGTCCGTCCTTCCGCTCGCGATTGCGTCGCCGTGTGATGCCGGGTCGTGGACGAAGCACCTTGGTCCGGCAGTGGCGTCGCCGGCCGGCCTAGGGGAGGGGCGCTGCGGACGGGGTGGGGGCGGGAGCCGTCGCGACCCTCGGCGTGCGACGACTGCCCCCGGCCCGTCCGCCCCTCAATGCACCAGCGGAAGTGTGGCCATCTCTGCGACGGTCCAGGTCAAGGGTGCCAGGACGATCACCAGTGCCAGGGCGCGCAGGGCCGCGGCCCGGTAGAGGACGGAGGCGGAGGCACCCAGGCGGCGCAGGGCGGCCGTGGTGCGGGCGCGGGCCGAGCGGGACTCCAGGGCGGCAGTGAGCGCGCTGGCGGTGACACAGGCGAGGACGACCGCCGCGCCGATGGCGGTGAGCAGGCCGAAAGGACGGGAGGGCGAGGCTTCGTACACCTTCATGGCGGCGTACGCGGCGGAGCCGACCGCGCACAGAACGCCGAGCGGGCGGCCGAGGCGGTGCGACTCCTCCTGGAGCACCCGTCCGGACAGCAGACGCAGTGCGCCGGGCCGGCCGGCGCAGAGGAGCCGGCCGCACAGATGCACCAGACCGGGCCCGGCCAGCACGAGACCGAAGGTCGACAGCGCCCAGCCGGCCAGCACTCCCGGAGGGCTGCCGATCAGCCGGCCGGGGAGCGGCAGCAGGCCGCCGTGGGCGCCGGTGCCGCGGCTGGTGTACGCCTCGATGGCCAGGCCGGCCGCGGCCATGGCGATGCCCCACGGGAGACCGGAGGGCGGGGCGATCCTGGGGCTGCCCTCGGTCTCGGCGTCCCCGGCCTCGTGCCGTGGACGCAGGGCGACGGCGGTCGCCACCGCGGCGGTCAGCGGCACGGTCGCCAGCAGCATGAGGGCGCCGACGAGCGGCAGCGGATGGCCGACGCCGAGCAGGTCGGCGTCGAAGCGGACAGCGGACGGGCCGCCGAGGTCGCCGCGGAGACGGAGGAAGACCAGCAGTGCGACGAGGACACCGAGGACACAGGTCAGCGTGGTGGAGACGGTGGCGAGGAGGGTGAGACGGAGCGGGCCCAGACCGGCCGCGGTCATACCGCGCTGCAGGCGGGCAGCGGGATCCGTGCGGGCGGTCGACACCGCGAACTGGGCCGTGGCGGCGAGCGGGGCCGTGCACCACAGCAGGCGCAGCAGTGACTCGTCGGCCGCGGAGGGGTGGCCGGCGGCGTGGCCGATGGTGGAGAGCATCAGGAAGCCGGTGCCGGCGGCGGCGAGGGCGACGCAGAGGCGGCGCAGCAGGACGAGGGGGTGAGAGCCGCGGGCTAGACGGAGAGCGAGCACGCTGCCCTGCTTTCCTCATCGGAGGAACCGGCGGCGGCGGGCGCGGCGCTGGACTGGCGTCCGTCGAGGAGCGCCAGGGACCGGTCGGCGAGCGTGGCGATCTCGGGGTCGTGGGTCGCCAGGACGACGGTGATCTGGTGCGAGCGGGCCGCGGTGGTGAGGGTGCGCAGCACCTGTGTGCCGTCCGTGCGGTGCAGCGGGGCGGTCGGTTCGTCGGCGAACAGCACCTGGGGGGTGGTGGCGAGCGCGCGGGCGATGGCGACGCGCTGGCGCTGGGACTGGTCCAGCTGGGCGGGGCGGCGTCTCGCGCACATGCCGACGTCGAGGCGGTCCAGCCATTCCACGGCGGTGTGCTTGGCGGTGCGGGTGCCGGTGCCGCGGAGCAGGAGGGGGAGGGCGGCGTTCTCCCAGGCGGTGAGTTCGGGGACGAGATGCGGTTCGGTGTCGATCCAGCCGAACCGGTCCAGGCGCAGCCGTTCGCGGCTGGGGGAGGAGAGCGTGTGCACGGGGGAGCTGTTGAACCAGATCTCCCCCTCGGACGGGACGAGTTGACCGGAGAGACATTTCAGGAGGGTGGTCTTGCCGCTGCCGCGCGGGCCGGTGACGGCGAGGATCTCGCCTTCGCGGACGCCGACGGAGACTCCGGCGAGTGCGGAGGTGCCGCCGTACCCGTGGTGCAGGCCACGGGCCCAGAGAACGTCGTTGTCAGGCGGGGCCACCATCTGCGCACCTCTTGTTGTAGGCGTCGAATCGTTCCCCCGACCGGGTGAACGACCATGGAGGGTATCGGTCACCAGCACGGTAAAGACTGGTGACCCCCGGTATTCGTGGCTTGGCAGCACAACGGCCCAGATTCACTCGTATGGCTTGAAACGAGTGAATCTGAGCCGCGGGATGTTCAGTTGTGAACGAGTGCACCAGGAGGCGACCCGAGGATCAGAGCTTGGTCCAGGCCTCGGTGAGGACGGAGCGCAGGATCTGCTCGATCTCGTCGAAGACCTGCTGGTCGGCGATCAGCGGCGGGGCGAGCTGGATGACCGGGTCGCCACGGTCGTCGGCGCGGCAGTAGAGACCGTTGTCGTACAGCGCCTTCGAGAGGAAGCCGTACAGGACGCGTTCGGTCTCCTCGTCGTTGAAGGACTCCTTGGTGACCTTGTCCTTGACGAGCTCGATGCCGTAGAAGAAGCCGCTGCCGCGGACGTCGCCGACGATCGGCAGGTCGTGCAGCTTCTGCAGGGTGTTCAGGAAGTTGGCCTCGTTGTCGAGGACGTGCTTGTTGAGGCCCTCGCGCTCGAAGATGTCCAGGTTGGCGACACCGACGGCCGCGGAGACCGGGTGGCCGCCGAAGGTGTAGCCGTGCAGGAAGGTGTTGTCGCCCTTGTAGAACGGCTCGGCCAGGCGGTCGGAGATGATGCAGGCGCCGATCGGGGAGTAGCCCGAGGTCATGCCCTTGGCGCAGGTGATCATGTCCGGGACGTAGCCGAACTTCTCGCAGCCGAACATCGTGCCGAGGCGGCCGAAGGCGCAGATGACCTCGTCGGAGACGAGCAGCACGTCGTACTGGTCGCAGATCTCGCGGACCCGCTGGAAGTAGCCGGGGGGCGGCGGGAAGCAGCCGCCGGCGTTCTGCACCGGCTCCAGGAAGACCGCGGCGACGGTCTCGGGGCCCTCGAAGAGGATCTGCTGCTCGATCTGGTCGGCGGCCCAGCGGCCGAAGGCCTCGGGGTCGTCACCGTGGATCGGGGCGCGGTAGATGTTGGTGTTCGGGACCTTGTGCGCGCCGGGGACCAGCGGCTCGAAGGGGGCCTTCAATCCGGGCAGACCGGTGATGGACAGGGCGCCCTGCGGGGTGCCGTGGTAGGCCACCGCGCGGGATATCACCTTGTGCTTCATCGGCTTGCCGGTGAGCTTGAAGTACTGCTTGGCCAGCTTCCAGGCGGTCTCGACGGCCTCGCCGCCACCGGTGGTGAAGAAGACCTTGTTGAGGTCGCCCGGCGCGTGGTGGGCCAGACGCTCGGCAAGCTCCACCGCCTTGGGGTGGGCGTAGGACCACACGGGGAAGAAGGCCAGCTCCTGCGCCTGCTTGTAGGCGGTCTCGGCGAGCTCGACCCGGCCGTGGCCGGCGTTGACCACGAAGAGGCCGGCGAGGCCGTCGATGTAGCGCTTGCCCTTGTCGTCGTAGATGTTGGTGCCCTCGCCGCGCACGATCGTGGGCACGGGGGCATTCTCGTACGACGACATGCGGGTGAAGTGCATCCACAGGTGGTCGTATGCCGTCTTGGAGAGGTCGCCGCTCATTGCTATCTCGTTCCCCAGGTGTAGGTCTGCTTCCGGAGCTTGAGGTACACGAAGCTCTCGGTGGTCCGGACGCCGGGAAGCGTGCGGATCCGCTTGTTGATCATTTCCAGAAGGTGGTCGTCGTCCTCGCAGACGATCTCGATGAGGAGATCGAAGGAGCCTGCCGTCATGACGACGTACTCGACCTCTTCCATGGTCGTCAGGGCGTCGGCCACGGGGTCGAGGTCACCTTCGACGTTGATGCCGACCATTGCCTGCCGACGGAAACCGACCGTGAGGGGGTCGGTGACCGCGACGATCTGCATCACGCCTTGGTCGAGCAGTTTCTGTACGCGCTGGCGTACCGCCGCTTCGGACAGGCCGACGGCCTTGCCGATGGCGGCGTACGGACGGCGCCCGTCCTCCTGGAGCTGCTCGATGATCGCCAGGGAGACGGAGTCGATCGACGGGGTGCCGTTTCTGTCACGAGTGGCCACGTCGTTCACTGTGCACGAGCCTCGTCAGTCTTGCAACCCCAAATCGATGAAATTAGTCGTGTTGCGATCGAGATTCCACTGATTCCGTTGTTCCTGAGTGGCGGGTGTGTTGAAAACGTGGGTTCCATGGCTAGGGTGGATGTTCACACCACCGGATATCTGACTGAAGGGGGCGCACAGTGACCACCGCACTGCGTCGTCTGCGCAACTACATCGACGGGGAGTTCCGGGACGCCGCCGACGGGCGGACCACGGAGGTGGTCAACCCGGCGACGGGTGAGGCATACGCCACCGCCCCTCTCTCGGCCGCCGCCGACGTGGACGCGGCCATGGCTGCCGCCGAGGCCGCCTTCCCCGCCTGGCGCGACCTGATCCCGGCCGAGCGCCAGAAGGTCCTGCTCAAGATCGCCGACCGCTTCGAGGAGCGGGCGGAGGAGCTGATCGCCGCCGAGTCCGAGAACTGCGGCAAGCCGATCGCGCTCGTACGCTCCGAGGAAATCCCGCCGATGGTGGACCAGATCCGCTTCTTCGCGGGTGCCGCCCGGATGCTCGAAGGCCGCGCGTCCGGCGAGTACATGGAGGGCTTCACCTCCATCATCCGCCGCGAGCCGGTCGGCGTCTGCGCCCAGGTCGCGCCGTGGAACTACCCGATGATGATGGCCGTGTGGAAGTTCGCCCCGGCGCTGGCCGCGGGCAACACCGTCGTCATCAAGCCCTCCGACACCACCCCGGCCTCCACGGTGCTGATCGCCGACATCATCGGCAGCGTGCTGGACGAACTGGGCCACTCCCGCGGCGTGTTCAACGTCATCTGCGGTGACCGCGAGACCGGCCGCCTGATGGTCGAGCACAAGGTCCCCGCGATGGCCTCGATCACCGGCTCCGTGCGGGCCGGTATGCAGGTCGCCGAATCCGCTTCCAAGGACCTCAAGCGGGTCCACCTGGAGCTGGGCGGCAAGGCGCCGGTCGTCGTCTTCGAGGACACCGACATCGCCAAGGCCGTCGAGGACATCTCGGTCGCCGGCTACTTCAACGCCGGCCAGGACTGTACGGCCGCCACCCGCGTCCTCGTCCACGAGTCCATCCACGACGAGTTCGTCGCCGCGCTGGCCAAGGCCGCCGCGGAGACCAAGACCGGCGCGGTCGACGACGAGGACGTGCTCTACGGTCCGCTGAACAACGCCAACCAGCTCAAGCAGGTCAAGGGCTTCATCGAGCGGCTGCCCGCGCACGCCAAGATCGAGGCGGGCGGCGAACAGGTCGGCGACAAGGGCTACTTCTTCGCCCCGACCGTCGTCTCGGGTCTCAAGCAGGACGACGAGATCGTCCAGCAGGAGGTCTTCGGCCCGGTCATCACCGTCCAGTCCTTCTCCGACGAGAAGCAGGCGGTCCAGTGGGCCAACGGCGTCGAGTACGCACTCGCGTCCTCGGTGTGGACCAAGGACCACGCCCGCGCCATGCGGATGTCCAAGACCCTCGACTTCGGCTGCGTGTGGATCAACACCCACATCCCGCTGGTCGCCGAGATGCCGCACGGCGGATTCAAGAAGTCCGGCTACGGCAAGGACCTTTCGGCCTACGGCTTCGACGACTACACCCGCATCAAGCACGTGATGACCTCGCTGGACGGCTGAGCCGACCGGCAGCCCCGGCCGGCTGATCCGGGGATCCGCACCGTCGGGCGGCGCGGAACGCTCGACACACCGTCGCGGGCGGAGGCCCGGCAATGGACGCTCTGTCTCTTGCCGCCTCCGCCCGCGGCGCGTGAGAGTGCTGGCCATGGCTGATCTTTCGCGGCGTGCGCTGCTCCGAGGTATGGGCGGAATCGGTGTGACGGGGGCGCTGGCCGCCATGACCGGCTGCGGGGTGCCGCCCGCGTACGTCGAGGAGGCCGACCGCGGGGGAGCGGACCGGTCGGCGCGGGACCGGAAGCTGGTCTTCGCGAACTGGCCGCTCTACATCGACGTCGACGACCGTCACAAGCAGCGCCGGCCCACCCTCGACGCCTTCGAACGGCGCACCGGGATCTCCGTCACGTACACCGAGGAGATCAACGACAACGACGAGTTCTTCGGCAAGATCAGCCCCTCGCTGATGAACCACCAGAGCACCGGCCGGGACCTGATCGTCATCAGCGACTGGATGTGCGCCCGGTTCGTCCGGCTGGGGTGGGTCCAGAAGATGGACCGGGCGGCCCAGCCGCATGTCGCCGCGCACCTCGATCCGCTGCTGCGCACCCCGCACTTCGACCCGGGCCGCACCCACTCCGTGCCCTGGCAGTCCGGGATCACCGGCATCGCCTACAACCGCAAGAAGCTCGGCCGGGAGATCAAGCACACCTCCGACCTGTGGAAGGACGATCTGCGCGGCCGGGTCACGCTGCTCTCCGGGCTCGACGAATCGTTCGCGCTGCTGATGCAGGGCGAGGGCGTGGACATCACGCGCTGGACGGCCGACGACTTCCACCGCATGACCGACCGGGTGCGCCGCCTCGTGAGCAAGGGCCACATCAGGCGGTTCACCGGCAACGACTACATCAAGGACCTGGACTCCGGCGATGTGCTCGCGGCGCAGGCCTACTCCGGCGATGTGATCCAGCTCCAGGCGGACAACCCGGACATCGAGTTCGTGGTGCCGCAGGAGGGCGCCGAGCTGTGGGCGGAGAGCCTGCTGATCCCCAACCTCGCGGAGCACAAGCGCAACGCCGAGCGGCTGATCGACTACTACTACCAGCCGGAGGTCGCCGCGGAGCTGGCCGCCTGGGTCAACTACGTCTGTCCCGTACCGGCCGCGCGCGAGGTGCTGGCCTCTTCCAAGGACAAGGAACGCGCCGCGCTCGCCGAGGATCCGCTGATCTTCCCCGATGATTCGATGCGCAAGCGGCTGGCCATCGCCCGCGACATCACCTCCAAGGAGCGAACCGAATTCGCCAAGGAGTGGAACGCGATCGTGGGGTTGTAGGGGGAGGGAGTGGGGGCTCGCCGCCCGGCCGCGCCCCGAGACGTCGCGCCGCGCGGGGTGTGTCGCAGGTCGGCGCCCGCCCGCCGCCCCGCCCGCCTCGGTGCGGGCAGGCGCGGCGACGGCGGGCGGTCACGGCCCGGCGGTGCGGGTGGCTAGCCGCGCCACGAAGCCGTGTAGCTGTCGATCTCGGCCGTCAGCCGTGCCTTGGCGGCGGTGTCCATGAAGGAGGCGGTGACGGCGTTCTTGGCGAGGCCGGCCACGCCTTCGGCGTCCAGCCCCAGCAGCCGGGCGGCGACGCCGTATTCGGTGTTGAGGTCCGAGCCGAACATCGGCGGGTCGTCGCTGTTGATCGTGACCAGCAGGCCCGCGTCGACCATCTCCTTGAGCGGGTGCTCCTCCAGGGTGCGCACGGCGCGGGTGGCGATGTTGGAGGTGGGGCAGACCTCCAGCGGGATGCGGTGCTCGGCGAGATGGGCGAGCAGCGCGGGGTCCTGGGTGGCGCTCGTGCCGTGGCCGATGCGCTCGGCGCGCAGCTCGGTGAGGGCGTCCCAGATCGTGCCGGGGCCGGTGGTCTCCCCGGCGTGCGGCACGGAGTGCAGACCGGTGGCGATGGCGCGGTCGAAGTACGGCTTGAACTGCGGGCGCGGGACGCCGATCTCGGGGCCGCCGAGCCCGAACGAGATCAGGCCTTCGGGCTGCAGGTCGCAGGCGATCCGGGCGGTCTCCTCGGCGGCCTGCAGGCCCGCCTCGCCGGGGATGTCGAAGCACCAGCGCAGCACCACGCCCAGCTCGGCCTCGGCGGCCTTACGGGCGTCCTCGATCGCCTCGACGTACGCCGCGTCGGGAATGCCGCGGCTGGTCGAGCTGAAGGGGGTGACGGTCAGCTCGGCGTAGCGGATGCGCTGCCGGGCCATGTCCCGGGCGACCTCGTACGTCAGCAGCCGGACGTCCTCGGCGTCGCGGATCAGGTCCACGACGGAGAGATAGACCTCGATGAAGTGCGCGAAGTCGCGGAAGGTGAAGTAGTCGACCAGCGCTTCGGGGTCGGTGGGGACGGCGGAGTCGGGGTGCCGCGCCGCCAGTTCGGCGACGATCCGCGGTGAGGCCGATCCGACGTGGTGGACGTGCAGCTCCGCCTTGGGCAGGTCCGCAATGAAGGCATCGAGACCGGACAACGGTTCCTCCTGTCAATGAGTGCGCACGGTGCGCGGAGGGGCTCCGTCATGCTAAGCGGGGCGGGTGGGGGAGTGGGGCGCAGGTCCGCACACCGGCTCCGGCACCTTCGAGCCCGGCCTACGGCTTCGGGCCGGTCTCCCGGAGGGTCTGCCGCGCCGCCATCAGTGCGAAGCCCAGCAGATTCAGGCCCCGCCAGCGGGCCGGGTCCGCGGCCCGCTCGTCGTCGGCCGCGAGGCCGATGCCCCATATCCGGTCCAGCGGACTGGCCTCCACCAGGACCCGGGAGCCCGTGCCCAGCAGGAATTCCCGCAGCGCGGCATCCTGGCCGAACTTATGGACGCTGCCCTCGACGACCAGGCCGAAGCGGTGCCGCCGCCAGGTCTCCTCGTCGAAGCCGCGGACCCGGCGCCCGGCGTCCTTGGCCTGCTTGGGGTGCCCGGCCGCTATGGCGCACCGCTCCGCCTCCGCGTCGTCGAACAGCCGGGCCTTGCCGGCCATCATCCAGTGCTCGGCGGTGGCGTACCGGACCCCGTCGACGGTGAAGGGGGAAGGCCACCACTGGCTGAAGCAGCTCGCGCCCAGGCTGCCGTCGCGCCGGGGGCTGTGGCCCCAGAAGTGGACGTACTTCACGCGCTTCCCGGCGTCGGTCGCGCGCCGGAGCTCGTCGACCGAGCGCGGACCGTCCGCGGCCCGCACCTCCGCTTCCCCCGTGGTGGTCCCCGCGTTGTCGTGCATCATGCCGGGATTCTGTCAGCGGGCACTGACAACGTGTCGGGGCTCCTCCTACGAGAATCGCAGAATTCGTCGCGTAACCAAAAGGCAACAACGGAATCCCTTGTTGAGACCCTTCTATTCTGTCAAGATCGGCCATCGATTCCGGAAATAGCTACGCCAGGCCGTGCCGCTGAGCGGCCTCGGTGCCCGGCGGAGGAGAGCACCATGGATCACCGATTCGATGCCACCGAGCGATTCGCCGCGGGCGCCCAATTCATCGCAGGCAGTCTCCGGAGCGGCAGTTCCGGCCGCACCCAGGCCGTCGTGGACCCGGCGACCGGCGAGACGGTGTACTCCTACGAACTCGCGGGTACCGCGGACGTGGACGCCGCCGTGCAGGCTGCGCAGCGGGCGTTCGTGGAGTGGGGCGGCGCCACGCCCGGTGAGCGCTCCGACACCCTGCACCGCTTCGCGGCCGCGCTCGCCGAGGACGCCGCCGACCTCGCCGCCGCCGAATCGCTGAACTGCGGAAAGCCGATCAAGCTCAGCGAGGAGTTCGACGTACCGGGGTCGATCGACAACGCCGCGTTCTTCGCGGGCGCCGCCCGTCATCTGGAGGGCAAGGCGGCCGGCGAATACAGCGCCGATCACACCTCGGTCATCCGCCGCGAGCCCATCGGCGTCGTCGGCTCCATCGCGCCGTGGAACTACCCGCTCCAGATGGCCGCCTGGAAGGTGCTGCCGGCCATCGCCGCGGGCAACACCATCGTCCTCAAGCCCGCCGAGATCACCCCGTTCACCTCGCTGCTGTTCGCGCAGGCCGCCCAGCGCGCGGGGCTGCCGGACGGCGTCCTCAACATCATCTCCGGGGCGGGCCGGGACGCCGGCGAGCACCTGGTGGGCCACCGTTCCGTGGCGATGACCTCCTTCACCGGCTCGACCGGCGTCGGCAAGCGCGTCGCCGAGATCGCCACCGGCACCGTCAAGCGGCTGCACCTCGAACTCGGCGGCAAGGCCCCCTTCGTGGTCTTCGACGACGCGGACCTGGAGGCCGCCGTCCACGGAGCGGTCGCCGGAGCGCTGATCAACACCGGCCAGGACTGCACCGCCGCCACCCGCGCCTACGTCCAGCGCCCGCTCTACGACGCCTTCGTCAGCGGCGTCGCCGATCTGATGGCGACCGTACGGCTCGGCGACCCCTTCGACCCGTCCACCGACCTGGGCCCGCTGATCTCCCACGCCCAGCGCGACCGGGTGGCCGGCTTCGTCGACCGGGCACGCGACTACGCCACCGTCGTCACCGGCGGCGAGGCTCCCGCCTTCGGCAAGGACAGCGAGCTGGCCAAGGGCGCGTACTACCGGCCCACGCTGATCGCCGGGGCCGCACAGGACAGCGAGATCGTGCAGTCCGAGATCTTCGGCCCGGTGCTGGTCGTGCTGCCCTTCGACAGCGACGACGAGGGCATCGCGCTGGCCAACGACACCCCCTACGGGCTGGCCGCCTCCGCCTGGAGCCGGGACGTCTACCGCACCGGCCGCGCCACCCGAGAGATCAACGCGGGCTGCGTCTGGGTCAACGACCACATCCCGATCATCAGCGAGATGCCGCACGGCGGGGCCAAGGCCTCGGGCTTCGGCAAGGACATGTCGGCCTACTCCTTCGAGGAGTACACCCAGGTCAAGCACGTCATGTACGACAACACCGCGGTGGCGCGCAAGGACTGGCACCGCACGATCTTCGGGGACCGCCCGTAAGGGACGCCCCGCTCGGGCCCCCGGGCCCCTCCCCCTGCGGCCGGCGCCGCGGGCCTCGTCACCACCGGCCGAGCGCCGGGCTCATCCCCCTGAAAGGGCACTGCGCATGGAGCACCACGAGCAGCCCGAACCCCTGTCCTCGGCCGAACTCACCGCCATGCGCCACAGTGCGACGCACGGCCGCCTCGCCATGACCCGCCGCTCGCTGCTGCGCGCGGGCGGCGCCATGGCGGCCACGGTCGGCGGCCTCGGCGCCCTGGCGTCCTGCGGGATCCCGCCCGCGGGCCGTACGGACGCCGGCCGTTCCGACGACCACTCCAGGGCGGAGAAGCGGCTCAGCTTCTCCAACTGGACCGAGTACATGGACGTCAGCGAGGACGGCAAGCACCGTCCGACGCTGGAGCACTTCACCCGGCGCACCGGCATCGCCGTCAAGTACACCGAGGACATCAACGACAACGACGAGTTCTTCGGCAAGATCCAGGCCCAGTTGGCGGCCGGCCAGGACACCGGCCGCGATCTGATCGTGCTCACCGACTGGATGTGCGCACGGATGATCTCCCTCGGCTGGATCCAGCAGCTGGACCCGGCCAACCTGCCGCACGCCTACGCCAACCTCTCGGCGCAGTACCGCGACCCCGCCTGGGACCCGGGCCGCGCGCACTCCTACGTGTGGCAGGGCATCCCCGCCCTCATCGCGTACAACAAGAAGGCCACCGGCGGGAAGAAGGTCGACTCCGTCAGCCAGCTGCTGGAGGACCCGCAGCTCAAGGGCCGGGTCGGCTTCCTCTCCGAGATGCGCGACAGCGTCGGCCTGACCCTGCTCGACATGGGCAAGCGGCCCGAGGACGTCACCGCGGACGACTACGACGCGGCCCTCGCCCGGCTCCAGAAGGGCGTCGACTCCAAGCAGATACGCCGCTTCACCGGCAACGACTACACCACGGACCTGGACAAGGGCGATCTGGCCGCCTGTGTGGCCTGGGCGGGCGACATCGTCCAGCTCCAGAACGACAACCCGGACATCGCCTACGCCATCCCGAAGACCGGCTACATGGTGTCCACCGACAACCTCATGGTGCCGAACAAGGCCCGCCACAAGCAGAACGCCGAACGGCTCATCGACTACTTCTACGAGCCGAAGGCGGCGGCCCGGCTCGCGGCGTACATCAACTACGCCTGCCCCGTCGACGGAGTGCGCGAGGAACTCGCCAAGATCGACAAGAAGGCGGCGGACAACCCGCTGATCCTGCCGGACAAGGAGATGGCCGCCCGCTCCCACTCCTTCCGCGCCCTGACCGCCAAGGAGAACAAGGAGTTCGCCCAGAAGTTCTCCGACCTCACCGGCGCCTGATCCCCCCTCCCGGGCCCCCGAGCCGCTTCGCCCTCCGACCCACGGGACGACCGACATGACCCACTCCGCGACCCCCCAGAGCAGTGGCGGCGACGTCCGCCTCCACGGGATAAGCAAGACCTACGGCTCCTTCACCGCCGTCCATCCGCTCGACCTGACCGTCCCCGCGGGCTCCTTCTTCGCGCTGCTGGGCGCCTCGGGCTGCGGCAAGACCACCACCCTGCGCATGATCGCCGGGCTGGAGGAGCCCACCACCGGCACCGTCGAACTGTCGGGCCGGGACGTCACCGTCCTGCCGCCGTACAAGCGGCAGGTCAACACCGTCTTCCAGAACTACGCGCTCTTCCCGCACCTGGACATCTACGAGAACGTCGCCTTCGGCCTGCGCCGCCGCGGCATCAAGTCCGTCAAGAAGCAGGTCGAGGAGATGCTCGACCTCGTCCAGCTCGGTCCGATGGCGCGCCGCAAGCCCCAGCAGCTCTCCGGCGGCCAGCAGCAGCGCGTCGCGGTCGCCCGCGCGCTGATCAACCACCCGCAGGTACTGCTGCTCGACGAGCCGCTGGGCGCCCTCGACCTCAAACTGCGCCGCCAGATGCAGCTGGAGCTCAAGCGCATCCAGACCGAGGTCGGCATCACCTTCGTGCACGTCACCCACGACCAGGAGGAGGCCATGACGATGGCCGACACCGTGGCCGTGATGAACGGCGGCCGGGTCGAACAGCTCGGCGCCCCCGCCGACCTCTACGAGAACCCCGCCACCACCTTCGTCGCCAACTTCCTGGGCACCTCCAACCTCATCGAGGCCGAGGTCGTCGAGGCCGGCAGCGAGGAGCTGCTCCTCAAGGCCGGTGACGCCAAGCTGCGGCTGCCCGCCGGCCGGTGCAGCGCCACGGCCCGCACCGGCGAGAAGGTGCTCGCCGGCTTCCGGCCCGAGAAGGTGACCCTGGCGCACGCCGACGACGCCGGGACCATCGCCGACGGCCGCAACCGGCTGCCCGCCCGCATCAAGGACGCCAGCTTCATCGGGGTCTCCACCCAGTACGTGATCGAGGCTCCGGGCCTGGGCGAACTCGCCGTCTACGAGCAGAACATCGAACGCGACGGGCGGCTGGTCCCCGGCGCCGAGGTCGTCCTGCACTGGAGCCCCGCGCACACCTTCGGACTGGACGCCGCCCAGGACATGCAGGCGGGCGCGGACCTCGACGAGGAGGCCGCGTGACCACGACCGAGACGCCCGCGCCACCGGACGGGCAGGCAGCGGCCGCGGCCCCCGGCATCCACAAGACCCCCGCCCGCAAGCGCCTCGTCCCCTACTGGCTGCTGCTCCCCGGCATCCTGTGGCTGATCGTCTTCTTCGCCGCCCCGCTCGTCTACCAGGCGTCGACCTCGATCCAGACCGGCTCCCTCGAAGAGGGCTTCAAGGTCACCTGGCACTTCGCGACGTACTGGGACGCGCTCGGCGAGTACTGGCCGCAGTTCGTCCGCTCCGTGCTCTACGCCGCCACCGCCACCGTGCTCTGCCTGCTCCTGGGCTATCCGCTGGCCTACCTCATCGCGTTCAAGGCCGGGCGCTGGCGGAACGTCGTGATGATCCTGGTCATCGCCCCGTTCTTCACCAGCTTCCTGATCCGTACCCTCGCCTGGAAGACGATCCTGGCCGACGGCGGACCGGTCGTCGGCGTCCTGAACTCGCTGCACGTCCTGGACGTCACCAGCTGGCTGGGCCTCACCGAAGGACAGCGGGTGCTCGCCACCCCGCTCGCCGTCGTCTGCGGACTGACCTACAACTTCCTGCCGTTCATGGTCCTGCCGCTCTACACCTCGCTGGAGCGCATCGACCCGCGTCTGCACGAGGCCGCCGGGGACCTCTACGCCCGGCCGTCCACCACCTTCCGCCGGGTGACCTTCCCGCTGTCCATGCCCGGTGTCGTCGCGGGCACCCTGCTCACCTTCATCCCGGCCGCCGGTGACTACATCAACGCCGAACTGCTGGGCTCCACCGACCAGAAGATGATCGGCAACGTCATCCAGTCGCAGTTCCTGCGGGTCCTGGACTACCCGACCGCCGCCGCCCTCTCCTTCCTCCTCATGGCGGCCATCCTCGCCATGGTCACGATCTACATCCGCAAGTCCGGGACGGAGGATCTGGTCTGATGGCCGTCCACGAGACCACCGAAGCCACCGCGGCCCGCACCCCGAACCGGGGCCCGCGCTGGCTGCGCCGCCACCTCATCACGATCGCGGGCCTGTGCACGCTGGGCTACCTGGTCCTGCCCAACCTCGTGGTGATGGTCTTCTCCTTCAACAAGCCCAACGGCCGCTTCAACTACCAGTGGCAGCGCTTCTCCACGGACGCCTGGAGCGATCCGTGCGGCGTCGCCGACCTGTGCGGCTCGCTCGGCCTGAGCCTCCAGCTCGCGCTGTGGGCCACCGTCGGCGCGACCGTCCTCGGCACCATGATCGCGTTCGCGCTGGCCCGCTACCGCTTCCGCGCCCGCGCCGGCGTGAACACCCTGATCTTCCTGCCGATGGCGATGCCCGAGGTCGTCATGGCCGCCTCGCTGGCGACCCTCTTCCTCAACATGGGCATCCAGTTCGGCTTCTGGACGATCCTCATCGCCCACATCATGTTCTGCCTGAGCTTCGTGGTCACCGCCGTCAAGGCCCGGGTGATGAGCATGGACCCGCGCCTCGAACAGGCCGCCCAGGACCTCTACGCCACACCCGTGCAGACCTTCCTGCGGGTGACGCTGCCCATCGCCGCCCCCGGTATCGCGGCCGGCGCCCTGCTGTCCTTCGCCCTGTCCTTCGACGACTTCATCATCACCAACTTCAACGCCGGCTCCACCGTCACCTTCCCCATGTTCGTCTGGGGATCGGCGCAGCGCGGCACGCCCGTTCAGATCAACGTCATCGGCACGGCGATGTTCCTGCTCGCCGTGTTGTGCGTAGTCGTCGGCCAGCTGGCCGACGCCCGCCGCAAGAGGAGCAAGAGGAGCTGAGAACCATGGCACGAGCTGCCATGACCCCGTCCGCCGCGCATGCGCTCGCGGACGCCGAACCCACCCCCTTCTGGCTTGCCGACAAGGACCGCCCGGCCGCCCTGCCCGCCCTCGTCGGCGACGAGACCTGCGATCTGCTCGTCGTCGGCGGCGGCTACTCGGGGCTGTGGACCGCGCTGATCGCCAAGGAGCGCGACCCCCAGCGCGATGTCGTCCTCATCGAGGGCGCCGAGATCGGCTGGGCGGCCTCCGGACGCAACGGCGGCTTCTGCGCCGCCTCCCTCACCCATGGCCTCGGCAACGGCCTGGCCCGCTGGCCGAACGAGCTGGCCACCCTCGAAGAGCTCGGCATCCGCAACCTCGACGCCATCGAGGAGACCGTCGCCCGCTACGACATCGACTGCGCCTTCGAGCGCACCGGTGAGATCGACATCGCCACCGAGCCCTACCAGGTCGCCGAACTCAAGGAGTTCGCGGAGGACGCCGCGGGGCTCGGCCTCGACCGGCACACCTTCCTCGACGAGGACGCCCTGCGCGCCGAGGTCGACTCGCCGACCTTCCGCGCCGGCCTGTGGGACCGCGATGGCGTCGCCATGATCAACCCGGCCCGCCTCGCCTGGGGCCTGAAGCAGGCCTGTCTGGGACTCGGCGTCCGCATCTACGAGCGCACCCGGGCCACCGACCTCGCCTCCGAAGGCATGGGCATGGCCGTCCGCACGCCCTACGGCCGGGTCTTCGCCCGCCATGTCGCGCTCGGCACCAACGCCTTCCCGTCACTGGTCAAGCGGATCCGCCCGTACATCGTCCCGGTCTACGACCACGCCCTGATGACGGAGCCGCTCTCCGAGGAACAGCTCGCCGCCATCGGCTGGAAGAACCGCCAGGGCCTCTCGGACTCCAACAACCACTTCCACTACTTCCGCATCACCGAGGACAACCGCATCCTGTGGGGCGGCTACGACATCGTCTACCGCTACGGCGGCGGCGTACGTGCCGAGTTCGACCACCACCCGGCCACGTACGAGAAGCTCGCCCGGCACTTCTTCCGCTGCTTCCCGCAGTTGGAGGGGCTGCGCTTCACCCACACCTGGGGCGGCGCCATCGACACCTGCTCCCGTTTCTCGGCCTTCTTCGGCACCGCGCACGCGGGCCGGGTCGCCTATGCCGCCGGCTACACCGGCCTCGGGGTGGGCGCCACCCGCTTCGGTGCCGACGTGATGCTCGACCTGCTCGCCGGGGAGCGCACCGAACGTACGGAGCTGGAGATGGTCCGCAGCAAGCCGCTCCCCTTCCCGCCCGAGCCGCTGCGGTGGGCCGGCATCGGGATCACCCAGTGGTCCATGACCCGGGCCGACACCCATGGCGGCCGCCGCAACCTGTGGCTGAAGGCCATGGACAAGGTGGGGCTGGGCTTCGACAGCTGACGCCCGACGAGGGGCGGGCGACGGCGAGTCGCCCGCCCCCGTCGCGTGGTGAGCCGGCCCGTCAGGTCCAGGGCGGCCCCCGTCAGCCCTTCAGGCTCCGTCGGCTCATCAGGCCCGTCTTCCCTTCAGACCCCGTCCGCCCCGAGCCCACCGGACGTCCTCCGGCGCACCGCCCGGCCCCCGCTCCCCGCGGACCACCGGTCGCACACCGCGCACCAGGCGGCGAGCAGCACACCGGCCAGACACCAGCTGCCGAGCACGTCCAGCGGCCAGTGATAGCCCCGGCGCACCAGGCCGATGCCGACGCCCACGTTGAGCAGGACGACCGCGACGGTGACGGCAACTGTCGTTGTGGTTGTGGTTGTGGTTGTGGCCGGGGCCGTCGGAGGGTGTGGACGGGCGGGGGTCGCACCGTCGCCCGTCCGCATCCCGCGGCGACTGTGGATCAGCAACAGCCCCACCGCTCCGTACGCCACCGCCGCCGTGGCGCCATGGCCCGACGGGTAGAAGGCGGGCGCGTCGCCGGTCATCTGCGGAGGTCCCGGGCGGGCGATCCAGAGCTTGAGCGGGACGACCAGCGCGGGTACCACGGCCAGTGCGAGGCCGGCGGCGAGCGGCGGCAGCCACCAGCGCACCGGAGCAGGACCCTGGTCCGCGTCCTCGCCGCCCTGGCCCGCTCCGTGCCGCTCCCGCTGTCGCCGCCACCCCAGCCACCCTGCCCACACCATGACCACCAACAGCACCGGCAGCGCCACGGCCGTATTGCCGAGATCGGCACAGAACTCGGCGGCCCCGGCGGGGAGGCTCCCGGTGGCGAGGGCGCGGCCGAGCCGTTCATCGAGGGTGCGCAGCGGGCCGTGGCAGGCCACCTGCCAGGTGAGCACGGCGAAGAGCAACGCGCTGAAGACACCGGCCCACAGGGGCGAGAAGCGGAGGGAGCCGCGACCCGACGGGTCGGCGGAGCTCGGAAAAAGGGTCGGCCGCCTCGGAACAGGGGGGGGTGGTTCCGAGGCGGCCGCGCTGACCGGTGTTCCGCGCGCCCCGGGGGGTATGGGGCGGGCGGACATCCGATCGGTGAGGATTCCCGGAGCCCCCTTTGCCAGGGGTCCCGGTGTTGTGCGCGAGGGCACGGCCTGATCGGAACCGGGGAAGCGCCGACCGGGCGTCGCCCGCAGTCCCCTGCGAGCGGGGTGTTTCTCTCATCTGCTGGAACCGTACGGCACGGCGGGCGCACCCGACAGTCGCATTACCCGGCCGCCATGGCCCCCGCACATCTTCTTCACGCCATGCCTCCAGTTGCGCGCTTCCGCACGGAAATGACCCCGGAAATGAGCACAGAAGGGGCAGGGAACGGGCAGAGAAGGACGCGGAAGCGAGCAGCGAAAGGGGCGCGGAGCGGGCAGGGGAAGGGGCGCGGAGCGGAGCGCGTACACGGGTACGAAGCCGGGCACGGCTCCGGCGCCCCCTGGGGCCGCCCTTCCGGGCGGCGCCCCCGGGCCGCCCGGAAGCAACGATGCGCCAAGGGGGCGGGCTACCTCGCCGTCGGACCGTCGGACACCTCGGACCGCCCGAACGGGCACCTCGGACCCATCGGACCGTCCGAACGGGCACGGCCCGGGACCCGGCATCTGCCGTGTCCCGGGCCGTGCCCGTGGGTTCTCCCCGAGCAGTTCCCGTGCGCGCGCCGCTCAGAGCGCGGTGAAGGCGCCCTCGAGGATGTCCAGACCCTCGTTCAGCAGGTCCTCGCCGATGACCAGCGGCGGCAGGAAGCGCAGCACGTTGCCGTACGTACCGGTGGTCAGGACCAGCAGGCCCTCCTGGTGGCAGGCCTTGGCCAGCGCGGCGGTCGCCTCCGGGTTCGGGTCCTTGGAGCCGGACTTGACCAGCTCGATCGCGATCATCGCGCCGCGGCCGCGGACCTCGCCGATGATGTCGTACTTCTCCGCGATCGCGGTCAGGCGGGCCTTCATGACCTCGCCGATCCGGCGTGCCTTGGCGTTCAGGTCCTGCTCGCGCATGGTCTCGATCGAGCCCAGGGCCGCGGCGCAGGCCACGGGGTTGCCGCCGTAGGTGCCGCCCAGGCCGCCCGCGTGCGCGGCGTCCATGATCTCGGCGCGGCCGGTGACCGCGGCCAGCGGCAGACCGCCCGCGATGCCCTTGGCGGTGGTGATCAGGTCCGGGACGATGCCCTCGTCCTCGCACGCGAACCACTGGCCGGTACGGCAGAAGCCGGACTGGATCTCGTCCGCGACGAAGACGATGCCGTTCTCCTTCGCGAAGTTCGCGATGGCGGGCAGGAAGCCCTTGGCCGGCTCGATGAAGCCGCCCTCGCCGAGCACCGGCTCGATGATGATCGCCGCGACGTTCTCCGCGCCGATCTGCTTGGTGATCTGCGAGATGGCCTGGTCCGCGGCCTCCTGCGCACAGTTCTCCGGGCCGGTCAGCCAGCGGTAGGGGTAGGCCACCGGGACGCGGTAGACCTCGGGCGCGAACGGGCCGAAGCCGTGCTTGTACGGCATGTTCTTGGAGGTGAGCGCCATCGTGAGGTTCGTACGGCCGTGGTAGCCGTGGTCGAAGACGACGACCGCCTGGCGCTTGGTGTGCACACGGGCGATCTTGACGGCGTTCTCGACGGCCTCAGCGCCGGAGTTGAACAGCGCCGACTTCTTCTCGTGATCGCCCGGCGTCAGCTCCGCCAGCTGCTCACAGACCTCGATGTACGGCTCGTACGGCGCCACCATGGCACAGGTGTGGGTGAAGGCCTGGAGCTGCGCGGTGGCCCGGCGGACGACCGCCTCCGCGCTGTTGCCGACCGAGGTCACCGCGATGCCGGAGCCGAAGTCGATCAGGGAGTTCCCGTCCACGTCCTCCAGGACGCCACCGCCCGCGCGCTTGACGAAGACGGGCAGCACGGCGCCGACGCCGGCGGCGACCGTGGCCTGCTTACGAGCCCACAGCTCCTGCGACTTCGGGCCGGGGATCGCGGTGACGACGCGACGCTCCTGGGGGAGGGCCGGGCCTCCGGACAGTTCGGTCATGGCAGTCTCCTGGAGTGGAACGGGGGACGTACAAAGGTGTTGTTCTCGCAGGCTAGGGGCGGCCGGGCGGGTCTGGCATGTTCCGTTCGGGAGAAGTGCGCGTGTTGCGTTGTCCGCACCGGACATAGCGGCGGCCCACGGCCAGTAGATTGTGCGGCGGCGCGCCCGGCAGCAGCGGACACCAGCGCGGGCATGACAATGACACCGCGGCCGAACGCACCCGGCGGCCGGCGCCATGACGCAGCAGGCCACGGCTCAAGGGGGACAAGGGGCACCGGATGGACACCGAGGGCACGCACGACGCACACGACACCCGTTCCGACCAGGTCCCACGCCCGGCGGCACCCCCAGATGTGCCGCCGCGACCCAGCACGCCGCCGCGCTTCCCCGATCCCTCCGTCGCGGGCGGCCGGGTTGCGGGGGCTGGCTCCTCCGCGCGAACCGGCGATGCGTCGCAGTCGCCTTTCATGGCCTGGCTGAGCACTCCGCGTGTACTGGCGGGGCCGGGGGTCTGGGCCTTCGGGCACAAACCCAAGCCAAAGGACGAGCCGCATAAGATTGCGGTGCCTCAGCTCATTGCCGGGGCAGTCATCTCGTTCCTGTGCGCATGGCTGATCTGGTCGCTGCTGATGAACGATTACCTCGGCCCCTACTGGAAGTGGCCGCGCGAGGTGATGCTGCCCGATGCGTGGAAGACGGGCAATGCCAACATCGTCTCGTCGTACGTGTACATGACGATTGTTCTCGGTGCGATCGTCATCGTCTTCGGGCGGGTGGGGCGCTGGCCCACGCTGTTTCGCCGACTGCTCGTGCCGCCGGCGAATCGCGTATGGGACAGGCTTCCTTCGTGGCTGGCACCCAAGGACCCCGGTTCGCTCCCGGGAGGCCAGTTGGTCGCACGTGCGGTCCTGACTCTGGTGCTCGTGTGGTTTCTCTGGCAGTGGTGCATCGACAAGACCACCGACTCGTCCATCCTGATGCTGCAGCTGGAGAATCTGACACCGGTGTCGGGGCAGCGGGAATCGTATTTCTACTACGCCACCAGTTATTCACTGTTCGACCTGGGGGTGCTGCTGGTTGTCTTCAGCCGGTTCGCCTGCCTGTCGGAACTACGGCGTCGTTACGGCGCGTCGGGCCGGCGCGGCACCTCAGGTGGCACCAAGACAACGGAGGCCACCGCGCGGGTGCTCGAGGTGGACCAGGCCGAGTGGGCCGCCCTTCGTACTGCCGGCGCTCCGGCGGCGGCCGACCGTTTGGCTCATGAGGCGCGGTCCGGGCTCATGAACGATGTCGATCATGTGCGGATCAGCCGTGCCTGGCAGTCCGTACGCGTCCAGCCGAGCCGGCTCCAGGCATTCGTCGACAGTGTCCAGAAAAGTGGTGCCGCCGCATGCCTGCACCCTTCCGGAGCGCGCGATCTGGTGACGCGCACCGCACAGCATGACCTTCTGACCTCCCAGGTTCGTATCGGTACGGCATCCGAAGACGTGCGCAACCCGTATGACCGGCGTGGCACGGGGTGTGCGCTCGAACCGGACGTGCTCGGCACCTCGTTGCTGGCGGTCGGCCCGCCCGGGTCGGGAAAGACAACGCGCCTGGTGCGCCCGCTGGTTGAGGCCTTGTGCTTGCAGGCACTCGCCGGGCGCGCCGCCATTGTGTCCGTCGGGACGGCTGCGACGGTGCCCGCGCCCGATGACGCCTTCGACGCCGTGATCAGGGTCGGTCACCGTGACGCGGACTGCGACCTGGACCTGTACGGCGGCACGACCGACCCGGACGAGGCCGCCGGGATCCTGGCCGAGGCGCTCGTGGGGGACGTGGCGGCGACGTTGCCCGGAGGCAACGGGCGGCGGGCGACGACCGTACTGGGGCAGTTGCTGGGACCATTTCGGGTGGCGCACGGCAGGTTTCCCGGGGTCGCGGAGCTTCGGGAACTGCTGGACGGGTCGCAGGGGGCGCTGGCGGGGCTGCGGACCGTGCTCGAGGCAGCCGGCGAGCACAGCGCGCTGCGGGAGCTGGACGCGCGGGACCGCCAGGCGGAGCGGTCCGGGGATGTCGGGGTGCTGCTCGCGGACCGGATCGCGTTGCTGGACCGCCCGGCGTTCGCGGGTTTCTTCGATCCGACCGGGCGCTCGCGCCAGGTGTCACTGCGTTCCCTGGACCATCCGCTGCGGGTACGGATCGATCTGCCCGAGCGCGGACATGCGGAGGCTTCGCGGATTCTGGCGCGGTTGGTGCTCGCGCAGTTCACGGAGTGCGCGGTGGCGCGGTCGGACCGATCGGTCTTCGCCTGTCTGGTCCTTGACGATGCGTCGCATGTGATCACGCAGGAGGCGTTGCGTGGACTGCAGCGCCTGCGGTCGGCGAATGCGGGCGTAGTGCTGACGCTGAGGGCGCTGGACGACGTACCGGAGTCATTGCGTGGCGCGCTGCTCGGCGCGGTCGGCTGCCGGATGGCGTTCGCGGGCGTGACGACCTGGGACGGAGCGCGGTTCGCTGAGGTGTGGGGCAAGGCCTGGGTGGAGACGCGGGACGTCACCGACCGGCAGATCGTCTCCGACGAGCCGTTCACCAAAGTCATGCACTCGATCCGGCGGCTGGTCACGGGGAAGAACGTCACCGCCAAGGCCGTCACCGTCCGCACCGTGGAGCGTGAGCGCTGGTCCGCCTCGGATCTGGCCAATTCCGTTCCGCCCGGGCATGCGGTGCTCTCGGTGACCTCGGTGGGCGGGGAGCATGCGCCGCCGGTGCTGGTGGACCTGCGGGCCTGAGGGCGGCCGACGGGGGCGGCGGGCGCGGGAAGAGGGCGCCTGCCGCCGCCCCGGCATGGGGTCGTGCTCCGGGGGCGAGCGGGATTGTCCGGACCGGAGCTCCCCCGGATTCCTCCGCTGGGGCAGAATCGAGACTGGCCGTTCATACGAGACGGCGTAAACAATCGGTCGGTGAACGGTCGGCGGCAGTCGTCTACTGGTCACCGGCCGTCGTGGACCGACCGGTCGGTGACCGGTTGCCGTCCGGTCGTCCCTCGCAGTCGTCGACGTCACGAAGGTCCCATGCCGCACACCCTCGCTTCCCTGGTCAACCACACCGCGCTCAAGCTGACCGTGCTCGCGGGCGAGGGGCACCTGGACGTGCCGGTGCGCTGGGCGCACGCCAGTGAGCTGATCGATCCGGTGCCCTACATGGAGGGCGGGGAGCTGCTGCTGATCACCGCGCTCAAGCTGGACGCGGAGGACGCGGAGGCGACCCGCAGGTATGTGCGGCGGGTCGCGGAGGCAGGGGTCGTCGGGCTGGGGTTCGCGGTCGGGGTCAATTACGAGGGCGTGCCGCAGCCCCTGGTCGAGGCGGCCAGGGAGCAGGGGCTGCCGCTGCTCGGGGTGCCCCGCAGGACGCCGTTCATCGCGATCAGCAAGGCCGTCTCGGCCGCCGTGGCCGCCGATCAGTACCGCGCGGTGACCGCCGGATTCGAGGCGCAGCGGGAGCTCACCCGCGCGGCGCTGAGCGCCGAGGGGCCGGCCGAGCTGCTGGCCCGGCTCGCGGCGCATCTGGACGGCTGGGCCGCGCTCTACGACGCGTCGGGTGCGGTGGTGGCCGCCGCCCCCGACTGGGCGGCCCGCCGCGCGGCCCGGCTCGGCGACGACGTCGGGCGGCTGCGCGAGCGGCCCGCCCCCGCCAGCTCGGTCGTCAGCGACATGGACGGCGACGACCGGGTCGAACTGCAGTCGCTGGGCACCGGGCGCCGGGCCCGCGGTGTGCTCGCGGTCGGCACCGCCGCGCCGCTCGGCACGGCCGAGCGCTACGCCATGCACTCCGCGGTCGCGCTGCTCACCCTGACCACCGAGCGGTCCCGGGCACTGCAGGACGCCGAGCAGCGGCTCGGCGCCGCGGTGCTCAAGATGCTGCTCGCGGGGGAGCCGGACCATGCGCGGGCGGTCGCGGGCCGGCTCTACGGCGGGCTCCTTGACGCGCCGTTCCGGATGGTGGTCGCGGAGGCGGTGGCCGGCGAGGAGCAGGCGTCACCCGCGGGCACCGGGGGCGCGGGGGTCCTCGACGGGCTGGCCGACGCGATGGACTCCGCGGCCGCGCGGACCGGTGAGGCGGTGCTCGCCGTGCCGGACGGCGGCCGGCTGATCGTGCTGGTCGCGGACGGCGGGGCGGCCGCGGACGCCTGTGCCGCGTACGCCGCCGAGACCGACGCCCGCGCCGGTGCGCGGCCGCGGTCGCGCGGCCGGGCGGGGCGGGCCGAGGCGGGCCACGGCGAGGGCGTGGCCGTCGGGCTGTCGGCACCGACCGGGCCGATGGCCGCCGCGAACGCCTACCGCCAGGCCGAACAGGCGCTGTCGGTGGCCCGCCGGCGTGGCCGTGCGCTGGTCGAGCACGAGGACGTGGCGGCCGGGTCCGTGCTGCCGCTGCTCGCCGACGACGCGGTGCGCGCCTTCGCGGACGGGCTGCTGCGGGCGCTGCGCGAGCACGACGCCCGGGGCCGCGGTGATCTGGTGGCCTCGCTGCGCGCCTGGCTCGCCCGGCACGGCCAGTGGGACGCGGCCGCCGCCGACCTGGGCGTACACCGCCACACGCTGCGCTACCGGATGCGGCGGGTGGAGGAGATCCTGGGCCGCTCGCTGGACGATGCGGATGTCCGGATGGAGCTGTGGCTGGCGCTCAAGGCGACGTCGGGTCCGCAGGGGGAGTAGGAGCAGGAGCACGAGCAGGAGCTGGAGCAGGCGTCGGCGTCGGCGTTGCAGGAGTGGGCGGCAGGCCCCGGTCTCGCCGGGGGAGTGAGGGTGCGGCCCGCCCCGGCGCGCGCCTCGGATCCGCGCCGTACGCCCTGTCCAGCCCGCGCCCGTACGCCCTCTCCACCCGCACCCCGTGCGTCCTCTCGGCCACATCCCCCTACGCCGTCTCCACCCGCACCCCGTACGTCCCTCTCGGCCACAGCCCGTACGCCCTCCCCACGGGTCTCGCACGCCCCCTGAGCCCCGGCCCACACGCCCCCTCGGAGAGGGGCCGTCCGCCCCCGCCACCCCGGGCCATCTCCTCCCCTCCACCGCAGCCCGCCCCGTCCCCTCCATCGCGGAGAGGCGGCCGGACCGATTACTACGCTTCGGACAAACGCCACGGCGCCGTCGCACCCCTACCGTGGATCCCGAGTCAGAACCGCAGAGCCGCTCCCTGAGCCATGCGCATCACCCACCACTTCTGAAGGGCCGGGTTCCACTGTGCCGATCCCCACTGATGCAGCCCCCACCGCCTTTTGGCTCGCCGGCCGTCAGGCCACCGGCGAGACCACCTTCGACGTCACCTCTCCCTGGGACGGACGCCTCGTCGGCACGGTGAGCGTCCCCACCGAGGCCCAGGTCGAGGAGGCCGTCGCCGCCTCCGTCGCGGTCCAGGACGAGCTCGCCGCCACTCCGGCGCACGTGCGGGCCGCCGCGCTGGACCATGTGCACCGCCGGCTGGTGGAGCGTACGGAGGAGATCGCCCGGCTGATCTCCGCGGAGAACGGCAAGCCCATGAAGTGGGCGCGCGGCGAGGTCGGCCGTGCCGTCTCCGTGTTCCGGTTCGCCGCCGAGGAGGCCCGCCGCTTCAACGGTGGCGAGGCGCAGCGCCTGGACACCGACGCGGGCGGCGCCGGCCGGCTCGCCCTGACCCGCCGCTTCCCGCGCGGCACGGTCCTGGGCATCGCCCCGTTCAACTTCCCGCTGAACCTCTGCGCCCACAAGATCGCCCCGGCCATCGCGGCCGGCGCCCCGATCATCCTCAAGCCGGCGCCGGCCACCCCGCTCTCCGGCCTGATCCTCGGTGAGCTGCTGGCCGAGACCGAGCTGCCGGCCGGTTCCTGGTCGATCCTCCCGGTGACCAACGACCGGATGCCGGCGCTGGTCCAGGACGAGCGGCTGCCGGTCGTCTCCTTCACCGGCTCCGAGAAGGTCGGCTACGCGATCCTCGACTCGGTGCCGCGCAAGCACTGCACCCTGGAGCTCGGCGGCAACGGCGCGGCCGTCGTCCTGCCGGACTTCTCCTCCGAGGCGGACCTGGACTGGGCGGCGCAGCGCATCGCCACCTTCTCCAACTACCAGGGCGGCCAGTCCTGCATCTCGGTGCAGCGGGTGATCGCGGACGCCTCCGTCTACGACCGTCTGGTGCCCAAGATCGTGGCAGCCGTCGAGGCGCAGGTCACCGGCGACCCGTCGGACGACGCGACCGAGGTCGGCCCGCTGGTGAACGAGGACGCCGCCAAGCGCGTCGA
Organism: Streptomyces caniferus; assembly: GCF_009811555.1. Classification (GTDB taxonomy): domain Bacteria; phylum Actinomycetota; class Actinomycetes; order Streptomycetales; family Streptomycetaceae; genus Streptomyces; species Streptomyces caniferus. The sequence goes on along the minus strand of NZ_BLIN01000002.1, from coordinate 168,836 downwards.
GAGCTGGGTCGACGAGGCCGTGGAGCGCGGCGCGAAGCTGCTCGCGGGCGGCAAGCGCGACGGTGCCTCCTACGCGCCGACGGTGCTGGAGAACGTCCCCGCCGACGCCACCCTCGCCTGCGAGGAGGTCTTCGGCCCGGTGCTCACCCTCAAGAAGGTCGACGGGGAGGCCGAGGCGTTCGCAGCCGTCAACGACTCCAAGTTCGGCCTCCAGGCCGGGGTGTTCACGCACGACGTCCAGACCGCCTTCCGCGCCCACCGCGCGCTGGAGGTCGGCGGCGTGATCGTCGGCGATGTGCCGTCCTACCGCGCAGACCAGATGCCGTACGGCGGCGTCAAGCAGTCCGGTGTGGGCCGCGAGGGCGTGCGCTTCGCGATGGACGACTACACCTATGAGCGGGTGCTGGTCCTCACGGGCCTGGCGCTGTAACCTCCGCCCGACCCGGTCCGGACCGGTGGACAGCGACGGCCGTCCCTTGGGCCGTATCACCAACCGGACCCGGCCGGCGCACCCCCCGGCGCCGGCCCCCGACGCGGCGCGCTCCGGCACCCTGTTTCCGGAGCGCGCCGCGTCCCCCGTTTCCGGCATCACCTCTCCCGTCATGCCGGATCTTGACGGTAAGGCGGACCGCACCCTTGCTTCCTCCTGTCTGAGGGGGAGCCGGGGCGCTCCTCGGGGGGAGGAGCGGGGGCCGCACGTACAACCAGCGCGGTATGCCGCACCCCCCGAAGGGCGGAGAGCGGCGAGCCAACTCAGGCCGGTGCCGGGGCGTATGTCCCCCTTGGCGAGGAGTGGCCGCAAGGCCCGCCATCTCCGGCCGCCTCCAGTGGTGCAACCCGCGCGGATCGGGTAACTCTCACAAGTAGCGCTGTCCAGCGGCCGACCGGCCCGCCGGCGCTGAACTCCCGATCCCGCGGCGAGGTGAGCTCCTGATGACCGCTCCATCCATCCGCAACGTTTCCGAGCGCGAAGCACGCCAGGTCGCCGAGGCGGCCCGCGAGCAGGACTGGCGCAAGCCCAGCTTCGCCAAGGAACTGTTCCTGGGGCGTTTCCGGCTCGACCTCATCCATCCGCACCCGACCCCCGCGGTCGACGATGTGCGCCGCGGAGAGAAGTTCCTCGCCACGCTGCGCGACTTCTGCGAGACGGAGATCGACGGCGCGCGGATCGAGCGCGAGGGGCAGATTCCGGACGAGACCGTGCACGGGCTCAAGGAGCTCGGCGCCTTCGGCATGAAGATCGACCCGAAGTACGGCGGCCTCGGGCTCACCCAGGTCTACTACAACCGGGCCCTGGCCCTGGTCGGCACCGCCAGCCCGGCCATCGGCGCACTGCTCTCCGCGCACCAGTCGATCGGCGTGCCGCAGCCCCTGAAGCTCTTCGGCACCAAGGAGCAGAAGGAGACGTTCCTGCCGCGCTGTGCCCGTACGGACATCTCGGCGTTCCTGCTGACCGAGCCCGACGTCGGCTCGGACCCGGCCCGGCTGGCGACCCTCGCGGTCCCGGACGGCACGGACTACGTCCTCGACGGGGTCAAGCTGTGGACCACCAACGGTGTGGTCGCCGACCTGCTGGTGGTGATGGCGCGGGTGCCCGCCTCCGAGGGGCACAAGGGCGGCATCACGGCCTTCGTCGTCGAGGCCGACTCCCCCGGCATCACGGTCGAGAACCGCAACGCCTTCATGGGCCTGCGCGGCCTGGAGAACGGGGTGACCCGCTTCCACCAGGTACGGGTCCCCGCCGCCAACCGCATCGGGCCCGAGGGCGCCGGCCTGAAGATCGCCCTCACCACCCTCAACACCGGCCGCCTCTCGCTGCCCGCGATGTGCGTCGGCTCCGGCAAGTGGTGCCTGAAGATCGCCCGCGAGTGGACCGCGGCCCGCGAGCAGTGGGGCCGGCCGGTCGCCAAGCACGAGGCCGTCGGCGCCAAGATCTCCTTCATCGCCGCCACCACCTTCGCCCTCGAAGCGGTCGTCGACCTCTCCTCCCAGATGGCCGACGAGAACCGTAACGACATCCGCATCGAGGCCGCCCTCGCCAAGCTCTACGGCTCCGAGATGGGCTGGCTGATGGCCGACGAACTGGTCCAGATCCGCGGCGGCCGCGGCTACGAGACCGCCGACTCGCTCGCCGCCCGCGGCGAACGCGCCGTCCCCACCGAGCAGATGCTCCGCGATATGCGCATCAACCGGATCTTCGAGGGCTCCACGGAGATCATGCACCTGCTGATCGCCCGCGAGGCGGTGGACGCCCATCTGTCGGTCGCCGGCGACCTCATCGACCCCGACAAGTCCCTCGCCGACAAGGGCCGGGCGGCGGCCAAGGCCGGCGGGTTCTACGCCCGCTGGCTGCCCAAGCTCGTCGCCGGACCGGGGCAACTCCCGCGTACGTACCAGGAGTTCGGCCAGCTGGCCGGTCACCTGCGCTATGTCGAGCGGACCTCCCGCAAGCTCGCCCGCTCCACCTTCTACGCGATGTCCCGCTGGCAGGGCCGGATGGAGACCAAACAGGGCTTCCTCGGCCGGATCGTGGACATCGGCGCCGAACTCTTCGCGATGAGCGCCGCCTGCGTACGGGCCGAGTACCTCACCGAGACCGGCGACCACGGCCGCGAGGCGCAGCAGCTGGCCGACGTGTTCTGCCGGCAGGCGCGGATCCGCGTCGAGGAGCTGTTCGGACGGCTGTGGACCAACACCGACGAACTCGACCGCAAGGTCGTCGACGGTGTCCTCGACGGCAGCTACACCTGGCTGGAGGAGGGCATGATCGACCCCAGCGGCGACGGCCCCTGGATCGCCGACGCGACCCCGGGCCCCAGCCGGACGGACAACGTCCGTCGCCCCATCCGCTGAGCGACCCACGGCTGCCCGCACCCGGGGCCGGTCCGCATCCCCGGACCGGCCCCGGGCACGTGGCCGGCCAAGACCTGGGCCGCAAGATCCGTACGACAGGCCCTAGGTGTATTGATCACGAGCGTTGTTAACGCTGGCTGGGCTTGATCATGGCGAAGACCTCCGGTGTGGTGGAGCTGTCTAGGACTGCACCGCACGGAGGTCTTCGTGTCCCACCGTAATGCCCGGCTGACCGTTCACGGCAGGCGGCTGCTGGTCGAGCGCGTCCGTTCCGGGCGCCCCATCGCGCACGTCGCCGCCGAGATGGGCATCTCGCGGCCCACCGCCCACAAGTGGCTGCGTCGCTGGAGAACGCAGGGCGAGGCCGGGCTGCACGATCGTCCCAGCCGGCCGCACACGACACCGCACCGGACTCCTCTCGCGGTAGAGGACCAGGTATGCCGGTTGCGGCAAGACCGGAAGCTGGGCCCGGCTCGCATCGCACCGATCCTGGGCCTGCCGGCCTCGACCGTCCACCGGGTCCTGGCCCGGCACGGCCTGAACCGCCTCGCCTTCCTCGACCGGCCCACCGGCCAGGTCATCCGCCGCTACGAACGCAGCAGGCCCGGCGAGCTCGTCCACGTGGACGTGAAGAAACTCGGCCGCATACCCGACGGCGGGGGCTGGCGCATCCACGGCCGTGCCGCCTGCCCCGACCGCCGCCGCACCACAGGCTTCGACTACATCCACTCCGCAGTCGACGACCACAGCCGCCTCGCCTACAGCGAAGTCCACCGGGACGAGAAAGCCGCCACCTGCGCGGCCTTCCTGCAGCGGGCCGCAGCCTTCTTCGCCGCCTGCGGCATCCTGCGCATCGAACGTGTCCTGACGGACAACGCCTGGCCCTACCGCAAGAGCTTCGCCTGGCGTCAGGCGCTTGCAGATCTCGGCGCGGCCGGCAAGCTCACGCGCATCTACCGGCCGCAGACCAATGGCAAGGTCGAACGCTTCAACCGCACCCTGCTCGACGAATGGGCCTACCTACGGCCCTACACCAGCAACGACGAACGAACCGCCGCACTGGACACCTTCCTGCACAGCTACAACCATCACAGGTGCCACACCGCACTCGGAGGCAAGTCACCCATCAGCCGCGTGAACAACCCTGCGGGTCAATACACCTAGGGCCTGTCTTCAAAGTCCCGCCTGCCTTGCGGTGCCTGGCACGCACGCTCGCCGCGTTGTCGGGACCTTCCCGGTACACCCAGTACCGGGAAGGCCCTCCGCCTTGCGATCGCACGCACCAGACACCGCAAGGCCCGCCCTGCGGGCGAACGACGGGACTTTGAAGACAGGCCCTAGGTGTCCGCGGCCCCTCGGCGACCGGCCACAATGGACCACATGACGGACTCCCTCGCCCACCCGCATCTGCGTTTCGAGCCGGCCGCCGGCGACCCCGACGGCCCGAGCGGCCCCCGTTCCCTCGTCATCCTCGGCTCGACCGGGTCGATCGGCACCCAGGCGATCGACATCGTGCTGCGCAACCCCGACCGGTTCCGGGTGACCGCGCTCTCCGCGGCCGGCGGCCGGGTCGAGCTGCTCGCCGACCAGGCACACCAGCTGCGGGTGAGCACCGTGGCCGTGGCGCGCGAGGACGCGGTGCCCGCGCTGCGCACGGCGCTGGCCGACCGCTACGGCGCGGGCGAGACGCTGCCCGAGATCCTGGCCGGCCCCGACGCGGCCACCGAAGTGGCCGCCTCCCCCTGCCACACCGTCCTCAACGGCATCACCGGCTCCATCGGACTCGCCCCGACCCTGGCCGCTCTCCGGGCCGGCCGGGTGCTCGCCCTGGCCAACAAGGAGTCGCTGATCGTCGGCGGCCCGCTGGTCAAGGCCGTCGCGCAGCCGGGCCAGATCATCCCCGTCGACTCCGAGCACTCCGCGCTCTTCCAGGCGCTGGCCGGCGGCAAGCGCGCCGAGGTCCGCAAGCTCGTCGTCACCGCCTCCGGGGGCCCGTTCCGCGGCCGGACGAAGCAGGAGCTGGCCGGGGTCACTCCCGAGCAGGCGCTCGCCCACCCCACCTGGTCGATGGGCCCGGTCGTCACCATCAACTCGGCGACCCTCGTCAACAAGGGCCTGGAGGTCATCGAGGCGCATCTGCTCTTCGACGTCCCCTTCGACCGCATCGAGGTCGCCGTCCACCCGCAGTCCTACATCCACTCGATGGTGGAGTTCACCGACGGCTCCACGCTCGCCCAGGCCAGCCCGCCCGACATGCGGATGCCGATCGCGCTGGGCATCGGCTGGCCCGAGCGGGTCCCGGACGCCGCACCGGGCGTGGACTGGACGAAGGCGCAGACCTGGGAGTTCTTCCCGCTGGACGAGGAGGCCTTCCCGTCCGTCCCGCTGGCCCGCCACGTCGGTGATCTGGGCGGCACCGCCCCCGCGGTCTTCAACGCGGCGAACGAGGAATGTGTCGACGCGTTCCTCCAGGGCGGGCTGCCCTTCACAGGGATTGTGGATACGGTCGCCGCAGTGGTCTCCGAGCACGGGACACCGGCCAGGGGAACTTCCCTGACGGTCGCGGACGTCCTGGAGGCGGAAACCTGGGCGCGCGCCCGCGCCCGCGAACTGGCCGCCCGTGCGGCACGGACACCTTCGGAGGCTCGCGCATGACGACCTGGATGACCATCCTCGGCATAGTCGTCTTCGTCGTCGGCCTGCTGTTCTCCATTGCCTGGCACGAGCTCGGCCACCTCTCCACGGCCAAGCTGTTCGGTATCCGCGTGCCGCAGTACATGGTGGGCTTCGGACCGACGATCTTCTCCCGTAAGAAGGGCGACACCGAGTACGGCATCAAGGCCGTTCCGCTCGGCGGCTACATCCGCATGATCGGGATGTTCCCGCCCGGCGACGACGGAAAGCTGCAGGCCCGCTCCACCTCGCCGTTCCGCGGCATGATCGAGGACGCCCGCTCGGCGGCCTTCGAGGAGCTGCAGCCCGGTGACGAGAAGCGGCTCTTCTACACCCGCAAGCCCTGGAAGCGCGTCATCGTGATGTTCGCCGGGCCGTTCATGAATCTGATCCTGGCGGTCGTGATCTTCATGAGCGTGCTGATGGGCTTCGGCATCAACACCCAGACGACCTCGGTCGGCTCCGTGTCGGACTGCGTCATCTCGGCCGCCGCCAAGACCGACAAGTGCCCGCACGGCGCCAAGGACTCCCCGGCCAAGGCCGCGGGTCTGCGGGCCGGCGACAAGATCGTGTCGTTCAACGGACGGGCCGTCCCGGACTGGGGCGTCCTCCAGCAGCAGATCCGCGACACCACAGGGCCCGCCACCCTCGTCGTCGAGCGGCAGGGCGCACGCAAGACCCTGCACGCCGACCTGATCGAGAACAAGGTCGCCAGGACCGACGGCCACGGCGGCTACGTCCCCGGCCAGTTCGTCACCGCCGGATTCCTCGGCTTCACGCCCGCCAGCGGCGTCGTCCAGCAGTCCTTCGGCCAGTCCGTCGACCGCATGGGCAACATGGTCGAGCAGGGCGTCTCCTCGCTGATAAACCTCCCCGCGAAGGTCCCGGACCTGTGGAACGCGGCCTTCAACGGCGGCGAGCGCAAGCAGGACTCCCCGATGGGCGTGGTCGGCGCGGCCCGGGTCGGCGGCGAAGTCTTCTCCCTGCACATCCCGCCGGAGCAGCGGGTGGCGACCATGCTCTTCCTGGTCGCCGGCTTCAACCTCTCGCTGTTCCTGTTCAACATGCTGCCGCTGCTGCCGCTGGACGGCGGGCACATCGCCGGTGCGCTGTGGGAGTCGATCCGGCGGGCCTTCGCCAAGATCGTCCGGCGCCCGGACCCCGGCCCCTTCGACGTCGCCAAGCTGATGCCGGTCGCGTACGTCGTCGCCGGGATCTTCATCTGCTTCACCCTGCTGGTGCTCGTCGCCGACGTGGTGAATCCGGTGAAGCTGACCTGACCAGCACGGACAGACGACGGCCGGACACCTCCGTGGCGTTTGGAGGTGTCCGGCCGCCTTCTTTCGTGGCGCCACAGGGGAGCGATGTGCTCGCGGCACCCCCCGTGACGTAATCTCGGAGACCGGAGCCCGCCGATGCGGGGCCTAGATCCACACCTTGGGGTTGCTCGCCAGATGACTGCCATTTCACTGGGAATGCCGGACGTACCGACCAAGCTCGCCGACCGCCGGGTCAGCCGCAAGATCCAGGTCGGTACGGTCGCCGTGGGCGGAGACGCACCGGTCTCGGTGCAGTCGATGACGACCACGCGGACGTCCGACATCGGTGCCACGCTGCAGCAGATCGCCGAGCTGACGGCGTCCGGCTGCCAGATCGTCCGGGTCGCCTGCCCGACGCAGGACGACGCCGACGCGCTGCCCGTGATCGCCCGCAAGTCCCAGATTCCGGTCATCGCGGACATCCACTTCCAGCCGAAGTACGTCTTCGCCGCGATCGACGCCGGCTGCGCCGCGGTCCGCGTCAACCCCGGCAACATCAAGCAGTTCGACGACAAGGTCAAGGAGATCGCCAAGGCGGCCTCCGACGCCGGCACCCCGATCCGGATCGGCGTCAACGCCGGCTCCCTGGACCGCCGCCTGCTGCAGAAGTACGGCAAGGCCACCCCCGAGGCGCTCGTCGAGTCCGCGCTGTGGGAGGCGTCGCTCTTCGAGGAGCACGGCTTCCGCGACATCAAGATCTCGGTCAAGCACAACGACCCGGTCGTGATGGTCAACGCCTACCGCCAGCTCGCCGCCCAGAGCGACTACCCGCTCCACCTCGGCGTCACGGAGGCCGGCCCCGCCTTCCAGGGCACCATCAAGTCCGCCGTCGCCTTCGGCGCGCTGCTCAGCGAGGGCATCGGCGACACCATCCGCGTCTCGCTCTCCGCGCCGCCCGCCGAAGAGGTCAAGGTCGGCATCTCCATCCTGGAGTCGCTCAACCTCCGCCAGCGCCGCCTGGAGATCGTCTCCTGCCCGTCCTGCGGCCGCGCCCAGGTCGACGTCTACAAGCTTGCCGACGAGGTCACCGCGGGCCTGGAGGGCATGGAGGTGCCGCTCCGCGTCGCCGTCATGGGCTGCGTCGTCAACGGCCCCGGCGAGGCCCGCGAGGCCGACCTCGGTGTCGCCTCCGGCAACGGCAAGGGCCAGATCTTCGTCAAGGGCGAGGTCATCAAGACCGTCCCCGAGTCGAAGATCGTCGAGACCCTCATCGAAGAGGCGCTGAAGATCGCCGCGCAGATGGAGGCGGACGGCGTCGTCTCCGGCAGCCCGGTCGTCTCCGCCGCTGGCTGACCGCCGCACCCGCAGCCGCCGAGCCCCGCCGCCCGCACCGGGCCGCGGGGCTCACGCCTGCCAGGGGTGATCCGGCCCCCGGCGGCAGGGTGCTCGCGCGCGGGGAGAGGTAAAGTGCCAAGACCTGCTCCCGCCTGGCCTCCCAGGCCCGTAACGGTGAGGCTTTCCGACACGTGCTGACGACCACGACCATCAAGGTCCTCGAGCCCGGGGACCTCGACGATGCGCTCGCGGTCCTGGACCGCGACCCGGTCGCCAACGCCTTCGTCGCCGCCCGCGTCCAGGTCGCCGGCCTCGACCCCTGGCGGCTCGGCGGCGAGATGTGGGGCTGGTACGTCAGCGGCCGCCTGGAGTCGCTCTGTTACGCCGGCGCCAACCTCGTCCCCGTCTGCGCCACCCCCGAAGCCGTCCGCGGCTTCGCCGAACGCGCCCGCCGACAGGGCCGCCGATGCTCCTCCATCGTGGGCCCCGCCGCATCCACCGCCGAGCTGTGGTCGCTCCTGGAGCCCTCCTGGGGACCGGCCCGCGAGATCCGCGCCCATCAGCCCCTGATGGTCACCACCGCACCGGCCGCCGAGATCGCCCCCGACCCGTTCGTCCGGCGGATCCGCAAGAACGAGATGGACCTGATCATGCCCGCGTGCGTGGCCATGTTCACCGAAGAGGTCGGCATCTCCCCGATGGCCGGCGACGGCGGGCTCCTCTACCAGGCCCGGGTCGCCGAACTCGTCGGCTCCGGCCGTTCCTTCGCCCGTATCGAGAACGGCAAGGTCATCTTCAAGGCCGAGATCGGCGCCGCCACCCAGCGGGCCTGCCAGATCCAGGGCGTGTGGGTCGACCCCGCCTACCGCGGCAAGGGCCTGTCCGAGACCGGTATGGCCGCCGTGCTGCGCTACGCCCTCAACGATGTCGCCCCCGTCGTCAGCCTCTACGTCAACGACTTCAACACCGCCGCCCGGGCCTCCTACCGGCGGGTGGGCTTCGAGGAAGTCGGCGCGTTCATGAGCGTACTTTTCTGACCCGCCGCCTTGTACGCTCCGAGCATGGATGACGTCGCGGTCGGCCCGCTTGATCTCGCTGCCCGCGTGGACGACGCGCTGGCCGTCCAGGCACTCGCGTTCGGCCTGAGCGACGAGGAGATCGCCGTCCGCCGGCACATCGTGCTGCGCCACTTCGCCTGCCCCGGCGCCCGCGCCCTCGGCGCCACCACCCCCACCGGCCGGCTCGTCGGCTTCGTCTACGGCATGCCCAACGACCGTGCCCACTGGTGGTCCACCGTCGTCGAGCCCTACCTCCGCAACGAGGGCCTCGACCACTGGCTCGACGACTCCTTCACCATCACCGAGCTGCACGTCCACCCCGCCTACCAGCACCGCGGCATCGGCCGGACCCTGATCACCCGGATCACCGACGGAGCCGGCGAACCCCGCTCCATCCTCTCCGCCATCGACACCGAGAGCCCCGCCCGCCGCCTCTACCGCTCCCTCGGCTACCAGGACATCGCCCGCCGCGTCCTCTTCCCCAGCGCCCCCACCCCCTACGCCGTAATGGGCGCCCCCCTCCCCTTGAAGCGCTGACCCACCGCGCCCCCTCGCTACGGCCCACGCGTGCCTCACCCCCACCGGCCTCTACTCACTCCCTCACGGGAGGGGACGGGCCGGAGGGGCAGGGGTGTGGGACGTAAAGCGAAGCAGTCCCACACCCCTGCCCCGCAGGCCCGTCACCGCACCCACAGCCCCGCGCAGCGGACCCCGGCCCGCCGCCAGGCGCAACGGCGGGACACCACGACGGCGGGACAGGCAAAGCGCAGCGGACGGGCGCAACGGCGACAAACCACCACGGCGGGACAGACAAAGCGCAGCGGACGGGCCACGGCGAACAACCACCACGGCGGGAAAGCCAAAAACGTGGGAAGCCCGCCCAGCCCCCGTGGACGGTATCCATTTCCGTGCGCCACACCCCTACGGCTAACCTCCTGGGAGTCACCTTTCTTACGCAGGAGAAACTCCATGGCCCACGCCGCACAGGTCCAGCGCATGTCCCGCTTGTTGATCAAGACACTGCGCGACGACCCGGCCGACGCCGAGACCGCCAGCCACAAGCTGCTCGTCCGCGCCGGGTACGTCCGCCGCTCCTCCGCAGGCATCTGGACGTGGCTGCCGCTGGGCAAGAAGGTCCTGGAGAACGTCTCCCGCGTCGTGCGCGAGGAGATGGACGCCATCGGCGGCCAGGAGGTCCTGCTGCCGGCCCTGCTGCCCAAGGAGCCCTACGAGACCAGCGGCCGCTGGGAGGAGTACGGCGACCTGCTCTTCCGCCTCAAGGACCGCAAGGGCGCCGACTACCTCCTCGGCCCCACGCACGAGGAGATCTTCACCCTCACGGTCAAGGACCAGTGCACGTCCTACAAGGACCTGCCCGTGATCCTCTACCAGATCCAGACCAAGTACCGCGACGAGGCCCGCCCCCGCTCCGGTGTGCTGCGCGGCCGCGAGTTCCAGATGAAGGACTCGTACAGCTTCGACACCACCGACGAGGGCCTGGAGCAGTCCTACGCCCTGCACCGCGAGGCCTACACCAAGATCTTCGAGCGGCTCGGCCTGGACTACCGCATCGTCTCCGCCGTCTCCGGTGCGATGGGCGGCTCCGCCTCCGAGGAGTTCCTGGCCCCCGCCGCGGCCGGTGAGGACACCTTCGTGGACTGCCCGGGCTGCGACTACGCCGCCAACACCGAGGCCGTCACGGTCAAGGTCGAGCCGGTCGACGGCTCCGCGCACGGCCCCGTCGAGGAGCTGGACACCCCCGACACCCCGACCATCGAGACCCTCGCCGAGCACCTCGGCGTACCGGCCTCCGCGACCCTGAAGAACCTCCTGGTGAAGGTCGACGGCGAGATCGTCGCGGTCGGCGTCCCCGGCAACCGCGAGGTCGACCTCGGCAAGCTCGGCGAGCACCTCGCCCCGGCCACCGTCGAACTGGTCACCGCCGAGGACTTCACCGGCCGCCCCGAGCTGGTCCGCGGCTATGTCGGCCCGCAGGGCCTGGCCGGCAAGGCGTTCCGCTACCTCGCCGACCCGCGCATCGCCCCCGGCACCTCCTGGATCACCGGCGCCAACAAGGAGGGCAAGCACGCCCGCAACGTCGTCGCCGGCCGGGACTTCGAGGTCGACGACTACCTCGACGTGGTCGTCGTCGAGCCCGGCGACCCCTGCCCCGAGTGCGGCACCGGCCTGAAGATCGACCGCGCCATCGAGATCGGCCACATCTTCCAGCTCGGCCGCAAGTACGCGGACGCCTTCGAGCTCGATGTGCTCGGCCAGAACGGCAAGCCCGCCCGGGTCACCATGGGCTCGTACGGCATCGGCGTCTCCCGCGCGGTGGCCGCCCTCGCCGAGCAGACGCACGACGAGAAGGGCCTGTGCTGGCCCCGCGAGGTCGCCCCGGCCGATGTGCACGTCGTCGCGGCCGGCAAGGCCAAGCAGACCGAGCTCGCCCTGGAGGTCGGCGAGCAGCTCGGCGCCGCGGGCCTGCGGGTCCTCGTCGACGACCGGCCCGGCGTCTCGCCCGGCGTGAAGTTCACCGACGCCGAGCTGCTCGGCGTCCCGACCATCGTCGTCGCCGGCCGCCGCGCGGCCGAGGGCGTCGTCGAGGTCAAGGACCGCCGCACCGGCGAGCGCGAGGAGCTGACGGTCGAGGAGGCCGTCGCCCGCCTGAGCGCGTAACTCCCGCACGGCCGACGGGCCGGCCCCCGGGTGCACACCCCGGCGGCCGGCCCGTTCGTCCGTCCACTACAGCCAGGCGGCGAACTCCAGCAGCAGCTCGCCGCGCTGCCGGTCGCCCGCCGCCACTTCCCGCACTCCGATGTCGACGGCCCGGTACAGCGTCCAGTCGCGCAGCCGGTCCCGGTCCACCTCCAAGGAGTCGGCCAGCTTGGCCACCCGGCGGCGGGCCGCGGCGGCCGCGCCCGCCCCGGCCGCCAGGTCCTCGAACCGGTCCAGCACCAGCGTTGCCAGGTCGTACGCCCGCTCGCCCACCACCGGCGACGGGCCGACCGCCAGCCAGGGCGCCCGCTCGCCGGCCAGCACCTTCCCCTGCCGGAACGCGCCGTGCAGCAGAAACCGCTCGTCGGACCCGTCCGGCAGGGCGCGCCGCAGCTCCAGCGCCCGGTCCACCAGCGGTCCGGCCGACGGGGTCAGTGCCCCGGCCGTCCGCAGCGTCTCCGCGGCCTCCTCGGTACGTCCGGCCAGCGTCTCGAAGGCGTGCTCCGGGGCCGCCGGCACCCACAGTCGCCGCACCGTCCCGGCCGCCTCCAGCAGCGCCTTGGCCTCCGGCAGCGACCGCAGCGACACACCGCCCTGCAGCCGCTCCAGCAACAGCGCACCGCTCGCGGCGTCGGACCGCAGCAGCCGCACCGCGCCCCAGCCGTCCCACACCTCCAGCGCCGTCCCCTCGTGCGCAAAGACCCCTCCGGGCACTGGGAACTTCAGCGCCGCGGGCGTCTGGTCCTTCTGCCGTACGAGGCAGACCAGACTGCTGCGGCCACCAGGGGCCTGCACCCGCTCCAGCGTCAGATCCCAGGCCTCCAGCCGCTGCTGAACCAGCGTCGGCAGCGCGTCGAGCCACTCCCGCACGGGACTTTCCGGATCGCCGCTCAGCGAACTCACCAACCGCTGCGGCGGTTCGATGGGTGCCGTTGCCATGCTTGAGCAGTCCCCTTCCTCGGGCCGTGACCGCACCGCGGCCGGTCGTTCAGAGCGCGCCCGCGGAGGCGCTCGCGCCGCCGGACGGAGTGGCGGCCGCGGCCCGCTCCACGAGCCCAGGGAAGGCTACGCCGCTGCCGCGCCAGCGCACCGCCCGCACTGCCGCCTCGCGCAGCGCGGCCGCCGCCTCCGTGCGCCGGGCCGCGCCGCCGGCCCGTACGAGATCCGCGTAGACGGCGGCCAGCCGGTCCTCCAGCTCCGCCGCCAGCCGGACCGCGGCGGCCGCGTCCGGAACGGGGAAGGGCAGTTCGTAGGCGGCGGCCGAGGCCCGCGGCGTACCGCCCAGGTCGCGCACCACGCGGCGCAGCGCGTCGCGGCGCGCACGGTGCCCGTCGTACGCCGCCTGGGCCTCCTTGCGCCGGTCCCCGGCGATCCGGCCGCCGACCACGCCGTAGCCGTAGACCGCCGCATGCTCGGCGGCCAGTGCCGCCTGTACCGCCGTCAGCTCGTCGTGCCCGCTGTCCGCGTCCGCGCGGCTTTTCCTGCCGTGAACTGCTGTGGTCCTCATGCGCACGCCCCTTCGCCGGTCCTTGCCCTCCGCGGTGCCGCCGGACCCGTCATCCGGCCCGCTCCGCCAGCAGATACGCATGTGCCGCACCGGCCGCCGCGACCGAGGCGAGCAGCCGGGCCAACTCCGGGGGTGCGCCGGTCAGCGCCTTGGTGCGGACGTCGGAGAGCTTGCGCTCCGCATCGGCCAGCGCCGCACGTGCGGCCCGTTCGTCCCGGGGGACCTGGGGACCGGACGGCCGCTGGGAGCCGTGCGGCGCGGGTCCGGACGCGGGCGCACCGGCTTCGCGCGCCGGGCCGTCGGAGGCGTCACCCTCGGGGGAGGGGGCAGCCCGGTCCTTGCCGAACGCCTCGGCGTGCCGGGCGACTTCGGCGCGCAGCGGGCGCAGCCGCGGCTCCAGGGACGGATGCGCGGCCAGCGTCGCGTCGTAGCGCGCCAGCAGGGTCGTACTGTCGCGGGCGGAGCGCTCGCGCAGCCGCTCGGCGGCGGAGGAGTGTTCGGTCCGGTCGGGGCCGGAGTCCTCGGAGCAGCCCGTCAGCAGCGCCACGCCCCCGAGGGCGGCGCCGGCCAGCAGGGTCCTTCTGCGCGTGAGCGCCACTTTCGGCACGTTGCACTTCCCGGGGTCTTTCGTAGTGATCACCGCAGGCGAGAGTATCCGTGACCACCCACCGAATCGTCAGTACCCCGCCGGAACCGATAGGCTTTGACCCGACACACGACCCACCCACAACAGCACACGCGGCCGAGGAGTCACCCGGATGAGCACCACCCAGAGCGAGAGGCTGCGCGGATTGCTTGAACCGCTCGTCGCCGCGCGAGACCTGGATCTGGAAGAGATCGAGGTGACACCGGCAGGCAAGCGGCGGGTGCTGAGGATCGTGGTCGATTCCGACGAGGGCGTCCAGCTGGACGAGTGCGCCGAGCTGAGCCGAGAGGCCTCGCAGGTCCTGGACGACTCCGATGTGATGGGCGGCGCCCCGTACACCCTCGAGGTCACCTCTCCCGGCGCCGACCGCCCGCTGACCGAGCTGCGGCACTACCGCCGCGCCGTCGGCCGCCTGATCAAGGCCCAACTGACCGCCGAGGCAGGCGCCGGCGAGCTGGTGGCGCGGATCATCGCGGTCGACGAATCCGGGCTGGACCTCGAGGTGCCGGGCGTCAAGGGCCGTAAGCCGACCGCCCGTCGGGTCTCCTTCGACGAGATCGCCAAGGCGCGTGTCGAGCTGGAGTTCAACCGCAAGTCCGACAAGCGTGACGCACAGCAGGACGAGAAGATCGACGAGAACGACGAGAACAAGGAGGAGGCGTAGCCGTGGATATCGACATGAGTGCCCTGCGGGGACTGGTGCGGGAGAAGGAGATCTCGTTCGACCTGCTGGTCGAGGCGATCGAGTCGGCCCTCCTCATCGCATACCACCGCACCGAGGGCAGCCGCCGTCGGGCGCGGGTCGAGCTGGACCGCAACACCGGTCATGTGACGGTGTGGGCGAAGGAGGACCCGGAGGACCTGGAGGAGGGCGCCGAGCCCCGCGACTTCGACGACACTCCCTCCGGCTTCGGCCGGATCGCGGCGACCACCGCCAAGCAGGTCATCCTGCAGCGGCTGCGGGACGCCGAGGAGGAGATCACCTTCGGCGAGTTCGCCGGGCGTGAGGGCGACGTCATCACCGGCGTCGTCCAGCAGGGCAAGGACCCCAAGAACGTGCTGGTGGACATCGGCCCGATGGAGGCCATGCTGCCGGTGCAGGAGCAGGTCCCCGGCGAGGACTACGCGCACGGCACCCGGCTGCGCTCGTACGTCGTACGGGTGGCCAAGGGCGTCCGCGGCCCGTCCGTGACGCTGTCGCGCACCCACCCCAATCTGGTGAAGAAGCTCTTCGCCATGGAGGTCCCGGAGATCGCGGACGGCTCGGTGGAGATCTCCGCCATCGCCCGCGAGGCCGGCCACCGCACCAAGATCGCCGTACGGTCCACCCGCTCCGGCCTGAACGCCAAGGGTGCCTGCATCGGCCCGATGGGCGGCCGGGTGCGCGCCGTGATGGCCGAGTTGCACGGCGAGAAGATCGACATCGTGGACTGGTCGGACGACCCGGCCGAGCTGGTGGCGAACGCGCTGTCGCCCGCCCGGGTCAGCAAGGTCGAGGTCGTGGACCTGGCGGCACGCTCCGCCCGGGTCACCGTCCCCGACTACCAGCTGTCACTGGCCATCGGCAAGGAAGGGCAGAATGCCCGGCTCGCCGCCCGTCTCACGGGCTGGCGGATCGACATCCGTCCGGACACCGAGCAGCCCGCACCGCAGGACTGAGGCCGTCCCGGAGGGGCGGCGGCGCCGCGGCACCCGAAAATCGGTGGTGCCGCGGCGCTCCGACCGGAATTCTGAGCAGCCGTTCCGCCTTTACCCCATCGGGGTCGGGCCGGCGCGGGGAGGTAGACTTAAGCAGTGTCTGGCCGGACGCATGCCCGCGCATGCCCTGAGCGAACCTGTCTGGGATGCCGGGAGCGAGCGGCCAAGGGCGATTTGCTGCGCATCGTGGAGATCGAGGGTGAGTGTGCCCCCGATCCTCGCGGTACGCTGCCCGGCCGGGGTGCTTACGTGCACCCGACACTGGTCTGCCTCGACCTGGCGGTTCGCCGCCGGGCGTTCAACCGGGCCTACCGGGCCCGGGGACCGTTCGACACGACGGATTTGCGTCGGTTCATCGAACGGACGCCCGTCGAGCAGCCGCCGTTGCAATAACGCACAGCAGCAAGAAACGCACAGCGCACGGAAAACCGTGCGGTCAGGTACCTCGCGAGTCGGAAGTAGGTCGAGATTGCGATGAGCACTCGATGAGTACGCGATGAGTACGCCCATGAAGTAGCGACGGTCCGGTGGACAACCCGGACCTAGAAGGAGCGAAGTGGCTAAGGTCCGGGTATACGAACTCGCCAAGGAGTTCGGCGTTGAGAGCAAGGTCGTCATGGCCAAGCTCCAAGAACTTGGTGAATTCGTCCGTTCGGCGTCCTCGACGATCGAGGCGCCGGTTGTTCGCAAGCTGACCGACGCTTTCCAGGCAGGCAGCGGCAATGGTCGCGCCGCCGGTAAGCCCGCAGCGCCGCGCAAGTCGGCCCCCGCGAAGCCGTCCGCGCCGTCTCCGGCGCAGGCCGGGGGCACCTCCCCTGCCCCCAAGGCAGCGGGGGAACGTCCTGCTGCCCCGAAGCCGGGCGCCCCCAAGCCGGGCCCCGCGGCTCCGGCAGCCCCCGAGGCACCGAAGGCCCCCGAGGCCCCGGTGGCTCCCAAGAGCACTCCCGCCGCCGGCCCCACCCCGGGCCCGCGCCCCACCCCGGCGCGCCCCGCGGCACCCAAGCCCGCTCCGGCCGCCCCCGCGCAGCCCGAGTTCCAGGCTCCGCCGTCCGCGCCGGCCGCTCCCGCCGCCGGCCAGTCGGCTCCCCGTCCCGGTGCCCCCGGCCCGCGTCCGGCCCGTCCGGCGCCCGGCCAGGGCGGTCAGGGCGGCCAGGGTGGCCAGGGTGGCCAGGGCCGCGGTAACGCTCCGCGTCCCGGTGGCGAGCGTCCGGCCCCGCGTCCCGGTGGCCGTCCCTCCGGCCCCCGTCCGGGCAACAACCCGTTCACGTCCGGCGGCTCCACGGGCATGGCCCGTCCGCAGGCCCCCCGTCCCGGTGGCGCCCCGCGTCCCGGCGGCCAGGGTGGTCCCGGCGGTCCGCGTCCGCAGGGCGGCGGCCAGGGCGGTCCCCGTCCCCAGGGCGGTCAGGGCGGCGCGCGTCCCACCCCCGGTGGTATGCCCCGTCCGCAGGGTGCCGCTCCCGGTGGCGCCCCGCGTCCCGGCGGTGGCGGCGGTAACCGCCCGAACCCGGGCATGATGCCGCAGCGTCCCGCTGCCGGCCCGCGTCCGGGCCCCGGCGGTGGCGGCGGTCGCGGTCCCGGCGGTGCCGGTCGTCCCGGTGGTGGCGGCGGCGGTCGTCCGGGTGGCGGCGGCGGTTTCGCCGGTCGTCCCGGTGGTGGCGGCGGCGGTCGTCCGGGTGGCGGCGGCGGTTTCGCCGGTCGTCCCGGTGGCGGCGGTCCCGGTGGTGGCGGCGGCTTCGGCGGTCGTCCCGGCTTCGGTGGGCGTCCCGGCGGCCCCGGTGGCCGTGGTGGCACGCAGGGTGCGTTCGGCCGTCCCGGCGGTCCGGCGCGTCGTGGCCGCAAGTCGAAGCGGCAGAGGCGTCAGGAGTACGAGGCCATGCAGGCCCCGTCGGTGGGCGGCATCATGCTGCCCCGCGGCAACGGTGCGACGGTTCGCCTGTCGCGCGGTGCCTCGCTGACGGACTTCGCCGAGAAGATCAACGCCAACCCGGCGTCGCTGGTCCAGGTCATGCTGAACCTCGGCGAGATGGTCACCGCGACCCAGTCGGTCTCCGACGAGACCCTCCAGCTGCTCGCCGACGAGATGAACTACGTCGTCGAGATCGTCAGCCCGGAGGAGGAGGACCGCGAGCTGCTCGAGTCCTTCGACATCGACTTCGGTGAGAAC
Organism: Streptomyces caniferus; assembly: GCF_009811555.1. GTDB lineage: Bacteria > Actinomycetota > Actinomycetes > Streptomycetales > Streptomycetaceae > Streptomyces > Streptomyces caniferus. The sequence goes on along the minus strand of NZ_BLIN01000002.1, from coordinate 150,925 downwards.
GAGGGCGGCGAGGACATGCTCGTCGCGCGTCCGCCGGTGGTGACCGTCATGGGTCACGTCGACCACGGTAAGACCCGACTGCTCGACGCGATCCGCAAGACGAACGTCATTGCGGGCGAGGCCGGCGGCATCACCCAGCACATCGGTGCCTACCAGGTCGCGACCGAGGTCAACGACGAAGAGCGGCGCATCACCTTCATCGACACCCCCGGTCACGAGGCGTTCACCGCCATGCGTGCCCGTGGTGCCAAGTCGACCGACATCGCGATCCTCGTGGTGGCGGCCAACGACGGTGTCATGCCGCAGACGATCGAGGCCCTGAACCACGCCAAGGCGGCCGACGTGCCGATCGTGGTCGCGGTCAACAAGATCGACGTCGAGGGCGCCGACCCGACCAAGGTGCGCGGCCAGCTCACCGAGTTCGGTCTGGTGGCCGAGGAGTACGGCGGCGACACCATGTTCGTCGACATCTCCGCCCGTGAGGGTCTGAACATCGAGCAGCTGCTCGAGGCCGTGGTCCTGACCGCGGACGCCTCGCTCGACCTGCGCGCCAACGCGGAGCAGGACGCGCAGGGCATCGCGATCGAGGCCCACCTCGACCGTGGCCGCGGCGCCGTGGCGACCGTCCTGGTCCAGCGCGGCACGCTGCGCGTCGGCGAGACGATGGTCGTCGGCGACGCGTACGGCCGAGTCCGTGCGATGTTCGACGACAAGGGCAACAACGTCGAGGAAGCGGGTCCGTCGACCCCCGTCCTGGTCCTGGGTCTGACCAACGTCCCGGGCGCCGGCGACAACTTCCTGGTCGTCGACGAGGACCGTACGGCCCGTCAGATCGCCGAGAAGCGCGCGGCGCGCGAGCGCAACGCCGCCTTCGCCAAGCGCACCCGCCGGGTGTCCCTCGAGGACCTGGACAAGGTGCTCAAGGCCGGCGAGGTCCAGCAGCTCAACCTCATCATCAAGGGTGACGCTTCTGGTTCCGTCGAGGCCCTGGAGTCCTCGCTGCTCCAGCTCGACGTCGGCGAAGAGGTCGACATCCGGGTGCTGCACCGCGGCGTCGGTGCGGTCACGGAGACCGACATCAACCTGGCGTCCGGCTCCGACGCGATCGTCATCGGCTTCAACGTGCGCGCCGAAGGCCGTGCCACGCAGATGGCCGAGCGCGAGGGCGTCGACGTCCGGTACTACTCGGTCATCTACCAGGCGATCGAGGAGATCGAGGCGGCCCTCAAGGGCATGCTCAAGCCGGAGTACGAGGAGGTCGAGCTCGGTACCGCGGAGATCCGCGAGGTCTTCCGCTCGTCCAAGCTCGGCAACATCGCGGGTGTGCTCATCCGCTCCGGCGAGGTCAAGCGCAACACCAAGGCGCGCCTCATCCGCGACGGCAAGGTGGTCGCGGAGGACCTCAACATCCAGGGTCTGCGCCGGTTCAAGGACGACGTCACCGAGATCCGCGAAGGCTTCGAGGGCGGTATCAACCTCGGAAACTTCAACGACATCAAGATCGACGACGTCATCGCGACGTACGAGATGCGCGAGAAGCCGCGCGGCTGATCAAGCGCGTGACTGCCCGCGCGTAGCACGGTGCACCCGAGAGGGCGGCCGGGCGACACGCGGGACCGGGGCCGGTCGGCGGAATATTTCCGTCGATCGGCCCCGGCCGTTCCGTGTACGGTTCGAAATGACACGAACGCCCCCGGCTCACGCCGGGAGGTGCCCCTAAGGCCCCGCGGGTGGCTTGACCCGTCTTGCATGTACGTAGGGACGCTGTCCTTCGACCTGCTTCTCGGCGACGTACGGTCGCTGAAGGAGAAGCGCTCCGTCGTCCGCCCGATCGTCGCCGAGCTGCACCGCAAATTCGCGGTGAGCGTCGCGGAGGTCGGGGACCAGGATCTGCACCGCAGGGCCACCATCGGCCTGGCGGTGGTCTCCGGGGACACGGGGCATCTCACCGAAGTCATGGACCGCTGCGAGCGCATGGTCGCCGCACGGCCCGAAGTGGAACTGCTGTCGGTACACCGACGGCTGCACGGCGACGACGACTGACCCGGGGACCGGGCAGGCCGCCGCCGGTGGAAGCACAATTGTGGAAGAAAGAAGGAGAAGGACCAGTGGCCGACAATGCGCGGGCGAAGAAGCTGGCGGACCTCATCCGGGAGGTGGTCGCCCAGAAGCTGCAGCGCGGAATCAAGGACCCGCGGCTCGGTTCGCACGTGACCATCACGGACACCCGGGTCACCGGCGACCTGCGGGAGGCTACGGTCTTCTACACGGTCTACGGCGATGACGAGGAGCGGGCCAGCGCCGCCGCCGGGCTGGAGAGCGCCAAGGGCATCCTGCGCTCCGCGGTCGGGGCCGCGGCGGGGACCAAGTTCACGCCCACCCTGGCCTTCGTGCCGGACGCCCTGCCGGAGAACGCCAAGACGATCGACGACCTGCTGGACAAGGCACGGGCCTCGGACGCCAAGGTGCGCGAGGTCTCCTCGGGCGCCGAGTACGCCGGCGAGGCCGACCCGTACCGCAAGCCGGGCGAGGACGACGACGAGGGCACCGCGGCAGAATGAAGCGTGAGAGCAACAAGCCCATCCAGAGGGGCGAGCGCGAGGCGCTCTCCGGCAAGGGTGGTGGTGGGCGACGGGCGGGCCTTGTCATCGTCGACAAGCCGGCCGGCTTCACTTCGCACGACGTGGTGGCGAAGATGCGCGGTATGGCGCGCACCCGCCGGGTCGGGCACGCCGGCACCCTCGACCCGATGGCGACGGGCGTGCTCGTCCTGGGCATCGAGCGGGCCACCAAGCTGCTCGGCCACCTCGCGCTGACCGAGAAGGAGTACGTCGGCACGATCCGGCTCGGCCAGACGACGATCACCGATGACGCCGAGGGCGAGCTCATCACGTCGAAGGCGGCGCACGGGCTCGCCCGCGAGGACATCGACGCGGTGGTCGGCCGGCTGTCCGGCGCGATCATGCAGATCCCGTCGAAGGTCAGCGCCATCAAGATCAACGGCAAGCGGTCGTACTCACGGGTCCGCGACGGCGAGGACGTGGAGATCCCGGCCCGGCCGGTCACCGTCTCCTCGTTCGTGGTGCACTCCGCGCACGAGGCCGAGGCCGAGGACGGCACCCCGGTGACCGATCTGCTGGTCTCCGTCGAGTGCTCGTCCGGTACGTACATCCGCGCCCTGGCCCGCGACTTGGGGGAGGGACTCGGGGTCGGCGGTCATCTGACGGCGCTGCGCCGCACCCGCGTCGGCCCGTACAAGCTGGACCGGGCGCGCACCCTCGACCAGCTCCAGGCCGCCGTGGACGACCCCGAGGGGGACGGCCTGCCGGTCATGCCGCTCGGGGACGCGGCCGCCGCGGCGTTCACCCGCTGGGACGTGCCCGAGGCACAGGCCCGGCTGCTGCTCAACGGCGCACGGATCCCGATGCCGCTGTTCGAGGGCACCGGCCCGGTCGCGGCGTTCGGACCGGACGGCCGGTTCCTCGCACTGGTGGAGAACCAGGGCGGGAAGGCGAAGAGCCTGGCGGTGTTCGCGGTCTGAGGGCCGTGACCCGACACTCCTGGGGCCGGGCCCGGCGGCGCGACAAGCGCCCCGGGCCCGGCCTTTTGCCTGCCGTACGCGGTCGTCGGCGGGCGCCCCGGGAGGCGGGTGGGGCCTCCGGCTGCCCGGGGCGCCCGAGGCCCCACCGGCCTCCGGCCGCCCGGACGGAGACGGCACGTGGGCCCGGGTCGCCCCTCCCCGCCCGTCGTCTCGATCCGGTGTGGTTCCGGACATTCACTCATTCGGTGAGGCGCTCGAAGTGAATCAAGGCGTGGAGGGGGGCGCGTTGGAACGGGTCCCTGTCGAGACGATCACCGCCTGCTTACCGTTCGGAGGACGGACAGGGCGAGAGGACCGGCGATGGCATTGCTGGATGCCGATGCGGACACGGCACTGGTGCGGATCCGCGATCTGGCAGGTCGGACGCGCGGTACGGGGTTCCTCGCGGACCACGACGGCACCGTGATCACCAGCCACGAAGCGGTGGACGGGGCGGCACAACTGGTGCTGCAACCCATGGCGGACGGCGCGGGAAGCGGCGCGGCCGGGGGCGGCGGATGGACGTGCGTGGTGGCAGCAGACGCCCTCACGCCCCTTCCGGAGGCCGGGCTCGCCCTCGTCAAGGCCGGCGATTTCGGGCCACACCGGCTCGTGCCGCTGCCCATCGCCGCGGGCCGCCCGGACCCGGGCACCGCGGCACGGCTGTGGGCGGGCGGCTGGCTGGACGGCACGATCGTCGGGCCGGGCTCCGGGGTGATGTACACGGCCACCCAGCGCGTCCATCTCCTCGACGAAACGCTGGAGCTCGGCCTGTGCGCCGGGGGCCGGGAGGCGCTGCGGCTGGGCGGCCCCGCGGTCGGCGGGCCGGTGCTGGACGCCCGGACCGGCGCGGTGCTCGGGGTCCTCGGCACCGCGCTGCACCCCCAGGCCCCCGGCCGCCCCCGGGCGGGGGAGCCCTTCGGGCGCCGGGCGGGCGGCTTCGCGATTCCGCTGCGCGCGGTCGCCGAAGCCGCGCCCCTGGGCGCCCTGGCCGCGCTGCTGGAGCGCAACGCGGCGACCGTTCCCGCCTATGGCAGCGAGCTGAACCCGGCCGGTGCGCGGCATCTTGCCGAGGTGTCGATGGGCTCCGCCGAGCGGCCGCGGCTGTGGCGCGAAGCGGTCGAACGGCCGGAGGTGGCCGCGGAGTTCACCCGCTTCGGGGCGCGCCACGGGACGGCAGAGGCGTGCGTGCTGGGACTGGTGGGGGAGCCGGGGTCCGGGCGGAGCACGGAGCTGGCCGGGCTCGCGGCCCGCCGGGCACAGGGCCCGGACGCCGCCCCGACCGTCTGGCTGCGCGGTGCGGAGCTGCGGTCCGGCGACGACGGGGTGCGCACGGCCGTGGAGCGCGCCTTGCGGTCCGCCGGCCGGATCGTCGCCGGGGCGGGCCGTACGGCCGGTGACCCGGCGGACACCACCGCCCAGGGCGTGGCACGGGCGGCGTCCGCGGCCGGACGTCCGCTGCTGGTGCTCCTCGACGGGCCGGAGGAGATGCCGTCGGCCCTGGCGCAGGGGGAACGGCTCGCCGAGTGGACCGCGGCGAGCGCCGACTGGCTGTGCGGCGCCGGGGCGCGGCTGGTGATCGCCTGCCGCCCCGAGTACTGGGAGCGGGCCGGTGCGCTCTTCCCGCCCGGCCTGCTGCACCGGCCGCTGCGCCCGGCCCCCGCGCTGCCCCCCTGCGTGGAACTCGGCGACCTTCCCGAGGAGGCGGCGGAGCGTGCCCGCGCCCGCTACGGCCTGCCGCCCGGCGCACCGGCCGCGCGGGACGCCCGTCATCCCCTGGCGCTGCGGCTGCTCGCGGAGGTCGGCGCGGCGCTCCCCAAGAGCGGTGCGGCCGGGAGGGGAGTCGACGAGCCGGCCGGCCTCGGTGCACCCGACCGCCACCAGATCTTCGACGCCCACCTGGACCTGGTGTGCCTGCGCATCGCCGTACGGCTCGCGGCCGCCCACCGGCCCGAACTGCGCGGCACCGCCGTACGCCGGCTGGCCGCCCAGGTCGCCGGCCAGGTGCACGAGGCGGCTCGGCGCGCTCTCGGCCCCGGGCCGGGCGCGCTGGACCGTGCCTCCTTCGAGGAGGTGTTCCCGCGGGAGCCCGGCTGGGCCGGTGCGGTGCTGGCCGAGGGCCTGCTGGTGCGGGCCGGCACCGGATACCGCTTCGCCCACGAGGAGTTCGCGGAGTGGCTGCAGGGCGCCCATGTCGACCTCGACCTGCTGCCCGTCCCCGGACACCGCGTCGGACCGGCCGTCCAGGCCCTGCTGCTGCTCGGCAGGCGGGAGGGGACGGTGCAACTGACCTTCAGGCTGGCCGAGTTGGTGCCGATGGCGACCGCCCCCGCGGCCGGCCCGGCGGCCGCACGCGCCGTGGACGGCCGCTGGTGGGCCGCGCATCTGCTGTCCGGCGTGCTGCGCCGGGTCCCCGACGCGAGGCCGTACACGGGCGTGCTGCGGCTGCTCGCCGACCGGATCACGGAACGGTCCCTGCGGGCGGGCGGCTTCGGACACACGGGCCTGGAGGCGTTCGGGCCGTGGTTCTGGGAGCGGCTGGCACTGACCGACGAGGACCGGATGGATCTGCTGCGCCGCCTGCTGCCGGCGGACGGACCTCCTGGTGGGGCGGCGCGGCGCGTGGCGGGCGTGCGGCCAGGCGGGCGGGCAGGCGTGGGGACGGGGGCTGCGGGGGGTGTGGCGGCCGGTGGGGCGGATGGTGCGGTGTCGCGGTCCGTGTGGGTGCCGTCGCCGGCCGGGCCGGTGTCGTCCGGGGCGGTGTCGTCCGGACCGGTGCTGTCCGGATCGTCGCCGTCCGGGGCGGTGCCGTCTGGATCGGCGTCGTCCGGACCGGTGTCGCCGCGGTCCGAGCTGCCCGTGGGGTCCGGCGGCCGCTCGATGCCGTCCGACCTCGGTGCCGGCGGTCCGTCGGCGACCGGCGTAGCCGCCGTGGCTGTCGACGGACCGCACACCGAACGGCGCTTCGCGCCGCCGCCGCGGGTGCGCGTCCACCCCGCCGACGACCCGGCGGCCGACCGGGACGGCGACGGGTGGGCGGACGCCACCGGTGGGCCGCGCAGCCCCGCTGCGACGGGCACCGGCGGCAGCGCGCCCGAGACGGCCGTCGCCGCCGGGAGCGAGCCCGGTGCGGCACGCTCGCCGCGGTTCCTCGACGCCGCGGCCGGCCTCCTGCGCGCGGACGCCGAGCGCATGCAGCCCCTGTTGTGCGCCTGGTTCGACGACACCCGCCCGCTGCAGCGTGCCGGCGCCCAGGACGGCGGCCCGGCTCACCCCGTAGATGCTCTGCCCGGCGAGATCACGGTGGCCGGTGCCGCGCAGGCGCTGCTGCACACCCACCGCCACCGGGCGCTCGACGCGCTCACGGAGGCCCTGGTCGAAGCCGCGCATCCCAAGGGCGACGAGCTGATGGACGCGCTCGCCGAGGACGAGCCGGCGGCGGTGTGCCGGGCCGTGGACCGCTGGGCGCACGACGTGCGCCCCGAGCGCCGGGCCGCCGCCGTCTCGTACGGTCTGCGGGCCGCCCGGCACGCGACCACCGAGGCCGACCGTGCCCTGCTGCGCTATGCGGCCCTCTGCCTGCTCGCCCGGAGCGCCGACAGCGCCCACCACGGTTCCGCGCTGGCCCTGCTGATGGGCGACCCGGCCACCCGCTCCCGCTTCCTGGACCGGGCGCTGGCCCGCTTCGTCGCGGGGGACCCGCAGCTGCCGCCCACGGCGTTCACGGCCGCCCTGGCCGACCATCCGGGACCGGTGCTGGACGCGTTCCGGGCCCGGCTGGTCGGCGGCGAGGGCCCGCCGGTGGCGGCCGCGCTGCTGCGCATGCTCGCCCGCGCCGACGCGCCGGACCTCGTCGCCCGCGTCGCCGACCTCGTCCGTGACTGTGCGCGGCACAGCCCGGACCGCGCCGCAGCACCGGTCGCGGAGTTCGTCGCCCGCCGCCTGGAACGCGGGCCGGCCGCCCGCGCCGCGCTCCGCCCGCTCGCCGTGGAGCTGCTGACCGGATCCCCCGTACCGGTCCGGTGCGCCCTCGCGGCCGTGGTGGCCGGGACGGGCGGTGGCGATGGGGTGCCACTGCGCCGCGAGCTGCTCGATGTGCTGCTGGCGCAGGAGGCCTCGTACGCGCCACCGCACAGCGGGTACGAGGAGTCCGGCCGGGACACCCGTGTCCTGGAGGCGCTGCTGCAGGCGGCGGCCGAGGGCGCGGAGCGGCGGCCGGCGGAGCGCACCAGGGAGCTGGTGCACCGCACCGGGCTCCTGCTGGCCCGCACGCCGGCGGGCGCGGCCTGCTTCGACCGGCGGCTGGTGGAACTGGGGCGGCGGGTGCCCGGGTTCGCGCGCCGGGTGCAGGACTGGGTGGCGGACGAGCCGGGGGAGTGGGCGGCCGTGGTGGGCCCCGGCACCCGGGCCACGCTCGCGGGGTGCCACAGCTGAGGCCCTGCCCGCGCCCGCCCGGCCCGCTCGGAGACCTCCGCTGTGGCCGTCCGCGGGCGCCCCAGAACCTCCGGGACGGTCCGTGGGCATCCGGACCGTCCATGGCCGTCCGAGATCGTCTGCAGCCGTCCGAGACCGTCCGTGGATCAAGGGCGGGCGGGTGCCCGGAGAGGCGCCCTGAGCCACCCTTCGCGCGGAGCATCACCCGCGGCATGGCAGTCTTAGACCTGCGCCATGCCGAATTGGCGCAATGGACGGACAAGGTTCGGGCGAGGAGCGGGCACTGTGCAGCGCTGGCGTGGCTTGGAGGACATCCCCGAGGGCTGGGGACGCAGCGTCGTCACCATCGGCTCGTACGACGGAGTGCACCGCGGCCACCAATTGATCATCGGCAAGGCCGTCGCGCGCGCCCGTGAGCTGGGGATCCCCGCGGTGGTCGTCACCTTCGACCCGCACCCGAGCGAGGTCGTGCGGCCCGGCACCCACCCGCCGCTGCTGGCGCCCCACCACCGGCGTGCGGAGCTGATGGCCGGACTGGGGGTGGACGCGGTGCTGATCCTCCCGTTCACCAAGGAGTTCTCGAAGCTGGCACCGGCCGATTTCGTGGTCAAGGTACTGGTCGACAAGCTGCACGCCCAGGTCGTCGTCGAGGGCCCCAACTTCCGTTTCGGGCACAAGGCCACCGGCAATGTCGAGACCCTCGCGGAGCTCGGGACCACCTACGACTACACCGTGGAGGTCATCGACCTCTACGAGCGCGGGACGGCGGGCGGCGGCGAGCCGTTCTCCTCCACGCTCACCCGCCGGCTGGTCGCCGAGGGCGATGTGGCCGGTGCGATGGAGGTCCTCGGACGGCCGCACCGGGTCGAGGGCGTCGTCGTACGCGGTGCGCAGCGCGGCCGCGAACTGGGCTTCCCGACGGCCAATGTGGAGACCCTGCCGCACACCGCGATCCCGGCCGACGGCGTCTACGCGGGCCTGCTGCAGGTCGAGGGCGAGGCGATGCCGGCGGCCATCTCGGTCGGCACCAACCCGCAGTTCGACGGCAAGGCACGCACCGTCGAGGCGTACGCCATCGACCGGGTCGGCCTGGACCTGTACGGCCTGCACGTCGGCGTGGACTTCGTCGCCTACCTCCGCGGCCAGGAGAAGTTCGACACGCTCGACGCGTTGCTGGAGCGGATGGCGGTCGATGTGAAGCTGGCCCGCGGGCTGATCGCGGACGCGGGCCGGTTCGCGTAAGCCCCGCCGTGGTTTTTTCCCCGCCACCCACCCCCCTTCGGGGGGTGGGCGGGTGTGGAGGTGAGGTATCGCCATCGCGGAGCGGGCGAACGCCGAGCCGGGGTATCGCTCATCGGGAGTGGCGGAGGCAGAGCTGAGGCATTCCCAACTCGGCTGTTTCCAGGTGAAGTTCGGCTGAGAACGGTTCACTCGTCCGAGGGATGACGTGATACGGGTCGGGGCCCGGCATCTCGCTGATGCCGGGCCCCGACCCGTATGTGCCTACGCCCGCCTCACTGCGGAGGCGGCTGCTGCTGCCACCCCGGTGCCAGGCCCGGGTGTTCCGGCTGTGGTGCGTCCGGAGCGGGCTGTTGCTGCTGCCAGTGGGCCGGCGGCTGACCGGGCTGCTGGGTCCAGCCGCCCTGCTGCGGCGGGTACCCGGCCGGCGGCTGGCCCTGCTGCGGCGGCTGCGCCTGGGGCTGTGCCTGGGGCTGTGCCTGCTGGTGCTGGCCCTGCTGGCCCTGTTGGGCGTACTGCTGCTGGGCGTACGGGTCGCCGCCCATCTGCTGCTGCGGGTACATCCCCGCCGCCTGCTGCGCCCGCGCGAAGTCCTCGGCCACCAGGGCGGAGAGGTTGAAGTACGCCTCGCGGGTCTTGGGCCGCATCATGTCCAGGTCGACCTCGGCACCGGCGGCGAGATGCTCGTCGAAGGGGACGACCACGACGCCGCGGCAGCGGGTCTCGAAGTGCGACACGATGTCATCGATCTTGATCATCTTGCCGGTCTCGCGGACACCCGAGATGACCGTGATGCCACGCTGCACCAGGTCGGCATAGCCGTGCGCGGACAGCCAGTCCAGGGTGGTGCTCGCACTGCTCGCACCGTCCACGGACGGGGTGGAGATGATGATCAACTGGTCGGCGAGGTCGAGGACTCCGCGCATCGCGCTGTAGAGCAGACCGGTACCCGAGTCGGTGAGGATGATCGGGTACTGCTTGCCGAGGATGTCGATCGCCCGGCGGTAGTCCTCGTCGTTGAACGTGGTGGAGACCGCGGGGTCCACGTCGTTGGCGAGGATCTCCAGGCCCGACGGGGCCTGCGAGGTGAACCGGCGGATGTCCATGTAGCTGTGCAGATGCGGGATCGCACCCACCAGGTCACGGATGGTCGCACCGGTCTCGCGCCGCACCCGTCGGCCGAGCGTGCCGGCGTCCGGGTTGGCGTCGATCGCCAGGATCTTGTCCTGCCGCTCGGACGCGAGGGTGGAACCCAGCGCGGTGGTCGTGGTGGTCTTGCCGACACCACCCTTGAGGCTGATCACCGCGATCCGGTAGCAGGACATCACCGGCGTACGGATCAGCTCCAGCTTGCGCTGGCGCTCCGCCTCCTCCTTCTTCGCACCCAGCTTGAACTTGGACGGCTGGGCATTGGCGCCGGGCTTGCGCTTCTTGGGCTGGTTGCGCAGCAGCCGGTCGGAGGTCAGCTCCACCGCGGCGCTGTAGCCGAGCGGCGCGCCGGGAGCGGCCCGCTGCGGCTGCTGCTGACCCGGCTGCGAGTACGACGCGTAGTTCGCCGCCGCGTTCGGGTCGCCGGCCTGCTGGCCGGGGAGCGGCTGGTACTGGGCCTGCTGGGCCTGCTGGGCCTGCTGGGCCTGTTGAGCTTGCTGTGCCTGCTGGGCGTGCTGCTGCGCCTGCTGGGCTTGTTGAGCCTGTGCTGCTTGGGCCTGTGCCGCCTGAGCCTGCGCTGCCTGGGCCTGAGCCGCCTGCTGTGCGGCGGCCTGCTGCTGGCCGTAGGCGGCCTGCGCCTGCTGGGGGTGCTGGCCCTGCTGCGGGTAGCCCTGGGCACCGGTCTGCGGATAGCCGTAGGCCGACTGCTGCGCGGCCGCGTGCGGCTGCTGCTGGCTCTGCTGGGGGTAGCCGTAGGCGGGCTGCGGATAGCCGTACGCGGGCTGTTGCTGCTGCCCCGGAGCGCCCTGCTGCTGTTGCGGGTAGCCACCCTGCTGAGCGGGCTGCCCCTGCGGATAGCCCGCCTGCGGCTGCTGCGCCTGCTGTTGCTGCTGGGCCGGCGCCTGCTGCTGGCCATGCTGGCCATGCTGGCCCTGCTGGGGCTGTTGAGCGGCCTGAGCCTGTGCCTGCGCCATGCGCGGGTCCGCCGGCTGGAACTCCGCCGGCAGCGGCGGCAGGGTGCCCTGCCCGGGCACACCCTGCTGCTGACCCTCGGCCGCGGCGCCCCAAGGAGCACCCTGCTGCGGGACTCCCTGTTGGGGGACGCCCTGCGGAGTCGTCTGCTGGGGAACGCCCTGCTGCGGCATCCCCTGGTGCGGCACACCCTGCTGGGGACCGGCCTGTTGCGGCTGCGGCTGCGGCTGCGGCTGGGCCGGTGCGGGCTGTGCGCCCTGCGCCGTCGCCTCGGGGGCGGGCTGGGTGGGGACAGCGGCCTCGGGGGCCGGAGTTCCGCTCTCGGTGGCGTGCGGTGCCACGACGGCATCCGGCTGCGGCGCCTCCGTGGCCTCCGGCGAAACCGCGGGCGCGGCCTCGGACTCGGACGCGCTGGTCGTCTCCGCTCCGGCGTCATCGTCGTCGTCCCAGAGGGAAGCCGACGGGTCGACACCCGTGCCCGAGCGCCGATTTCCGGCGTCCGCACCGTCGTTCGCGGTCGGCGCGGCCTCCGCGGTCGCATCCGGCACCGGCGTCGCGGCGGCGGGTGCGTCGTTGCCGGCGTCCTGCGGGCGCAGCGTCGGGAAGCCCGGCGGTGCGGCCTCTACGGGCGGCGGCGCCGTCGGCGCACCCTGCTGCGGCATCCCGGACGTGTCCTGGTGCGGGATGCCGGGCGCACCCTGGGCGGGGCCGGGCAGCGGCTGGCCGGTGGGCGGCCCGAGCGGGGACGGGGCCCCGAGGGGCGGAGGGGTGGGCGAAGGCGCAGGAGGAGTCGCGGGGGAGGCGGCACTCGTGCCCCCACCACTGGTGTCGTTGCTCGCGTACCAGGCCGGTGCGGCGAAATCGATCTTGAACTCACCGGTCAGGTCGAACTCGGACTGGTCGTCGTCAGGATCGTTTCCGTCCGGACGGAAAGCCTCCTGCTCGTTCACTGTGCCTCCTGGTGTACTGCAACGCACCTGAACGGCAGGACCGGATACAGGCGGATCGATCGGATGTAGCGGAAGTCGGAACACACCACCCGGGGTTGCGCCAACACTAACTGTCTCCGTCCCCGTTTCGACTGCCGTCGTGCTGTGCTCCTGCGGCTCTCCCACACAGCCTAATCAACAGTCGGCCCGTAGCGGCAGTCGGTGCCATGTCGTCTTCAAGCCCCTGGGCACACTGACGGGCGCACCCGTGGGTGCGCCCGTAAAGCGGTGTCTCGGCCGGTTGCGTCCGTGCTGCGCGAAATGCCCTGCACAGGCAACCGGCCCGTAACGGCGGTCAGTCCATACGGCGCGGGCCGCCGAGCAGGTTGGTCTCGGCTTCCGTGGGCTGGGTCATGACGAACTGGTGGCCGTCGCGCGAGCACCACAGCATGGCGTTGTCGCTGAGCGTCGGCAGCACCGCGCCGACCTGATCCGGCAGCCGCATGATCCGCGTCACAACCTCCGCCTCCTCGGGCGAAAGCCGCTGCAGACCGACCAGATCGGCACGGCCGAGCATCTGCGGCGACCGCGGCCCGAGGAACGGCAGCACGGTCAGCACCGACTGCCAGGGGCTCGGGGCGAGCTGATTGCGCGGCGGGCGTGCGCCCATGTCCCGTACGACCAGCACCGGGCTGGAAACCGACGGTCCCTGCGGCGCGATCTGACGCACATCGTGGACGGAGACGCACTGCTGTCCGCCGCCCGCGGCCTGCGCCATCTGCCCCCAGGCCGGCGGCCGCGCGGTCTCGACCGCGACCCGGGCGCCGGTGGCGACCGTACGCAGCGCCAGCACCTGTGCCATCCACATGCTGCCGACCAGCGCGATCTCCATCGGCGCCGGACGCAGCAGGCTCAGCACGGCGGGCTGGTTCTGCGGGTCGATGCCGATGATCACGCCGTCGTCGCCGACCGGCAGGGTCAGCGAGGCGAGCGACTCGGCGGTCAGGATGTGCGGGCTGCGTCGCGGGCCGCGCAGGCCGAAACCGGGCCGGGGCTTGGGGCCGGTCGGACCCGAGTGGTCCTCGTCCGGGCGCGGCTGGTGCGAGAGCCGGCTGCCGGTGCCGCTGCCGCCGATGGGGGGATTGCGCCAGCCGTTGCCGCTGGTGTTGACGCGGGGCTGATAGGTGGGAGAGGCCATCAGCGGGTACCTCCGAGGGGAAGCGTGGCCAGCAGGCCGGGCAGCTGTTCCCGGTCGAGCCGTACGAGGCCGACCTTCGCGGAACCGGAACGGCGCTCCAACTCGCTCTGGGCGGCGGAGAGTTCGTTCTCACTGCGGGTGGAAAGACGGACGTAGCCCGAGATGGCCGGGGCGCGGCCGCTGCCGTGCGTGGCCGTCAGCGTGAAGGTGCTGGCCATCGCCCTGGTGCTGGTCAGCAGCTGGGTGACGGCCGCCAACGGGGCACCGCCCTCGCCCAGTTGGGGCCACCGGCCGATCCAGTACGTGGTGTGCCAGCGGTCGTCGCAGCGCACGGCCCGGGTCGTCTCCTGGGTGCGGCGGGCCGCGCGGCCGTCGCGCCCCATCGCCCCGTTGGCGGCCCGCGGGCTGACGCACACCGCGGTACCGATCGCGGCCACGACCTCGCGCTCGGCGAGCACCTTGGCGCGGACGCCGTGCGCGGTCAGCCGGCTGACGAGCTGGTCGGCGGCGCGCAGCAGCGAACGCTTGGCGCCCTCCATCCCGCCGCCGCGGGCCTCGATCGCCTCCGAGCACAGCTCGGGGTCGAGCTTGAGCGCGATCCACGTCAGCTGCAGTGCCGGCGTCTGCGACTGGGCCTGCAGCGGCGCGTACGAACGGGCCGCGACGGCCTGTTCGGGCAGATGCGGGGCCGGCGCGGGCTGGGTGTACTGGACGAACTGCACCGATTCGAGGTGGATGTCCTCGATGTCGAGCGCGGTGTGGAGCACATCGAGCGGCAGCATGTGGCTGCCGCGCTGCGGCCGCAGCGGCTCGTCACGGGCGTCCACCTGGACGAGGGCCGTCAGGAAGGTCCCGTCGCCGACGAACCCGATGGCGCGCTGGTCCGCCTCGGTGGTGAACTCGTAGGTCTGCAGCGCTGGTTCGCACTCCACCACCGGCGCGAACGCGGGGTCCACGCCCTGCGTGGCGGCGAGCGCGGCCACGCCGTCCTTGCCGCGACGCTTCATGGCGCGCACGGTCGTGATCCACTCCGGCAGCGGAATCCTCCGCCGCCGGCCGAGTGCGAAAACGACCAGAAGGGCCGCGATCACGATGGCCGCGGTCAGCGCGGCCGGGTGGATCGTCCAGCCCACCAGCACCAGCGCGGCGGCGAGTTCGATGATGGCCAGCTGCTGGACGCGCACCCCGCCGATGGTTCCGGCCTGTTGGCGCAGCCGCGGTGCCACCGGACCGGCCGGACGGGCCGCGGAATCCCGGCCGCCATTTCCTCTGTTGCCCGAAGCTGTACCGTTTTGGCCAGCATTTCCCGCGTATTGCGGGGCAGCGGAAGGCTGTTGCTGCTGTTGCCGCCCATTGCGGCGTCGAGCCCTGGTGGCGCTGGACATCCCCCGGCCTGCTCCTCTACTGGTGGTGTGGCCCTCTAGGCGTATCGGTCGCCCGTTGAGACTGGTGCGTTGGAAGGTGGCACCCGTACCGTACGGGTCGATCGACACACGGCATAGTAGAGGGCGCTACGGCGTGAGTGCCGGGGGCGGTCGATGTTGATCCAACACGCGGGGAGAGAAAGCAACAATGGCATCACGCCGGGACGAGCTGAATGCGTATTCGTTCGCTCGAAAGCGCACGAATGCGGCATTTCTGAAGCCGCTGCCGAACGGTTCGATCGAGAGTGCTCCCAAGCCGCTCAAGGCGGTGGTGCCGAGTGTCGTCGTGGGTGTCCTGATGCTCGTGGGATTCGGTGCTTGTGGCATTCTCAAGCCGGTTGCGCCGCAGGGGTGGGACGAGGTCGGCAAGAATGTCATCGTCGGGGACGAATCCACCACGCGTTATGTCGTTCTGAAAAGCAAGGACGGCAAAGGGCAGAAACTGCTGCACCCCATCCTGAACCTCGCCTCCGCCCGGCTTCTTATCGACCCGAAGTTCCAAGTCGTCAAGGTCAAGGAATCCGAGCTGGACGGAAAGATTCCGCACGGGCCCGCCCTCGGCATTCCGTATGCGCCCGACCGCCTGCCCAGCCCCGAGGACGCCGACAAGCCGAAGACCTGGGCAGTGTGCAACCGTCCCGGCACCGGCACCAACTCCAAGCCCCAGCAGGCCGTTTTCGTGCTGGCCGGCAAGGACAAGAAGCTGGTCGAGGACAAGAACAAGCTCGACATTCACCAAGCGCTGTACGTCGAGGACCCGCAGGGCAAGAAGTGGCTGGTCGACAGCCACGGCATGGCCTTCGGGTTCAACTCCACCCGCATGGGGTGGACCGGCAACAGGGCGGAGGGCGACGCCGTCCTGCGGCGCATCATCTTCGGCGCCAACGCCGAGCCGCAGAAGGTGTCGAAGCAGTTCATGGACACCCTCCTCACCCTCCCGGACCAGCTCTCCATCAGCATGCCCCAGGTCGAGCAGGCGGGCACGGCGACCAACGCCCCGAAGGTCCCGGAGAAGGGCAGGACCGTCGGCTCGATCCTCGAGGACAGCGACGGCCAGAAGTACGTCGTCGAGAAGGACGGCGTCGAGCAGGTGTCGAAGTTCGTCGCCAAGCTCCTGGAGGAGGGCGCGAACGCGAAGAAGCTGCATTCCGACGGTTCGCCGATCGTCCCCGTGCCCATCGCCGCCAGCAGCATCGATCCGAAGCGGGACGACGCGAACAACCCGACCACGTTCCTGGGGAAGACGTTCGGCGACGTCGATTCGCCCTGGCCGACCGAGACCCTCTCCCCGGCCAACGACTTCGCCCACGGCTCCCAGACCGGCGGTCTGGTCACCCCCACGGCCAACGGCGTCTCGTGCAGCGTCTACAAGGGCACCAACAGCAAGTACCCGGGCGGCGAGGAGAAGCAGCTCGGCTACCCGAACGGTGTGCCGGACATGCAGACCTGGGTCGGCAAGGACTACCCGGCCAAGATGGCCAGCGGCTCCAGCTCGTACGTCACCCCCGGCAGTGGCCTGCTGTACACGGAGGTGCCCACTCCCCAGGCGAAGAGCGGCAGCCTCTTCCTGGCCACCGACACGGGGCTGCGCTACTCCATTCCCCGGAACAACGACAGCGCGAGCAAGGCCGGCAGCGACAAGGAAGAACTGGACCAGTCGAGGCTGCACCTCGGCTACGGGGGAACGCACCCCCCGCTGATTCTGAAGGCCTGGTCCAGCCTGCTCTCCGAGGGCCCGTCGCTCGACATCAACAGCGCCAAGAAGCCGCAGTCGTCCTGATGTGAGCGAAGTCCGCGCCGAGGCCCAAGACGGGCTATCGGCGCGGACTTCGGCGCCTCACGGATTCCTGCACCATAAATTCACCACAGCCATCCCGCATGTTCTCGGTGCGATCTTCGTCGCACTCCGACGCGCCCGTTCGTGACCGATAGCATCGCTTCTGTCCGTTTGCATTGAACGGCGTTTCCACGGCGGGCAGTTGACGATGTTGTGATCCCGTCACAAGAACGCTCCCCCTGTTGGGAACAGGCATATGGAGTGGTTAAAGTAGCCAAAGGCGTCAGCAGGAGATGCCTACCGCGCGAGCGCCTGTGGCGGCATGCCGCGGTACGACGTACGAGTCTCATGGGGGACGTTGACTATGGCTGGTCAGCAGTACACAACCACCGAGGAGGAGATGGTCGCGTTCAGCGGCAAGATCTCCTCGGTCAACCAGTCGATCCAGGGCGAGATCTCGCGCCTGAACACGGTCGTCGACACCATCACGTCTGGTTGGAAGGGTGCTGCGGCCTCCTCGTACAACCAGCTCCAGTCCCAGGTGAACGAGGACGCCAACCGTCTCAACCAGCTTCTGGGTGAGATCAAGGAAGCGATCGACGAGACCACGAAGAACTACTCCGCCTCCGAAGAGGAGCAGGCCCAGTCGATTTCGCACGTCTCCGCCTCGGCTTCCCCGTTCGGATGATGTGGCCGCGTCGCTGACCGCGGCGCATGGCCCAGCCGCCGCAGCCCGGGCCCGACGGTTCGTCCGCCGGCCCGCTGTGGCGCGTGAATCGACCAGGCATCATCTACTCCTGAGGAGACACCATGTCAGGCCAGATCCTCGTTAATTTCGCGACGATCTCGCAGGCTAGTTCCGACGTGCGCGGTACTGCCAACAACATCCGTCAGCAGCTCGACGACCTCGAGTCCGGCGTCAAGAAGATCGCCGCGAGCTGGGAAGGTGCGGCGCAGGAGGGCTACCAGGCCCGCCAGCGCGAGTGGGACCAGCGTGCCGCCTCCCTGCACTCGACGCTCGAGGCCATCGCCAAGGCGCTCGACCAGGCCGCTCAGAACTACCAGGCCACCGAGCACAAGAACTCCGGCATCTGGGCGGGCTGACCCAAGGTCGGCACAGTTACGGATGGCGATCGGCTGAGCAGCCCCGACGGCTCGCACAGTGGTCAATGAGGGCGAGCGCGCTGCACCGGTGCGCTCGCCCTTCTGCCGTCCACCTGCACCTTCGTATTTCCCTCTCGCCCCGCCCCTTCCGCCACACATGGAGAGCAGACAACCCGTGGGATCTCGCGCCATTGGTCACCGAGCCGGGCACCGCCGACGAGCGGCGGGTGCACTGGTCACGACGGCGTGCATCGTCGGCCTGTCGTGCGGTACGGCCGCACCGGCGATCGCGGACCCGAACGTGCCGCTCAACAGCGGCGAGTGCAAGTTCGGCGCCGACGACATCAGTGAGACCCCCTGGTCGCTCCAGCGGCTGCTGACCAAGCAGATGTGGGACCAGTCCACCGGAAAGGGTGCCCGGGTCGCCGTCATCGACACCGGTATCGACGCGGGCAACCAGCAGATCAAACCCGCCATCGGAAGCGGCGGTAAGACCTTCGTCAACGGCAAGCCCACCGACGACAAGGTCGGCCACGGCACCAAGGTCGCGGGCATCATCGCTGCTCGGGCCAAACCCGGCTCCGGCTTCGTCGGCATCGCGCCCGACGCGAAGGTCATTCCGCTGCAGCAGACGAGCGACGAGAAGGCCGGAGATTCCGTCAGCCTGGCCGCGGCGATCAATTACGCGGTCCGCCTCAAGGTCGATGTCATCAACATCTCCCAGGGCACGGACGCCGGCCCGGAAAAGCTGGGTCCCCTCCAGGCAGCGATCCGGAACGCCGCGGCCAACAACGTCCTCATCGTCGCCTCGGCCGGCAACGACGGCGCGAGCGGCAAAGAGAAGAACATGTACCCCGCCTCGTTCCAGCAGTACGACAACGTGCTGTCCGTCGCGGCCTCGGACCGCAACAACGAGCGGGCCCCCTTCTCCCAGCCGGGTGAGCGGGTCGATATCGCCGCACCGGGCGTGGACATGGTCTCCACCGTCCCCGACGGCGGCAACTGCGTCGACCAGGGCACCAGCTTCGCCGCACCCTACGCCGCGGGAGCCGCGGCCCTCCTGATCGCGAAGCACAAGCACGACCCCAGGCCCTGGACCCCGCGCGAGGTCATCTGGCACCTGGAGCAGACCGCGGAGCGCGTGCGCAGGGAGGCGGACCACAACATCGGCTGGGGCGTCGTCGACCCGGTGGCCGCCCTCAACGACGACACCAGGCCCACCGCCTCACCCAAGCCGGACAAGCCCACCAACGGGGCTGACGGCTCCAACATCCAGCCGGCCGCCGTGACTTTCGGTGAATCACCCGAGGAACGACGTGCCCGCATTTCCATCTACATTGTCGGCGGCGGACTTCTTGCCGTCGCCGCGGTCGTCGGATCCTCGGTCGCCATTCGCGACTGGCGCCGCAAGACCGGTTTGAAGACTCACGGGGAGGCTTAATCATGGGTGGTAAAGGCGAGTATGGCGTAGACCTGGACGCCTTGGACCAGGTGGTCAAGGAGCTCAATCACGTCCTCCAGATGATGGGCGACTCGAAGAGCACGGCCAAGAACAGCACCTATCTGGCGAAGGGCACCCTGGGGCAGGGCTTCACGGAGGAGAACCAGCTGTACCAGGCGCACGATGCGATGAAGGGCGACATCGAGCGGCTGATGGACATGGTCGAAGGCCTGGTCGATCGGTTCGGCAAGAAGTCGTCCAAGGTCAGGGGTGCCTACCAAGACGCCGAGGCCGACAACACCGTCGGCATGAAGTGACGTCAGCGGGCGGATCGCAGTGACAGATAGAGCATGTTCGATGACGGAGTGGGGGACAGCAGATGGCGTCGAATGACAGTAAGTTCAAGCCCGCCGAGGTCCACGTACCGAAGAACGCCGAGCCGGCGCCCAAAGGCTCGGGCGCGGACCAAGAGACAAGCTACGAAGTTGGCCAGAGCCGTCCTCAGTTCACCAAGCTGCGGCTGAATCAGGTCAAGCAGATGGTCGAGGGCTCCAATCCGGGCGAAGTCGGCAATGTCGCCGAGGGCTGGAAGCTCGTTCGCATCAAGCTGGTGGGCGGCGGTAACAGCTGGACTTCGCAGGACTGGAATGACGGCATCAAGAAGAAATTCGATGATGCCGTGACCAAGGTCCTGGAGAGCTGGCACGGCCAGTCCGCGGAGCAGTTCGCGACTGCAGCTCAGAAAATCAGCAACAACTTCGCGAAACTTGCTGCCTACCCGCACAACACCGGCTACGTCCTGCATCAGATCAGCGAGCATCTGGCGGCTGTCAAGAAGGCGGTCGCAGACGTCGAGGAGCCCAGCGAGCTGGATCGCATCAAGGACCGGGCTGCCGACGGCATGAGTTCCGGTGCCGGAAAGGGTGCGGCTATTGGGAACTCTCTCGTGCCGGGCGCAGGCGCCTTGGTTGGCGGCATGGTCGGTGGCATGGTCGGCGGCGACGGTCGGGACGACACTCAGCTGAATGCCGACCTCGCCAACCCGAAGATGAGCATCTTCGATGCCGTCAACAAGAACCGGGGAAGCCTGTCGATCGACCGGGAGCGTGAGCTTGAGGCTGCTCATTACATGGAGCAGCTTGCTACGACCTATCGGGCGGGCGTCAAGGCTATCGGGAAGCCGCCGATCAGTGGTCCGGGTGATGGCCGCATCGACGACGAGGTTCCTGACTACGACGGCGGCGGTCCCATTCCCCCCATCGGTCCTTATGGCCCGGCCCCTTCCGGCCCGAAGGGTGGTACGACGCCGAACATCCCGGGGGTCAAGGGTGGTGGATACACGACCCCGCAGCCGTTGGAACCGCCGCGTCCGCACGGTATTGACGGAGGGGTCGGCAGTATCCCCAGGAGCCCTGCACCTCACATTGGCACCGGACTTGATGGCCTCTCAGGAGGCGGGCTCGGCACTGGCGGTGGTACCGGTGCCGGCGGAATCGGTGGTGGCGTCGGCGGTGGTGTCGGCGGAGGCGTGGGCACGGGGGGCCTGGGTTCTGGCGCCGGCGGAGGCTCGCATTCGGGTATGAGCGGCGGTGGCATGCCAGGCATGGTCGGTGGCGCTGCCGGTCGTACGGGTGGTTCCGGCACTGGAACAGGTGCGCGGGGTGGTCGTGCGGGCATGCCAGGTATGGGCGGTGCTGCTGGCGCAGGGAAGGGCTCTGGAGCCAAGGGCGCCGGCGGCAAGGGCGGTGCAATGGCACGACAGAAGGGCGGGCTCGTAGGCGGCAAGGGTGGAAAGGCCGGAGCCGCCGGTCAGGGAGGGGCCGGCCTGCACCGCAGCCGTGGTGGCACCCAGCAGGGTGCGGCAGGCGGCCGACGTCCGGCGGGTATGGCCGGCGGACATGGCGCCCACGGAGCCAAGGGCAAGGACAAGAATGCGGAGAACGGACAGCGTCCGGACTACCTGGTAGAAGATGAGGAGACCTGGACGCCGGAGCGTAACGTAGCGCCCAAGGTCATCGAGTAGGACCCTGTCGGTCGAGTTCCGACGCACAGCGGAATCGAAGTGGGGCCCGCAGTCCCCGGACTGCGGGCCCGCCCCTGTTAGGGAGAGGTGTAACGGCATGAGCTTTACGCGTACGCTGCGTGCAGTTGGCGGCGTGGTGGTGGCGGGAGCACTGCTCTTCGGCTCCGCTCCGGCTGCTTCTGCGGACCAGACCAGAGATGATCAATGGCCGTTGAAGGCATTTGATGCCGAAAGCGTGTGGAAGGTATCGACGGGTAAAGGCATCACGGTCGCAGTGATCGACGATGCCGTTAACGGCAGCCATCCCGACTTGAAGGGTAATGTGCTGCCAGGGAAAGACCTTAACCAAGGTGGTACCGCTGATCACGAAAGCGTGAATGACCACGGTACCGCAATGGCTTCCATCATTGCAGGTCACGGCCACGGAGCAGGTAATTCACAAGGGGTGAAGGGGCTAGCTCCAGCTGCCAAGATTTTGCCGGTGGCAATTCCTGACGAAGGCGACGTGCCGACGCAGGGCGAGGATGATCTGGCCGAGGCACTGAAGTACGCTGCAGATCACGGCGCATCTGTCATCAATATGTCGATCGATGCTGGTGTGCTGACCGAGGAAGAAAAGAGTGCTCTTTCTTATGCGATCAAGAAGGACGTCCTTCTGGTTGCTGGCACAGGAAACGATGGGCGGGGACGCCTTGGCGATCTACCCTCCTACCCGGGCGTAGTCGCGGTTGGTGCAGTCGACAAGACCGGCCAGGTTTGGGAAAAGTCGAATTACGGCCCGCAGACGATGCTTACGGCACCCGGGACTCTCATCAGGTCTGCAGCGGCATCCAAGCCGTATCGGCTGGCCAATGGCACCTCTGACTCGACGGCGTACGTCTCAGGCGCCGCAGCCCTTCTCCGTGCCAAGTTCCCCGATCTCACTGCCGGTCAGATCGCCAACCGACTGGTGAAGACGGCCGGCCTGCCGCCTGGGCAAGCCGGGATGAAGCTCCCGGACCCACACTACGGTTATGGCTTCATCAAGCCCTTCAGTGCACTGACAAAGGACATTCCGACCGGTTCCAAAAACGGTCCGCTGAAGACCCCTAAGGGTGATTCGGCTCCCAGCGCCGGTGGAGCGACCGCTCCCGGCGCCTCAAGCACGGGTGGCGACCAGGCAAACGGGCAGAAGGCCAGTGGGCTTGGCCCCGGTGCCATTGTGGGCATCGCCCTTGGTGTCCTCGCTGTTGCCGCGGTCATCGTCATCGTTGTGGTCAGCCAGAAGAAGAAGGGCCGCAATGGTCCGCCCCCTGGCGGTCCTGGTGGCTTCGGCGGTCCTGGCGGCGCTGGGTTCACCCCGCAGCAGCCGGGTCCCTACCAGCAGCCGGGCCCGTACCAGCAGCCCGGGCCGTATCAGCAGCAGCCCGGCGGCCCCGGGGCATACCCCCCGGCGCCGCCCACCCAGCCTCCGGGCCGTTGAGGCCGCGGCGAGCGTCGTGTCTGAACTCGCGTTGAGTTCTTGAGGCGGCAGGTCTCCGGCTGGAGTGCTTGTCGGCGTCAACCTCAGCGAAATGGGCACGACCCGCCGGGTGCAGCAAGCCATAGGAAGAAGTGACTTGGGGTCCGCAGCCTGACGGTTGCGGACCCCAAGCTTGTCAGGGAGGGAAGTACGGAGTGGGATTCACGCGGACGCTGCGTGCGGTGGGTGGCGTAGTGGTGGCAGGAGCGCTGCTCCTCACCGCTGCGCCGACCGCTTCGGCGGACTACATCCGGGACGGGCAGTGGGCGCTTGACGCGTTCAATCCGCAGAAGGTGTGGAAGGAGTCGACGGGCAAGAACGTCATCGTGGCGGTCATCGACTCGGGTGTCGACGGAGGCCACGCAGACCTCAAGGGCAACGTACTGCCCGGGAAGAGCTTTGACGGCGGAGGCGGCACGGCAGATCACGAAACCGTAGAGGATCATGGCACTGCCATGGCCGCTTTGATCGCGGCCCATGGGCATGGTCCTGGCAATGCCGACGGCATCATGGGGCTGGCTCCGGACGCAAAAATCTTGCCGATCAAGATGAGTGAGGCGATTGGCGGGGACCAGAACACCATCGACGGCCCTCTTCGATATGCCGTGGACCACGGCGCAAAGGTCATCAACATGTCCTTTGTGACCCCTCGCTTGACTCAGCAGGAAACGGATGCGATCAACTACGCGGTCAAGAAGGATGTGCTGCTCGTTGGTGGCTCCGGCAACGAGGGCAGTGGCAAGCCTCTATATCCGGCCGGCGCACCCGGAGTGTTGGCGGTCGGCGCAGTGGCCAAGGACGGCAAGGTGCTCGGTGAGTCCAACTACGGTCCCCATATCCGGCTGATCGCCCCAGGTGAGAAGATCTACTCCGCAGGAACCCCTCCGAAGGGTTACCGTCAGGGAACAGGTACCTCCGACTCGACGGCCTATGTATCAGCCGCGGCAGCCCTCGTGCGCTCGAAGTACCCCGATCTCACTGCCGGCCAGGTAGCGAATCGTCTGACCCGGACAGCGATCACCCCGGATGGCAAGACGGATATCCAGTCCCCTGATCCCAAGTACGGTTACGGTGTGATTCGCCCGTACCGGGCGCTCTCGGAGCACATTCCCGCTGGTTCGAAGAACGGGCCGCTCACCATGCCGAAGGACACGGAGTCTTCCGCGGGTGGAGGCACGGATGCACCTGGGGGGAACCCGTCGGCGAGCAGCGGTGACGCGGGGATCGGCATGAGCCCCCTCGCGATTGCCGGTATTGCTGTGGGTGTGATCGTGGTTCTGGGGATTGTCATCGCTCTGATCGTCACCAACTCGAAGCGCCGTAATGGTCCGCCTCCTGGTGGCACTGGCTTCGGTGGTCCGAGCGGCGGTGCTGGAGTTCCCCCTCAATATCCGTATGGCTCCTACCAGCAGCCGGGTGGCCCTGGTGGATACCAGACGGCACCGCCCAACTACCCTCCCCGTCAATGACGACGGCTTCTCTGGTGAACTCGTCCGCCGGCATGAGCCAGTGGTCGTAGCCGGAGAGAAGGCAGCCAGGAGTGGGACCGCAGTCGATGAATGCGGTCCCACTCCTGTTTTGGTATGTGGCTCTGCGCAGTGCAATGAGTGGGCGCCACGGTGGCGAGCGGGTAGACCGCACGGCTTTCCCTTGCCATCGCGTTGGCTTGCGTCGCTCCGGTGCGGAATGGGGCGACCGGGCGGCCAGTGGCCTCAGCCGAAGACGGAGCGGACCTCGTCCGTGGTGTCCTGGTGGCGGGTGGCGGCGCCGCCTGTGTGGTGGTCGACGTGGCGTTGTGCGTGGTCGAGGCCCCGGTTGGTGAGGTCTTCCTTGGCGTGGTCGATGTAGGTGGTGGGGTCGGCGAGGCTGGTGACGCCGTCCTTGTACTCCTGGGCGCCTTCCTTGATGCCGTCGACGTATTCGCCGGCTTTTTCCTTGCCGATGTCGGCGGTTTCGCCCCAGTCGATTCCGTCGCGGGCTCCGAAGTGGCTTTCGATGCCTTGCTCGGCGACGTTCTGGGCCATCTCCGTGGCGGCCTCTTGGGCCTTCGCCTTGCCCTCTTCGACGATCTTGTCCTTGGCGATTTCCTTCGCCTGATCGACGACCTTGTCCTTGACGGTTTCCTTGACCGTCTTCTTGACGTAGTCCGCGGCGATCTTGCGGGCTTCCTTCGAGACGGCCTTCTTCGCCATCTTCTTGATGGCGTCCATGGTGGCGTGCTCCATGGCCTTGGTCGCCGCCTCCATGACCTCGCGTTTGATCTTGTCGAGGATCTGGCGGACGAGCAGGCGGGTCGCCTGGGTGGCGCCTGCGGCGCCGAGCTCGGACAGGCCCAGGGTGAAGGGCGCGGCGGCCTGGGCCGCGATGAGTTCGGCGGCCAGCATGACGAGCTGGACAATCACGGCGATCTTGCCCGCGAGAACGGCGATGGCGGCCGCGTCGAAGGCGACGGCGATGACCTCGGCCGCCGCGGCGGCGTCACGGAGATAGTTGTCCCCGCTGCCCCCGCCGCCGGAGAACGAACCCCATTCGTGGGAAAAGCCCTCGATCGCCTCTCCGGAGTTGGCGGAGACGACTTCATTGGCTGCCGAAGAACCCTGGGAGGACGCCTGGTTGACGGACTCGGCGAAGTTGCGCCAAGCCTGGGCGCACTCGTGGAGCTTGTCCTCGTCGGCATCCGGCCAGCTGTAGCCGAGCAGATCCAGGACCCAAGCAACCTCGCTTGGCAGCGTCAATGACACAGCGATCGTCCCCCGTGCAGTTGTAGCCCATTGCGGAGCGGAATGGTGTGGGTGTGAGTTCGGGTGTGGATGTCGTCAAGGAGCGGGTGAGGGTGAGGAACGAGGGCGAGGGCGCGGGTGGTGGGACATCGGCCTGGGCGGGGCGTGGATCGCGCTTCGGGAACCCGGTGCCCGGCTCGGCTCATGATTGACGGCCTCGGCCCCGGCCTCGGTGTGCGCGTGCCCCTGCGTGACGGGCGGGGCCGGACGTCAGATGGCCGGGCGGCCTACCGCGCTGATGGTGTGGATGCCCTGCTCGTCGGATTCGGTGTACGAGCCGGCCATGTTCTGGAGCTTGTCGCCGATGCTTTCGAGGCGCTCGCCCAGGGAGTCCATCGATTCGAACATGCCGTCCCTGATGGGCGTGTAGATCGTTTCGAAGATGTCGCCGAAGTCGCAGTTTTCCCAGGGACTGCCGAGGCCCTCAAGATCGTCCTGAAGCTTCTTCGACGCCTTGGAGAAATCGCTGCCGATGTGGACGAATGTGTTGCCCTGCGTCCGCAGCACATCCGGATCGACGTCAAATGCCTTGCCTGCCACCCTTGCCCCCGTTATGCGGTGTGCCCCCGCAGATATCTGTTGCGTCCTTAACGATCCCACACACTAGGCGATCTGAACGCAGGCATGTCAAGGCGAGCATGTGGAGAGAACGTGGGCATTCTGCGACTCAACGCTGAGCGGATTCAGGGGAATTGGCGTACCCGCGGCATCGGTGAATCTCGCGGCAGGTGGGTGTGGAGCCCCGGCGAGGTATCGAAAAGGCAGGTTAAATATTGGTACGGCGTTGGTCAATTGTTCGGAGTTCTGGGGGTGGGGGAGGGGCGGCGGAAGATGGCCTGGGGGCGGGTCGGCCTCGGTTGGTTGCCGAAAGGTGGCGTTGCCCTCAACGGCGAGTGTCCGTGACGTCAATCGGGCGACTTGGGGAATGGGTCGCTCGGGTGAGTCCGGCGAGTTGACGGATGGGGCCGGCGGGTTGGCGCGGGGATGCGTGCGGACGCAGGGGAATTCGGCCGTGTGCCGGGTGAGTGGGGGTGGCGGGGCGGGGGCTCCGAAGGCCGAAGTGTGAAGTGTGAAGTGGGAAGTGGGAAGTGGGAAGTGCGCAGGCGGGAGCTGGTCGGCGAACCGGCCGGGGAGTTCGGGTGGTTGGCGCCATTCGGGGGGAGCGGGAGGGCCCGGCGATCACTCGTCCCGTAGCATTCCCGCTCATGGACGTAGCCGGCAATGAAGAGCCCCTTCCCGAGAGTCGAGTGGGGCTGACGCCTCGTCAGGCCAGGCGAATACGCATCGTCCTGGCCTCGGTGCTGATGGCCGCGATGGCGGGGGTGCTCGTGGTGCGCCTGGCGTCGCGTACGTCGGTGCTGGTGGTCGGGGTGTACGGGGCCGCGCTGGTGCTCTGTGGGGTGGTGATCGAACTCAGCCGGAACGGGCGTACCCGCCTCGGCACCTGGTTGCTGGGCATCGGGCTGGCCGCCGCACTGGCCGCGGACTGGCTGCTGCTGCCCTGAAGGTGGAGGAAGGGGCGGACAGCGGATCCACCCCCGCCCCGGAGTTGCTCCCCCGGCTGAGGAGGACCGCCGCGCAAGGCGCCCCTCCCCGCAGCAGAGAAAAGCCCCCAGACCAGAGCTGCCCCCGCTGGGGAGGTAAGCCCCGGAGCCCCCCCCGCAGGGAAAAGCCCCGGAGCCCGTCCCCCGCCGCCCAGAAAAGCCCCGGACCGCAGAATCCGCCCCGAGGCTCCCCCCGCCTCCCCCCGCCTCAGAACAACCCGTGCCACATCTGTTCGATGACCAGCGACCACCAGTTGCCGTCGTTGTCCAGCGCCCAGGAGTCGATCGCCGCGATCTGTTCCTGGAAGGCGGCGACTGCCGCGCCTGCCGCGTACGGGTCCATGCCCTGCATCTGCCCGCGCGTGGTGACCAGCAGAGCGAGGGAGCGCAGGTACGCGGCGAGGGTGCGGTTGACGAACCGGCCGCCGCCCGAGGACGGCTGGACCGCCCAGACGGTGCCGACGAGGCCCTGGTTCTGCTCCGGGGCGGCGCACTGAACGGCGAGCGTGTAGAGGCCGTCGGTGCCGATCCGGACGTAGCCGGCGAGGGTCGTCAGGGTCTCTTCGCGAGCCTCGGTGCCGGTTTCCCGCAGGTAGGCCGCCACGTCCGGGAACAGTCCGCCGGCCGGCGGGGCGTCGGGCCGGTCGGCGGTGAAGAAGTACGGCACCTGGGCCGGCAGCCCGGCCCAGACCAGGGTGTTCCTGGTGGCCTCGGGGAACTGGGTCGTGGCGAGGTCGTCGGCGTCCGGGCGGCTCACGCCCTGGGGGCCGAAGACCTCCACGAGGTGCTTGCCGAGGGCCACGTCCCGCATCTGCGGTGCGGCCTCGACGTGCTGCGGCACCGGCAGCCGGTGCGGCCGCGGCGGTGCCGGCCGGCCCGCCAGCTGGTGCATCATCTCGACGTGCCGGATCAGTCCGGCGACGCCCTCGGCGCGCTCCTCGGGGCGCATGCCGTAGCCCTCGGTGCACGAGAACGTGGCGTGGGTGAAGGTGCGCAGGAGGAAGTCGCCGGGGTAGCCGCCGGGCAGCAGGGCCGACCGCAGGTCGGTGTGGACGGCGCTGACGTCGGCGGGGTTCACGCCCAGCCGTCGCAGCTCGTCGTGGAGCTGGTACTCGGCGGGCGGCGCTCCGGGCGCCGAGACCCGGGCGAGGCTGGTCTCCTCGCCGGTCGACGGGTCGTTGTAGGTCGCGACGGCGGTGTTGCCGGGGCCGGTGACCGGCCGCTCGGCGGGCGTCGAGGGGGCCGCTCCGGCGCCGTGCTTCTGCCGGTACATCCGTACGACCTCGTCGACCGGTACCGACGGCCACACCGTCAGCTCGCCGGACTCCCGGTCGACGACACCGCAGGCTGCGCCGACCTCGGCGGGCGGGCGTCGCTGACCGGTCTGCGGGTCGACCTCCGGCGGCGGCGGTACGGCCCACACGACCCAGCCGAGGTCGAACTCCTGCAGGGCCACTTCGCGCGGCGGGCCCTGATGCCCCTCGGGGTTGAGCCAGCGGGCGGCGGTGGCGTGGGCCTGCGCCTGGGTGATCACGAGTGGTCTCCTTCGAGGCCGTCGGACGAAGCGGAGTCGGCGGTGCCGGTGCGCTGGGCCGGCACGGTGGGAGCGGGCGCGGGAGCCGCGGCGAGGATCTGGCGGGCGGTCACACCGCGCGCGGTGGCGACGACCAGTACACCGTCCGGCGAGAGGTCGGCGCCGGTGAACGGGGTGTCGGAGAGCAGCGCGGCCACCACCTCCTCGTCGGCGCGGGACCAGACCCGCAGATAGTCGGCGCCGCGGCTGAGCCCGAGGGGCGCCGCCTCCTGGGCCTGTGCGGAGGGCAGTTGCACCTGCGCCGGATCGGCGTCGACGTATCCCGGACGCAGCAGATCGTGCACGAGGAGCGCCCGGCCGCTGCCCTCGGGGGCGTCACTGTCCGGGCCGGGCACCGTACGGGAGCCGGGGGTCCCCTCGGGGACGAGGAAGGCGGCCACCGGGCGGCCGGGTGCGGTGGTGGCGGAAGCCGGGGCCGCAGGACCGGCGGAGTCGGCCGTCGCGGGGGCCGGGCTCTGGGCCGTTCCCGCCGCCGTCCCCGCTGCCCTGCCGTCCGGGTCGCCGGGGTCGGCCGCGTCCGCCGTCGCGCCGTCCCCGTCCTGCGGAGGCAGGGACCCCGTCGTCACGGCGCGGACACCGACCAGCGGCACGCTCCACAGCGTCCGCCACGGCAGGCTGAAGCCGAGCGTGTGCAGCGCCTCCGCGTACGGCGCCAGGCCGTCCTCGACGAACGCGGACTCCAGGAACGCCGCCCGCAGCTCGGCGGGCGCCTGGGAGCGGGTGAGGAGCGGGGCGGTGCGCAGGTACGTACGGGCCGGTGCGCCCAGCTGCTCCAGCGGTACGGCCTCGATGGCAGCCCGCATCGTCACGGGGTCGGCATGGGCGAACAGGCCGGGGTCGGTGAGGAGTTGCGGGAGCAGGCCGGCGTCGAGGGTGTGCGCCGCCAGATGGTCGCGGATGTACGGATCGGCCCGGGACCAGTCCTGCTGGGGCACCGCTTCCAGCAGCGCCATGGCGATCTTGGTCTGGGCGTCGCGGACGTCCGGCAGCCCGGAGCGGATCTCCTCGGCGAGCCCGGGGTGCGTCAGACGCAGCAGGGTACGGCCGTCGGCACCGGATCCGGCCCCGCCGTCCTCCGTGGCCTCGTCCGCGGCACCGTCTCCGTCGCCGTCCGGGTCCTCGTCCCGGGACGGCTCGACCGGCTGGATGAACGGCGCGGCCAGCAGCATGCCGTCGGCGATGTCCCGGCTCATGTCCCGTCCGGCGACGGCGCTCGCCAGCGCACCCCACAGCTGGACGGGCAGCCCCTCGCCCTCGGCGAACGCGAGCGGCGCCAGCATCAGCCGCAGGGTCCGCGGATCGGCGCCCAGCCGGCGGGCATGCAGATCGAGCACCTCGCCGACGCTGCCGGGCAGCTGGGAGGCGTCTGCAGGGTCGAAGCCCGCGGGCTGCAGGAGCAGCGACTGCACGGCGAGCCGGACGGTGAGCCGGTTGCCGTCCGCGCGCGCCGCGAGGGCCTCGGCGAGCGCCCGGCGCGCGGCCGGATCGGTGGTGTACGGGAGGTCCGGGGCGCCCGCCTCGGGGGTGAGCGCGGTCTCGGCGTGCAGCACCAGGCCCTTGGGGTCGGCCCACTCGGGCGCGTCGAGATCGATGATCTGCACCTGGCCGGCCGGCAGCGCCCCGGCCAGCTCCGCGGCCAGTTCGCGCGGCACCTCGGCGAGCAGCTGAACCGTTTCGGTGGCGGCGAGCGGCTTGAGCACGTCCCGGACGACGCGGGCCGGCTCGTGCGCGGCGCGTACCGGACCGGCCTGATCGACATCCGGCACCACCAGGGTCACCGGCTCTTCACGAGCGGCGAGTTCGGTGAAAATGTCGTCGTCGCGGTCGGCGTTCAGCCCGAGATGATCGGAGATCATCCACAACATCTGTGCCGCGGTGCGCCCGGCGGGGCTCGGTACGACAGGCGCCGGGAGATCCGGGGGCACCGTCGCCGGGTCCAGATCGTCCAGCGGCAACTGCTTGCGGTGCCCGGGGTCGCACATCATCAGGAAGCCGGTGACCAGGCGCGTTCGCCCGCTGCCCGGGTTGCCGGTGAGCACGATGACGCGCGGCGCGCCGGGCCAGCGCATGCGCCAGGCCGCGAGCGCGCGGAGCGCGGCGGTGCGGCCGCCGACGTACGGATGCGGTGCGTATCCGGCCGGTGCGGCATTTCCTTCGTCTGAGGCGCTCATGGCTTCCTCGTCCCCCATCAATCCCGCCTCCACCTTTGTGGATTCCTGCGTGTACCGGCTTGATCCTATGGTCCGTGCCGCCCTCTGAGGATGGCGCGGGGTGGGCTGTGCCGGAACTGGAACACGCAGGCCGGGGCCGGTGTGCGGGCGCTCGCACCGAGAGCGGGCGGGGTGGAGGTGAAGTGAGTTGTCCCCGGGGCCCGATGTGGAGAAAGCGAGATCGCCATGTGCGGAAAGAAAGCAGATCCATCCGCATGATCCGGCGATGGATCCGCTTTCTTCCGCAACGGCTTTCCTGAGTGTTTGAACGGATTTCGGCGTGAGGGAAAAGCGGAAGGCCGCCGAACCCGCGGGCTGCCGAAACGCCGAACCGCGGGCCGATGGGGGCGGGCGCCGCGGACGGCCCGCGCGGCGACCGGGTCAGCCCCGGTGCCCGCCGCCGCGGCCACCGCGCCGCGGGGTGGTCACGATGTTGCCCGAAGGACCGTCGCGCTCGGCGCGCTCCTCGTCCTCCTTGGCCTCCTGCTCCTGCTGCCACGCGGCGAACTTCTCGCGGGACTCCTCGCGCTCGGCCATGGTCTGGTTCTCCGCGGCCCGCCGGATCTGGTCCATGCGGTCGCCCAGCGCGTCCATGTATCCCGGCGTCGCGATCGCGTCCTTCATGCCGATACGCCCGGAGAGCACCTCCTGGGCCATCTCCTGGAGCTTGCCGCCGACGTTGGGGTTGTCCGCCAGGACCTTCAGTGCCTTGCGCAGCCGGTGTGCCTGCTCGGGATCCTGGGCGACGTCCATCAGGTCCTCGTCCTGGATCTGCCGTTCATTGTTCATGTCTGCCCCCTGGAACGTGATGACACAGCAACCGCGTCTGCGGCACCGGCGTCCTGAGTGTAATGACGGGTGTGAACGGGGCGTCAAGGAGGGGGTTGTCGGTATTGCCGGACATTGCTCCACGGCGAATTCCGCGATCCGCCTCCCGCCCGCTCCGCGGAGGGCTTCGGGCCTATTGCGGGTGTGCTAGACCTGAGGCGATGTCGGCAGGTAGCTGTCATGCAATTCGGGGAGAAATGATGTCCGATGAAGTCCGGCTCAGTACCGAGGAGTTGCACAAGCTCGGTGCGACCTTCGAGATACGTGCGGAAGAACTGAGCCGGCAGCTCGCCGCATTCAGGCGACGGGCGGATGCCGAGGCCCTCCGGGACGGTTTCGGCGACGACGAGGCGGCCCGGCCCTACCGCGAGCTGTACGAGCAGGCCGAGCAGGCGCTCGTCCAGCTGCAGCAGCGCCTCGCCGAGGTCGGCGGGGGGATCAAGGAGACCGTCGCGAATGCGCAGGCGGCCGAGGACGAGCTGGCCGAGATGATGCGGAGCGTCAAGTGAGCGAGCGAGGCAACCCGCAGGCCCTGCACGAAGCGGCGGCCGGCTGGCGGGAGATGGGCAAGCACCTCGACGGCCTCGTCCGCGATCTGGACCGGCACGTCGGCACCGCGGCCGCGGCCAACTGGCACGGCCCGGCCGGTGAGGCGTTCGCGGGGGAGTGGCACCGCCTCAAGCGGTCCGTCGACGAATCGCTGCCGGTCTTCGACCTGGCCGCCG
Source organism: Streptomyces caniferus (assembly GCF_009811555.1). GTDB lineage: Bacteria > Actinomycetota > Actinomycetes > Streptomycetales > Streptomycetaceae > Streptomyces > Streptomyces caniferus. The sequence goes on along the minus strand of NZ_BLIN01000002.1, from coordinate 118,473 downwards.
CCGACCTGGAGAACGCCGCCGCGCAGCCCGCCGAGGACAACGGCGACAAGGGCCACGACGCACCGCCGGCGGGCCGCTCCGGCGACGGCGCGCAGTCGTCGTCCGGCCCCGAGATCGCCTACGGCTTCATGGCGCTCGGCCAGCTCGCGACCGGCCTCGGCGGCGCGTTCGGCAAGCGCGGAGGGGGCGGGGGCGGCCAGGGACAGCGGCCGCCCGTACGGCACGAGTGGGCCACCTCCGAAGCGGCGCACGGGCCCGATCCGTTCGGCCCGGCACAGGACGGCGAGGCCAGGACGCGGGGCGGCGAGGGCCTCGCCAAGGGCGTACGGAGCCGGGCGCCCGGCACCGAGCCGGAGCCGGGCCCTGAGCGGGACCCGAAGAACGGCCCGCGGAACGATCCGCAGAACGGCCCGCAGAAGAAGGGCTCGGCCGCCCCTGCCGCCCGGCCCGCCGCCTCCGCCGCCGGGGCCGGTGCCCCCGAGCCCCGGGGCACCGCGGCGTCCGCCGCCGAGGCACCGGTCGGCTCCGGCCCCGACGTCACTCAGCACGGGGCCTTCGGCTGACGCCTTCGGGCCGGTACCGCGCACGGACGCACCGCGCGCACAGACGAAACGGCGGTGGGGCGCCCCTCTCAGGAGGGACGCCCCACCGCCGTTGTCGCGTGCGGTCCGGTCAGCCGCTGTTCGCCGGCAGCCAGCCCGTCTGGACCAGCTGCGCACCGCGCTTGCGCGTGATGAACGTGGCCCGTCCGGGCGTCAGGCTCTGGCCCTTGATGTTGCCCATCAGCGGACCCTCGGCCGGGTCGGCGGACAGGATCAGACCCTGCGCACCGAGCTCCTTCGTACGCTGCATCACCGGCTCGAACGAGGAGCGTCCGGCACCCGAGGAGCTGCGCGCGATGATCAGGCGCAGACCCAGGTCACGGGCGAACGGCAGGTACTCCAGCAGCGGCTGCAGCGGGTTGCCGCTGCTGGTCGCCACCAGGTCGTAGTCGTCCACGATCACGAACGCGTCCGGCAGGTCGTACCAGCTGCGGTTGCGCAGCTGCTCCGGCGTGACGTCCGGGCCCGGCATCCGTCGGCCGAGTGAACCGGCCAGACCGGTGATGACCTCCTGCAACTGCGGCCCCGCGGCGCAGTACTTGTACATGTGGCTCTCGGGGATCTCGCCGAGCAGGGCGCGACGGTAGTCGGAGACCACCATGAGCGCCTTGTCCGACGGATACCGCTCGGCGATCTGCTTGGCCAGCAGCCGCAGCAGCGAGGACTTTCCGGACTCGCTCTCGCCGTAGATCACCAGCAGCGGGTCGGTCTCGAAGTCGATGAACGCCGGGGACAGCGTGGTCTCGTCGACACCGATCGCGACGCCGTGCTCCGGGTAGTCGTTGCCCTTGGGCAGCTCGTTGACGTGGAGCATCGTCGGCAGCATCCGCACCGCGGGGGCGGGCTCGCCCTGCCAGTGCTCGCTGACCGTCGACACCAGGTTCGCGATGCCGTCGCTGAGCGTCTCCGGGTCGCTCATCCCGTCCAGCCGCGGCAGCGCCGCCAGGAAGTCGAGCTTGTCGGGGGACATACCGCGACCGGGCTTGCCCATCGGGACGTTCTCCGCGCGCTTGCGGTCGAACTCCGACTCCATCGGGTCGCCCAGGCGCAGCTCGACGCGGTTGAGGAGCTGGTCGCGCAGTGCGGGCCGCACCTCGGTGTAGCGCGCACCGGCGATGATCAGGTGGACACCGAAACCGAGACCACGGGCGGCGATGTCCAGGATCACCGGGTCCATCTGCTCGTAGTCGGTCTTGAACGTCGCCCAGCCGTCGATGACCAGGAAGACGTCGCCCCACTTCTGGTCGGGGTAGGTGCCCGCGGCCCGCCGCTGGCGGTAGGTGCCGATCGAGTCGATGTTGTTGGCCCGGAAGAACTCCTCGCGCTCGTTGAGGATGCCGACGACCTCGGAGACCGTACGGCGCACCTTCTCCGCGTCCAGACGCGAGGCGACGCCACCGACGTGCGGCAGGCCCTCCATGGTCAGCATGCCGCCGCCGCCGAAGTCGAGGCAGTAGAACTGCACCTCGGCCGGGGTGTGGGTGAGCGCGAACGAGGCGATCGCGGACCGGATGAGGGTCGACTTGCCGGACTGCGGACCACCCACGACCAGACCGTGACCGGCACCGGCGGAGAAGTCCAGGTACATCACGTCACGCCGCTGCTCGAACGGCTTGTCCACCAGCGCGACCGGCACCACGAGCTTGCCGAGCGCGGTGTACTCCGGTGCGTGCACGCCGCGTTCGGGCGTGACCGCGAGCGTCGGCAGCAGCTGGTTGACCGTGGGCGGCTCGTCCAGCGGCGGCAGCCACACCTGGTGCGCCGGCGGGCCCTGGCCCTGCATGCGCTGGACGATGACGTCGAGCACCGTGTCGGCGAGCGCGTCGTCCTGCTCCGGCTCGACCGGCTCGACCGGCGTGGGGTCCTCGATGATCTGCTCGACGACCGGAGCCGCGGTGAACGGCACCGGCAGCCGGTTCGTCCGGCTGCCGCCGGGGCCGCCGCCGGCACCCGGACCGCGGTACGGGCCCGAGACGTACGCGGCCTTGAACTGGACCATCGTCTCGGTGTCGTACTTGAGGATGCCGGAACCCGGCACGTTCGGCAGGTGGTAGGCGTCCGGCACACCGATCGCGGTCCGCGACTCGGCCGCGGAGAAGGTCCGCAGACCCAGCCGGTAGGACAGGAAGGTGTCCAGACCGCGCAGCTTGCCCTCTTCCAGACGCTGCGAGGCGAGCAGCATGTGCACACCCATCGACCGGCCGATACGGCCGATCTGGATGAACATGTCGATGAAGTCGGGCTTGGCGGTCAGCAGCTCGGAGAACTCGTCGAGCACCATCACCAGCGAGGGCAGCGGGTCCAGCGGGGCACCCGCGGCACGCGCCTTCTCGTAGTCGGTGATGTTGGCGTAGTTGCCCGCGGAGCGCAGCAGCTCCTGACGGCGCTGGAGTTCACCGGTGATGGAGTCGCGCATGCGGTCGATGAGGGTGACGTCCTCACCGAGGTTGGTGATGACGGCCGCGACGTGCGGCATCTCCGACATACCGGTGAAGGTGGCGCCACCCTTGAAGTCCGCGAGGATGAAGTTGAGGGTCTCCGAGGAGTGGGTCACCGCGAGCGCGAGCACCAGGGTGCGCAGCACCTCGGACTTACCGGAACCGGTCGCACCGACACACAGGCCGTGCGGGCCCATGCCCTCCTGCGAGGCCTCCTTGATGTCGAGCATGACGGGCTGGCCGTCCTTGTCGACACCGATCGGCACCCGCAGCCGCTCGTGGAGCGTGCGCGGCCGCCAGGTACGCGACACATCGACGGAACCGGCGTCACCGAGGTTCAGCAGATCCGTGAAGTCCAGGTTCGACAGCAGCGGCTCCTCGCCGTCCGCGCCGGAACCGGCCCGCAGCGGGGCCAGCTGGCGGGCCAGCGCCTCCGACTCGGCGATCGAGAGGGTGTCGCAGACACCGTGGTAGACCGCACCGCTGGCCGACTCCAGCACCAGCTTGCCCGGCCACACCTGTACGGCCAGACCGCCGCGGATCTCGTCCAGGTCGCCCGGGACGACCTCCAGGATCGTGACGCCCTGCAGGCCCTCGGCCCCGGCGATCACCGAGTCCATCGGCACCTCGCCGCCGTCGAGCACGACCACCACATGCGGGCTGTCGGTCACCGGAGTGCCCTGCGGGTTGAACCGCCCGCGGCCCTCCAGGTCGTCCGCCAGCAGCTCCTCGATCTCACCGAGGTCGCCGACGACCAGCCGGCGCGTCCCCGCGCCGTCCGTGGTCTTGTCCTGCACCTGCGGCAGCCACTTGGTCCACTCCCACTCGGCCTGCGCACCGGGCGCGGCGACGACCGCCACCACCAGGTCCTCGGGCGAGTGCAGGGTGCACAGCTGGGCGACGATGGCGCGCGAGGCGCCGTAGACGGTGTCGGGGTCACCGGAGACCGTCAGGTGATAAAAGGCCCGCAGAGAGACGGCCAGCGGCAGGCTGTCCAATTGCCCGTGCTTGTCGAGGAATTCCTTCATCGCATGCGCGGTCAGCGGCTCCAGCTCGTCGACCGGAGCGGTCTCCGGAGCCCGCAGGGGAGTGGCCAGCTGCTGCGGCCCCAGCCCCAGTCGTACCTGCCCGAAGTCAGGGTCGGTCGCCCGGCGTTCCCATACGCGTTTGCCCTCGGCCACGATCGACCACAACTGGCTCGGATCGGGGTGGGTGAACAGCTGCGCGTCGCGCTGTTTGCGCGCGGTGCGCCGTACCTCTTTCCGCTTCTGCGCAAGGTACTTGAGGTAATCCTGCCGCTCTTGCAGCATTTGCCCGGAAGGCCCTTGGCGGGCTTTGACGATCTGCACGATCGCCATTGCCAGGGTGGACGCCACCATAAAGCCGCCCATGATTTTCATGAACGGCTGGTTGCCCATGAACAAGAATCCCGCCGAAGACGCCATACCCATCATGGGCATAAGGGTCATCAGCATGTTCTCTGATTCGCCCTCACGCGGAAGCTCCGGAGGCGCCTCGAGTGTCACCTCCTCCGAGGGAACTTCAGGTGGCAGCGCGCGGGGCGGGCGCTTGACGATGACAACGCTCACCGAGGCATCAGTCCTTCATGCATCTCGCAGTCTCGGACCGCCCCCGTTGGATTCGACGGTCCCCCCGGGCCAAGTGCTTGGCCCGAACCAGGCGTTGATCCTACTGTTAAACGTCAAGTCTCGGGGTGGGTGGGGCGGTCGCCGAATTGGGCGGTACGCTGACGCCTCGCGAGCGTGCCCACAGCCCCGAAGTGACGGCTCCATATATAGGGCGCGCGACGCGACAAAACGCCCAACGGATAGGGGGAACCGCCAGGTGAGCACGAGTACTGGCACCGGCTTTTGCCGGGTCACAGTCGCCGCGCCGGATGCACGGATTGACGTGGCTCTGCCGGAGGACGTCGCACTCGTCGACATTTACCCGGAGATCCTGAGGCTCTCCGGGCAGTCGCAGGCGGAGGGCGCACCGACCGGCTATCACCTCGTACGCCGCGACGGCACGGTTCTCGACGCCGGACAGTCACTCGCGCAGCAGCAGATCCTCGACGGCGACCTTCTCCTTCTGAAGCCGTTCGCCGAGTCGCTGCCGCTCCCGGTCTTCGACGACGTCTCCGACGCCGTCGCCTCCGCCGTGAAGCGCAACCGCAGCCGCTGGAGCGACGACCTCATGCGTGTCGTCGGCCTCACCGCGGGCGTGCTGCTGCTCGTGATGATGGCCTTCGCCCTCTGGTTCTCGAACCCCGCCGACCGCGACATGCACCGCCTGCCCGGCATCATCGCCGGTGTCGTCGGCATCGTGCTGGTCGCGCTGGCCGGTGTCCGCGCCCGTGTCTACGACGACCACGGCTCCTCCATCGCGCTGGGCCTGGCCGCGCTGCCGCATCTGCTGCTCGCGGGTTCCGGCATCTTCCCCGTGGAGGAAGGGGCCGGCCCCGGCCGGCTGCACCTCCTCGTCGGCTGTGTGACCGTACTGATCGCCTCCGTGCTGCTGGTGGTCCTGCTGCCGCGCGGTGATGCCCCCTTCGTCGCCGCCGCGTTCCTGGCCGCCATGGGGACCCTCGCGGTGTTCGCCGCGATCCTCACCGACGCCGCGCCCCGCGAGGTCGCCGCCGTCACCGCGGTCGTCTCGATCGCCCTGGTCGCCTGGCTGCCCGGCCTCTCCGCACGCTTCGCCCGGCTGCCCATCGGCTACAAGTCGCCCGACCAGATCGCCAAGGGCTCCTACGACAACGGCGGCGAGACCGAGTCCGTCGACTTCGTCAAGATCGGCAACCAGGCCAAGCGCGGCCACGAGCTGCTGCTCGGCCTCGTCGCCGGCTGCGCCGCCCTGACCGTCGGCTCGGCCGGTGTGGTCCTCGGCTTCTCGGACAACATGTGGGCCCAGCTGCTCGCGCTGACCGCCGGCATCACGATCATGCTCCGCGCCCGGCTCTTCGACTACACCGCACAGGTCGCCTGCCTGACCATCGCCGGCATCCTCACGATCGTCCTGCTCATCCTGGGCATCGCGCTGAACCCGCCGACGGAGATCTTCGTCGACCTGCTCCGCTTCCGGGACTCCGGTCCGCTGAACATCCGCACCGTCTGGTTCTCCGGCAGCATCGCGGCGGGCGCCGCCCTCCTGGTAGGCGTCGGTCTGGTCGTTCCGCGCAAGGGCGTCACCCCCTTCTGGGGCCGGATCTTCGACATCTTCGACGGCCTGGTCCTGCTGTCCCTGGTGCCGCTGTGCCTGGCGGTCCTGGAGGTGTACGGCAAGGTGCGAGGCCTCACCGGCAACTGAGGCACCTGCTCACCGGCTGTTCCGCGGCCCCCCGACCACCCGGTCGGGGGGCCGTTTTCAACTGGTACGCTGTGTGACGGCCCGGACGAGTCATCCAAGATTCCCTGTGATGTCAACCAGGGACGCTCACCGGCCGGAACCCTGAGGAGTACCGCGTGTCGCTCGACGCCGCTACGAAGAAGCAGATCATGACCGAGTTCGCCACCAAGGAGGGTGACACCGGCTCCCCCGAGGTCCAGGTCGCGATGCTCTCCCGCCGCATCTCGGACCTGACCGAGCACCTCAAGACCCACAAGCACGACCACCACTCCCGCCGTGGTCTGCTGCTGCTCGTCGGCCAGCGCCGCCGCCTGCTGCAGTACCTGGCGAAGAAGGACATCACGCGCTTCCGTGCGCTGGTCGAGCGCCTGGGCATCCGCCGCGGCGCGGCGGGCGCCAAGTAATTAGAATGCGCCGCAAAGGGAGCGGTTCCCGCTAGGGGCCGCTCCCTTTGCCGTACGCACCGGACACTCGCGCCACCTCATGGTGGACGGAAGCTTTGTAGTCTGGTGCCATATCGCAAAACTGAACGCGGTAGGAGCGCCTCCTGGCCGCCGGTCCTCGGTAGTGGCCCCCGGACGATCCATGCACGCCATGTGTCATCACCCCGGGTGCTTCGATCGAAGACCGGCCCGCACCGGCGCTCCACCGAAGACGGTCCGCCGCCATACGGGCAGCGGACGCTGACGAGGAGATATTCCTGGTGGAGAACGAGACCCACTACGCCGAAGCCGTGATCGACAACGGTTCCTTCGGCACCCGCACCATCCGCTTCGAGACGGGCCGCCTGGCCAAGCAGGCCGCCGGTTCCGCCGTGGCGTACCTGGACGACGACACCATGGTGCTGTCGGCCACCTCCGCTTCCAAGACGCCGAAGGACCAGCTGGACTTCTTCCCGCTGACCGTCGACGTCGAGGAGCGGATGTACGCAGCCGGGAAGATCCCCGGTTCCTTCTTCCGTCGTGAGGGCCGTCCCTCCGAGGACGCGATCCTCACCTGCCGGCTGATCGACCGGCCGCTGCGCCCCTCCTTCAAGAAGGGCCTGCGCAACGAGATCCAGATCGTCGAGACGATCATGGCGCTCAACCCCGACCACCTCTACGACGTGGTCGCGATCAACGCCGCCTCCTGCTCCACGCAGCTCGCGGGCCTGCCCTTCTCCGGCCCGGTCGGCGGCACCCGTGTCGCCCTGATCAACGGCCAGTGGGTGGCGTTCCCGACCCACACCGAGCTCGAGGACGCCGTCTTCGACATGGTCGTGGCCGGCCGCGTCCTCCCGGACGGCGACGTCGCGATCATGATGGTCGAGGCCGAGGCCACCGAGAAGACCATCCAGCTGGTCAAGGACGGCGCCGAGGCCCCGACCGAAGAGGTCGTCGCCGCCGGTCTCGAGGCCGCCAAGCCCTTCATCAAGGTCCTGTGCAAGGCCCAGTCGGACCTCGCCGCCAAGGCCGCCAAGCCCGTCGGCGAGTTCCCGATCTTCCTCGACTACCAGGACGACGTCCTGGAGGCGCTCACCGCCGCGGTCAAGGACGAGCTCTCCCAGGCGCTGACCATCGCCGGCAAGCAGGAGCGCGAGGCCGAGCTGGACCGCGTCAAGGCCGTCGCCGCCGAGAAGCTGCTCCCGCAGTTCGAGGGCCGCGAGAAGGAGATCTCCGCCGCGTACCGTTCGCTGACCAAGAACCTGGTCCGCGAGCGCGTCATCAAGGAGAAGAAGCGGATCGACGGCCGCGGCGTCACGGACATCCGTACGCTCGCCGCCGAGGTCGAGGCCATCCCGCGGGTGCACGGTTCCGCCCTGTTCGAGCGTGGCGAGACCCAGATCCTGGGCGTCACCACCCTCAACATGCTCCGCATGGAGCAGCAGCTGGACACCCTCTCCCCGGTGACCCGCAAGCGCTACATGCACAACTACAACTTCCCGCCGTACTCCGTCGGTGAGACCGGCCGCGTGGGCGCCCCCAAGCGCCGCGAGATCGGCCACGGCGCGCTCGCCGAGCGCGCCATCATGCCGGTCCTGCCGACCCGCGAGGAGTTCCCCTACGCGATCCGCCAGGTCTCCGAGGCGCTGGGCTCCAACGGCTCGACGTCCATGGGCTCGGTCTGCGCCTCGACCATGTCGCTGCTGAACGCCGGTGTGCCCCTCAAGGCCCCGGTCGCCGGTATCGCCATGGGCCTGATCTCCCAGGAGATCGACGGCCAGACCCACTACGTCGCCCTCACCGACATCCTCGGTGCGGAGGACGCCTTCGGCGACATGGACTTCAAGGTCGCCGGCACCAAGCAGTTCGTGACCGCGCTGCAGCTCGACACCAAGCTCGACGGCATCCCCGCCTCGGTCCTGGCCGCCGCGCTGAAGCAGGCCCGTGACGCGCGTCTGCACATCCTGGACGTCATGAACGAGGCCATCGACGTCCCGGACGAGATGTCCCCGAACGCCCCGCGGATCATCACCGTCAAGATCCCGGTGGACAAGATCGGTGAGGTCATCGGCCCCAAGGGCAAGATGATCAACCAGATCCAGGAGGACACCGGCGCCGACATCACGATCGAGGACGACGGCACCATCTACATCGGTGCCGCCGACGGCCCGGCCGCCGAGGCCGCCCGCGCCACGATCAACGGCATCGCCAACCCGACCATGCCGGAGGTCGGCGAGCGCTACCTGGGCACGGTCGTCAAGACCACCACCTTCGGTGCGTTCGTCTCCCTGCTGCCGGGCAAGGACGGCCTGCTGCACATCTCGCAGATCCGCAAGCTCGCCGGTGGCAAGCGCGTGGAGAACGTCGAGGACGTGCTCGGGGTGGGCGCCAAGGTCCAGGTCGAGATCGCCGAGATCGACCAGCGCGGCAAGCTCTCCCTCATCCCCGTGATCGAGGACGAGGACAAGGCCGCGGACGAGAAGGACGACGCCGCCAAGTGACGTCCCGTACGCACACGACGACGGCCCGCACCTCTTCGGAGGGGCGGGCCGTCGCCCGTACCCAAACGCTTCTCAAGGGCACCGCCGGCGCCGGTACGGTCCGCCGGACCACCCTCCCCGGCGGTCTGCGGATCGTCACCGAGACGCTGCCGACGGTCCGCTCCGTCACCTTCGGGATCTGGGCGCACGTCGGCTCCCGCGACGAGACCCCCGCCCTCAACGGCGCCACGCACTACCTCGAGCACCTGCTCTTCAAGGGCACCGAGCGGCGCAGCGCGCTGGACATCTCCGCCGCGATCGACGAGGTCGGCGGCGAGATGAACGCCTTCACCGCGAAGGAGTACACCTGCTACTACGCGCGGGTGCTGGACACCGATCTGCCGCTCGCCATCGACGTGGTGTGCGACATGCTCACCGGTTCGCTGGTCGAGGCCGAGGACGTGGACGCCGAGCGCGGGGTCATCCTCGAAGAGATCGCGATGACCGAGGACGACCCGGGCGACTGCGTGCACGACCTGTTCGCGCACACCATGCTCGGCGACACCCCGCTGGGCCGCCCGGTGCTGGGCACCGTCGACACCGTCAACGCCCTCACCCCCGAGCGCATCCGCCGCTTCTACAAGAAGCACTACGACCCCACGCACCTCGTCGTCACGGCCGCCGGCAACGTCGACCACGCCAAGGTCGTCCGCCTGGTCCGCCGCGCCTTCGAGCAGGCCGGGGCCCTGGACCGGACGGACGCCGTCCCGATCGCGCCGCGCTCGGGCAACCGCGCCATCCGGACCGCCGGCCGCGTCGAACTGCTCAACCGCAAGACCGAGCAGGCCCACGTGATCCTCGGGATGCCCGGAATGGCGCGCAACGACGACCGGCGCTGGGCCATGGGCGTCCTGAACACCGCCCTGGGCGGCGGAATGAGCTCGCGCCTCTTCCAGGAGGTCCGTGAGAAGCGCGGGCTGGCCTACAGCGTGTACTCGTACACCTCCGGCTTCGCCGACTGCGGTCTCTTCGGCGTCTACGCCGGCTGCCGTCCGAGCCAGGTGCAGGACGTCCTCAAGATCTGCCGCGACGAACTCGACCAGGTGGCGACCCAGGGTCTCACCGACGACGAGATCCGCCGCGCGGTCGGACAGCTGCGCGGGTCCACTGTCCTCGGTCTGGAGGACACCGGCGCGCTGATGCACCGCCTCGGCAAGAGTGAGCTGTGCTGGGGCGAGCAGATGTCGGTCGACGAGATGCTCGCGCGGATCGCCGCCGTCACCCCGGACGAGGTGCGCGAGGTGGCCCGCGACGTGCTGGGCACCCGCCCCTCGCTGTCCGTCATCGGCCCGCTGAAGGACCGGCAGGCGGCCCGGCTGGACGACGTCGTCGCCTAGGCACGCCGCGATACACCAAGAGAAGGACGGGAAACGATGAGCAAGCTGCGCGTGGCCGTACTGGGAGCCCAGGGACGCATCGGCTCCGAGGCCGTACGGGCCATCGAGGCCGCCGAGGACATGGAGCTGGTGGCCGGGCTCGGCCGGGGCGACAAGCTGGAGACGCTGGTCGAGGCCGGCGCCCAGGTGGTGGTCGAGCTGACCAACCCCGGTGCCGTGATGGGCAACCTCGACTTCTGTGTGCGGCACGGCATCCACGCGGTGGTGGGGACCACCGGGTGGACCGACGAGCGCCTCGCGCAGCTGCGCACCTCGCTCGCCGCCTCGCCCGGGGCGGGCGTGCTCATCGCCCCGAACTTCTCCATCGGCGCGGTGCTGACCATGCGGTTCGCCCAGCAGGCGGCCCGCTTCTTCGAGTCGGCCGAGGTCGTCGAGCTGCACCACCCGAAGAAGGCGGACGCCCCGTCCGGCACCGCCGCCCGTACCGCCCAGCTGATCGCCAAGGCCCGTGAGGAGGCCGGCTGCGCCCCGCAGCCGGACGCCACCACCACCGCGCTGGACGGCGCCCGTGGCGCGGACGTGGACGGCATCCCCGTGCACTCCGTACGGCTGCGCGGTCTGCTGGCGCACCAGGAGGTGCTCCTCGGCGGGGAGGGCGAGACCCTCACCATCCGCCACGACTCCCTCCACCACAGCAGCTTCATGCCGGGCATCCTGCTCGGCGTGCGCCGCGTGGTCTCCACTCCGGGCCTGACCGTGGGCCTGGAAAACTTCCTCGACCTGGGCTGACGCGCATGGGCGGAAAGATCACGTACTTCTTCCTCGCCACCGTGCTGGTCCTGGTGTTCGGTGTGGTGGCGCTGGAGGGCGTACTTCTCCTGATGACCGGCGAGCCGGCTGCCATGGGCATGGGCGCGGTGGCGTTCCTGCTGCCGGGCATCGGCGGCTGGTTCCTCTGGCACAACACCCGCTTCGCGCGCGACGCCCACCGGCTGGCGCACGTCCTGGAGGCCGAGGGCGGCCTGCCGGCCGACGAGCCGGCGCGGACCCCCGGCGGCCGGATCGACCGGGACGCGGCCGACGCGGTCTTCGCCCGGCGGCAGGCCGAGACGGAGGACGCGCCGGGCGACTGGCGCACGTGGTTCCGGCTCGCGGTCGCCTACCACGACGCCCGGGACACCCCGCGCGCCCGGAAGGCGATGCAGCGCGCCATCGCCCTGCACGACGAGAAGCCCGTAGCGGCTGCCTAGCAGGGGCCCGGCGGCGCGGGTTCGGCCGGTCCCGCGCCGCCGGGCCCTCAGGCGCGGTACTCCGCCGCCCAGGCCTCCAGTACGTCCGCGGCCCGCTCGAACGCCTCCGGACGGGACAGGAAGTCGCCGTTGTGGTCCGTGAGCAGGGACCGCAGCGGCTCGCCCTGCGTCCGCTCGACGATCAGTGCCTGTCCCTGCACCGTCCGCGGCAGCCCCAGCCAGCGCACCGGCTGCTGGCGGGTGCGCACGGAGGCGACGGCGCTCCACGGCTCGGTCGTCGTCCGCAGCAGGTTCACCTGCCGCAGACCGTGCGCGCTGACCCACACGCCGACCCGCAGCAGCCGCAGGGCGCCGGCGATCATGGCCGCCCCCACCACCGCACAGGCCGCGGCGCCGGGCAGCGAGCCGGCCATCGCGATGATCATCGCGGAGATCAGTACGAACGAGGCGAGCAGCAAAAACACCGCCGCCGCCCCCACCCGCCACGGTCCGGGGCGGTAGGGACGGCGCCAGTGGTCGGGCTCGTCATGCGGAAGTGCGGCCGAATCCGCGGCAGGGGTGTCGAGATCGAGGTCGCGGTCGGCCGTCAGGAAGGGCAGGGGCACGGCTGATCCTCACTCATGGTCACGCTGACTGAAGCTGTGACCGGTGAGGCTATCGGGACCGGCGGAGCGGAACCACTTCGCGGCACGCCCCGCCCGCCCGGTCAGCGATGAGCGGCCTCGGACTGATGCACCCGGCTCGACCCGGAGCTGTCCTGCTGCAGTGCGGGAACGCCGAACAGGAGGGCGCCGGCAAGGCCGCCCACGACTGTCAGCGTGATGAGAGACTGGCCGAGGAGCTGCGCACGAGAGGCGCGCTGCCGCGGCGGGGGAGTGACATTGCTGCGGAACCGGTCTGCCTCGGCAACGAAGGCGAACGGGACGGGCTCTCGCCGGCGGAACATGAGCGGGCTCTCCTAGGAACCTCGAAGTGGGCACTGTCACAGGGTTAGACGTCTGTGGCGACCAGTTGGTGCCCGTTTTCAGGGACTTCTGTGAAAAATATCAACGGCCGCTCCGTGCGCTGCTATGACGCGCCCGTTTTGCGGCTAACGCGGCATCACGGCGAGTTTCCCGGGCTGTCAGTGGCGGCCCGTAGGCTGGGCGCGCACGAGGAACGAACGGAAGGAACCGCCGGTGTCCCACACCCCCGCCGAGAGCACTGAGAGCCCCGACAGTGCAGCCGCCAGCTTCCGGAGCGAGGTGACGGTCGAGCTGGTCAAGCACAGCGCCGCGGACAGCGACGTGCTGTGGGCGGCCCGGGTCTCCACGGCCGGCGAGCAGTCCCTGGAGGAGCTGCAGAAGGACCCGGAGCGCTCCAAGGGCCTGATCAACTACCTCATGCGGGACCGGCACGGCAGCCCCTTCGAGCACAACTCCATGACGTTCTTCATCAGCGCGCCGATCTTCGTCTTCCGCGAGTTCATGCGGCACCGCGTCGGCTGGTCCTACAACGAGGAATCCGGCCGCTACCGCCAGCTGGAGCCGGTCTTCTACGTCCCCGGCGAGTCCCGCAAGCTCATCCAGCAGGGCCGCCCCGGGAAGTACGTATTCGTCGAGGGCACCCCCGAGCAGCACGAGCTCACCAGCCGCGTCATGGAGGACTCCTACCGGCGGGCCTACGAGGCGTACCAGGAGATGCTCGCCGCCGGGGTCGCCCGCGAGGTCGCCCGTTCGGTGCTCCCCGTCGGCCTGTTCTCCTCGATGTACGCGACCTGCAACGCCCGCTCGCTGATGCACTTCCTCGGCCTGCGCACCCAGCACGAGCAGGCGAAGGTGCCGTCCTTCCCGCAGCGCGAGATCGAAATGGTCGGCGAGCAGATGGAGGCCCACTGGGCCGAGCTCATGCCGCTCACGTACGGCGCATTCAATGCGAACGGCCGGATCGCTCCGTAAGGCCCAGGTTGCGGGCCCTGTCCGGAGCGCGCAGGACAGACGTGCGAAGTGTCCGGATTGCGGCATTTTGAGAAGTTCATCTACGCTGAACAGACGGACCCGGCACTGCTTGAACCCCCGAGCAGGCAGTGCCGGAGTCCACATCCCTGCTCCCCAGAGGCGCATCCCGTGGTGAGCTACGAGTAGCGTGGGACCCATGGCTCCGACTTCCACACCGCAGACCCCCTTCGGGCGGGTGCTGACCGCCATGGTCACGCCGTTCACGCCGGATGGCGCTCTCGATCTCGACGGCGCTCAGCGGCTGGCTGCCCACCTGGTGGACGCCGGCAACGACGGTCTCGTCGTCAACGGCACCACCGGAGAGTCCCCGACCACCAGCGATGCGGAGAAAGCCCAGCTGGTGCGCGCGGTGGTCGATGCGGTCGGCGATCGCGCCTTTGTCGTCGCCGGAGCCGGTACCAACGACACCCGCCACAGCCTGGAGCTGGCCCGCGCCGCCCAGGACGCCGGCGCCCACGGCCTGCTCGCGGTGACGCCGTACTACAGCAAGCCCCCGCAGGAGGGCCTGCTCCGGCACTTCACGGCCATCGCGGACGCCACCGACCTGCCGGTCATGCTCTACGACATCCCCGGCCGCAGCGGTGTCCCGATCAACACCGAGACCATCGTCCGGCTCGCCGAGCACCCCCGGATCGTCGCCAACAAGGACGCCAAGGGAGACCTCGGCCGCGCCAGCTGGGCCATCGCCCGCTGCGGCCTCGCCTGGTACAGCGGCGACGACATGCTGAACCTCCCGCTGCTCTCGGTCGGCGCCATCGGCTTCGTCTCCGTGGTCGGCCATGTCGTCACCCCCGAGCTGCGCGCCCTCCTGGACGCCCACCTCAACGGCGACGTCACCAAGGCCACCGAGATCCACCAGAAGCTGCTGCCGGTCTTCACCGGCATGTTCCGCACCCAGGGCGTCATCACGACCAAGGCCGCCCTCGGCCTCCAGGGCCTGCCGGCCGGCCCGCTGCGTCTGCCGCTCGTCGACCTCTCCCCCGAGGAGACCGAACAGCTCACGCGCGATCTCGCCGCCGGCGGGGTACAGCTCTGATCACAGACTTCACAACTGAATACGGACCAACAACCGCCTCATAGCAAGTGCACGAATGTCATGCGCGCCACGTGCCCTCGACGGCAGCGTGGCGTGTGTGGTGAGGAGAGTCTTTTGAGTCATCCGCATCCTGAGCTCGGCGCTCCGCCGAAGCTTCCCAAGGGTGGCCTGCGCGTCACCCCCCTCGGCGGCCTGGGTGAAATCGGCCGCAACATGACGGTCTTCGAGTACGGCGGCCGGCTGCTGATCGTCGACTGCGGAGTGCTCTTCCCCGAGGAGGAGCAGCCCGGAATCGACCTGATCCTGCCGGACTTCACGTCCATCAGGGATCGCCTCGACGACATCGACGGCATCGTGCTGACCCACGGCCACGAGGACCACATCGGTGGTGTCCCCTACCTCCTGCGGGAGAAGCCGGACATCCCCCTCATCGGTTCGAAGCTGACCCTCGCCCTGATCGAGGCCAAGCTTCAGGAGCACCGCATCCGCCCCTACACCCTCGAGGTGAAGGAAGGGCACACGGAGCGGATCGGCTCCTTCGACTGCGAGTTCGTCGCCGTCAACCACTCCATCCCCGACGCCCTGGCCGTCGCCATCCGCACCCCCGCGGGCATGGTCGTCCACACCGGCGACTTCAAGATGGACCAGCTCCCGCTGGACCGCCGGCTCACCGACCTCCCCGCCTTCGCGCGGCTCGGCGAGGAAGGCATCGACCTTCTCCTCTCCGACTCCACGAACGCCGAGGTCCCGGGCTTCGTCCCGCCCGAGCGGGACATCTCCAACGTGCTGCGCACGGTGTTCGCGAACGCCCAGAAGCGCATCATCGTCGCGAGCTTCGCCAGCCATGTGCACCGCATCCAGCAGATCCTCGACGCGGCGCACGAGTACGGCCGCCGGGTCGCCTTCGTCGGCCGTTCGATGGTCCGCAACATGGGCATCGCCCGCGAGCTGGGCTACCTGAAGGTCCCCGCCGGCCTGGTCGTCGACGTCAAGACGCTCGACGATCTCCCCGACGACGAGGTCGTGCTGGTCTGCACCGGCTCCCAGGGCGAGCCGATGGCCGCCCTCTCCCGGATGGCCAACCGCGACCACCAGATCCGGATCGTCCCCGGCGACACCGTGATCCTGGCGTCCTCCCTCATCCCGGGCAACGAGAACGCGGTCTACCGCGTGATCAACGGCCTCACGAGGTGGGGTGCGGACGTCGTCCACAAGGGCAACGCCAAGGTCCACGTCTCGGGCCACGCCTCGGCCGGCGAGCTGCTGTACTTCTACAACATCTGCAAGCCGAAGAACCTCATGCCGGTGCACGGCGAATGGCGCCATCTGCGCGCCAACGCCGAGCTGGGCGCCCTGACCGGCGTACCGAAGGACCGGATCGTCATCGCCGAGGACGGCGTGGTGGTCGACCTGGTCAAGGGCGTCGCCAAGATCACCGGCAAGGTCCAGGCGGGCTACGTCTACGTCGACGGCCTCTCGGTCGGCGATGTCACCGAGACCCATCTGAAGGACCGCCGCATCCTGGGCGACGAAGGCATCATCTCGGTCTTCGTGGTCGTGGACAGCAGCACCGGAAAGATCGTCGGCGGCCCGGACCTGCATGCGCGCGGCTCCGGCATCGAGGACTCCGCCCTGTCGGGCGTGGTCCCCAAGATCGATGAGGCCCTGGCCAAGGCGGCCCAGGACGGCGTCGCGGATGCGCACCAGCTCCAGCAACTGATCCGCCGCTCGGTCGGCAAGTGGGTGTCCGACAACTACCGCCGGCGCCCGATGATCCTCCCCGTGGTCGTCGAGGTCTGACGCCCGGGGACGTACGCAGGACTCAAGTAGGAGCGGGGCGCGCGGATTTGCATCCGGGCGCCCCGCTCCAGTACGTTTACGTCTCCTCCTGAACGGGAAGCGCCGCACGCCTGTGCGTACGGAGCCCCCGCCAAGCCAGGAGGAATTCCGACCCAGAGCAATCTGATAGCGTCGGATCAGCCGAAAGGCAAACCCCCTCCGACGGGAAATCGGACCAAATTCGAACCGGAATACGGAACGAAATCGAGTCTGATAGAGTCGGAAAGGCCGGAAAGCGAAAGCCGGACGGCCACCCCGCTCCAACAGGGGGCCGGAGACGGAAACGGATCTGGTAAGGTTGGAAACGCGAAGAAGCCGAAAGGCGGAAACGCACCGGCGAAAATCGGGCCCGCAAGGATCTGATAGAGTCGGAAACGCAAGACCGAAGGGAAGCGCCCGGAGATCCTGGTGAAACAGGAACAAAGGAAGCGTCCGTTCCTTGAGAACTCAACAGCGTGCCAAAAGTCAACGCCAGATATGTTGATACCCCGTCCACCTCGGTGGATGAGGTTCCTTTGAAAGCCCACCACGGCCCATGCGGTCGGGGTGGCACACACAGCGAGGACGCTGTGAACGACCGGACCTATTCCGTCTGGTTGTTCCGCTCTCGTGTGTGTTGACCCGCAGTTTTTAATTAAACGCAGTCGGGTAAACATTCACGGAGAGTTTGATCCTGGCTCAGGACGAACGCTGGCGGCGTGCTTAACACATGCAAGTCGAACGATGAACCTCCTTCGGGAGGGGATTAGTGGCGAACGGGTGAGTAACACGTGGGCAATCTGCCCTTCACTCTGGGACAAGCCCTGGAAACGGGGTCTAATACCGGATACGACCACCGACCGCATGGTCTGGTGGTGGAAAGCTCCGGCGGTGAAGGATGAGCCCGCGGCCTATCAGCTTGTTGGTGGGGTGATGGCCTACCAAGGCGACGACGGGTAGCCGGCCTGAGAGGGCGACCGGCCACACTGGGACTGAGACACGGCCCAGACTCCTACGGGAGGCAGCAGTGGGGAATATTGCACAATGGGCGAAAGCCTGATGCAGCGACGCCGCGTGAGGGATGACGGCCTTCGGGTTGTAAACCTCTTTCAGCAGGGAAGAAGCGAGAGTGACGGTACCTGCAGAAGAAGCGCCGGCTAACTACGTGCCAGCAGCCGCGGTAATACGTAGGGCGCAAGCGTTGTCCGGAATTATTGGGCGTAAAGAGCTCGTAGGCGGCTTGTCACGTCGGATGTGAAAGCCCGGGGCTTAACCCCGGGTCTGCATTCGATACGGGCAGGCTAGAGTTCGGTAGGGGAGATCGGAATTCCTGGTGTAGCGGTGAAATGCGCAGATATCAGGAGGAACACCGGTGGCGAAGGCGGATCTCTGGGCCGATACTGACGCTGAGGAGCGAAAGCGTGGGGAGCGAACAGGATTAGATACCCTGGTAGTCCACGCCGTAAACGTTGGGAACTAGGTGTGGGCGACATTCCACGTCGTCCGTGCCGCAGCTAACGCATTAAGTTCCCCGCCTGGGGAGTACGGCCGCAAGGCTAAAACTCAAAGGAATTGACGGGGGCCCGCACAAGCAGCGGAGCATGTGGCTTAATTCGACGCAACGCGAAGAACCTTACCAAGGCTTGACATACACCGGAAACGTCTGGAGACAGGCGCCCCCTTGTGGTCGGTGTACAGGTGGTGCATGGCTGTCGTCAGCTCGTGTCGTGAGATGTTGGGTTAAGTCCCGCAACGAGCGCAACCCTTGTTCTGTGTTGCCAGCATGCCCTTCGGGGTGATGGGGACTCACAGGAGACTGCCGGGGTCAACTCGGAGGAAGGTGGGGACGACGTCAAGTCATCATGCCCCTTATGTCTTGGGCTGCACACGTGCTACAATGGCCGGTACAATGAGCTGCGATACCGCGAGGTGGAGCGAATCTCAAAAAGCCGGTCTCAGTTCGGATTGGGGTCTGCAACTCGACCCCATGAAGTCGGAGTTGCTAGTAATCGCAGATCAGCATTGCTGCGGTGAATACGTTCCCGGGCCTTGTACACACCGCCCGTCACGTCACGAAAGTCGGTAACACCCGAAGCCGGTGGCCCAACCCCTTGTGGGAGGGAATCGTCGAAGGTGGGACTGGCGATTGGGACGAAGTCGTAACAAGGTAGCCGTACCGGAAGGTGCGGCTGGATCACCTCCTTTCTAAGGAGCACTTCTTACCAACTTCGGTTGGTCAGAGGCCAGTACATCAGCGAATGTCTGATGCTGGTTGCTCATGGGTGGAACGTTGACTATTCGGCGCACTTGATTGGTTGTCACTAGTACTGCTTCGGCGTGGAACGTGGGGATTGATCGGGTGGGCCGGGCACGTTGTTGGGTATCTGAGGGTACGGGCCGATGGTCTGGACCTTCGCGATGCCGGCCCCGGTAAAGGCTCACTTCGGTGGGTTGTGACGGGTGGCTGGTCGTTGCTTGAGAACTGCACAGTGGACGCGAGCATCTGTGGCCAAGTTTTTAAGGGCGCACGGTGGATGCCTTGGCACCAGGAACCGATGAAGGACGTGGGAGGCCACGATAGGCCCCGGGGAGCTGTCAACCAAGCTTTGATCCGGGGGTGTCCGAATGGGGAAACCCGGCAGTCGTCATGGACTGTCACCCGCTGCTGAACACATAGGCAGTGTGGAGGGAACGCGGGGAAGTGAAACATCTCAGTACCCGCAGGAAGAGAAAACAACCGTGATTCCGGGAGTAGTGGCGAGCGAAACCGGATGAGGCCAAACCAGTCACGTGTGATACCCGGCAGGGGTTGCGTGGTTGGGGTTGTGGGAGTTCTCTTTTGCAGTCTGCCGGCTGTGAGACGAGTCAGAAACCGTTGATGTAGGCGAAGGACATGCGAAAGGTCCGGCGTAGAGGGTAAGACCCCCGTAGCTGAAACATTAGCGGCTCGTTTGAGAACCACCCAAGTAGCACGGGGCCCGAGAAATCCCGTGTGAATCTGGCGGGACCACCCGTTAAGCCTAAATATTCCCTGGTGACCGATAGCGGATAGTACCGTGAGGGAATGGTGAAAAGTACCGCGGGAGCGGAGTGAAATAGTACCTGAAACCGTGTGCCTACAAGCCGTGGGAGCGTCGCTGTATGTGCTTGCACATGCAGTCGTGACTGCGTGCCTTTTGAAGAATGAGCCTGCGAGTTTGCGGTATGTTGCGAGGTTAACCCGTGTGGGGAAGCCGTAGCGAAAGCGAGTCCGAATAGGGCGTTGAGTAGCGTGCCCAAGACCCGAAGCGGAGTGATCTAGCCATGGGCAGGTTGAAGCGGAGGTAAGACTTCGTGGAGGACCGAACCCACCAGGGTTGAAAACCTGGGGGATGACCTGTGGTTAGGGGTGAAAGGCCAATCAAACTCCGTGATAGCTGGTTCTCCCCGAAATGCATTTAGGTGCAGCGTCGTGTGTTTCTTGCCGGAGGTAGAGCACTGGATAGGCGATGGGCCCTACCGGGTTACTGACCTTAGCCAAACTCCGAATGCCGGTAAGTGAGAGCGCGGCAGTGAGACTGTGGGGGATAAGCTCCATGGTCGAGAGGGAAACAGCCCAGAGCATCGACTAAGGCCCCTAAGCGTGTGCTAAGTGGGAAAGGATGTGGAGTCGCAGAGACAACCAGGAGGTTGGCTTAGAAGCAGCCACCCTTGAAAGAGTGCGTAATAGCTCACTGGTCAAGTGATTCCGCGCCGACAATGTAGCGGGGCTCAAGCACACCGCCGAAGTCGTGTCATTCATGCAATAGCCCTAACGGGTGTGTGGATGGGTAGGGGAGCGTCGTGTGCCGGGTGAAGCAGCCGTGGAAACGAGTTGTGGACGGTTCACGAGTGAGAATGCAGGCATGAGTAGCGATACACACGTGGGAAACGTGTGCGCCGATTGACTAAGGGTTCCTGGGTCAAGCTGATCTGCCCAGGGTAAGTCGGGACCTAAGGCGAGGCCGACAGGCGTAGTCGATGGACAACCGGTTGATATTCCGGTACCCGCTTTGAAACGCCCAATATCGAATCCATTAATGCTAAGGCCGTGAAGCCGGCCTGGAGTCTTCGGACAAAGGGACGTGGTGGAGCCGCCGATCCAAGGTGGTAGTAGGTAAGCGATGGGGTGACGCAGGAAGGTAGTCCAGCCCGGGCGGTGGTTGTCCCGGGGTAAGGGTGTAGGCCGTGTGGTAGGCAAATCCGTCACACATTAAGGCTGAGACCTGATGCCGAGCCGATTGTGGTGAAGTGGATGATCCTATGCTGTCGAGAAAAGCCTCTAGCGAGTTTCATGGCGGCCCGTACCCTAAACCGACTCAGGTGGTCAGGTAGAGAATACCGAGGCGTTCGGGTGAACTATGGTTAAGGAACTCGGCAAAATGCCCCCGTAACTTCGGGAGAAGGGGGGCCATTGCTGGTGATGAGTCTTGCACTCTGAGCTGGTGGTGGCCGCAGAGACCAGCGAGAAGCGACTGTTTACTAAAAACACAGGTCCGTGCGAAGCCGTAAGGCGATGTATACGGACTGACGCCTGCCCGGTGCTGGAACGTTAAGGGGACCGGTTAGTCGACCTTCGGGTCGGCGAAGCTGAGAACTTAAGCGCCAGTAAACGGCGGTGGTAACTATAACCATCCTAAGGTAGCGAAATTCCTTGTCGGGTAAGTTCCGACCTGCACGAATGGCGTAACGACTTCTCGACTGTCTCAACCATAGGCCCGGTGAAATTGCATTACGAGTAAAGATGCTCGTTTCGCGCAGCAGGACGGAAAGACCCCGGGACCTTTACTATAGCTTGATATTGGTGTTCGGTTCGGCTTGTGTAGGATAGGTGGGAGACTTTGAAGCAGCCACGCCAGTGGTTGTGGAGTCATTGTTGAAATACCACTCTGGTCGTGCTGGATGTCTAACCTGGGTCCGTGATCCGGATCAGGGACAGTGTCTGGTGGGTAGTTTAACTGGGGCGGTTGCCTCCTAAAGAGTAACGGAGGCGCCCAAAGGTTCCCTCAGCCTGGTTGGCAATCAGGTGTTGAGTGTAAGTGCACAAGGGAGCTTGACTGTGAGACTGACGGGTCGAGCAGGTACGAAAGTAGGGACTAGTGATCCGGCGGTGGCTTGTGGAAGCGCCGTCGCTCAACGGATAAAAGGTACCCCGGGGATAACAGGCTGATCTTCCCCAAGAGTCCATATCGACGGGATGGTTTGGCACCTCGATGTCGGCTCGTCGCATCCTGGGGCTGGAGTCGGTCCCAAGGGTTGGGCTGTTCGCCCATTAAAGCGGTACGCGAGCTGGGTTTAGAACGTCGTGAGACAGTTCGGTCCCTATCCGCTGTGCGCGTAGGAGTATTGAGAAGGGCTGTCCCTAGTACGAGAGGACCGGGACGGACGAACCTCTGGTGTGCCAGTTGTCCTGCCAAGGGCATGGCTGGTTGGCTACGTTCGGAAAGGATAACCGCTGAAAGCATCTAAGCGGGAAGCCTGCTTCGAGATGAGTACTCCCACCCCCTTTGAGGGGTTAAGGCTCCCAGTAGACGACTGGGTTGATAGGCCAGATATGGAAGCCTGGTAACGGGTGGAGTTGACTGGTACTAATAGGCCGAGGGCTTGTCCTCAGTTGCTCGCGTCCACTGTGTAGGTTCTGAAGTAACGACCTGACTGTATTTGATTAGATGCAGTATGCCGGGTTGGTTAACTTCATAGTGTTTCGGTGGTCATTGCGTTAGGGAAACGCCCGGTTACATTCCGAACCCGGAAGCTAAGCCTTTCAGCGCCGATGGTACTGCAGGGGGGACCCTGTGGGAGAGTAGGACGCCGCCGAACAATCATTCAGCTCCGGTCCCTGAACCTTCGTGGTTCAGGGACCGGAGCTTTTTTGTTCTGATTTTCGGGTGGTGGGTGTAACTCGACGTTCATCTCACCTGACCAGGATCCGTTGTATGCGGACAGTGGGAGCACTCAAGTCGGCCGGTGTCAGTGCTGGTGACGAGGTGGTGGTGCCGGCGTACGGCAACGCCGAGGTGGCCCGGGCCGTGCTGGAGTTGGGCGCGGTGCCGGTGTTCGCCGATGTGGACGGCGACAGTTACTGCCTGGACCCGGCCGCGGTGTCGGACGTGGTGACCAGTCAGACGGCCGCGGTCGTGGCGATCCACCGGTTCGGCCGGCGTGCGGACGCCGGCTGGATCCGTGAAGTGGGTCAGCGGCACGGGCTGTTGGTGCTCGTGGAGGACGAGCCCGGGGCGGACCCCGGGAACGCGGACCTGCGCCGGGCGCATGCGTCGTACCTGGACGGCAGGCTCAGCGGCGTCTGGACCCCGACGCCGGCGGCGGGGCACACGTACGAGCAGTATGTGGTGCGGGTGCCGGGTAACGGGCGGCCAGACCGGGATGCGTTCGCGCGGGCGCTGCGGTCCAAGGGCGTGGCGTGCAAGGTGCCCGTGCTGGCTCCGGTGTACCGGATGCCGGGACTGCGGCGGGATGTGTTCCTGCCGCAGACCGAGCGGGCGGTGGACGAGACGCTGGCGCTGCCCGTGCATCCGGGGATGTCGCGGCGGGAGCTCCACAAGATGGTCGGGGCCTGCAATGCGCTCGGCGGATTGCTGCAACCGGCCTTTTGAGCGACGGGCGGTGGACGGTTCGAAACTGCCGCGGAGTTGGGGTAATATCTATTCCGTTGCCGCGCCCCAATAGCTCAGTCGGCAGAGCGTCTCCATGGTAAGGAGAAGGTCTACGGTTCGATTCCGTATTGGGGCTCCAGAGGAGAAAGGCCCCCGCCATATGGCGGGGGCCTTTGTCGTATGCGGATGCCGTCATGGCGTGACGGTGTGGGGCAGCGGTGGGGGGATCTGGGGGAGCCACGGTGCGTGCCGTGGGCGGCTGTTGAGGACGGAGGCAGCGCAGGGCGGGCAGGGCGCCGTGTGTCGTAGGCAGGGAGGGCGCGGGGGCGGGGGAGCGGCCGACGGGCTGTGCGGGGTGCTCGTCGGCCGCCTAATCGGGTCTCAGCCCGCCGGGGCCTGGGGGACGCGCATGGCGAGGATGGCCATGTCGTCGGAGGCCGGTTCGGCGGCGAAGCGTTCCACGGCGCGCAGCACGCGGGCGGCGACGGCGCCGGCCGTCAGTCCCGTACAGGTCGTCAGGACGTCGGTGAGGCCGTCGTCGCCGAGCATGCGGGTGCCCTCGCGGCGTTCGGTGACGCCGTCCGTGACGCACAGCAGGACATCGCCGGGGTCGAGGGTGACGTTCTGTTCGTAGAGCTCCAGGTCGTCCATGACGCCGAGGAGCGGCTGGGGTTCGGCGGCCGGCTCGACGGTCCCGTCCTGGCGGAGACGGAGCGGCAGGGGGTGGCCGGCGCAGACGACCTTGAGGACGGCGCTGCCGTCGTCCTGCGGCCAGAGCTCGCCGTAAAGGAGCGTCAGGAAGCGGCTGCGGGCGCCCTCGTCGAGGATGGCGGCGTTGAGCCGCTCCAGGACGGCGGGGCCGCCGAAGCCCTCACGGGCCAGCAGGCGCAGCGCGTGCCGGGCCAGGCCCGTGACGGCGGCGGCTTCCGGGCCCGTGCCGCAGACGTCACCGATGGCGAAGCCGTAGGCCCCGTCGCGGATCGGGAAGAGGTCGTAGAAGTCGCCGCCGACCTCGTTGCCCTCGCCGGCCGCGCGGTAGATGACCTCGACCTCGACGCCGGGGATGTCGGGCAGCGGCTCCGGGGGGAGCAGGCTGCGCTGGAGCGACTGGCTGATGGCCGTGCGCTCGGAGTAGAGGCGGGCGTTGTCCAGGGCGAGGGCGGCCCGGCGGGAGAGGTCCTCGGCGAGTTCGAGGATCTCCTGACGGAAGTGCTCCTCGGTGGGCTTGCCGAGGGTGAGCATGCCGATGACGCGGTTGCGGGCGACCAGTGGCAGGACGACGGTTTCGCCGCCGACGGCGGAGGCGGTGGCGAGGGTGGCGCCGGGTCCGGTGGAGGGCCGGGCGGAGTTGCCCAGGCCCAGGCTGCGCATGGAGGTGCGCAGGGCGGCGTCGTGGGCGGCGTCGCTGGGGGCGGTCCAGACGCGGGCGCCGGGGGTGGGGACCGGCTCGGGCGGGTCCACCTTCATCAGCAGCGTCTTGAGGCCGTCGATCCGGTCCTCGTCCTCGTGCAGGACGTAGGACAGCTCGGGCTCGGAGGTCTGGTCGGCGACGGTGTAGACGGCGCACCAGGTGGCGAGGGTGGGGACCGTCATCTGGGCCATCAGGGCCAGCGTCTGGTCGCGGTCGAGGGTGCCGGCCAGCAGGTCGGAGGCCTCGACGAGGAAGGAGAGGGAGCCGCGGCGCAGCTTCTCCAGCTCGGTGAGGCGGGCGCGTTCGACGGCGAGGGCGATGCGGTCGGCGGCGAACTGGAGCCGCAGGGCCTCTTCGTTCGTATAGCGGCCGGCGCCCTCCGCGGCGACTCCGAGCGAGCCGGTCAGCCGGCCCTCGACCTTGAGGGGGACGGTGACGACCGAGCGCATGCCCGTGCCGCTGAGGAGGGGGACGGCGCCGGGGACGGCGGTGAGGTCTTCGTGGACGGCGGGCATCCGGGCGGAGCCGTAGCGTCCGGATCCGGCCTCGACGGGGACGCGGGCGAACCGCTGGCGGGCGGAGGGCAGGCCCGTGGAGGCCCGGACCTCCAGCTCGGTCTCGTCGTCGGTGGCCAGGAGGAGGTAGGCGGCGTCGCCGTCGAGCATGTCGCGGGCGCGCTCGACGGTGCGCTGGAGCAGACCGTCGAGGTCATCGGGGGCCGGGGAGCCGATGAAGACCTCGAACGGGTCGGAAGAGCGTCCCTCGGACTGTGCGGCCTGGGTGGCGGAGTCCGGCGCGGGGGTGCGCTGGGGGCTCTGCAGGATCGCGCGTTCGTGGTCGCGCACCAGGAGGCAGACCGTGGAGGCCTCGCCGTCGGCGTCGCGGACGCGCAGGTGGGAGGCGTAGACGGGGACGACCCGGCCGTCGGAGCCGCGGATGCCGTAGGAGCCCTCCCAGCGGGAGAGCTGGAGTGCCTCGACGATGCCGGTGCCGGTCCCCGGGGTGTGCGGCCAGGCGGCGAAGTCGGTGAGCGGTTTGCCGATGACCTGCTCGGGGTCGTAGGCGAAGAGGTCCTGGGCGTCTTCGTTCCAGAAGCTGATGCAGCCGCCCCGGTCGATCTGGATCACGGCGACGCGGACGCGGGTCTCGGCGACCGGGAGGGCGTCCACCGGGAGGGCAGGGCCTGCGGAGCGGGTGCCCGCGGGGCGCTCGGGGAGGTCGAGCTGGAACCATACGTGTTTTTGTGCGGCGGTGTACTCCACGCCCCAGCGGGTGGCCAGCGCGCCGCACAGCAGCAGTCCGCGGCCGCCCTCGCGGTCCGGGTGGACGACGACCTGTCCGGCGTTCTGGAGCGGGATCTCCCGTTCGGGGTAGCGGTCGGCGACGGAGATCCGGACGCCTTCGTCGTTGCGCAGGCACAGCACGTCGGCGGCGGTGCCGGCGTGCACCACGGCGTTGGTGACCAGCTCGCTGGTCAGCACGACGGCGTCGTCGACGATGTCGGCGCAGCCCCAGCCCTGGAGGGTGTCGCGGACGAATGCACGGGCAGTGGCGACCGAGCGCCCGACCGGCTCGAATGTTGCGGCGGCCCGCGCGGTGATCACTGGTCTCCTCATGCGTGTGTCGGTGATCTGCTCCCCCATGGTCGCGGCGCCCCTCCGAAATAAACCTGTTGTGCGTGCACCCCGCCCGTGCTCGATGGCCGGGGCGGGTGGACAGCCGTATGCCAGGTTACTTACCTTCGCCGCACCCGAGGATGCCGGTCACGTGTGTTTCCGCCCCAATCGTGCACCGGGACGGTGTGCGATGCTGCCGAACTGTTATGGCCTGGTTGAGCCATGGTGAAACACTGGGCAAGTATCAAGAGAAAGCCCGGGTAGAACGGTCGACCCTTGCGGGAGGGACACGGTGGAGTCTGGCGCAGCGGCGCGGGGCGCAAGCACGCGCGCGAAAGGCGGACGATCCCGGAACAACGGGACGACCGAGGTGGATACGGCTGCGCTGAATCGGCTGTTGGTCGCTCTGGTCGCGATGCGGGACGGGAACTTCCGCAAGCGGCTCACGGTTTCCGGCGATGGCGTCATGTCGGAGATCGCGGCGGTCTTCAACGAGGTTGCGGATCGCAATCTGCACCTCACGGGCGAGCTGACGCGGGTGCGCCGGGTCGTCGGGCGTGAGGGAAAACTCACGGAGCGGTTGGAGGTCGGCGCCGCCGAGGGCTCCTGGGCCGCGGCCATCGACGCCTCGAATGCCCTGGTGGACGACCTCGTACGGCCGGTCTCCGAGGTGGGGCGGGTGCTGTCGGCGGTCTCCGAGGGTGACCTGGAACAGCGGATGGATCTGCGGTCGCGCAGTTCGGACAGCTCTTCGGAGCACCCTCTGAGGGGTGAATTCCTGAAGGTCGGCCGGACGGTCAACGGGCTGGTGGACCAGCTCTCCGCGTTCACCGACGAGGTCACCAGAGTGGCCAGCGAGGTCGGTACGGAGGGCAAGCTCGGCGGGCAGGCCCGGGTGCGCGGAATGTCGGGTTCGTGGAAGGACCTGACGGAATCCGTCAACACCATGGCGTCCCGGCTGACGGCGCAGGTCCGTGACATTGCTCTCGTCACCACCGCGGTGGCCAAGGGTGATCTGTCGCGCAAGGTGACCGTCCATGTCTCCGGCGAGATGCTGGAGCTGAAGAACACCGTCAACACGATGGTGGACCAGCTCTCCTCCTTCGCCTCCGAGGTGACGCGCGTCGCCCGCGAGGTCGGCACGGAGGGCGAACTCGGCGGCCAGGCACAGGTCCCCGGCGTCGCCGGCGTGTGGAAGGACCTGACCGACTCGGTCAACCTCATGGCCGGCAACCTCACCGCGCAGGTACGCGGGATCGCGCAGGTCACCACCGCCGTCGCGAACGGTGACCTGTCGCAGAAGGTGACCGTCAGCGCACGCGGCGAGGTCGCGCAGCTGGCCGACACGATCAACACCATGACCGAGACGCTGCGCACCTTCGCGGACGAAGTGACGCGGGTGGCGAACGAGGTCGGCGCCGAGGGCCAGCTCGGCGGTCAGGCGCAGGTGCCGGGCGCGGCCGGGACGTGGAAGGACCTCACCGACTCGGTGAACACGGCCTTCCGCAACCTGACGGCGCAGGTGCGGGACATCGCGCAGGTGACGACGGCGGTCGCCAACGGTGATCTGTCCCAGACGGTCACCGTCGATGTGGCCGGTGAAATGCTGGAGTTGAAGAACACCGTCAACACGATGGTGGGTCAGCTGTCCTCGTTCGGCGCCGAAGTGACGCGCGTCGCGCGGGAGATCGGTGTCGAGGGCGAGCTGGGCGGCCAGGCGGCGGTCCCGGGCGCGGCGGGGACGTGGAAGGACCTCACGGACTCCGTGAACACCGCCTTCCGCAACCTGACCGGGCAGGTGCGCAACATCGCCCAGGTGACGACGGCGGTCGCCAACGGCGATCTGTCGCAGAAGGTCACCGTCGACGTCTCCGGCGAGATGCTCCAGCTGAAGAACACCGTGAACACCATGGTGGACCAGCTGTCCTCGTTCGCCGACCAGGTCACGCGGATGGCCAGGGACGTGGGCACCGAGGGCCGGCTGGGCGGTCAGGCCCGGGTGGACGGCGTCAGCGGCACCTGGAAGGAACTGACCGACTCCGTCAACTTCATGGCGGGGAACCTGACTTCCCAGGTGCGGCAGATCGCGCAGGTGACGACGGCGGTCGCCCGTGGTGACCTGTCCCAGAAGATCGACGTGGACGCGCGCGGCGAGATCCTGGAGCTGAAGAACACCATCAACACGATGGTCGACCAGCTCTCCGCCTTCGCCGAGCAGGTCACCCGGGTCGCCCGGGAGGTCGGTACGGACGGCAGGCTGGGCGGTCAGGCGCAGGTGCCGGGCGTCGCGGGCGTGTGGCGCGATCTGACCGACTCGGTGAACGGCATGGCCGGCAACCTGACGGCCCAGGTCCGCAACATCGCGCAGGTCGCCACGGCGGTCGCGCGCGGTGACCTGTCGCAGAAGATCGACGTGGACGCCCGGGGCGAGATCCTGGAGCTCAAGAACACCCTGAACACCATGGTCGACCAGCTCTCCTCGTTCGCGGAGCAGGTCACCCGGGTCGCCCGCGAGGTGGGCACCGAGGGCATCCTGGGCGGCCAGGCCGAGGTGCAGGGCGTCAGCGGCACCTGGAAGGACCTCACCCAGTCCGTCAACTTCATGGCGAACAACCTCACCTCGCAGGTGCGCAACATCGCCGAGGTGACGACCGCGGTGGCCCGCGGTGATCTGTCCAAGAAGATCACCGTCGATGCCAAGGGCGAGATCCTCGAACTGGTCACGACCGTCAACACGATGGTCGACCAGCTGTCGTCGTTCGCCGAGCAGGTGACCCGGGTGGCCCGCGAGGTGGGCACCGAGGGCCAGTTGGGCGGCCAGGCGCGGGTGCCGGGCGCGACCGGCATCTGGCTGGATCTCAGTGACAACGTGAACCTGATGGCCAACAACCTGACCATCCAGGTGCGCAACATCTCCCAGGTCTCGGCGGCGGTCGCCAACGGAGACCTGACGAAGAAGGTCACGGTCGAGGCGCGCGGCGAAGTCGCGCAGCTCGCCGACACGGTCAACACGATGGTCACGACGCTGTCGTCGTTCGCCGACGAGGTCACCCGGGTGGCCCGTGAGGTGGGCACCGACGGCATCCTGGGCGGTCAGGCCCGCGTCCCCGGCGTCGCCGGGACGTGGAAGGACCTCACCGAGTCCGTGAACTCGATGGCCAACAACCTGACCGGCCAGGTCCGCAACATCGCGATGGTCACCACCGCCATCGCCAAGGGTGATCTGACCAAGAAGATCGACATCGACGCGCGGGGCGAGATCCTCGCGCTGAAGACCACCATCAACACCATGGTCGACCAGCTGTCGTCCTTCGCGGAGCAGGTCACCAGAGTGGCCCGCGAGGTGGGCACGGAAGGCCAGCTGGGCGGGCAGGCGCAGGTGCGCGGCGTGGCCGGCACCTGGCGGGACCTGACCGAGTCGGTGAACGAGATGGCCGGCAACCTGACCCGTCAGGTGCGCGCCATCGCCGCGGTCGCCGCGGCGGTCACCCTCGGCGATCACAACGTCCGCATCGACGTGGACGCGGCCGGCGAGATCCTGGAGCTCCAGGACAACGTCAACACGATGATCTCCACGCTCCGCGAGACCACCCTCGCCAACGAGGAACAGGACTGGCTCAAGGGCAACCTCGCCCGGATCTCCGGTCTGATGCAGGGCCGCCGCGACCTCAAGGACGTCGCCACGCTCATCATGAGCGAGCTGTCGCCCGCGGTCTCCGCCCAGCACGGCGCGTTCTTCCTCGCCGCGCAGCCCGACAGCCGGGAGATCGGCGCGGACGGCGGCGAGGCCGGTGCGTACGAGCTGCGGCTGATGGGCTCGTACGGCTACGCCATGGGCGGGATGCCGACGACCTTCCGGCCGGGCGAGACGCTCATCGGCACGGCCGCGGAGGAGGGGCGCACCATCCTGGTGGAGAACGTCCCGTCGGGCTATCTCAAGATCGCCTCCGGACTGGGCGAGGCGCCGCCGGCGAATGTGATCGTGCTGCCGGTGCTCTTCGAGGACAAGGTGCTCGGCGTGATCGAGCTGGCGTCCTTCCAGCCGTTCACCCAGATCCAGAAGGACTTCCTCAGCCAGATCGCCGAGATGATCGCAACCAGCGTCAACACCATCTCGGTCAACACCAAGACCGAGGTGCTGCTCAAGCAGTCGCAGGAGCTGACCGAACAGCTCAAGGAGCGCTCGGGCGAGCTGGAGAGCCGGCAGAAGGCGCTGGAGCTGTCCAACACCGAGCTGGAGGAGAAGGCCGAGCAGCTGCGGGCGCAGAACCGCGACATCGAGGTGAAGAACACCGAGATCGAGGAGGCGCGGCAGGTCCTGGAGGAGCGCGCCGAGCAGCTCGCGGTCTCGATGCGCTACAAGTCGGAGTTCCTGGCGAACATGTCGCACGAGCTGCGCACGCCGCTGAACTCCCTGCTGATTCTGGCCAAGTTGCTGGCCGACAACGCCGAGGGGAACCTCTCCCCGAAGCAGGTCGAATTCGCCGAAACCATCCATGGCGCCGGCAGCGACCTGCTCCAGCTGATCAACGACATCCTGGACCTGTCCAAGGTCGAGGCCGGAAAGATGGACGTCAGCCCGACGCGCATCGCGCTGGTCCAGCTCGTCGACTACGTGGAGGCCACGTTCCGGCCGCTGACCGCGGAGAAGGGACTCGACTTCTCCGTACGGGTCTCCCCGGAACTGCCGGCCACGCTGCACACCGACGAGCAGCGACTGCTGCAGGTGCTGCGCAACCTGCTGTCCAACGCGGTGAAGTTCACCGACAGCGGCGCCGTCGAGCTGGTGATCCGGCCGGCCGGCGCGGACGTCCCGGTGGCCATCAGGGAACAGCTGCTGGAGCACGGTTCGCTGCGCGACCCGGACGCGGACATGATCGCCTTCTCGGTGACCGACACCGGTATCGGCATCGCGTCGAGCAAGATGCGGGTCATCTTCGAGGCGTTCAAACAGGCCGACGGCACGACCAGCCGCAAGTACGGCGGCACGGGCCTGGGCCTGTCCATCAGCCGGGAGATCGCCCGGCTGCTGGGCGGCGAGATCCACGCCGCGAGCGAGCCCAACCGCGGTTCCACCTTCACGCTCTACCTCCCGCACAACCCGGGCGGGCTGCCGCCGCAGGGCTACCCGCAGCTGGTGGCCGGCGGGATCGCGATGGACGCGGAGGCGCGCGAGACGGAGGTCGGACGGCAGGAGGCCGAGGAGCAGCCGGAGTTCGAGCAGGGCTCCGGGGGCAGCCTCAACCGGCGTCGCCGCCGGGCGCTTTCGGCCTCTCAGCGCCGTTTCGAGCTGCCCGGGCGGCCGCCGGCCGCCACACCGCCCCCGGCGCCTCAGGCGCCGCCGCAGCCGGTCGCACAGCAGCCTGCGGAGGAGCCCTGGATCGGCAACGGCCAGGATCTGGTGGAGCCCGCCTTCGAGGGCGGTTTCCACGGCGAGAAGGTGCTGATCGTCGACGACGACATCCGTAACGTCTTCGCGCTCACCAGCGTCCTGGAGCAGCACGGTCTGTCGGTGCTGTACGCGGAGAACGGGCGCGAGGGCATCGAGGTGCTGGAGCAGCACGACGACATCGTGCTGGTCCTGATGGACATCATGATGCCGGAGATGGACGGCTATGCGACCACGGCGGCGATCCGCCGGATGCCGCAGTTCGCCGGACTGCCCATCATCGCGCTGACCGCGAAGGCGATGAAGGGCGACCGGGAGAAGAGCATCGACTCCGGAGCCTCCGACTATGTGACCAAGCCGGTGGATACCGATCATCTGTTGTCGGTCATGGAGCAATGGATGCGCGCGGAGTGAGGGAGCGTCCAGTATGGAGGCGTAAGAGGATCATCGCGTGCTGACTCAGTGTCGCCGTGGACGTGTGGAAGCGCAGGATTCGGGGAACCTTCTGGTCTCTGTCTGCGTTTCTGCTACGTGCACAGTGACATCGCGGTGACAGGGTGTGGCGACAGGCGGGGTGCAGCTACCATGACCGGCACAAGGACGGGCGGCATGACGGAGTCGTCCCCTGGGGCGGCGTCCGGTTCCATGCCGGGGCGAGGAGGACGGGCCATGGTGCAGAAGGCCAAGATCCTCCTGGTCGATGACCGGCCGGAGAATCTGTTGGCGCTGGAGGCGATCCTCTCTGCGCTCGATCAGACACTGGTGCGGGCATCGTCCGGGGAGGAAGCGCTCAAAGCACTGCTCACGGACGATTTCGCGGTGATTCTGCTCGATGTGCAGATGCCGGGAATGGACGGCTTCGAGACCGCCGCGCACATCAAGCGGCGGGAACGCACCCGCGACATCCCGATCATCTTCCTGACGGCCATCAACCACGGCCCGCACCACACCTTCCGCGGTTATGCGGCCGGTGCGGTGGACTACATCTCCAAGCCGTTCGACCCCTGGGTGCTGCGCGCCAAGGTCTCGGTGTTCGTCGAGCTGTACATGAAGAACTGCCAACTGCGGGAGCAGGCCTCCCTGCTGAGGCTCCAGCTCGAGGGCGGGCGGCCGAGCGCCGACGAGGCGCGGGAGTCCGCGGGGCTGCTCGCCGAGCTCTCCGCGCGGCTGGCCGCGGTCGAGGAACAGGCCGAGGCGCTGTCCAAGCAGCTGGACGAGACGGCGGATGCGGCGGCGGTCGCCACGGCGGCTCATCTGGAACGCAAACTGACCGGTCTGCGCCGGGCGCTGGATGCTCTGGAACCGGGGTCGGGCAGCGCCGCGGGGTGACTGATGCCCTTTCATGAGGCGGGCGTGCGACACGTTCGGGTGAAGTGCCGTGCGCTCGTGTGATGCCCGCGTTCGCCTGTAATCTCGTCGCCATGGCCTCACGTACGTCCGGCAAGGGAACCCAGAGCGCGGCGGGCCCCTCGAAGCAGCGCGCCGGACGGACCGCGGGCGCCGCCAAGAAGACCGCCGCGAAGAAGGCGCCCGCGAAGCCGCCGGTCAAGAAGACCGCGGCCGCGAAGAAGGCGCCGGCCAAGAGGGCCCCTGCCAAGAAGGCTCCGGCCAAGAAGGCCGCGCCGCGACCGGCGCCGTCACCCACCGGCGGTGTCTACCGCCTCGTCCGTGCCTGCTGGCTGGGGCTCGCGCACGCCATCGGGGCGGTGTTCCGGGGCATGGGCCGCGGCGCGAAGAACCTCGATCCGGCGCACCGCAAGGACGGGCTGGCGCTGCTGCTGCTCGGCCTGGCACTGGTCATCGCGGCCGGGACGTGGTCGAACCTCAGCGGCCCGGTCGGCGATCTCGTCGAGCTGCTGGTGACCGGGGCGTTCGGCCGGCTCGACCTGGTCGTCCCGATACTGCTGGGCGGTATCGGGATCCGCCTCATCCGGCACCCCGAGCGGCCGGAGGCCAACGGCCGGATCGTCATCGGGCTGTCCGCACTGGTCGTCGGTGTCCTGGGACAGGTCGCCATGGCGTGCGGATCGCCGGGCCGGGACGACGGTCTGGCCGCCATACAGGACGCGGGCGGCTATCTCGGATGGGTCGCGTCCAAGCCGCTGATCTTCACCGTGGGGCAGACGCTGGCCGTGGCGCTGCTGGCGCTGCTGACCCTCTTCGGGCTGCTGGTGGTCACCGCGACGCCGGTGAACGCCATCCCGCAGCGGCTGCGCGCGCTCGGCGTCCGGCTGGGCGTGGTGCAGCCCGAGCCCGAGGAGTACTTCGACGAGGTCGAGGACTATGCGGAGGAGTGGCGCGAGCAGCCCGCCCGTACGTCGCGCCGCGGCGCCGCCGCGCCGGCCGCGAGCGGCCCGGAGGCGATAGAGGAAGCGGCCCTGGCCAAGCGGCGCCGCCCGCGCCGGGCTTCCGTACAGCCCGCGGCGGACCGGCCGATGGACGCGGTGGATGTGGCGGCCGCGGCCGCGGCGGCGCTGGACGGCGCGGTGCTGCACGGCGTCCAGCCGTCCCCGCTCGTCGCCGGGCTCAGCAGCAGCGTCTCCGGGGAGCACCGGGTACACGACGGCGAGGACACCGCGGGGGAGAGCGGCACGGTGCCGCCGGCCCGCGGGGCGGAGCGGAAGCCGTCCGCGGCCGAGGACACCCCGGCCGTACCGGACTTCACCAAGGCGCCGCCGGAGCCGTCAGGCGAGCTGCCGGCGCGCGCCGAGCAGCTCCAGCTGTCCGGCGACATCACCTACTCGCTGCCCTCGCTGGACCTGCTCGCGCGCGGCGGTCCCGGCAAGACCCGCAGCGCCGCCAACGACGCCATAGTGACCGCGCTGACCACGGTCTTCCAGGAGTTCAAGGTCGATGCCGCGGTCACCGGGTTCACCCGCGGTCCGACGGTCACCCGCTACGAGGTCGAGCTCGGGCCGGCCGTCAAGGTCGAGAAGATCACCGCGCTGGCCAAGAACATCGCCTACGCCGTGGCGAGCCCCGACGTCCGGATCATCAGCCCGATCCCCGGCAAGTCCGCGGTCGGCATCGAGATCCCCAATACCGACCGCGAGATGGTCAACCTCGGCGATGTGCTGCGGCTGGCCGATGCCGCGGGCGACGAGCACCCGATGCTGGTGGCGCTCGGCAAGGACGTCGAGGGCGGCTACGTCATGGCCAACATGACGAAGATGCCGCACGTCCTGGTGGCCGGTGCCACCGGTTCCGGCAAGTCCTCCTGCATCAACTGCCTGATCACCTCGGTCATGGTGCGGGCCACGCCGGAGGACGTCCGGATGGTGCTGGTCGACCCCAAGCGCGTCGAGCTGACCGCGTACGAGGGCATCCCGCACCTGATCACGCCGATCATCACCAACCCCAAGCGGGCCGCCGAGGCGCTGCAGTGGGTGGTGCGCGAGATGGACCTGCGCTACGACGACCTCGCGGCCTACGGCTTCCGGCACATCGACGACTTCAACGAAGCGGTGCGCAGCGGCAAGGTCAGCTCGCCCGAGGGCAGCGAGCGCGAGCTGGCGCCGTACCCGTATCTGCTGGTCATCGTCGACGAGCTGGCGGACCTGATGATGGTCGCCCCGCGCGATGTGGAGGACTCCATCGTCCGCATCACCCAGCTCGCCCGCGCGGCGGGCATCCATCTGGTGCTCGCCACCCAGCGTCCGTCCGTGGATGTGGTCACGGGTCTGATCAAGGCCAATGTGCCCTCCCGGCTCGCGTTCGCCACCTCCTCGCTCGCCGACAGCCGGGTCATCCTGGACCAGCCGGGTGCCGAGAAGCTGATCGGCAAGGGCGACGGGCTGTTCCTGCCGATGGGCGCCAACAAGCCGGTCCGTATGCAGGGCGCGTTCGTGACCGAGGCCGAGGTCGCGGCCGTCGTCCAGCACTGCAAGGACCAGATGGCGCCGGTCTTCCGCGATGACGTCACCGTCGGCACGGCCAAGAAGAAGGAGATCGACGAGGACATCGGCGATGACCTCGATCTGCTCTGCCAGGCCGCTGAGCTGGTGGTTTCCACCCAGTTCGGGTCGACCTCCATGCTCCAGCGCAAGCTGCGGGTGGGCTTCGCCAAGGCCGGCCGGCTGATGGACCTGATGGAGTCGCGCACCATCGTCGGGCCGAGCGAGGGCTCCAAGGCACGTGACGTTCTTGTGAAGCCTGATGAGCTGGATGGAGTGCTGGCGGTGATCCGGGGGGAGGCTACGGAGTAGCACAGACATCCGGGTCACACGGACGCGAGAAGAAAGCAACCGTTTCTCCTGCTGATACGTCAAGTTGAGGGAGATGAGGGAACGATGCTTCACCATCGAGCCCCAGGGCACCGCCGACGGCGTTCCGATGGCGTACAAACCTTGCTCTCCCGCTTGCCCCACCCTTTCGCTCCACCCCTAGACTGAACTTCCAGCAGGTGGCTACACGCTCGAAAGGCGCCCCCGTGTCCATCGGCAACTCCCCCGAAGCAGACCGGCCTTCCGTCGGTGCTGCCCTCCAGAAGGCCCGTATCGGAGCGGGACTGACCGTCGAAGAGGTCAGTACGACGACACGGGTGCGCATCCCCCTCGTGCACGCGATCGAGCAGGACGACTTCTCCCGCTGTGGCGGCGACGTCTACGCCCGGGGGCACATCCGGGCGCTCGCCCGCGCCGTATCCCTCGACCCCCGACCGCTGATCGACCAGTTCGACGCCGAGCACGGCGGACGGCCCGCGCCGACTCCCGCCGCACCGCTCTTCGAAGCCGAACGGATCCGTTCCGAGCCGCGCCGCCCCAATTGGACCGCGGCGATGGTCGCGGCGATCGTCGCGGTGGTCGGGTTCGTGGGCTTCACGCTCTTCACGGGCGGCGACAAGAGCGACAACGGCCCGATCGCGGTCGGCGACGCCAACGCGAAGCCGGCGCCGGCGCCCACCCGCCACCCCTCGACCATCAAGCCGCCCGTCAAGCCCGATCCCTCCGACAGCGCCGTCGCCGGACTGCCGAAGGACAAGGTCACGATCAAGGTGACCGCCCGTGACGGGCAGAGCTGGATCTCCGCCAAGGACGCCAACGGCAAGCTCCTGGAGGACGGCCTGCTCAAGAAGGGCGAGTCCAAGACCATCACCGACAAGGAACGCATCGACCTGGTCCTCGGGAACGCCGGAGCCGTACAGCTGTACGTCAACGGCAAGGAGGTCAAGAAGGTCGGCGACAAGGGCACGGTGGAGCGGCTCAGCTACACGCCGGGGGACCCCCAGGCGGGCTGAGGGCCGGTCCTCCGGGGGTGTCCGCCGCCCGTTCCGGGCACCCGGAGCGGGCGGCGGAGACCTGCGCGCCAAGGGGGCGGCCGGGACAAAGTAGGCTGAGGCCTATGCCCGAACGCCGTACCGTCGCCCTTGTCACTCTTGGCTGCGCCCGTAACGAGGTGGACTCGGAGGAGCTCGCAGGCCGCCTGGCAGCGGACGGCTGGGACCTCGTCGAGGAAGCCGCCGATGCCGATGTCGCCGTCGTCAACACCTGTGGTTTCGTCGAGGCCGCGAAGAAGGACTCCGTCGACGCCCTGCTGGAAGCCAACGATCTGAAGGATCATGGCAGAACCCAGGCCGTAGTGGCCGTCGGCTGCATGGCCGAGCGCTACGGCAAGGAGCTCGCCGAGGCGCTGCCCGAGGCCGACGGCGTGCTCGGCTTCGACGACTACAGCAGCATCTCCGACCGCCTGCAGACCATCCTCAACGGCGGCATCCACGCCGCGCACACCCCCCGCGACCGCCGCAAGCTGCTGCCGATCAGCCCGGCCGAGCGCCAGGGCTCCGCCGATGTCGCGCTGCCCGGCCACGCCCAGGACACCCCGCCCGAGGATCTGCCGGAGGGCGTCGCGCCCGCCTCCGGGCCGCGTGCGCCGCTGCGCCGCCGGCTCGGCAGCAACCCCGTGGCCTCGGTGAAGCTGGCCTCCGGCTGCGACCGGCGCTGCTCGTTCTGTGCCATCCCCTCCTTCCGCGGCTCGTTCATCTCGCGCCGGCCCTCCGACGTGCTCGGTGAGACGCGCTGGCTGGCCGGGGAGGGCGTCAAGGAGATCATGCTGGTCTCCGAGAACAACACCTCCTACGGCAAGGACCTCGGCGACATCCGGCTGCTGGAGACGCTGCTGCCGGAGCTGGCGGCCGTCGACGGCATCGAGCGGATCCGGGTCAGCTACCTGCAGCCGGCCGAGATGCGCCCCGGCCTGATCGACGTCCTGACCGGCACCGACAAGGTCGCGCCCTACTTCGATCTGTCCTTCCAGCACTCGGCGCCCGGTGTGCTGCGCTCCATGCGGCGCTTCGGCGGCACCGACAGCTTCCTGGAGCTGCTGGAGACGATCCGCACGAAGGCGCCGCAGGCCGGTGCCCGCTCCAACTTCATCGTCGGCTTCCCCGGGGAGAGCGAGAGCGACGTCGCGGAGCTGGAGCGCTTCCTCACCGAGGCCCGGCTCGATGCCATCGGCGTCTTCGGCTACTCCGACGAGGACGGCACCGAGGCCGCGTCCTACGAGGACAAGGTCGATCCGGACGTGGTCGCCGAGCGGCTGGCGCGGGTCTCGCGGCTGGCCGAGGAGCTGACCGCGCAGCGCGCCGAGGAGCGGGTCGGCGAGACGGTGCGGGTACTGGTCGACCGGAACGACGACGAGGACGGCCTTGTCGGGCGGGCCGCGCACCAGGCGCCGGAGACCGACGGTGTCACGCTGCTGTCGACCGACCAGGAGCTGGAGCCCGGTCGTATGGTCGAAGCAAAGGTGGTCGCGAGCGAAGGCGTGGATCTCGTCGCGGAGGTGCTGTCGGTGGAGGGCGCGGGGTGTACCGAGGAGGCGGCCAGATGAGCGGAGTCCCGGCTTCCGCAGCTGGTGGCCCGCGCACGGCGCCGGTCGTCCGGCAGGCCGGGCTGTGGAACATCGCCAACCTCCTGACGATGCTGCGGCTGGTGCTGGTCCCGGCCTTCGTGCTGCTGCTGATGCACGACAACGGAACGGACCCCGTCTGGCGCGTCTTCGCCTGGGCCGCCTTCGCCGTCGCCATGATCACCGACGTCTTCGACGGGCATCTGGCGCGCACGTACAACCTGGTCACCGACTTCGGTAAGATCGCCGACCCGATCGCGGACAAGGCGATCATGGGCGCGGCCCTGATCTGTCTGTCGGTGCTGGGCGATCTGTCCTGGTGGGTGACCGGCGTGATCCTCTTCCGGGAGCTCGGGATCACGCTGATGCGGTTCTGGGTGATCAAGCACGGGGTCATTCCGGCCAGTCGTGGCGGCAAAATCAAGACATTGGCGCAGGGCACCGCGGTGGGTATGTACGTCCTGGTGCTGACCGGACCGCTGGCGACCTTCCGCTGGTGGGTGATGGCGGTGGCCGTCGCGCTGACCGTGGTCACCGGCCTCGACTACATCCGGCAGGCCGTGGTGCTGCGCCGGGCCGGGCTGGCCCAGGAGCGTACCGAGCGGGCCGAGAGGGACGCAGCGCGGTGAGCGGGCCGGGTTCTGTCGCGGCCGGGGCGCTGGAGCTGCTCGCCGGGCGTGGGCAGAGCCTGGCGGTGGCCGAATCACTGACCGGCGGACTGGTGGCGGGCGCACTGACCGCCGTCCCCGGTGCCTCACGGGTCGTCCGGGGCTCGGTCACGGCGTACGCCACCGACCTCAAGCGGGAGGTACTGGGCGTGGACGGCGCCCTGCTGGCCGCGCGCGGGGCCGTGGACGGCGAGGTCGCACGGCAGATGGCGGGCGGTGTGCGGCGAGTGCTGGGCGCCGACTGGGGCATCGCCACCACGGGCGTGGCCGGCCCCGATCCTCAGGACGGGTATCCGGTGGGCACCGTCTTCGTGGCGGTCCAGGGGCCGGGCGGTGCCGGGCGGGTGCGGCGGCTGGCACTGGAAGGCGGTCGTGACCGGATCCGGCTGGACACCATTGACGCCGTGCTCGCAATGCTGTTGAGCGAACTGACAGAAAATACGCGGGCACAGGATACGGAACAACACGGGGGGAATGGATGTTTGCAGCCCTGAGTGAACACGTACTTGCACCCCGCACGCCTACAGCCCGAGGCGGTACGGTGGGGCGAGAAGGATCCGGATCCGAGGTCCGAGGAGGGAGCCAGCGATGATTCTGCTTCGTCGCCTGCTGGGTGACGTGCTGCGCCGACAGCGTCAGCGCCAGGGCCGAACCCTGCGCGAGGTCTCTTCCTCCGCCCGGGTATCGCTCGGCTATTTGTCCGAGGTGGAGAGGGGGCAGAAGGAGGCTTCCTCCGAACTGCTCTCGTCGATCTGTGACGCGCTGGACGTGCGCATGTCCGAGCTCATGCGGGAGGTCAGCGACGAGCTGGCGCTCGCCGAGCTGGCAGCGTCCGCGGCCGCGAGCGACCCGGTGCCCGCACCGGTGCGGCCGAAGCTCAATTCGGTGTCCGTCACGTCCCTGGCCGGTGTGCCGGAGGAGCGCGTGACCATCAAGTCCCCGGCCGACGTAGTGGATGTCGTCGCGGCCTGACACCCCTGTTCGTACGCATCGGAGCCCCGGTGGGCAGCAGCCCGCCGGGGCTCCCTGCTGCCCGGGTGCGGACGGGCCCGTGGGGGTGGGCGGTGCCCTGGGCCGATGCCCGGGCGGACCGTCCGGGCGGCTCGGAACGGGCGATTCATTTGTACGATGGCTAAATCGGATATATCGCCTGAATCAGGAGTATCTGGATGTCTGTCGTCAAGAGCACACTGTCCGACGAGGACCGCGGCATCGTCGGCACCGCTCTGCAGGGAGCGCTCGTCGACCTGGTGGACCTCTCCCTCGTCGCGAAGCAGGTGCACTGGAACGTCGTCGGGCCCCGCTTCCGCTCCGTGCACCTGCAGCTCGACGAGGTGGTCGCCAGTGCGCGGCAGCATGCCGACACGGTGGCCGAGCGGGCGTCCGCGATCGGGGTGTCCCCCGACGGGCGGGCGGTCACCGTCGCCAAGACCAGCGGCATCAGCGAGATCACGGACGGCTGGATCAAGGACGGTGATGTGGTGCGGGCGATGGTGGAGGCGCTGAGTGCGGTCATCGGCCGGATGCGCGAGCGGATCGCCGCCACCGCGGACCCGGACCCGGTCAGTCAGGACCTCTTCATCGGGCTGACCGCCGACCTGGAGAAGCACCACTGGATGTTCCAGGCCGAGGCCCACTGACGGGCCGCGGCACCCACCGAGGGCCGGGGTCTGCGCATGTCCTCCCGGTTCTCCCGGCCCGTGGGGGCTACGTCGGGGGCTCGCGGCGCCGAGGTCCGTTCCGGGGCTTGCGGGGCCGGCCGCACGCCGGAAATGCCCCGGTGCGCCCTCCCGCCGGGCGGCGGGACCCGTCTAGCGTCGGCCCGAGGAGGCAGTCATGGGGTGGCGTGACGTCGCAGCCCGCGGGGCGTCCGGCCGACGTCCGCGGGCCGTACCGGGCCGCTGGATATCCGGGGCCGTCGTCGGGGTGCTGTGGTGGGGGGCCGCGGTCCGGCTGGTGGTCTGGCCGCAGTCGGCGGGGGTGGTCGAGGGGGTGGTGGCGCTGGGCGGCTGGGGCCTGAGCCTGCTGCCGGTGCACTGTGTTCCGCGGACCGAGCGGAGTGACGGCGGCCTGCGCCGTGCCAAGGTCCGGGCGATCCGGGGGTTTCGCGGGGTGCGGGGGGCGTGTGGGGCGCTGCTCACCACGGCATGGCGACGCCGCCGTTCGGGCGGAGGATCTGACCGGTCATGAAGGACGAGGCGTCCGACGCCAGGTGCAGCACGGCGTGCGCGACGTCCTCGGGCTCTCCCACCCTCCCCAGCGGCGACATCCGGATCATCGGCCCCTCCGCCTGCTGCTGGGCCCGGGCGGTGTGGCGCTCGGTCATCGCCGTACGGATCCAGCCCGGGGCGACGGCGTTGACGCGGATGCCGTGCCGGCCCACTTCCGTGGCGAGGGTCCTGGTGAGCTGGACGACGGC
The DNA here is from genome assembly GCF_009811555.1 of Streptomyces caniferus. GTDB lineage: Bacteria > Actinomycetota > Actinomycetes > Streptomycetales > Streptomycetaceae > Streptomyces > Streptomyces caniferus. The sequence goes on along the minus strand of NZ_BLIN01000002.1, from coordinate 76,707 downwards.
GGCCTTGGCGGCGCCGTAGCAGAGCAGGCCGGGAGCGCCGGTGTCGATCGCGCCGGACGCCATGTTCACGAGGGAGCCCGGGACGGCGGTGGCGATCATCGCACGGGCGGCCTCCTGGCAGCCGTACAGCACGCCCTTGAAGTTGGTGTTCCAGACCCGGTCCAGGTCCGCGTCCTCGGTCTCCAGGACGGCGGAGGAGTGCATGATCCCGGCGATGTTCGCCATCACATCGAGTCGGCCGGTGGCGTCGCGGGCGGCGTCGACGACGGCGGCGATCTCGTCGCGCCGGGTGACGTCGAGGTGGTGGGCGTGCGCCGAGCCTCCCGCGGCGGTGATCTTCGCCGCGGTCGCCTTGACGCCCTGATCGTCGAGGTCCGCACAGTGGACGGTGGCCCCGGCCTCGGCGAGGAGGGCGGCGGTGGCGCGGCCGATTCCGCTGGCCGCGCCGGTGACGATCGCGGTGCGGCCCGTGAGGTCGTACGCCGTGAAGGGCATGGGGCGAGGGTAGGGAGGAATCTGACGGGGCGTCAATTGGTGGGGCGGAGGGCGTTACGGCTCAGTCCGTGGGCGGGGCGTTCGGCCGGTCGGGCTGGCAGGCGGGGCACCAGTAGGTGACGCGCTCCTCGGAGGCGGGGTCCTCGTCGGCGCTGCGGATCGCGGTGCCGCAGCGCAGGCAGGAGCGGCCGGCCCGGCCGTAGACCCACAGGCGGCGGTCGGAGCGAGCTGCGCCGCGGCCCCCGAAAGGAGCCGGGCGTTGCCCCCAGGGGGTGGTGGTGCGGGCGGGGCGGTGCTTGTTGGCTTCGAGGAGCTTCTTGGCGAGTGCGGGCATGCGCTCGGGCCGGGGCAGCCGGCCCACCGGGGTCCAGGGGGAGGCGCGCAGCAGAAAGCACAGCTCGCACTTGTAGACATTGCCGATGCCGGCGAGATTGCGCTGGTCGAGCAGGGCCTCGCCGAGGGGCCGCTCCGGGGCGGAGAGCAGCCGGCCGAGGGCCTGGGCCGGGTCCCAGTCGGGGCCGAGGAGATCGGGTCCCAGGTGGCCGACGACCCGGGACTCGTCGCGGGTGCGCAGCAGATCGAGAACGGGGAGGCGGTAGCCGACGGCGGTGTGCTCCGTGGTGCCGAGGATCGCCCGGATCTGGTGGGCGGGGCCGCCGCGCCAGCGCTCGGCCGGGGCGTAGATCTGCCATGCGCCGTCCATCCGCAGATGGGAGTGCAGGGTGAGACCGCCCTCGAAGCGGGTGAGGAGGTGCTTGCCGCGGGGGACCACGTCCAGCACCTCTCGGCCGGTCAGATCCACCGTCGCGAGCCGCGGGGTCCGCAGGTCGCAACGGGTCAGCGGGCGGCCGGCCAGCGCTTCGCGGAGCCGCCGGGCCACGCGCCAGACGGTGTCACCTTCGGGCATGCCACCATCATGCCCGGCGGGTGCGCGCGGGCGGGGCCCGATGCGCGGGCGGTCGGCCGCTGCTTCCCGTCACCCCCGCAGCCGCAGCCCCCTCGGGGTCGGGTGGAAGCCGGCGGACTCCAGGGTCGTGGCGTAGGGGGAGGTGAGGGCGGAGGTGCCGTTGATGCGTTCGGTGGTGAGGGTGCCCAGGGCGCCGGCACGGGCGGCATCCGTGAGTGCCTCGACGGCGAGCCGGAGGCGGGGGTCGGAGGCCGTCGGAGCCGGGTCGTGGCCCAGCGGCCAGACGAGCAGGGTCTTGCCGCCGCGCTCCAGGTAGAGCGTCAGCTCGCCGTCGACGAGGACGACCAGGGAGCCCGCCTTGCGGCCGGGTTTGTGGGCCGAGTCCTCGGGCGGTTCGGGCCAGGACAGGGCGGCGCCGTAGGCGTTCGCCGGATCGGCGGCGGCCAGGACGACGGCGCGCTGCGGGCCGCCGCGCCGGGACTGCGCCGGGCCGCCGTCCGGCAGGGTGTCCTCGGTGGTGCGCTCGCGCTGGGTGCTGACCGCGCGCAGCCGGTCCACCGCGCCGTCCATCGCGAACTGGGCGGCGCCCAGGCCCTCGACCACATAGCCGCGGCGGGCCTGACCGGACTCCTCGAAGGCGGCGAGTACGCGGTACGCGGCGGAGAACCCGCCCTCGACGCCCTCGGCGGCGACCGCGCCGCGGGTGACGATGCCGTGCCGGTCCAGGAGGGTGCGGGCCAGGGCGTGGGCGCGGTGGGTGGGGTCCGGCTCGGTGGCGGGCAGCAGCGACCAGCGGCCGCCCACGGTCGGCGGACCGGAGCGGGAGGCGGTGGGACGGCCGGTGCGGCCCGTGGCCGCGGTCAGCGAGCCGTATCTGCCCCGGGGGACGGACCGGCGGGCGCGATGGGCGGTCGAGCCGGCCGTACGGCCCGAGCCGAGGAGGGCGCGCAGCGGGGCCAGGGTGTCGTTGGTCAGCCGGCCCGACCAGGCCAGGTCCCACAGGGCGTCGGCCAGGTGGGAGTCGGTGGCCTCGGGGTGGGTGGTGGCGCGGACCTGGTCGGCGAGCTGGCGGAAGAACAGGCCGTATCCGGGGGCGAGGGCGGTCAGCAACGACTCGTGCAGCGCGGTGAGTTCCAGCGGGAGGGGCTGCGGCAGCAGGAGCGGGGCGGAGTCGGCGAGATGGAGGGACACCCAGCCGTCCTTGCCGGGGAGCGCGCCGGCGCCGGCCCACAACACCTCGCCGGTGGTGGTGAGTTCGTCCAGCAGGGCAGGGGTGTAACCGCCGACGCGGGAGGGCAGTACCAGCTTCTCCAGGGCGGAGGCGGGCACGGGGGCGCCCTGGAGCTGCTCGACGGCGCGCACCAGACCGTCGATACCGCGCAGGCCGTGCCCGGAGCCGCCGAGCGGTGCGGGCACCCCGCTCGCCGCCGCGGGGCGGGGGGCGCTGATGTGCTGCCACTGGGGGAGGAAGGCGGCGAGCGCGGCGGGCGGCACCGGCTCCAGCTCCTCGCGCAGCGCGGCGAGCGAGCGGCGGCGCAGCCTGCGCAGCACCTGGGCGTCGCACCACTCCTGGCCGATGCCGGCGGGGTGGAACTCCCCCTGGACGACCCGGCCGGCCGCGGCGAGGAGATGCAGCGCGCCGTCGGTGACGGCCGTGCCGAGTCCGAAGCGGGCGGCGGCCTGCTCGGAGGTGAACGGGCCGTGGGTGCGGGCGTAACGGGACAGCAGATCGCCCAGCGGGTCCTTGACCGGTTCCGTGAACGACTCGGGCACGCCGACCGGCAGTGCCGTGCCCAGGGCGTCGCGGAGCCGGCCGGCGTCCTCGACGGCGGCCCAGTGGTCCCTCCCGGCGATCCGCACCGAGATCGCACGGCGGGCGGCGGCCAGCTCCCTGGTCCAGGCCGGCTCCGCGCCGCGCTCGGCGAGCTCGGCGTCGGTCAGCGGTCCCAGCAGCCGCAGGACGTCGGCGACGCCCTCGACGTCCTTGACCCGCCGGTCGTCCGTCCGCCACTGCAGCTCGCGCTCCAGCTCGGCCAGCACCTCGGCGTCCAGCAGCTCGCGCAGCTCGGCCTGGCCCAGCAGCTCGGCCAGCAGCCGGGAGTCCAGGGAGAGGGCGGCGGCGCGGCGCTCGGCGAGCGGGGAGTCGCCCTCGTACAGGAACTGGGCGACATAGCCGAACAACAGCGAGCGGGCGAACGGGGACGGCTCGGGGGTGGTGACCTCCACGAGGCGGACCCGGCGCGCCTCGATGTCCCCCATCAGCTCCGACAGGCCCGGTACGTCGAAGACGTCCTGGAGGCACTCGCGGACGGCCTCCAGCACGATCGGGAAGGACCCGAACTCGCTGGCCACCTGGAGGAGCTGGGCGGCGCGCTGCCGCTGCTGCCACAGCGGGGTGCGCTTGCCGGGGCTGCGCCGCGGCAGCAGCAGGGCGCGGGCGGCACATTCCCGGAACCGGGAGGCGAAGAGCGCGGAGCCGCCCACCTGGTCCGTGACGATCTGGTCGACCTCGCCGTGCTCGAAGGCGACATCGGCCGCCCCCACGGGGGACTGCTCGGGGTCGTACTCCGTGCCGCGGGCGGCCAGGCCCGGATCGGCGGCCGGATCGAAGCCGCCGTCGCCGTCCAGGAGGTCGAGGCCCAGCAGATCGGCGTCCGGCAGCCGCAGCACGATGCCGTCGTCGGCATGCATCACCTGGGCGTCCATGCCGTAGCGCTCGGTGAGGCGGGCGCCGAGGGCCAGCGCCCACGGGGCGTGGACCTGGGCGCCGAAGGGGGAGTGGATGACCACCCGCCAGTCGCCGAGCTCGTCACGGAACCGCTCCACGACGATCGTGCGGTCGTCGGGGACATGACCGCAGGCCTGCTTCTGCTCGGCGAGGTAGCTCAGCACATTGGACGCGGCCCAGTCGTCCAGACCGGCGGCGGACAGCCGGGCCCCGGCGTCCTTAGGGCCGAGCGCGCCGAGTTCGCGCAGGAACGCGCCGAGCGCACGGCCCAGTTCGAGGGGGCGGCCCAGCTGGTCGCCCTTCCAGAAGGGCAGCCGTCCCGGTACGCCGGGGGCGGGGGTGACCAGCACCCGGTCGCGGGTGATGTCCTCGATGCGCCAGGACGTCGTGCCGAGCGTGAAGACATCGCCGACGCGGGACTCGTAGACCATCTCCTCGTCGAGCTCTCCCACCCGTCGACCGCCACCCCCCTTGCCGGAGTCGCCGCCCGCCAGGAAGACGCCGAACAGGCCGCGGTCGGGGATCGTGCCGCCGGAGGTGACGGCCAGCCGCTGGGCTCCGGGGCGGCCCGTGACGGTCTGCGCCACGCGGTCCCACACCAGGCGCGGCCGCAGCTCGGCGAAGGCATCGGAGGGGTAGCGGCCGGCGAGCATGTCCAGTACGGCGGTGAACGCCGACTCGGGAAGGCCGGCGAACGGGGCGGCCCGCCGGACGACGGCGAGCAGCTCCTCGACGTCCCAGGTGTCCATCGCGGTCATGGCGACGAGCTGCTGGGCGAGGACGTCCAGCGGATTGGCCGGCACTCGCAGCGCCTCGATGGCGCCCGAGCGCATCCGCTCGGTGACCACGGCGGCCTGCACCAGATCTCCGCGGTACTTGGGGAAGACGACGCCCGTCGAGACCGCGCCGACCTGGTGTCCGGCCCGGCCGACCCGCTGCAGCCCGGAGGCGACCGACGGGGGCGACTCCACCTGGATGACCAGATCGACCGCACCCATGTCGATGCCCAGCTCCAGGCTGGAGGTGGCGACCACGGCGGGCAGCCGGCCCGCCTTCAAGTCCTCCTCCACCTGGGCGCGCTGCTCCTTGGACACGGAGCCGTGGTGGGCCCGGGCCAGCACCGCGGGGGCGCCCTTGGCGGCCCCGGAACCGCCCATCAGCTCCGCGGGGGAGTGGTGCTCGGACAGCTCCGGGACGGAGTCGCCGGTACCGGGACCGGCCGCCGCCGAGCGTTCACAGGCGATTTCGTTGAGGCGGTTGCACAGCCGTTCCGCCAGCCGGCGGGAGTTGGCGAAGACGATCGTGGAGCGATGCTCCTGGACGAGATCGGCGATCTTCTCCTCGACCTGGGGCCAGATGGACGGCTTCTCGCCGGTGTCGCCCTCCTGGACCGGTGAGCCGCCCAGCTCGCCCATGTCCTCCACCGGGACGACCACCGAGAGGTCGAAGCGCTTCCCGGAGGGCGGCTGGACGATCTCCACCCGGCGCCGCGGCGACAGATAGCGCGCCACCTCCTCCACCGGCCGCACCGTCGCGGACAGCCCGATCCTGCGGGCCGGGCGGTCCAGGAGCTCGTCCAGCCGCTCCAGGGACAGCGCCAGGTGCGCACCGCGCTTGGTGCCGGCCACGGCATGGACCTCGTCCACGATCACCGTCTCGACGCCCGCCAGCGCCTCCCTGGCCGAGGACGTCAGCATCAGAAACAGCGACTCGGGGGTCGTGATGAGGATGTCCGGCGGGCGGGTGGCGATCGACCGGCGCTCGGCGGGCGAGGTGTCGCCGGAACGGATGGCGACCTTGATGTCCGGCTCCGGCAGCCCGAGGCGGACCGATTCCTGCCGGATGCCCGTCAGCGGACTGCGCAGATTGCGCTCGACATCGACGGCCAGCGCCTTCATCGGGGAGACGTACAGCACCCGGCAGCGCTTCTTCGGCTCGGCGGGCGGGGGCGTGCTCGCCAGCGCGTCCAGCGACGCGAGGAAGGCGGCGAGGGTCTTGCCGGAGCCCGTCGGCGCCACCACCAGGACGTCGGAGCCCGCGCCGATCGCCCGCCAGGCCCCCTCCTGCGCGGCGGTGGGCGCGCTGAACGCGCCGGCGAACCAACCGCGGGTCGCGGGAGAGAACGAGTCGAGCGCTGCCTTGGCCATGTCCTCCATCGTGCACCGGACCACTGACAACGCGGCCACCGCACGCTCGGCCACCGCCGCGGGCCGGGGATTCCCGGCCGTCCGCGCTGCGGACGCGCGGACGGCCGGCCACCTGGTGCCCGCAGAATGGGGCCATGGTCACGGTCGGCGGGCAGGTTATGGGCGGCGGCGTCCCCGGTGCACACGCCACGCCGCGGGTCCGCGGTGAGTGGGCGCGTCACTGGCGCTACGCCGGGCTGCCCGGCCTCGACCTGCTGCGCGCACGTTACGTCCGGCACTCCTTCCCCCGTCATGCGCACGACGGTTTCGTCGTTTGTGCGGTCACCTCCGGCGTCGAGGAGGTGGGACTCCGGCAGGGCACCGTCCGGGCCGGTCACGGCGGCATCATCATGATCAATCCGGAGGTGGCGCACACCGCGCGGGCGGGCGCGCCCGAGGGCTGGGCCTACGCCACGCTCTACCCCTCCTCCGAGGTCGTCGCCGAGATAGCCGGGGAGACCACGAGGCTGCGCGGCACACCGGGATTCGACCGGACGGTGGCCCAGGACCCGCACCTCGGCCGCCTGATCACCGAGATCCACCGGGCCGCCGAAGCCGGCAACGCCCTCGCCGCGGACAGCCTGCTGCGGATCGTCGTCGCCCGGCTGCTGCGCCGCTACGGAGGACAGCTCCCGACGCGTACGCCCCTTGGTGCCGGTGCCCGGACCGCCGCGCGCGCTCGAGCCGTCCTGGAGGAGTCAATGGCCGACCCGCCGCCTCTGGAGAAGCTGGCGGAGGAACTCGGGACCAGCGCGTTCGCGCTGCTGCGCGCCTTCCGGGACGCGTACGGCATGCCACCGCACACCTGGCTCACCGACGCCCGAGTACGCCGGGCCCGCAGGCTGCTGGAAGCGGGCAGCCCACCCGCCGAGGTGGCCGTCGCCGTCGGCTTCACCGACCAGCCGCACCTGAACCGGCACTTCACGCGGATCGTGGGTGTGCCACCCGGCGCGTACCGCAGGGCGCGCTCGGCCTAGGAACCTCGCCCCAGGGGCCTTCGTGGGGTGCCCGGCGCGCCTTTCGGAACACGCCGGGGCACGCGGCGCAAGAACGTACAAGACCACCGGGGCGGCGGTCTCCTACGGTCCAGGGCGTGGCAGAACAGACAGAGATACCCACCACGCAGCGGGCCGAGGCGTCGCCGTCGGCCCCGCTCGCTAAACCCGACTCCGCCGTCATCAGGGATGCGCTCGGCGTGGGCGTCGCCGTCGGCCTTTCCGGATTCGCCTTCGGTGTGACGTCGGCCGGCGCCGGGCTCAGCCTCCTGCAGACCTGTGCGCTGAGCCTGCTGGTGTTCACCGGGGCCTCGCAGTTCGCCCTGGTCGGCGCGCTGGCGGCGGGCGGCAATCCGCTCACCGCCGCAGCCGGAGCCTTCTTCCTGGGCGCCCGGAACGCCTTCTACGGGCTGCGCCTGTCCGCCGTCCTCGGCTACCGGGCACGGATCAAGCCCTTCGCCGCCCATTGGATCATCGACGAGACGTCCGCCGTCACCCTGGCCCAGCCCGACCGGCGTAGCGCCCGGCTGGGCTTCACCGTCACCGGGTTCACCCTCTACACCTTGTGGAACCTCACCACCCTCGTCGGCGCCCTGGGCGCCGGGGCGCTCGGCGACACCGATGCCTGGGGGCTGGACGCGGCCGGTCCCGCGGTCTTCCTGGCGCTGCTCGCGCCGAAGCTCGAGGACACCGTCGAACGGGCCACGGCCGGTCTCGCCGTGGTGCTGGTCATGGTCACGCTGCCCCTGTTGCCCACCGGCGCCCCCGTGCTGGTCGCCTCGCTCGCCGCCCCCGCCGTCCTCCTGGTACAGGGGCGACGGGAGCGGGCGAAGCAGGCGCGGGGGACGGTGCGGCCCGCCGCTGCCGCCGCGCCGCCCGCGCCCCAGGACGGGACCAACGAGTCCCGCACCGCCGCCGAGGAGGACCGGGGATGACCGTCTGGATCGCGATCGCCGTCACCGCCGTCGGCTGCTACCTCGTCAAGTACCTCGGCCTGTCGGCGCCCGCCGGAGTACTGGAGCGCCCGCTCGTCAAACGGTTGGCCGCACTGCTGCCGGTCGCGCTGCTGGCCGCGCTCACCGCTCAGCAGACATTTGCTGACGGCCCGCACTTGATGCTCGACGCCAAGGCCGCCGGGGTGGCCGCCGCGGCCGTTGCCCTCGTGCTCCGGGCACCGTTCCTCCTGGTCATCGGCGTCGCCGTGGCCGTCACCGCAGGGGTGCGGGCCCTGGGAGGGTGAGCGTCAGGAGAGGCGGCGTCCGTACGCCCGCAGGGTCAGCAGCGCCTTGAGCGTCACCATGGGGCGGCTCTCCAGCGCTGTTCCGGGTGCCCATACCCGCCAGTTGAGCGGCCAGCCGCCGTCCTCCTGCTGGAGTGCGGAGAGGTGGTCCAGCGCCCGGTCCATCTCCTCGTCGGTGAACCAGTCGCGGGCCAGCGAGCCGGGGGCCGGGGCGAAGTCGTACGCCAGGTGATGTTCCCCGGGGGCGTACCCCGGCGCCACCGGGACGTCCGAGGCCCGCTCCGGGTCCAGCAGTACCAGATGCTGCTCGCGTACGAGCCGGCCGAGGCGCCGGGCCGCCGCGGCGGCCCGTGGCCGGTCCGGGGCGCCGTCCAGGAAGGCCACGGCCGCCTCGACCTCGTAGGGATGGGTCCCGGTCAGCGACTCGACGGCCGCCCAGCAGTAGTCCGTGGCCCGGAACAGCCAGGCGTGCCAGACCTCGTTGCGGTGCAGCACCCCCACCACGGGGCCGGTGGCCAGCAGCGCGCTCGGCGGGTCGTCGGCCACCGGGATCCAGGGCGCGGCCGGATAGCCGCGCTGTGAGGGGTGCACCGCGGGCAGCGCGCCCTCCGGGGTGGAGATCTTCGTCAGATAGCGGCAGATCCGCTCCACCTGGCGGCCGTCGCAGCGCCCGATCAGATCGAGGACGTGCAGGGCGTGGGCGGTGTGCAGCGGCTGGCTGACCGGACCGCGAAGATCGGGCTCCAGGGCGTGGCCGAAGCCGTCGTCGTCGTTGCGGTACGCGGCGAGCGCGGTCTCGACCGGGTCGGCCCCGCCGCCGAGGAAGTGGTACGCGAAAAGCCGCTGTTCGAGCACCCGCGCGGTCAGCCAGACGAAGCGCTCGGCACACGCCAGGGGGGTCGAAGGAGGACTTACGTTGTCGGCCATGGCCCGACCGTAGGGCGGAAAACCCCCGGGAGGACCGGCTCATGCACCGCTGCCCTCCCAGGGCGGGATACTGAAGGCATGCGGTTGACGGATCTTGCGGCGCACGCCGGTCTCTCGTCGGCGGCGGGCCGTGGGACGCACCGTGGGGGCGGTGGGCCGTGCGCGGGCCGTCGCCCGGTGGTGCGAGGGCACGGGAGCGCCGGCGTGCGGCTAGGCGCTGTCCGCGACGTCGCCGCCCCGGGAGGCCGCGCCGTCCTGGTCCGCCGCGAGCCGGGCGGACGCCGCGTGGAACGCCTCGAGGCCGGCCGCGAGCCGGGCGACATCGGCGGGTTCCATGCGTTCGAGGGTGGCGGTGACCTCGCGGCTGCGTGCCGCGCGGTACTGCTCCAGCAGCACCCGGCCGCGCAGGCTCAGCCGGAGTTCGACCTCCCGCCGGCTCGTCGCGCTGGGGCCGCGTTCCGCCAGGCCCATGGCCTCCAGGCGGTCGCAGAGCCTGCTGACCGCCGGCGGCCGCGAGCCCAGTGCCTCGGCGAGGGTGCGCAGATTCGTGCCCTCGCGCCGCTCGATCACCAGGAGGGCGCGGAGCTGGGAGAGCGAGACCTCCGCGGAGCGTGCCGCTTCCTGCCCGCGTCCCCACAGCACCTCGAGCAACTCGGAAGCCGCGAGGGCCGCCGCGCTCGCGCGCTCGTGGGAATGGGGCCGACCGGTGAAACGGGACACACGAACACTCTGTCACCCTGTGCGTCCCGTTGTCAGACCGACCCTGCCCTTGACCGTGGACGAAGGGTGTCCCCCGCACCATGACCCAACGCCTCGACGTGGAGACGGCGCTGCGCGCCGCGGCACCGCATGAGCTGGTCGGCGCCCTGCGGGACGCCCTCACCACCGCCTACGGGGCCACCTCGGTCCGGCTGTTCCTGACGGACTACGGCGGCACGCTGCTCAGATCGTGCGATTCCTCCGGGCGCGGCGAGGACTCGCTGCCCGTCTCCGGCAGTGCGGAGGGGCGGGCGCTCGGGAGCCAGGAGCCCCGCGAGCAGCAGGTGCCGCGCGGCGACGAGACCGATCACCACCTCCCGGTGACGGTGCGGGGCGACCGGATCGGCATCCTGACGGTCCGGCTGCCGGGCGACCGCTGTGCACCGGAGGTCCTCGACGAGCTCCGGTACGTGGCGGACCTGCTCGGCCGCGAGATCCTCGTCGCCGAGCGCGACACGGACGTCTACCAGCGGGCGCGCCGGGTCAGCCGCCTCACCCTGGCCGCGGAGATGCAGTGGCAGCTGCTGCCCGCCCGGGCGTACACCGAGGAGAGCTTCGCCCTCGGGGCCCAGCTGGAGCCCGCCTACGCCGTGCACGGTGACAGCTTCGACTGGACCGCGGACGCCGACGCGCTGATGCTCACCGTCACCAACGGCATGGGCGAGGGCATCGAGGCCTCGCTCCTGACCCACCTCGCCGTCAACGCCCTGCGCAACGCCCGCCGGGCGGGCATCGGCCTGGCGGACCAGGCGGCACTGGCCGACCAGGCGGTGTACGACCACTACCGGGGCGCGTCCTATGTGTCGACGCTGCTCCTGCGCATCGACCGCGCGACGGGGCGGGTGCAGACCATCGACGCGGGTTCGCCGCAGTTGTGGCGGATGCGCGAGAAGTCGATCGAGCGTGTCCCGCTCGAGGCCCAGATGCCCCTGGGCATGTTCGAGGAGTCCCATTACACGCCGCAGGAGTTCACCCTCGCCCCGGGGGACCGGCTGATCTTCGTGAGCGACGGGGTGTACGAGACGCTGTCGCCCCTGGGGGAGCGGTACGCCGAGCGGGCGCTCGCCCGGTCGATCCACGCCACGAGCCTGCTGCCGGCGGCCATGGTGCCCCGTGCCGTCCTGCGCGACGTGGCTGAATACCGTAATGCGGAGTCCCTGGATGATGCTTTGGTGCTCTGTCTTGACTGGTTCGGCGACGATCATTGATGCCCGTAGAGCATGGTGGGTCCGTTCGCCGGGCACCGTCGACGGCGGTGGACCGGCCTTCCGCCGGTCGTGCCCGGGCAGGGAGTGACCGGGGTGATGAAGGGAGCCGACCGCACGGATCCGGATACCGGGCGGCGTGTGAGCGCCGGTGGGTGAAGAGCGGGGCCGTGGGTACCGGCCCTTGATCGTGCTCGCTAACATTTGCCGGGCGACAACTGTTTATGGTGTGCGGGCCGGCCCGGCCGCAACCGCAGGGTGAACTCGCCCGAGGCAGTCACCCGGGCCGGACGGACCGAAAGGACGATGAGTTGGGATCCGCAGAAGTTGCCGCACGCGAGCGCGTCACGAGCGTGCTGCGCGAAGAAGCCGATGAGATCTCGGACCGTTGGGTGCGGTTGCAGCTGGCGCAGCCGACCCTGGACGGGGAGGTGAGCGAGGCGGAGCTGGGCGAGGAGGCCGATGCCCTGGTCAGCGCCCTGCTCTCCGGCCTGGACCGCGGTCTGCCGGTGGAACACGTGGTCACGTCCCACGAGGAGATCCGCCAGGCCGTCTCCGAGATCTCCCTGCGGCGGGCCCGTCGGGGGGTCTCGCCCACCGCGACGTCGCTGGCCGTGATGTCGCTGAAGGAGGCCCTGCTGAAGGCCGTCCAGCGGCACACCCGCGACGGCGAGGACCTCTTCCACAGCGCGGTGCTGATCAACCGCCTGCTGGACAGCGCCGGCGCCCTCTCCTTCGAGATCTTCGTGGAGGGCCGGGAGGAGATCATCCGCCGGCAGAGCCAGCAGCTGCTGGAGGTGTCCACCCCGGTCGTCAGGCTGTGGCGCCAGGTCCTGGCCGTCCCGTTGATCGGCACCCTCGACACCGCGCGCACCCAGGTGGTCATGGAGAACGTGCTCCAGGCCATCCAGGAGCACGAGGCGCTGGTCGCCATCATCGACATCACCGGTGTGCCCACCGTCGACACGGCCGTCGCGCAGCACCTGATGCACACCGTCAACGCGGTGCGTCTCATGGGCGCGGACTGCATCATCAGCGGAATCCGGCCGCCGATCGCCCAGACGATCGCGCAGCTCGGCATCGATCTGTCGACCATCATGACCCGGGCCACCCTCGCCGACGCCCTCGGAGAAGCCGTGAAAGTCACCGACGCGGCTCCGTCGCAGGCCGCCCCGCCGGCGCAGCGGTGAACGTCCCCGCCTCGGCCGGGGTGCCGATCCTGCGACTGGGCGATGTGCTGGTCACCGGGCTCCTCAACGAACTCGACGACAAGACGGCCGTGGCCTTCACCGACGAGCTGACCGCGCGCATCAGCAGCGACCGGGCGCGAGGTGTGCTCATCGACATCTCCCGGCTGGAAATCGTCGATTCCTTCGTGGCCCGTACTTTGATGGAGCTGACCACCATGGCGCGGCTGCTGGGCGCCCGGGTGATCGTCGCCGGGATGCGGCCGCCGGTCGCCATCACCCTGGTCGAGCTGGGCCTGCAGCTGACCGGGGTGGAAACGGCGCTCAACGCCGAGCAAGGCATGGCCGCGCTGGGCTGGCATCAGAGCCTGCAGCCGTCCGGAGGGGTCCTGCGTGAGTTCCGCACGGAGTAGTAGCCGCGCGGTGGGCCTGGTCACGGCCCCTCGACATGTCGCCGACGCGGAGGGCAGCACATCGGTGCACCAGGTGCGGACCGAAGAGGACCTGCTGACCGTCCGGCACGCCGTGCGGGCGGCCACCGTGCGGGCCGGATTCAGCATCGTCGACCAGACCCGCGTGGTCACCGCGGCCAGTGAGCTGGCCCGTAACGCCTACATCCACGGCGGAGGCGGCACCGTGACCATCGACCACCTCGCGTCGCGCGGCGCCGCGGGGCTCCGTCTGACGTTCACCGACGACGGGCCCGGCATCGCGGACGTCGACGCCGCGCTGGCCGACGGCTTCACCACCGGCGGAGGGCTCGGCCACGGCCTGGGGGGCGCCCGGCGGCTGATGAACGACTTCGAACTCCGCTCGTCTCCGGGCCAGGGCACGACCGTGATCGTCACGCGATGGGCGAGTCGTTGACGCTTCCCCACCTCCGGCCGACGGCGTACATCGCGGTGGACCACTACAGCGCCGTCCATCTGGCCGCCGAAACGGCCCGGTCGGTCGCCGGGCAGTGCGGGCTGCCAGGGGCGCTGCCCGACCGGGCCGCGGTCATCGCCTCGGAACTGGCCAGCAATCTGGCCAATCACGCGACCAACGGCGTGCTGTTCATCCAGTCCCTGCCCCTGGGCGGCGGCATGGAGATGATCGCCGCGGACCACGGGCCCGGCATCGGCGAACTGCAGCAGTGCCTCGCCGACGGCTACACCACCAGCAACACCCTCGGCGCCGGCCTGGGGGCCGTGAAACGCATAGCGACCACCCTCACCATCCGCACCCGGCCCGGTGCCGGAACCCTCGTCTGCGCCCGCCTCACCGCACCCGACGAGACGGCGTCGGCCGACCAGGACGTGGGTGCCCTCTGCGTACCGGCGGACCGGGAACAGGACAGCGGCGACGGGTGCGCCATCGTCGAGCACGACTCCGTGCGCACCGCACTCGTCGTGGACGGTCTCGGCCACGGGCCGCAGGCCGCCGAGGCCGCGCACGTGGCCCTGCGGTCCTTCCACCGTGGGCCCGACAGCCCCCTGCCGGAACTCCTCACGGGGCTCCACCGGGCGCTGCGCCGCACCCGCGGCGCGGCCGTCGGTCTGCTGCGGCTGCACCCCGGGCGGGCGGAGTACTGCGGTGTCGGCAACGTCCGCGTCGTGACGCTGACCCCGCTCGATCTGAGCCACCGTCTGAGCGGTCAGCCGGGGATCGCCGGACTGAACATGACGCCACCGCATGTGCGCGCCTTCCCCGTGCCGCCCGGCGGTACGGTACTGCTGCATTCCGACGGCATCGACCACCGCTGGGCCCAGGCACCCTCGGCCTTCGTGCACCGCCTGCCCCCGCCGTTGCTCGTCGCGTCCCTCGTCCACAGCCACCGCCTCCCCCGCGACGATGCGACCGTGCTCGCCGCCCGTCCCCGCCAGAGACTTCCGTGAACCCCCACACCTTCCATGACCTGCCGGCCCTCCGCCGCGCCGTACGGCGGATCTGCGAAGCGCACCGGCTTCCCTCCCGGACCGGAGGGCGCCTCGTGCTCTCCGTGGCCGAGGTGGCCGGCGCCGCCCTGACCGCCGGCGGCCCCGTCCGCCTGGAGGCCGCCGAGCAGCCCGCTCCGGGCGGCAGCACGCTGCTGGCCGTCACCCTGCACGCCGGACCGACGCCGGCACCGCCGAGCTGGGCCCACCTCCCGCTGCCGGGCCGGGCCACGTCCGACGGCGTGGTCGCCTGGCACCTGCCGCTGGGCGAGGCGCCGGAGCCGGCCCCGTCCGCTCCCGCCCCGCGCGGCGCCGTACCCGTCCAGGGCCGCACTCGCGGGGCGGAGAGCGCCGAGGTCTACGAAGCGCAGCTCGCGGCGCTCGAGGGCGACCTCGCCGCTGCGCTCTCCCGGGTGGACACCCTCTCCACGGAGCTGCACCGCCTCAAGGACGAACTCGCCGATACCAACAGCGGCGTGCTCGCCCTCTACGTCCAGCTGGAGGAGCGGGACGAACAGCTCCGCCGGGCCCACGGCCAGATCCTGCGCGAGCTCGAGGACGCCCTGCGTCCCTCGCCGATCACCGTGGACGGCCTGGAGTTCGCCGTCCACTACGAGCCCGCCGACACCGACGCGCCCACGGGCGGCGACTTCTACGACTGGCTCTGCCTCCCCGACGGCACCGTGCACATCACCGTCGTCGATGCGCTGGGCCATGGTGTACGCAGCACCCGCAGCGCGCTCAACGTCACGCACGCCGTGCGCACCCTGGCGCTCGAAGGCCACCCGCTCGAATCCATCATCGCCCGTACCCACGACATCCTGGTCCCGTTCGACCCGGAGATCATGGCGACGGTTCTGCTCGCCCGTATCCACCCCGAAACCGGTGAGGTCCGCCTGGCCAACGGCAGCCATCCGCCGGCCCTGCTGTTGCGTGCCGACGGGACGTCCGACTACCTGGAGGTCCGCGGCCGGGGGATCGGGTTCCCGCTGCCGGGGAGCGAGGCCGTGCGGGAGGACACGCTGCACGAGGGCGACCTGCTGGTGCTGTACACCGACGGTCTGACCGAGAGCCGCAGGGACCCCATCGAAGGCGAGGCGCGCCTCGTCAAGAGCGCCCGGGTCCACGCCCGCCGGCCGGTCGACGAGATCCCCGGCGCCGTCGCGGAGGACATGCACACCGTCATCCTCCACTCGGACGACACTCTGGCCCTCGCCGTCCGCCGGGCCCGGCAGGGCGCCCCGCGGGCGGGGACGCACGCCGAGAAGTGAGCGGCCGGGGCTTCGACGCCCCGCCTCCGCGGCGGGGCCGGGGCAGGTCGCCATCAGCGTCGTCGGGCATCCGGGCGGCCCCGGCCGGGCAGACACACCAAGTGTCCCGTTCCGCCGGGGCTCTGTTGGGTACACGCCTCACGAACACCTGATGACGCTTGTTGCACACCAGCCGAACGAGGAGTTCCACTCACCGGGGTGAAAGAGCTTATGCACCAATCGCTTGCGACCGACGACCCCGCATTCCAGCCGGCCCGGGGCGACTGCCGACCAGGGACTGCGGCGGACGCCCGCGACTTCGCCCGGGGCTTCGCCGACCTGCTCCATCCGGCGCCCGCCGCGCGGACCACCCAGAACCTGCTTCTGCTGGTGTCCGAGCTCGTGACCAACGCGCTGCGGCACGCCGGTGCCGTCACGGCGCTGCGTCTCAGCGCGGATCACGACAGCATCCAGGTGCGCGTCGAGGACCCCAGTCCCGCGCGACCGGAAGGGCGCAGTCCGGATCTGACCGGCCGCGGGGGCGGCTTCGGATGGCCGATGGTGTGCACGCTGGCCCGTGAGGTCACCGTCCGGCCCCGCCCCGGCGGCGGCAAGATCGTACAGGCCGCCCTCGCCCGCTGAAGACGGGCCTGACACCAGGCCGTTGACGTGCGAGGGCCGTGTGATCGAGGGAGAAGCGGGCAGGGCGCACAGGAGTGTGCGCTTGCGGATGCTCCTCGGGCGGCCGGCCGCCGGGCCCCGCCCGCGGGGTGCGCCGCACCTGTCGTCGGACCGTGGGAACGGGATGCGTCCATGCAACGCCACAGAGCCGAAGGGTCGACGGAGACACTGCGCGAGGCCGCCGAACAGCTGGCCGCCGCCGGGGAGGCGATCGCCGCCCTGGTGAGAGAGGCGGCCGCCCCGGTGGAACCGCGCCTGTCCCCGCACGGCCTGAGAGTGCTGTCCGTCGTCTCGGCCCGTCCCGGGCGGAACCTGACCAGCGTTGCCGCCGCCGTGGGCCTCGGTCTGCCGCGCGCCAGCCGGGTGTGCGCCGCACTGGAGTCCGCCGGTCTGCTGCTGCGCGGCCCGACGGACGGCGACCGGCGCGCGATCGGACTGCAACTGAGCCAGGAGGGCAGCGCGTTCCTGGAGCGCTTCCGCAGGAGCCGGGTGGACCGTGCGGCCGCGGTGCTGCGCCGGATGCCGGCGGACGAACGAGGGGCGCTGGTCACGGCGCTGGGAGAACTTGTCCTCGCCGTCGCCGCCGTGGGGTCCGAACGCGGCTGACGCTCAGGCGTCGAGAGCCGCGCGGACCGACGCGTGGAGCGGCAGCACCGTGTCGAGTCCGGTGAGCGCGAAGAGCCGCTGCAGAACCGCGGAGGGGGCGGCGAGCCGCAGGGCGGGGCCCAGCGCGTCGTGCGCCTGGATCAGGACGTTGACCGTGGTGGAATCCGCGAACTCGACGGCCGACAGGTCGACGACGACCGGGCCGGTGCCGTCCCGCGCCACCTGCTGCAGCGCCTCGTCGAGCGGCGCGATGTTGTCCACGTCGAGCGGCCCCGTGACGGCGAGGATCACGGCCCCGTGATCCTGTCGCGTGTCGATACGTATGGGTCGGCCTCCGTGGGACTGGGACAGCACGATGAACCTCGCTGTAGGGGCTGACGCTTCGTGAGGGACAGGTCCTGGTGATGCGGCACTGTCGAGGATAGAAGCGATAGTTGCCGTTTGACAACATTCGCCGTAAGGCAACAATCTGTTCTCGACACCTGGCAAGACGGCCGCGCCCGACGCGGCCGGGGAACGAGAAGCGGCCTGAGACCCGCTACGCGCTGTCAGACACACGAGCGTGGCCGCCGACGACGAGTGGGCCGTCACCCTCATCTGCGAAGGGGGAGGGCGCCGCAGCGTGGAACGTTTCGAGTCCCGCCGCACGGTGTGCGACGGCCGCCGCCGGTTCCCCGCGCGCAAGGCCTTCCTGGCCGCCGGTCACGCCAAGGGCCCGCGCCTGTGACGGCGAGACCCCCGCCCGGCGGGACGCCTCCCGACCGCGCCCCCACAGCGACCTCGGCAGCTCGGAGGCGGTGCGGGCGGCCGCACTCGCGCGCTCGCGAGGAGGCGGCGAGCCAGTGGAACGGAACACCCGGCCACTCTGTCATCCGGCGCGGTCCCCAGTCAGCCCCGCCTTTGCGTCGTCCGTGGACGAAGAATGTCTGAGAGACCGTGACTCAACCCTGTGATGTAGAACGAGCGCTGCGGGCGTCGGCCCCGCACGCTCTGGTGGACACGCTCCGTGAGGTGCTCACCGAGGCGTACGGAGCGCTCTCCGTACAGCTGTTGCTCGCCGACTACGGGGCAACGGCGCTCACCCCCTTCGACGCGCTGGGCACGCCCGGCGCCGCGATCCCGGTGGCGAACAGCGTCGAGGGCAGGGCCTTCGGGAGCCAGGAGCCCCGCCGGCAGGTCCGGCAGGGCGACGTGGTGGAACACCACCTGCCGGTATCGGTCCGCGGCGAGCGCACCGGCATCCTCACCGTGCGGCTGCCCGTCGAGCGGTCCGTGCCCCGTACCGTCGATGCCCTGGTCCACGCGGCGGATCTGCTCGGCCACGAACTCCTGGTGGCGGAGCGCGACACCGACGTCTACCAGCGGGCGCGGCGCATCAGCCGGCTCACCCTCGCCGCCGAGATGCAGTGGCAACTGCTCCCGGCCCGGGCCTGTTCCGCCGCCGAGTACGCCATCGGCGCCCAGTTGGAGCCGGCCTACGCCATCCACGGCGACAACTACGACTGGGCCTCGGACGCCCACGAGCTGACGCTCGCCGTCACCGACGGCATGGGCACCGGCGTCAACGCCTCCCTGCTCACCCACCTCGCGGTCAACGCGCTGCGCAACGCCCGCCGGGCAGGCATCGGCCTGGAGGACCAGGCGGCCCTGGCCGACCAGGCGCTCTACGCCCAGTACCGCGGCGCTTCCTACGTCTCCAGCCTGCTGCTGCGGTTCGATCTCGCGACCGGCCGGGTACAGGCGGTGGACGCGGGATCGCCGCAGCTGTGGCGGATGCGGGGCCGGACGGTCGAGCTCATCGACCTCGATCCGCAGATGCCGCTCGGCATGTTCGAGGAGACCCACTACGTGGCGAAGGAGTTCGAAGTACTGCCCGGGGACCGGCTCCTCATTGTCAGCGACGGGGTGTACGCGGCGGTCTCGCCCCAGGGGGAGGGGTACGCCCAGCGTGCCCTGGCCCGGGCCCTGCACGCCAGCATGCTCCTGCCGGCCGCCACCGTGCCCCGCGCCGTGCTCCGTGACCTGGCCGAGTACCGCGCCGCGGAGTCCCTGGACGACTCCTTGGTGTTGTGCGTCGACTGGTTCGGCAAGCCGTAGGCGCACGCGGAGGCGGCCCGGGCTCCGGCCCGGGCCGCCGTACGACGCCCCGCTCAGGCGGCGGACCGCTCCACGGGAATCCACAGCTCCGCGTCGGCCTGCGCACCGTCCTGCGACAGACGGACCCGCAGGATCTCCGGCCCCTGCCTGCTCTGGTACGGATTCGACGGGAACCACTGCGTGAACACGTCCCGCCACAGGTACTGCAGCGTCTGCGGGAACGGTCCGGAGCTCTCGAAGACGGCCCACGTACCCGCCGGGACGCCGAGGACGTCCATGTCCCCGGGCGCCTCGGCGCGGGTCACCACGCCGTGGTAGTAGTCGAGTTCGGTCCCTTCCGCCCGGCTCGGGTCGAGCTGGTCGCTCACCGCGACGATCCCCTCCGGCTGCTGGTCGGACAGCTCCGTCATGCGCTGCAGCGTCTCGGGGCCGATGCCCCGGACGAACTCGGCTATCGCCGGGTTGACCCCCACGTGCACGAGCGGGACACGGGCCTTCCGGCCCACCACCCGGAACTCCTCCTTCTCCACGATCCGGTATCGCATACTGCTGCTCCCTTCGACGATGAGCCGGAAGGACATCCGTGGCTGGGAGCGCAGCACCGCACCGGTCCGCCGGGCCTCGCCCGGACCCACCCCGTGCATGACGCGGAACGCACGGGCGAAGGCCTCTCCCGAGCCGTAGCCGTAGCGCATCGCGACGTCCAGCAGCGTCCGTTCACCGGCGAGCACCTCGGCGCCCGCCACGGTCAGCCGCCTGCGCCGGACGTACTCCGACAGCGGCATGCCCGCCAGCGCCGAGAACAGCCGGCGGAAGTGGTACTCCGACGTCACCGCGATGTGCGCCAGACGCCGCACGTCGACCGACTGGTCGAGATGCGACTCGATGTGGTCCATGGCCTGGTTCAGCCGCTCCAGCACCTCGGTCTCCTTCCCTTTCGACCTGCACGCTAGAAAGAAGCCGGTCCGCCGGACCCGACATCCTGTGCCCGGTGCGATCGGGTTCGCCGGGCGCCCGGTCTGGGTACCCGGGCCAAAGCGGCACCGCAAAGACGCAGTTGGAGCCCCCGAGGGCTCGCCGCCTCCTTGCCGTCCCACCTATGGGAAAGGTGCATCATGCTCTTCCTGGTCGTAGCGCTGTTCCTCTTCGGAGTGCTGATGGGGACCGCGGGCCACGTCCCCGTACCCGTCACCGTCGTCGCCGGTCTCGCCATCCTGGCCTGGCTGGTGGTCTTCTTCACCAAAGAACGCCGTAAGGCGGCGAAGGGAGGCGGCCGATGACCTCCGCCCGGATACCGGTCAGGACCGGACCGCACCCCCAGGCCGACCGCATGGCCGTCGCCGCGTTCGTCTGCGGGCTGCTGGGTGTCCTGGTCTTCAACATCGTCCTCGGCCCGTGCGCCCTGTTCTTCGGCGCCGCGTCCCTCTACCGGGGAACCGTCCGACGCCTCCGCGCCTGTCTGGGCCTGGCGTTCGGCGCCCTCGACATCGTGCTGCTCGTGGTGCTGTCCTCCCACAGCGGGACGCTCAGCTGGCACCTCTAGCGGGTGGGTGGGCCGCCGCCCCGTACGCAGGGGGTGTGATCCCTCGGACGGCGGCCCGGCCGCGGCCCTGAACCGCTCACGGCACTCCACAACCCGTATTCCCAGGGGAAATCGGGCCCGCGGCGGATGCTGCGCGAAGGGCGGTGCAGAGGCCTGTCCGGCCCATGGATCGCGCCTCCGGCGAATCTGTCCTGGTGCCCCGGGATTCGAGTAAGAAACGCATAAATTCGAGAGGTTGACGGGAATTCCGCGGGGCACACGATGCCTCGGAGGTTGATAACTATGGTTCCCCTTCTTCTCGTACTCCTTCTCGCACTGCTTCTCTTCGGCGCCGGGTTCGCCCTGAAGGCCCTGTGGATCGTGGCGGTCATCGTGCTCGCCGTGTGGCTGCTGGGATTCGTCCTGCGCTCCGCAGGCGCCGGCGGCAAGCGGGGCCGGTGGTATCGCTGGTGAATTTAGCGCGCGTCATCCTCATCGCACGGGTGGGGACCGGAACTCGGTATCCGGTCCCCACCCGTGCGTGAGGGGCTCTTCTGCGTGGGGGGCGGGAATCTGGGGGGAGAGTCGGGAAGGCCCGTACGCGAAATCCGGGCGTGCGTCGCTATCCGGGGCCGGGGCCGGTTCCGTATTCGTGTCCGGAAGGGATCTTTTCTCGCCAGCGGGACTTCGGGACTTCGGGACTGCGGAACTTCGGGACTTCAGGGTTTTGGGATTCCGAGGATTCGGCGATCATTTCTCATGTCGTTGCAGCTGTCGTCGTCGCCGCCGCTTCGCTCCCCGACCGCCCGTTGCGTGCCGTGCCGTGCCGTGTCGTGCCGGAGATCTCCGTGCTCCGGACGCCGCGATCCCCCCGACTGTCGGCCCCGGCGCGGCGCCCGGCCTTACTCTGCACTCTGCGTTTCTCCCCATGCGTCATGCGTGAGGGGGCGCACCAGTTCGCGCCGCCATGGATGCTTGAGTCCACAGGGAGGCGCACTCGCTGGAATCGCCCTGCGGGGCGGGCTGGGCGTGTGGGCAGGGAACATGCAGGTCAGAGTGGGTACGGAGCGGAACTCATGCGGTTGACGATCTTCTGGCAGCGGATGGCTGATCACTTCGGGGCGGCGTATGCCGACTCGTTCGCGCGCGATCATGTGATGGCAGGCCTGGGCGGCCGGACCGTGCACGAGGCGCTGGACGCGGGATGGAGCGCCAAAGAGGTGTGGCAGGTGGTCTGCTCGGTGATGGACGTACCACCGGAAAAGCGCTGAGTGGGGCCGGGAGCAGCGCTCTGACCTGGGAGGAAGCGGCCCCGGCGGGCGGGTGTCACCGGTCGGCGCACGGGCCAGGACCTGGGATGTCGCAGCCGTGCGCGACACTTGGCTCCGTGCCCGAGTCAGATGAGATCACCAGCAACGATGTGCCACGCTCCGAGGACCGGCCCGGCCGGTCCGAGGTTCGGCCCGAGGACCGGTCCGATGCGCGGATGCCGCGCTGGCTGCCGCGCGCCATGGTGCTCGCGCTCGCCCTGGTGGCCTGTTTCCAGCTCGCCACCTGGGGATTCCACCAGCTGATCACCCTGCTGCTGAAGGTGCTGATCGCGTTCTTCCTGGCACTGGCCGTCGAACCGGCCGTCGACTGGATGGCGGCCAGGGGCATGCGGCGCGGGCTGGCCACGGGTCTGGTCTTCGTGAGCATCCTCGGCGCCGCGGCCGGCTTCTTCGCCCTCCTGGGCTCCATGCTCGCCGGCCAGATCGCCAACATGGTGGAGGAGTTCCCGCAGTATCTGGACTCCGTCATCAGCTGGATCAACAGCACCCTGCACACCCACCTCTCGCGGGTCGAGGTGCAGAACAACCTGCTCAAGTCCGACTGGCTGCAGAAGTACGTCCAGGACAGCGCCAACAACGTCCTGGCCGTCTCCGCGACGGTGCTGGGCAGCCTGTTCAACCTTCTGACGGTGGCGCTGTTCTCGTTCTACTTCGCGGCCGACGGCCCCCGGCTGCGCCGCGCCCTGTGCTCCGTGCTTCCGCCGCACCGCCAGGCGGAGGTGCTGCGCGCCTGGGAGATCGCGGTCGCCAAGACCGGCGGTTATCTCTACTCGCGCGGCCTGATGGCGCTGATCTCCGGCATGGCGCACTATGTCCTGCTGCAGATCCTGGAAGTGCCCTACGCCCCGGCACTGGGCATGTGGGTGGGCCTGGTCTCCCAGTTCATCCCGACCATAGGCACCTACCTCGCGGGCGCACTGCCCATCCTGATCGCCTTCACCGTCGACCCCTGGTACGCCCTGTGGGTCTTCGGTTTCGTGGTGATCTACCAGCAGTTCGAGAACTACCTCCTGCAGCCGCGGATCACCGCCAAGACGGTGGACATCCATCCCGCCGTCGCCTTCGGCTCGGTCGTCGCCGGCACGGCCCTGATGGGCGCGGTGGGCGCACTGATCGCGATCCCGGCCACGGCGACGCTGCAGGCGTTCCTCGGTGCCTACGTCAAGCGGTACGAGGTCACCGACGACCTGCGGGTCCATGGCAGGCGGCCGCGCGGCGCCCGGATGCTGGCCCGCGTCCGGCGGACCTTGCACGACGCACAGCCGTCGGCCCCGCTGGAGGACCGGAAGGCGACCGGCGGCGTCGAGGAGGACGGGGAGAGCGTCCGCTGACCCTGCGCGGGGTCAGCGGCCCCGGACCGCGGCGCACGGCCGAGGGCGCAGGGCCGCCCGGCAACCCGTCGGCGACGCGAGCGGTGTCGCTTGACACCAAAATCGAACATCCATTCTTATGGGAGATCCGACCTGTGTCCTCGGGCTTTTCGGGGAGTTATCCACAGGCCGGGGCCGGGTCCGGGCGCATTGTCAGTGGCAGGCGTTAGCGTCATGGACGTGAAGCGATCGACTCAAGCAAATCGGGTGGAACCCATGGCAGGCACCGACCGCGAGAAGGCGCTGGACGCCGCGCTCGCACAGATTGAACGGCAATTCGGCAAGGGCGCCGTGATGCGCATGGGGGAGCGGCCGAACGAACCCATCGAGGTCATCCCCACCGGCTCCACCGCGCTTGATGTCGCGCTCGGCGTCGGCGGTATCCCCCGCGGCCGCGTGGTCGAGGTCTACGGCCCGGAGTCCTCCGGTAAGACGACCCTGACCCTGCACGCCGTCGCGAACGCCCAGAAGGCCGGCGGCTCCGTCGCGTTCATCGACGCCGAGCACGCCCTCGACCCCGAGTACGCCAAGAAGCTCGGCGTGGACACCGACTCCCTGATCCTGTCCCAGCCGGACAACGGCGAGCAGGCCCTGGAGATCACGGACATGCTGGTCCGCTCCGGCGCGCTCGACCTCATCGTGATCGACTCCGTCGCCGCCCTGGTGCCGCGGGCCGAGATCGAGGGCGAGATGGGCGACTCCCACGTCGGCCTCCAGGCGCGACTGATGAGCCAGGCGCTGCGCAAGATCACCAGCGCGCTCAACCAGTCCAAGACCACCGCGATCTTCATCAACCAGCTCCGCGAGAAGATCGGCGTGATGTTCGGCTCGCCGGAGACCACGACCGGTGGCCGTGCACTGAAGTTCTACGCCTCGGTGCGCCTCGACATCCGCCGCATCGAAACCCTCAAGGACGGCACGGACGCGGTCGGCAACCGCACCCGCGTCAAGGTCGTCAAGAACAAGGTCTCCCCGCCCTTCAAGCAGGCCGAGTTCGACATCCTCTACGGCCAGGGCATCAGCCGTGAGGGCGGCCTGATCGACATGGGTGTGGAGCACGGCTTCATCCGCAAGTCCGGCGCTTGGTACACCTACGAGGGCGACCAGCTCGGCCAGGGCAAGGAGAACGCCCGCAACTTCCTCAAGGACAACCCGGATCTCGCCAACGAGATCGAGAAGAAGATCAAGGAAAAGCTCGGTATCGGCGTGAAGCCGCAGGACCCGGCGGCGGAGCCCGGTGCGGACGCCGCGGTGGCGGCGGGCGAACCGGCTGTCGCGGCTCCGGCACCGGCGGCCAAGAGTGCCAAGGGTTCCAAGGCCGCCGCGGCCAAGAGCTAGCCCGCCATGACGCGGCGAACGGAATGGCCGGGCAGCGAGGACGACACCACCAGCGCTGCCGGCGACGCCGAGACCCGTCATGGCCGCAGGGGCCGTCATGGCCGGGAGAACAGCGGTGGTCCCGACACGTCGAGGGCCGAGTCGGGACCACCGCGTACACCCGAAGAGCAGGCACGGGCCATCTGCCTGCGCCTGCTCACCGGGAGCCCCCGTACGCGCAAACAGCTCGGGGACGCCCTGCGCCGACGGGACATCCCCGAGGAGGTCGCGGAGGAGGTGCTCTCCCGGTTCGAGGACGTCGGACTGATCGATGACGCGGCCTTCGCCGACGCCTGGGTGGAGTCCCGCCACCACGGCCGCGGCCTGGCCCGCCGCGCCCTGGCCCGTGAACTCCGCACCAAGGGTGTGGACTCCGCCCTCATCGACGAGGCGGTCGGCCGGCTCGACTCCGAACAGGAGGAGTCCACCGCCCGCGAACTGGTCGACCGCAAACTGCGCTCCACCCGAGGCCTGGACCGCGAAAAGCGCCTGCGCCGGCTGGCCGGAATGCTGGCCCGCAAGGGCTACCCGGAGGGCCTCGCCCTCAGGGTCGTCAAACGAGCCCTCGAGGAGGAAGGCGAGGATCCGGAACTTCTGGATCAGCACTATCAGCCGGGGATGTGAGGAAGCCGGCAGGCACGGCAGCCGTGCGGGCACCGCGGATGCCGAGTCGGCGCGGCGGCGACCGATGCGGGCTTGCTGTGGCGGCGGGGCCGGACGCAGCGGTCGGCGGCCCGGTCCCGGAGGCTGCGGTGCTGGGGCCGGACACTGTGCCGGCCGATCGAGCCCGCCGCGGAAACGGAGCCGGGCAGCACGGGGGGGCTTGCGTGCTGCGGGGGCTGGCTACCGCCGGGGGAGAAGAAGGCATGCGTGCCATGGGGCGGAGTCGGCCATCGGGGCGGCAGGCATACATGCTTTGAAGGAATGCGGAACCGACCGTCGCGGGGGCAGGTACGCGTGTGGGCCGGCCGTCGCGGGGCAGTTGCGCGCACGGTGAGGGTGGGGCCGGCCGTCGCCGAGCAGTTGCGTGCACTGTGAGGGTGGGGCCGGCCGTCGCCGAGCAGTTGCGTGCACTGTGAGGGTGAGGTCGACCGTCCCGGGGCAGGCCTGCGCGACGAGGCGGAGCTGACCCTCGGGGGATCACTTGCGCGCCGTAAGGGTGGAGCCGGGCATCACGGCGTCAGCGGCCGCGCGTCATGGCGCCGGCCTCGGACCTCACGCGGCCAGGGTCGGGCATCCCGGGTGTCGTAGCCGGGCACCACGGGCGTGGAGCGGGTCGCGTGGCTGCGAGCCGTGGCACTCGACGCTGCGGTTGACGTTGACGTTGACGTTGACGTTGATGTCGACGTCGCTGCCGAGCCGCGCCATGGCTGGAATGCGGGGTGGGTGGGGGAGGGGCGGGGCGGGGCCGGGGGGCAGCGAAGCCGACGCCCACCTCAGCCCCACCCCATCTCGCGCCCTCTCATCCCCCTGCCCGCCTCTCCCCCCATCGCCCCTCACCCCACCGGCAACCCCGCGCTGCGCCAAGCCTGGAAACCGCCCTCCAGGTCGGTGGCCCGGTGCAGGCCCAATGCGCGGAGCGAGAGTGCCGCGAGGCTGGATGCGTAGCCCTCGTTGCAGACGACGACGACCGGCAGGTCGTGATGGGTCGCTTCCGGAGCGCGGTGCTCACCCGTCGGGTCGAGTCGCCACTCCAGCTCGTTGCGCTCCACGATCAGCGCACCGGGGATGAGGCCGTCGCGCTCCCTCAGCTCCGCGTAGCGGATGTCCACCAGCAGTCCACCGGCCGCCTGGACGCCGGCGGCCTCCCGAGGACCCACCCGGTGCCCCAGCTCGCGCCGGGCCCGATCCAGCAGCTCGTCGACCGCGCTCATGTCCACTCCTCCGGCTGCTCGACCGCTTCGAGCCGCAGCACCGGTCCGGTGCGGCTGTAGCGGCGCATCAACGGCAGCGGCGGATAGTAGGCGTGCACCGACACCGCATGGGTCTCTCCGGAGAGGTTGAGCACCTGATGCACATGGTGCGGGCCGAACGCCCGGCCGCCGCCGTCGCTGAGCTTGCGCTCCCGGTCCACGCCGTCGGCGAGCTCCAGGGTCTTCCAGCCCTCGGTGGGGAGTTGCGCGGTGAGCGACTGTTCCGTCAGCTCACCCGCGGCCGTCGCGAAGGCGCCGTGCGAGCCGCCGTGATCGTGCCAGCCGGTGCCGGTGCCGGGCGGCCAGCTGATCAGCCATGCCTCGCTGCCGCCCGGCCCGTTCAGCCGGATCCAGGTACGGCCCTCGGGGTCGAGCGGGAGCGAGGCGATGAGTTCCGCGTCCGCGGCGGTGCGGCGGACGAAGTCGAGCAGCGCGGAGGCGCTGGGCCCACCGTCGTGGCCGGTGGGACGAGGCTGCGCAGGGGTGCGTACGTCGGGCACGGAAACCGTCCTGGGTGATCGCGAAGAGGCGCGGCTGCCGGAAGGGCAGGCGGCCGCGCGGGGAAGGAGATGCGGATCAACAGGACGGACGACACATGGAGCCCGCATAGCGGAGCAGGTCGAGATGGACCCTCCGCCAGAATCGCGAGCTGTGATCAGTCACCCTCGGAGTGAAACATGGACGTTCGCACAGGGTCAACAGCGGAGGGGCCGCCCTCCCCGCCTCCGGTGCCCCCGGATCCGACATCCCCGGACCTGGAATCTGCGGTTCCGTCCGCCTCGGTTCCGCCCGCCCCGGGCCCGCCCGGATCTGCCCCGCGTCCCCTGGCCTCGCGTCCCCCGGCTCCACCGTCGCCGCCGTCCCGGGACCCCGCGGAATCCCCGGCCCCTTCCGTGCGCGGGGCCCGGCCGGACCCCGGCTCCTGCCCGTCCTCCCCGCCGTACGCCCTGCCCCGTACCGCGTTCGCGCAGGCAGCCATCTCGGCCGGGCGGACCCCGGACAGTGTGGTGACCAGATGGCCGTCCGGCCGTACGAGCAGCACGGTGTGGGCGGCCGCACCGGGGTAGGCCTCGGTGACCAGGATCTCGGCGTCCATCGGCAGCGCGTCGACCGCCTCGGTCAGCCGGGGCATCAGTCCCGCCGACTGCCAGTGCCGCCGGTCCCAGACGCCGGTGCCGGGCGCCACCAGCACCACCAGGAGGCCCTTCCCGAGCCGGTCGCGCAGCCGGACCGCCGAGCCGTCGGAGGCGGTGACCGGCACGTCGGTGACGGCCGCCCCGGGGGGCGTCTCGACGACGGGGCCCTCGGCGGTGGGCGGCGCGAGCGGGGTACGGGCGTACACCGGCGGCGCCCCCAGCGGGCCGCGGCCCAGATGGCCATCGGTCAGCAGGGTGCTGCGGCCGCGCACCGCCCCCGGGAGCACGGTCCGCCAGCGGGCCGAGCGGCCGTCGCGCAGTAGTGGCAGTGCCTGGTCCGCGGCGCGCAGCCGGGCCGAGACGGCGCCCCGGCGCTCGGCCTGGTAGCTGTCGAGCAGTACCTCGGAGGCCCCGTGGTGCCAGGCCAGGCCCAGCTTCCAGGCAAGGTTCTCGGCGTCCCGCAGCCCCTCGTCCAGGCCCTGGGTGCCGAGCGCGCCCAGCAGGTGGGCGGCGTCCCCGGCGAGGAAGGCGCGGCCCTGCCGCCAGCACCGGGCCAGCCGGTGGTGAACGGTGTGCACGCCGGTGTCGAGGAGGTCGTACGGCGGGACCAACCGCCCGTGGCCGCGTCCCCGTGCGGGCGCTGCGCCGCCGTCCGTGCGGGCCGCGTCCGCCGGGGACTCGGTGGTCCAGCCGGCCAGCGAGTCGCGGATCCGGGCGACCAGGGCGTCCGGGGTGACCAGTTCGCGTCCCGGTGGCAGCAGCCAGTCCAGCCGCCACAGGCCATCGGCCAGCGGACGGGCGGAAACCTCGTTGCCCGGTCCGCCGCCGTGCCGGGGCGGCGAGCGGTGCAGCAGCGCCTCGCCGGGCCAGGGCAGCTCGCAGCGCAGCGCGGCCACCGCATGCCGTTCCACGGCCGTACGGCCCGGGAAGCGGATGTCCAGCAGCTTGCGGACGGTCGAGCGCGGGCCGTCGCAGCCGATGAGGTAACTCCCGCGCCACCACGTTCCGTTGGGCCCGCGGGTCTGGGCGCTGACGCCGTGCTCGTCCTGTTCGAGGTCGGCGAGCCGGCTGCCGGTGACGACCTCGGCGAGCTTCTCGTCGGCGAGGGCGGCGCGCAGGGCGCGGGTGAGCGCATGCTGCGGGAGGTGGACCGGGGAGACGGCGGCGGGGGCGGCCGCGCCGTCCGGGGTCTGCGGGGCGAAGGCGATGCGTTCCAGCAGGCGCCGGCGGCGCATCGTGCGCCAGGCCGTCCAGTGCGTGCCGGCGGTCTCCAGGATGTCGGCACAGCCGAGCCGGCTCACGAAGGCGGCGGTGTCCTGGCGGAGCACGGCGGTGCGGGCGGGCCGGGTGTCCTCCTGGCCGGTGGTCTCGTCGAGGACGACGCTGGGCACGCCGAGACGGGCGAGGGTGAGCGAGAGGGAGAGGCCGACCGGGCCGGCCCCGACGATGATCACCGGGTCCACGGCGCAGCTCCCCAGGGCCGCTGGTACGTACGGGACAGGCGGGAACTGGCAGTTGGAGCCCGGTGCGTGATCACACAGCGTATGCAACCCACTGCGACCGCTCGCGTCAAGTGACGGAGGCGGCGGCAACGATGCCACTGCCTCCGGACGGTCTCCTCTCGGCCGCGGAACGGCTGTCGCACCGTCAGGCCCGCGCGGGGGCGCAGGGGCCGGCGCATCGGCACCGTCGTCATGACGTGTGTCTCGTGCGTCCCGTGCATGTCGCGGGGGTCTCGGCCGCCGAAAGGGCCGACGCCCTCCTGCGGCCCGGGGGCCCGGTGAACACGCCGCGTGGCCGCCGTCCCGGCCGGGACGGCGGCCACGCGCACAGCTATCGGAACATCAGTCGCACCGTCGTGCCCGTCGTTCCGTCCGCTGAGGTGTGCAGCAGAGCAGGAGATCCGCCCCGCTGGGTATTAGCGGTACTTGTACCAGGCGCTCGCATTGGTGTTGATGGGCCAGACGTTGTCGGCGTCGGCCGTTCCGGGGTTCGTGGCGTGGTAGCTCCAGCCCTTGTGGGCCTTCAGTGAGATTTTCTTGGAGGTGCACGTCTTGGCCACCGGGCAGCCCTTCTCCCCGTGGATGTTGATGTCCTGGAGCTTCCCGTTCTTGTACGAGGAGAGTGCCGCGTCGGGGCGCAGGACGGAATGGGAGTTGCTACAGGTCATCTTGCCCTGTGCGTAGACCTTGCCGCCGGTGCGCCAGACCGAGATGGAGTTCGTGCACCCGTGATACTTCTTCCCGTGGCCCGAAGCGGCCTGGGCGCCGGCTCCGGACGTCAGTACGCACGTCAGGGCAATCGAGCCGACGGCCAGAGTACGCAGAGTCTTCTTCATCTATCTGTCCCCCTTGCATGGAGAGGGCATCGGCTTCCGCGCCCGTGGGCTCCCCGGGAAGCCGATTGCCAACCCTCTTGATCGTGAAGCCTAGTTGGCCTTCGGGTGTAGCGTCCATGCAATTCCGGTGCGGATTGCTCGCCGCTGTTTTTCGCGCCCCTGTGCATGGTGCAAAAAGGTGAACGGGGAATGCGTCTCCCTGTTTCCGGCAATTGAGCTGTGGGCGGGAAGTCGGTTTTTACGTGATATCGGCGCTCAATGCGGCACTCGTGCTCTTCTTTCCGTCGGGACCCGCCGCTTTCCGTCGGGACCCGCCGCGGGAACCGGCCGAGCGGAAAACGGCGAGCAGCGAATGCCCACCGACAAGCAGCCTGCCCGGCGCCGCCCGCCCCCCCCGCAACGCCGAACGGCGGCGCCAAGGGCGCCGCCGTCGGATCGTGTGCGAGGTCTGCCGCGCTGTCAGCTCTCCTTGCGCGCCGGTGCGGTGGGCACGGCGTCGTTGACCTCCAGGGCGTCGGTGGCTGCCACCGGCTCGCCGGCGGCGGCGACACCGATACCGGTCTTGGTGCGACGGCCGCGCTGCTCGATCCAGTTGGCGAGGGCGGACAGGGCCAGACACATCGCGACGTAGATGCTGCCGGTGACGATGAGCACCGGGACGTACGTGTCATCGCCGTCGACGATGATGTTGGTGCTGATCGAGCGGGCGTTGTAGAGCAGCTCCTCGTACAGAATGATGTAGCCGAGGGACGTGTCCTTGAGGGTCACCACGAGCTGGCTGATGATCGTCGGCAGCATCGCGCGGACGGCCTGCGGGATCAGCACGGTCGTCATGACCTGCGTCTTGCTCATGCCCAGCGCGTAGGCGGCCTCGCTCTGTCCCTTGGGCACGGAGTTGACGCCGGCCCGCAGCACCTCGGCCTGCACCGAGCCGTTGTAGACCGTCAGTCCGAGGACCAGGGCCCAGAACTGCGCCTGGTTTCCGGAGAAGCCGAGGTCCTCCCGGTTGCTGAGAATGATCACCCACAGTGCGTAGACGGTGATCAGCAGAGGCACGGCACGGAAGAACTCGATGAATCCGGTCGCCACCCAGCGGACGGGCTTGTGGTCGGACAGGCGCGCCACCGCGAGCACCACGCCCAGGACCAGCGACAGCACCGCCGCGATCGCGAAGACCTCCAGTGTGGCGAGCACACCGTCGCGGATGCTGGTGCGCACCCCCGCGTAGTTGAAGATGTTCCACTTCGCGGCGTCGAACTGGCCCTTCTCGTCCAGTCGCAGCACGACGAAGGCGAGCAACGCCAGCAGCGCGACGGAGCCGGCGACCATGTAGAGACGGTTGCGCACCCTGGCCTTCGGCCCCGGTACGTCGTAGAGAACGCTGGCCCCGCTCATCCCTTTACCTCACTTCGTTCCGCCTCGCCCGTGCGTGGCACCCTCGTCATGCCGTTCCGCCTGTCGTGTCCGGTCATCGGCCCACTCCCAGCCGGCGCTCCAGCAGCCGGAACAGACCGCTGATGGAGAAGGTGATGACGAGGTAGGCGAGGGCGACCCACAGGAAGATCCAGGCGATGGCGTACCCCTGGTCGCTGAGCAGCTTGGCGACGCCGAACAGCTCGCCGACGCTGAACGCACCCGCGATCGCGGAGTTCTTCGTCATGGCGATGAAGATGCTGCTCAGCGGCGACAGGACGGTGCGGGTGGCCTGCGGGAGCACGATCAGGCGCAGCGTCTGCGAGAAGGTCATGCCGATCGAGCGGGCGGCCTCGGCCTGCCCCAGCGGCACGGTGTTGATGCCGGAGCGCACCGCCTCGCACACGAACGCCGAGGTGTAGAAGCCGAGTGCCAGCGTGGCCAGCACGAACGGGCTCGCGCCGGGTACCAGGATCTGCGGTACGACGAACACCGCGACGAGGAAGAGCAGGGTCAGCGGCGTGTTGCGCAGCAGCGTCACCCAGGCCGTCCCGAAGGCCCGCAGCGGCGGTATCGGAGAGACCCGGAAGCTGGCTATGAGTACGCCGAGGACCAGAGCCAGCAGCGCACTGGCCCCAGTGATCGCCAGGGTTCCGAGGAACCCGTCACGGAACTCGGGCAGATGATCGAGGAGTACGTTCATGGGGTCTCCGCGGTAGCGGTCAGGTCGACGGCGGGAAGAGGGGCGGGGAGCGGGGGAAGCCAGCGCGCCCCGCACACCCGGCCACGGCGGGCATGCGGGGCGGCGCAGTCAAGAGGCTGCCGGCGCCTCAGTAGCGGGGCAGCGGCGTCTGCGGGGCGACGTACTTCGAGCCCGACTTGCCGAGCGTGCCTTCGTACGCCTTCTGGTAGTCGCCGTTCTTGATGTGCTTCTCCAGGGCGCTGGTGATCGCGTCACGCAGCGCCTTGTCGTCCTTGTCCATGCCGACGCCGTAGGGCTCCTTGGTGAAGGGCTTGCCGACGACCCGGAGCTTCTCCGGGCGCTGGGCGGCGTAGCCCTTGAGGATCGCGTCGTCGGTGGTGACCGCGTCGACCTGTCCGTCGAGCAGGGACTTCACGCAGTCCGAGTACTTCGACATCTCGTTGGTCTTGGCGCCGTACTTCGGCTTCTTGATCTCCTGGAGCGGAGTCGAGCCGACGATCGAGCAGACCTTCTTGCCCTTGAGCGAGTCCGGCCCGGTGATGGCCTTGTCGTCCTTGCGCACGAGGAGGTCCGCACCGGCGGTGTAGTACGGGCCCGCGAAGCCGACCTGCTTCTTGCGCTCGTCGTTGATCGTGTACGTACCGACGTAGTAGTCGACCTGGCCGTGGGAGATGGTGGTCTCACGGACGTTGGAGTCGACCGTCTGGAAGCTGATCTGCTTCGCGGAGAAGCCCAGGTCGGCCGCGACCATCTTGGCGATCTCGATGTCGAACCCGGAGTACTTGCCGGTGGCGGGGTCCTTGAAGCCCAGGAACGGCTGGTCCGCCTTGACGCCGACGACGATCTTCTTGGCCTTCTGGGCCTTCTTCAGCACCGCCGAGTCGATCTTCGGGGCCGAGACCTTGTAGGTGCCGCTGTAGACGTCCCCGCCGGCCGGCTTGTCGCCCGCCGTGCCCTTCTCGCCGCCGCACGCAGTCGCCGTGGCCGCCAGCGCGAGCACCACCGCACCGGCCGCAGCCGTCTTACGCATCCTCATGGTGAACATCCTTTGGTTCAACAAGTGTTGGCAATGATGGTGGCCCAACTACGGCCTCAGTGATGGAGGATCTTCGACAGGAAGTCCTTGGCGCGGTCGCTGCGCGGGTTGTTGAAGAACTGGTTCGGCTCAGCCTCTTCGACGATGCGGCCGTCCGCCATGAAGACGACCCGGTTCGCCGCGGAGCGCGCGAACCCCATCTCATGGGTGACCACGATCATGGTCATGCCGTCCCGGGCGAGCTGCTGCATCACGTCCAGCACCTCGTTGATCATTTCCGGGTCCAGCGCGGACGTCGGCTCGTCGAACAGCATCACCTTCGGGTCCATCGCCAGCGCGCGGGCGATCGCCACACGCTGCTGCTGACCGCCGGAGAGCTGTGCGGGGTACTTGTCCGCCTGGGTGCCGACGCCGACCCGGTCGAGCAGCGCCCGGGCCTTCGTCATGGCGGCGGCCTTGTCCGTCCTGCGGACCTTGGTCTGCCCCAGCATCACGTTCTCGAGCACCGTCTTGTGCGCGAACAGGTTGAACGACTGGAAGACCATGCCCACGTCGGCGCGCAGCCGGGCCAGCTCCCGTCCCTCCTGCGGCAACGGCTTGCCGTCGATCGTGATGCTGCCGGTGTCTATGGTCTCCAGGCGGTTGATCGTGCGGCAGAGCGTCGACTTGCCGGAGCCCGAAGGCCCGATCACGACGACGACTTCGCCGCGGTGGATCGTCAGGTCGATGTCCTGGAGCACGTGCAGCGCGCCGAAGTGCTTGTTCACGTTGTCCAGCACGACCAGCTGGTCCGCTGCCGGCGCGGGACCCTCGGCGTTCTTGGTCACCGATACTTCGCTCATCGGCGTGTAGCTCCGTCCTCCTCGGTTGGGAGGACCCTAGTAACGCCCTGAGACCAGCGTCATCAGTTCTGAGGGGAACTTGAGGATAACGATCCGGCCGCAAACGGACACTCTGCGTCAAGCGGGGTGTCCGGAGGGCGACGGGGTCCGTTTCCCTCGGCGTACCGGCTGGGTAACGGATGGCGGCCGTCAGGTGACCTGCTCTTGACGCGCATGCCTCGTATCACCGTAGATGCCCTGTGGCCTGTAGAAGCGCACCCCGGGAGGAGGTCCGATGAGACTGCTGCTCGTCGAGGACGACGATCATGTCGCCGCGGCCCTGTCCGCGGTGCTCGCCAAGCACGGCCTGTCCGTCGTGCACGCACGCAACGGCGAGGAGGCCCTCAAGGCCCTGCTGCCCGACCACGCGGAACCGTTCGCGGTGGTGCTGCTCGACCTCGGGCTGCCCGACCAGGACGGTTTCGAGGTGTGCGGCCGGATACGCAAGATCTGCGCCATCCCCGTCATCATGGTCACCGCGCGCTCCGACGTGCGCTCCCGCATCCACGGCCTCAACCTCGGCGCCGACGACTATGTGGTCAAGCCGTACGACACCGGTGAGCTGCTGGCCCGCATCCATGCGGTGAGCCGGCGCAACGCGACCGGCGGCGTGGAGCCGCCCGTCGAGGAGGGTGCCCCCGAGGAGGCGCTGCGGCTGGGCGCGGTCACCGTCGAACTCCCCACCCGCCAGGTGTCCGTGGACGGCTCGGCGGTCCCGCTCACCCGCAAGGAGTTCGACCTGCTCGCGCTGCTCGCCCAGCGCCCCGGAGTGGTCTTCCGCCGGGAGCAGATCATCAGCGAGGTGTGGCGCACGAGCTGGGAGGGCACCGGCCGGACCCTGGAGGTCCACATCGCCTCGCTGCGCGCCAAACTGCGGATGCCCGCCCTGATCGAGACGGTCCGCGGCGTCGGCTACCGCCTGGTCGTCCCGGCCGCCGGCGCGGGGCCGCGGCTGCCCGCCTCCCCGGCCTCCTGAAGGCCGCCGCGACCACGTGCGCACCCGACTCCTGCCGCTCCTCATCGTCCTCATGGCCGGTGTGCTCCTCGCGCTGGGCATCCCGCTGGGCGTCATCACGGCCGGTGTGGAGCAGCAGCGGGTGGTCATCGACCGGATCGACGACGCCGCCCGCTTCGCCTCCCTCGCCCAGTTCGTCACCGCCCGCCCCGCCGGGGACGCCGACGGCAAGACCCCCGAGGAGGACGAGCGGCGCGCCACCCTCCGTACCGAGCTCGCGCGCTACTACGGCCTCTACGGCATACGTGCCGGTGTCTTCTACCGCGATCACACCCCGATGGCCGCCGCCCCGTCCGGTACGCCGGCCCCCCGCGACGGCGAGAGCGCCCAGGCCTTCAGGGAGGCGCTGGCCGGCCGTCGCAGCCACGACCCGCACCAGATCTGGCCCTGGGACGACACCGGCCGCATTCCGGTCGCCTCACCGGTGATCCGCGACGGCGACGTGGTCGCCGTCGTCATGACCGATTCGCCCACCGCACAGATGCGCTCCCGCGTCCTGCGCAGCTGGCTGCTGATCGCGGCCGGGGAGTGCGCGGCCATGCTCGTCGCCGTCGCCGCGGCCATCCGCCTCACCGGCTGGGTGCTGCGGCCGGTACGGGTCCTGGACGCGGCCAGCCACGACATCGCCACCGGCCGGATGAACGCCCGGGTGGCGGCCACCGCGGGCCCGCCCGAACTGCGCCGGCTGGCCCGCTCGTTCAACGAGATGGCCGACAACGTCGAAGACGTCCTGGAGCAGCAGCGCGCCTTCGTCGCCGACGCCTCCCACCAGCTGCGCAACCCGCTGTCCGCGCTGCTGCTGCGCATCGAGCTGCTGGCCCTCGAACTCCCCGACGGCAACGCGGAGATCGCCTCGGTGCGCACGGAGGGCAAGCGGCTGGCCCGCGTCCTGGACGATCTGCTCGACCTCGCGCTCGCCGAACACTCCGCCGCCGACCTCCAGCTCACCGACGTCGCGGCGCTGGCCGCCGAGCGCGTCGACTCCTGGCGCCCGCTGGCCGACGACAAGGGGGTGCTCCTCACCTACGAGGGGCAGCCCGCCGTCACCGGCTGGGCCGACCCGATCGCGCTGTCCAGCGCGCTGGACGCCGTCGTCGACAACGCCCTGAAGTTCACCCCGGAGGGCCGGCCGGTCACCGTCGCCGTCACGCCGGAGGGCGAGCGCGTCCATGTCACCGTCGCCGACCGTGGCCCCGGCCTGGCCGAGGACGAACTCGCCCGGGTCGGTGACCGCTTCTGGCGCAGCGGCCGCCACCAGAACGTCTCCGGCTCCGGGCTCGGCCTGTCGATCACCCGCGCCCTGCTGGCCGCGGGCGGCGCCACCATCGACTACGCCCCGCATCCCCCGCACGGGCTGAAGGTCACCGTCACCGTGCCGCGCACCGGGCCGTGAGGGCGGCGGGCACGGGATACGGGGGCGCCGCCGGCACGGTCCTCGATCCTCCCCGCCACCTGTGCTACCGTGAACGGCGTTGCAGTTGTGGTACCCATGATGAACTTTGTGCGCGCCCGGAGGCTGAAGCCCCGGGCGTTCCTTGTTTTCCGGACCTGTTCCGGTATGGGGCAATCATCTCGGCGACAAGGAGGCCGCGCAGTGTGGTCTCCGGCTTGCCCCATGAAGGAGAAAAACATGGCTTCCGGCACCGTCAAGTGGTTCAACTCGGAAAAGGGCTTCGGCTTCATCGAGCAGGACGGCGGCGGCCCCGACGTCTTCGCCCACTACTCGAACATCGCCGCCCAGGGCTTCCGTGAGCTCCTCGAGGGCCAGAAGGTCACCTTCGACGTGACCCAGGGCCCGAAGGGCCCGCAGGCGGAGAACATCGTCGCCGCCTGACGCTCTCGCGTCCCGTGATCGGGGCCCGCACCGGCCAGTCCGGTGCGGGCCCCGGTCCGTTTGCGGGCCCCGTCCGCTCGCCGGCCGCGCGGGGAGACCGCGGGTCCGGCGCGGCCGGCTCAGGGCTTCTGGGACAGGTAATAGCGCCGGGCACCCTCGTGGAGCTCCAGCGGGTCGGTGAACACCGCCGTCCGCAGATCCACCTTCTGCGCGGCATGCACCTGGCGCCCGATCCAGTCCCGGCTGTCGATGACCGTACGGGTGATGCCCTGGGCCATCACCGCATCCTCGCGGTCCGTCGTGACCAGCAGATTCGCCACCGCGATCGTCTTCACCGCCTGCCCGTCCTGGGCCAGGGGGTAGGCGTCGGCGGGCATCACCGCCGCGCGGTAGTAGCGGGTGCGCTCGCCCTGCCGGTGCAGCGCGGCGCTCAGGTCCCCGAGCTGGACCAGCCGCACCGGGAAGCGCTGTGCCAGCCGCTGGACGGCCGTCGTCGGCAGTCCGCCGGACCAGAAGAAGGCATCCAGCTTGTGCTGTTCCAGCAGCTTCGGCATCTGGTCGATGCCGACCCGCACCGGCTCGATGTCCTTGTGGAAGTCCAGCCCGGCCGCCTCCAGCAGCCGCCGGGTGATCAGCTGCACGCCGGAGCCGTCGGTCCCCACGCCCACCCGCAGCCGCCGCAGGTCCTTCGTCGAGCGCACCGCGGACTTCTTCGGCACCACCAGCTGCATGTAGTCGTCGTACAGCCGCGCACAGGCCCGCAGCCGGTCCGCGCCCGCCTCGCCCCTGACCTGGTACGCCGCGACCGCGTCGGCCGTCGCGATGGCGAACTCCGCGTGCCCCGAGACCAGTTGCCGCAGATTGTCGATGGAGCCCTCGCTGCGGGCCAGCCGCAGATCGACATC
Organism: Streptomyces caniferus; assembly: GCF_009811555.1. GTDB lineage: Bacteria > Actinomycetota > Actinomycetes > Streptomycetales > Streptomycetaceae > Streptomyces > Streptomyces caniferus. Next base: position 38,754 of record NZ_BLIN01000002.1, on the reverse strand, counting down.
CGGCAGGTCGTGGGCCAGGTCCTGCTTGAGCAGCTCCCCGTAGCGGGCGTACACCCCGGTCGGCACGCCCGTCGCCAGCGTCAGCCGGCCGCTGGGCGTGGGCTCACCGCCCATCGCCAGCAGCCACCACAGCGCCAGCCCGAGGGCGACCAGTGCCGCGAGCGCCGCCTGGGAGGCCCGGCGGCCGGTGCGGGAGAGTGCGGTGACCATGGGCGGGATCCTGCCAGTACCGCGGCCGGAAAGGGAGGGGCAGGGGCCTTCCGCGGAAGTGCGCTGCCTCTCCTGCGGGGGCATGCGCCCGCGGTCGCTCGCCCCGGCGCGGGCGACCGCCCTTTGCAGACGGCGCTTCGCGTAGCACGATCGGGGGTGGAGGGTCCTGCCCTCCCGACCTCTCGACGTAGCGGGGACCTGGCACGTCTCCCACCGCGCGCCGACCGGCGCGCACCGTACGCGATCCCCTCCACCATGAGCGCACCGGCGCCGGTGCTCGGCACCGCGGCCCCATGACGCGCCGGTGCGGGAAGCGAACCCCCATGAAACCGCTGAGACCCCTGAAACCGCACACCGAGCCCAGGACGGATACCCAGGCCCGGCCCGACACCCTCCGCTCACCCCCGCTCGTCGCCGACCTCGGCCTGCTCCTCCTGCGCCTGGCCGTCGGACTGATCCTGGCCGGCCACGGCGCCCAGAAGCTCTTCGGCATCTTCGGTGGCCACGGCCTTGCCGCCACTGGCAAGGGTTTCGCGGCCCTCGGCTACCGCCCCGGCGAGTTCTTCGCATGCCTCGCCGGGGTCTCGGAACTCCTCGGCGGCCTCGGCCTCGCCGTGGGGCTGCTCACGCCCCTCGCGGCCGCCGCCCTCATCGGGGTGATGATCAACGCCATGGCCACCTCGGCGTCCCAGGGACTCTGGGCGATGACCGGCGGTATCGAATATCCCCTGACCATCGCCGTCGTCGCGCTGGCCGTCGCGGCCACCGGCCCCGGCCGCTTCGCCCTCGACCGCCCCTTCCGCTGGGGGCACGGCGGCCTGGGCAGCGCGGCCTTCGCGCTGGTGGCGGGCGGTGTCGGCGCCGCCATCGTGCTGGCCCTGTAGAGCGGGCCGCCCGCGTCCCGGCATGCCCGGGGCCGGAGCCGGCCCGAAGACTCCGGGGTCGGGAGGTACTTCCCGTACCGCCTACCCTTGTTGCATGACCAGCAGCGACCGGAGCCAGGCAGTGGGCGTGAACAAGAGTTACGAGATCCGCACCTACGGGTGCCAGATGAACGTCCACGACTCCGAGCGGTTGTCGGGCCTGCTGGAAGAGGCCGGATACGTTCCCGCGCCCAAGGACGGCGAGGGCGCCGACGTCGTCGTCTTCAACACCTGCGCGGTGCGGGAGAACGCCGACAACCGGCTCTACGGCAACCTCGGTCAGCTCGCCCCGAAGAAGGCCGCGCGGCCCGGTATGCAGATCGCCGTGGGCGGCTGCCTGGCCCAGAAGGACCGCGACACCATCGTCAAGAAGGCCCCCTGGGTCGACGTGGTCTTCGGGACCCACAACATCGGCAAGCTGCCGGTGCTGCTGGAGCGCGCCCGCATCCGGGAAGAGGCGCAGGTCGAGATCGCCGAGTCGCTGGAGGCGTTCCCCTCGACCCTGCCCACCCGGCGCGAGAGCGCGTACGCGGCCTGGGTCTCGATCTCGGTGGGCTGCAACAACACCTGTACGTTCTGTATCGTCCCGGCGCTGCGCGGCAAGGAGAAGGACCGCCGGCCCGGCGACATCCTCGCCGAGATCGAGGCGCTGGTCGACGAGGGAGTCAGCGAGATCACCCTGCTCGGCCAGAACGTCAACGCCTACGGTTCCGACATCGGCGACCGCGAGGCCTTCAGCAAGCTGCTGCGCGCCTGCGGGCGGATCGAGGGCCTGGAGCGGGTCCGCTTCACCTCCCCGCACCCCCGCGACTTCACCGACGACGTCATCGCCGCCATGGCCGAGACGCCCAACGTCATGCCCCAGCTCCACATGCCGCTGCAGTCCGGTTCGGACACCGTGCTCAAGGCGATGCGCCGCTCGTACCGCCAGGAGCGCTTCCTCGGCATCATCGAGAAGGTGCGCGCCGCGATGCCGGACGCCGCGATCTCCACGGACATCATCGTCGGCTTCCCCGGCGAGACCGAGGAGGACTTCGCGCAGACCCTGCACACGGTCCGCGAGTCCCGCTTCGCCCAGGCCTTCACCTTCCAGTACTCCAAGCGCCCCGGCACCCCCGCGGCCGACATGGAGGGCCAGATCCCCAAGGCCGTCGTCCAGGAGCGCTACGAGCGCCTGGTCGCCCTCCAGGAGGAGATCTCCTGGGAGGAGAACAAGAAGCAGGTCGGCCGCACCCTGGAGGTCCTGGTCGCCGAGGGCGAGGGCCGCAAGGACGAGGCGACCCACCGCCTGTCCGGGCGGGCCCCCGACAACCGTCTGGTGCACTTCACGCGCCCCCAGGAGCCGGTCCGCCCCGGCGACACGGTGACCGTCGAGGTCACCTACGCCGCCCCGCACCACCTGCTGGCGGAGGGCCCGGCCAAGGCGGTCCGCCGGACCCGCGCCGGTGACGCCTGGGAGAAGCGCAACGCCGCCCCGGCGGAGAAGGCCAAGGGCGTGCTGCTGGGCCTGCCCGGCATCGGTGCCCCGGCGCCGAGCCCGGCGCCCACCGCCGGCTGCGGCTGCGACTGACCGGCCGCGCCGCGGGGACCGGGCAGGGCACCACGACCGGCCTCGCACCAGGGGCGTTACGCTGCGTGGCATGCTCGTAGCCGCCGCTGTCTGCCCCTGCCCGCCGCTCCTCGTCCCGGAGGTGGCCGCCGGCGCCGCCCCCGAACTGGATGCGCTGCGCGCCGCCTGCCTGGACGCGATCGGCGTGCTCGCCGCGGCCCGCCCCGACCGGCTGGTCGTCCTCGGCCCGGCCGGGGAGAGCTGCCGGGGCGAGCACCCGCAGGGCGCCGTCGGCTCCTTCCGCGGTTTCGGGGTGGACCTGGAGGTGCGGCTGGGCGCCGCGAAGACCGCTGCGGATCGGGAACTCCCGCCGTCGCTGTCGGTCGGCGCCTGGCTGCTGTCGCGTACGGACTGGGCCGACGCCCCCGTGGAGGCGCTGGGAGTGGCCGAGTCGCTACCGCGCGAGCGCGCGCCGGAGACGGGCCGGGAGATCGCGGCCTCCGCGCCCCGGGTAGCGCTGCTGGTGATGGGCGACGGCAGCGCCTGCCGGACGGTGAAGGCGCCCGGCTACTTCGACGAGCGGGCCGAGGCCTTCGACGCCGCCGTGGCCCATGCTCTGGGCACCGCCGACCTCGCGGCGCTGGCCGCACTCGACGAGGAGCCGGCCGCCGCCCTCCAGGCATCCGGACGGGCCTGCTGGCAGGTGCTGGCGGGCGCGGCCGAGGGTGCCGGCCTGAGCGGGCGGCTGCTCCGCGAGGAGGCCCCGTACGGCGTGGGCTACTTCGTGGCTGCCTGGTCGTAGCGAGGAGCCGGGGGCGGGAACGGCGACGGCCGCGAGGCGCTCCGCCCCGCGGCCGTCGAACCGGGTACTCCGCGCACGGCGGGCTACTGCCGGGCGCTCTCGCTGTCCGCGGCGGCCTCCGCCGACTGCTGCCGGGGGATCCCGGCGCTCTCGGTGGCCTTCTCCGCCGGCGCGGCCTCGTCGGCCGCCGTCCCTCCGGACGCTTCCGGAGCTGCCGCCTCCGCTGTCGCCTCCACCACGGGTGCGGCGTCGTCCGCGGCACCCGCGGCCTCGCCGGAGCCCGTGGCCTCCTCGGCGGCCTCGGCGCCCTCGGGGGCCGCGGAACCGGCCGACCGCGCAGGCTCCTCCGCCCCGGCCGTCACCGCCGCAGCGGTGGCCTCCTCCGTCGACGCTTCGGACCGACGGCGGCGAAACCGCGAAAACACGCCCATAACTGCTCCTACGCTCTTCATGTGGCGAGACCCCCTGCCGCCGGGAACGGCCCATTGCGCCGCCCGCGGGCGCCGGTGGGACGCACCGGCCTCTCGGGGCCTCGCAACAGGCAACGACCCCATCCGTAGCCCGTCACGTCGCTCGTTCGAGATGGGGGCGTGATGTTTGCGAGACTGACGGGGTGAACACCGCCGTTCCCGCTCCGCGGGTCATCGCCGTCGTCGGTCCCACCGCGGCCGGAAAGTCCGATCTGGGCGTCGCACTCGCACAGCACGTGGGGGGCGAGGTCATCAACGCCGACTCCATGCAGCTCTACCGCGGCATGGACATCGGCACCGCCAAGCTCACGCCCGAGGAACGGCAGGGCGTCCCGCACCGCCTCCTGGACATCTGGGACGTGACCTGCGCCGCCAGCGTCGCCGAGTACCAGCGGCTGGCCCGCGCCGAGATCGACCGGCTGCTCGCCGAGGGCCGCACCCCCGTCCTCGTCGGCGGCTCCGGCCTCTACGTACGCGGCGCCATCGACGCCCTCGACTTCCCCGGCACCGATCCGGAGGTGCGCGCCCGCCTGGAGGCCGAACTCGCCGAAGTGGGCAGCGGCCCCCTCCATGCCCGGCTGGCCGCCGCCGACCCCGAGGCGGGCCGCGCGATCCTGGCGAGCAACGGCCGGCGCATCGTGCGCGCCCTGGAGGTCATCGAGATCACCGGCCGCCCCTTCACCGCCAACCTCCCCGGCCACGAAGCGGTCTACGACACCCTGCAGATCGGCGTCGACGTCGCGCGCCCCGAGCTCGACGAGCGGATCGCCCGACGGGTCGACCGCATGTGGGAGTCGGGCCTGGTCGACGAGGTGCGCCGGCTGGAGGGCGAGGGGCTGCGCGAGGGCCGTACCGCCTCCCGGGCGCTCGGCTACCAGCAGGTGCTGGCCCAGCTCGCGGGGGAGTGCACCGAGCAGGAGGCGCGCGACGAGACGGTACGTGCCACCAAGCGCTTCGCGCGCCGTCAGGACTCGTGGTTCCGCCGGGACCCGCGGGTCCACTGGCTCAGCGGCGCCGCCGAGCACCGGGCGGAACTTCCCGGGCAGGCGCTGGCGTTGCTCGAACGACCGGTCACAGCCTGATCACGTCATGGCATCGGGACGCACCGGCCGTCATCCGGGCCCCTGAGGGCGTGTCATCATCGACCTTCGATCGAGGCGTGCAGTCTGCAGTGGGGAGGGCGCGTGGCAATGGAGGCCGGCCCTCGCAACCGAGCGCAGCAACCGGACAACGGCGCTGACACGGCACCCCTGACGGACGACGGTCCGGACCCCGCAGACGGCTTGCCCGGCACCGGCGGCACCGATCCGGACGCCCTGGACGACTCCGACGCCCCGGACTCCGGCACCGGCGGTCCCGGCGAGGGCGGCGAGTCCTTCCGGGAGCTGCGCCCGCCGCGCCGGCTGCGGCTGTGGCAGCTGGCGCCGATCGTCACGCTCGCCGCCCTCGGCTCGCTGATGTTCGCCTTCCCCCTCGCCTTCGAGCTCGGCGGCGACGGCGGCGCCATGATCGCGATGCTCGGTCTGCTGCTGTGCTGCTGCGCCGCGGGCTGGGGCATGATGGCCGCCCGCCGCGTCGGCTACACCTGGCCCGGTCTCCCGGCGCCGGGCTCCGGCCGCCGTGCCTGCTGGCGCGTGGTGCTGCTCTACGCCGTCGTGGTGGCGATCCCGGCATCGCTGGCCATCTGGCGCGTGGCCCGGCTGCGCTGAACCGCCGGGGCCTTTCTCCCGCGCCTGCGGCCGACGAGCCCCGTCCGCCCCCGTAAAGCCGATTCCCCGGTCGCCCCCGTACGATGCAAGGGTGACCAGCACGCAGCGCCTCGCCTTCCTCAAGGGCCACGGCACCGAGAACGACTTTGTGATCGTCCCCGACCCGGACGGCCGCCTCGACCTGCCCGCGACCGCCGTCGCCAGGATCTGCGACCGGCGGGCCGGACTCGGCGGCGACGGCCTGCTGCGCGTCGTGCGCTCCGCCGCGCACCCCGAGGCGCGCGCCCAGGCCGACGAGGCCGAGTGGTTCATGGACTACCGCAACGGCGACGGCTCGATCGCCGAGATGTGCGGCAACGGCGTCCGCGTCTTCGCGCGCTATCTGCTGCACGCCGGCCTGGTCGAGGCCGGTGACCTCGCCATCGCCACCCGCGCCGGCGTACGCCGCGTCCACGTCGCCAAGACCGGCGACGTCACGGTCTCGATGGGCCGCGCCGTGCTCCCCGAGGACAGCGTCGTCGTCACCGTCGACGGCCGCGGCCGGCCGTCGACGAACGTGAACATGGGCAATCCGCACGCCGTCGTCTTCGTCGACGACCTGGCCCACGCCGGCGACCTGCTGGCCGTACCGCCGTTCGGCCCAGCGTCGGTTTATCCCGACGGCGTGAACATCGAGTTCGTCGTGGACCGCGGTCCGCGCCATGTGGCGATGCGGGTCCACGAGCGCGGTTCGGGCGAGACCCGCTCCTGCGGCACCGGCGCCTGTGCGGTCGCCGTCGCCACCGCCCGCCGGGACGGCGCGGCCCCCGCGGAGACCGGAACACCCGTCACCTACCGGGTCGATGTGCTCGGCGGCAGCCTCTCGATCACCGAGCAGCCCGACGGCACGGTCGAGATGACCGGCCCGGCCGAGATCGTCGCCGAGGGCACCTTCGACCCCGCCTGGCTGGCCGCCGCGCTCGCCTGACACGCCCCGGGGCGTCCCGGGCAGCGGGCCTCCCGCAAGAAACGGTTCCGGCCGGAAGGTTCGCTCGAACGGGTGATCCGTATCACTCTGAGCGAGAGCCGGACAGCGCTGCGTGATGGGGTCGATAGCATCAAGCACCGGCCCGGACGTCCGAACTGGCACGTCCCACCGCCGGTCGACGCTGCCGGAGGTGCCCATGAGCGCAGAGGCCACTAACCCTGGTAACCCTGGAGCAGCGGGCCGCAAGCGCGGCCGCCGCCGACTGGAGCTCAGAGGGCTGCGCCGTATCGGCCGGGCGGCGCTGCTCGGCCCCGCCCCGCGCGACGGCCTCCCGCACGCCATGGAGCACGTCGCCAAGGTGCACCGCGGCCACCACCCGGACGCCGACCTGGACATCCTCGCCAGGGCCTATCTGCTCGCCGAGTCCTCGCACCGCGGCCAACTGCGCAAGAGCGGCGAGCCGTACATCACCCACCCGCTCGCGGTGACCCTCATCCTCGCCGAACTCGGCGCGGAGACCACGACCTTGACCGCCTCCCTGCTCCACGACACCGTCGAGGACACGGAAGTGACGCTGGATCAGGTGCGGGAGCTGTTCGGCGCGGAGGTCTGCTATCTGGTCGACGGCGTCACCAAGCTGGAGAAGGTCGACTACGGCGCGGCCGCCGAGCCGGAGACCTTCCGCAAGATGCTGGTGGCGACCGGCAACGACGTCCGGGTGATGTCCATCAAGCTCGCCGACCGGCTGCACAACATGCGCACCCTCGGGGTGATGCGCCCCGAGAAGCAGGCCCGGATCGCCAAGGTGACCCGCGATGTGCTGATCCCGCTCGCCGAACGCCTCGGCGTCCAGGCGCTCAAGGCCGAGCTGGAGGACCTGGTCTTCGCGATCCTGCACCCCGAGGAGTACGCCACCACCCGGGCCCTGGTCATGGAGTACACCGCCCGGCCCGACCCGCTCACCGCGCTCGCCCGGCGGGTGCGCACGGTCCTGGACGAGGCGGGCATCGACGCCGAAGTCCTCGTCCGGCCCCGGCACTTCGTCTCCGTGCACCGCGTACGCCTCGCCCGCCGCGAGCTGACCGGCGCGGACCTCGGACGGCTGCTGGTGCTGGTGGCGGAGGACGCCGACTGCTACGCCGTCCTCGGTGAACTGCACACCTGCTTCACCCCGGTCGTCTCCGAGTTCAAGGACTTCATCGCGGCCCCCAAGTTCAACCTCTACCAGTCGCTGCACACGGCGGTCACCGGCCCGTCCGGGGAGATCGCCGAGACGCTGATCCGCACCCACCAGATGCACCGGGTCGCCGAGGCCGGGGTGATCGCGCTGGGCAACCCCTACGCCCCCACGGACGGCGCGGACGCCCCCGAGGGCGAGCGGGCCGACCCGACCCGGCCGGGATGGCTCTCCCGGCTGCTGGAGTGGCAGCGCACCACCCCCGACCCGGACACGTTCTGGACCTCGCTGCGCGACGACCTCGCCCAGGACCGGGAGATCACCGTCTTCTGCGCCGACGCCCCGTCGGACGGCTCGCCCCCCGTCGGGGGCGGTGCGATCGGTCTGCCCGCCGGGGCGAGTTGCGTGGACGCCGCCTACGAACGGCACGGCGAAGTGGCGCACTGCTGCATCGGCGCCCGCGTCAACGGCCGGCTCGCCACGCTCTCCACCGTCCTGCACGACGGCGACAGCCTGCAGCTGCTGATGGCCCCGGACTCCGCGGCCGGACCCTCGCCCGAATGGCTCGACCATGCCCGTACGCCCGCCGCCCGGCTCGCCATCGCCCGGTGGCTGGCCGGGCCGCAGGAGCCCGGCGCCCGCCCGGCGAGCGCCGGCGAGGGGCCCGTCACGGAACCCCCCGCCGACCGCCGGGCCGCCGGCCACGACCGGTGCGGAGCGGACCCGGTCGCCCCCGCCTCGGTCCTCGTGGTGGCGGACCTGCCCGGTGCGGCGGTCCGGCTGGCGGGCTGCTGCACCCCGGTGCCGCCGGACACCGTCACCGGCTTCGCCGTACGGGGCGGCACGGTCACCGTCCACCGCGCTCTGTGTCCCGCCGTGGCGCGCATGGCGGCCACCGGCCGGCAGCCGGTCGGGGTCCGCTGGCGGGGCGCCGGGCAGGGGGGCCACGGCTGCCGGGTCACCCTCCTGGCAGAGGCCTTCAGCCGGCCGCACCTCCTTGCCGACCTCACCGAGGCCATCGCCTCCCAGGGCGCCGCCGTGGTGTCCGCCGCCGTCGAACCCCCGCACGAACAGCGGGTCCGCCACACCTACACCCTGCATCTGCCGAACGCCGCCGGGCTGCCGTCCCTGATGCGGGCCATGCGCCAAGTGCCCGGCGTCTTCGACGTGTTGCGTGCCGGGCGGGCCCGGCAGGCGGCGGCGCTGCGGCCCTGACGGGGCCGGGGGCCCGCCGGGTGACGGTCCGTCGGAAACTTCTCCGCCCGGCGGCGTAAGACGGACGCACGATCCGCCGCCCGTTCGGGTGCCGTTTGCCCCGTCACCCGCGGGGGAGGGGGCCGCGTTGGTAGCCGTAGTGCATGCCCCTTCCCCTGCGCCGCCCGTTCCGCGACCCCGGTCGCCCCGTCCCCGCCCGCGCCCTGCCCCGCGGTCCGAGCGGTGGGCTCCGCCGGACCGGCCGACGGGCCGCCGCCCTCGGGCTGGCCGCGCTCGCCACCCTCGGCATGGCCGAGCCGCCCCCCAGAGGGCCGCAAGGCCTCGGCGACCGGCTCTTCCCCATGCTCGGCAACACCGGCTACGACGCCCTCTCCTACGACGTCTCCCTGGACTACTCCGGCCACAACGACCAGCCGCTCGACGCCACCACCGAGATCACCGTCCGTGCCACGACCGAGCTCGACCACATCAACCTCGACTTCGCCCGCGGGACCGTACGCTCCGTCAAAATCGGTGGCCTGCCCGCCGCGCACGAGCAGCACGGCGAGGACCTGGTGCTCACCCCGGCCTTCCACGTCTCCCGGGGCCAGGAGGTCACGATCGCCATCGCGCACACCAGCGACCCCCGGGCCAAGGGCGACGGCGGCTGGCTCCGCACCTCCGACGGCCTGGCGATGGCCAACCAGGCCGACGCCGCACACCGCGTCTTCCCCTGCAACGATCACCCCTCCGACAAGGCGCTCTTCACCTTCCGCATCACCGCGCCGCAGGAGCTGACCGCCGTCGCCAACGGGCTGCCGCTGAGCCCCGGCGCCCGCGCGGGGCGCCGCACCTGGACCTATCGCACCAGCCACCCCATGGCCACCGAGCTGGCGCAGGTCTCCATCGGGAAGTCCAGCGTGGTGCTGCGCCACGGACCCCACGGCCTGCCGCTCCGCGATGTCGTCCCGACCGCGGACCGTGCCGCCCTCGCGCACTGGCTGGCGAAGACCCCGGCCCACATGGCCTGGATGGAGCGCAAGGTCGGGCCCTTCCCCTTCGAGGCGTACGGGGTGCTGATCGCCAACGCCCGGACCGGCTTCGAGCTGGAGACCCAGACCCTGTCGCTCTTCGAGAAGGCCATGTTCACCACCCACCAGCTGCCCGGCTGGTACGTGGAGTCCGTGATGGTGCACGAGCTGGCCCACCAGTGGTTCGGCGACAGCGTCAGCCCGCGCCGCTGGTCCGACGTCTGGCTCAACGAGGCCCATGCCACCTGGTACGAGTCCCTCTACGCCGAGGAGAAGGGCGGCAGCCGGGTCTCCCTGGAGGCCCGTATGCGCCACGCGTACCAGGAGTCCGACGGCTGGCGCGCCGAGGGCGGGCCGCCCGCCGCGCCCAAGGCTCCCGGCGCGGGACAGAAGATCGGGATCTTCCGTCCCATCGTCTACGACGGCAGCGCACTGGTCCTCTACGCCCTGCGGCAGAAGATCGGGTTCGCCGCCTTCGACCGCCTGGAACGCGCATGGGTCGAGCGGCACCGCGACGGCGTGGCGGACACCTCCGACTTCGTCCAGCTCGCCTCCCAGGTCGCCGGGCAGGACCTCACCGGCTTCTTCCAGGAATGGCTCTACGGCGACCGGACCCCGCCGATGCCGGGGCATCCGGAGTGGCAGCACAAGGGGGCCGCGGCAAAGCCGGTGCAGCCCAAGGGTCCGGCGGTGAGCCCAGGGCCTCACGGGCCGGCGGTGAGCCCTGGGCCACACGGGGCAGCCGTGAGCCCCGTGCCCAAGGGGGCAGCCGTGCATCCCGCGTCCAAGGGAGCCGTCGCGACCCCCGGAAAACCCGTGTGACGGCCTTCCCGGGGCGTGGGACCATCTAGGGGACGGCACCGGCCGTCCCGGGGAATCTCCGGGACGGCTCGGACGTTGACACCAGCGACGGCGGCGGGAGCACCGCGGCGGTCGCCGCACGACCGACAGTCCCGGCGGGAACACCTGGTCCCCGCGAGGCTACCCAACGACGCAAAGGATCAAATGACCTCCTCTTCTTCCCTTCCGCAGGACCGGCAGCGCCTCCCCGAGAGCCTTCGGGCCAACGCCCTGATGGAAGAGGACGTCGCCTGGAGCCACGAGATCGACGGGGAGCGTGACGGCGACCAGTACGACCGTTCGGCCCGTGCCGCGCTACGCCGTGTAGCGGGCCTGTCCACCGAGCTCGAGGACGTCACCGAGGTCGAGTACCGGCAGCTCCGTCTGGAGCGCGTGGTGCTCGTGGGCGTCTGGACCTCCGGCACGGTCCAGGAGGCCGAGAACTCCCTCGCCGAGCTCGCCGCACTCGCCGAGACCGCCGGCGCCCTGGTGCTCGACGGCGTCATCCAGCGCCGCGACAAGCCCGACCCCGCCACGTACATCGGCTCGGGCAAGGCCCTGGAGCTGCGCGACATCGTGCTCGAGTCCGGGGCGGACACCGTGGTCTGCGACGGTGAGCTCTCCCCGGGCCAGCTGATCCACCTCGAGGACGTCGTCAAGGTCAAGGTGGTCGACCGGACCGCCCTGATCCTCGACATCTTCGCCCAGCACGCCAAGTCCCGTGAGGGCAAGGCGCAGGTCGCGCTGGCGCAGATGCAGTACATGCTCCCCAGGCTCCGCGGCTGGGGCCAGTCGCTGTCCCGGCAGATGGGTGGCGGTGGCTCCGGTTCGGCGGGCGGCGGTATGGCCACCCGTGGTCCCGGTGAGACCAAGATCGAGACGGACCGGCGGCGGATCCGCGAGAAGATGGCGAAGATGCGCCGGGAGATCGCGGAGATGAAGACCGGCCGGGACATCAAGCGCCAGGAACGCCGGCGCCACAAGGTCCCCTCGGTCGCCATCGCCGGCTACACCAACGCCGGCAAGTCCTCCCTGCTCAACCGCCTCACCGGCGCCGGTGTCCTGGTGGAGAACGCGCTGTTCGCCACCCTGGACCCGACCGTCCGGCGGGCCGAGACGCCCAGCGGGCGGCTCTACACCCTCGCCGACACCGTCGGCTTCGTCCGGCACCTGCCGCACCACCTCGTCGAGGCCTTCCGCTCCACGATGGAGGAGGTCGGCGAGTCCGATCTCATCCTGCACGTGGTCGACGGTTCGCATCCGGTGCCGGAGGAGCAGCTGGCCGCGGTACGCGAGGTGATCCGCGACGTGGGCGCGACGGACGTGCCCGAGATCGTGGTCGTCAACAAGGCCGACGCGGCCGATCCGCTGGTGCTGCAGCGACTGCTGCGCCAGGAGAAGCACGCCCTCGCGGTCTCGGCCCGTACCGGCCAGGGCCTGGACGAACTGCTGGCCCTGCTGGACGCGGAACTTCCCCGGCCGCGGGTCGAGATCGAGGTCCTGGTGCCTTACACCCACGGCGCCCTGGTCTCGCGGGCACACGCCGAGGGCGAGGTCATCTCCGAGGAGCACACCGCGGACGGCACGGTCCTCAAGGCGCGGGTGCACGAGGAGCTGGCCGCCGAACTCCAGCGCTTCGTCCCCGCGGCGTAGCGGCCGCGGAGCACGGACAAGGCCCGCCCCCGGGAGACCGGGGGCGGGCCTTTGCGTGGTGCCTGTGGGCGGGTGGCGGGCGGCGCCGTTCCCGGCACCGCCCGCCTCACCTGCTTACTGCTTGCCGGCCCACTTCTTGCTCATGGTGTCGAACATGCTCTTGGCCTCGGGGCCCAGGTGGGGACCGGCGGACCAGCGGGCCGGGCGCGGCCCCATCGACATGTTGGAGACCAGCACCGGCTTGCCGTCCGTGCCCTTGATGAACCAGGGGCCGCCGGAGGAACCACCGGTCATGGTGCAGCCGATCCGGTACATGGTCGGCTTCTTGGCGTCCATCGACAGACGGGTCGGCTTGTCGGTGCACTGCTGCTGCGCCGCACCGTCGAACGGCGCCTCGGCCGGGTAGCCCTGCGCGGTCAGGCTCGGGATCTTGGCCATCGCGGGCGCGTTGAAGTCGACCTGGTACGCACCGCCGGCGACCTCCTCCAGCGACTTGCCGCCCGTGCTCTCCTCGGGCTTCACGTGCATCAGCGCGAAGTCGTAGGGAGCCATCGGCACACCGGGAACGGCGCCGCCGGCCTTGATCCACTGCTGGGACGTCGCCATGTCGTCCGCCCACCACTTGCCCGAGGGGACGCGCTCCTCGTAGGGCTTGCCCTTCAACTGGCCTTCGGTGCCGCCGGTCTTGTTGAAGTTCGGCACGAACATCATGTTGCGGTACCAGCCGCCGTTCTTGCCGGCGTGCACACAGTGCGCCGCGGTCCACACGAGGTTGGACTTACCGGGGTGCGCCGGGTCCTTGACGACGGTGGCCGAGCAACGCGAGCCGCCCTCGGGGGTGCTGAACAGCAGCAGGCCCACGCCGGGAGCGGTCGAGGTGTACGGGGTCTTGACGGCCTGAGCCGGAACGGCGGCGGGCTCGGGGTCGGTCTTGCCCTGGTCCTCCGAGATGTCCTCGGGCTTGCTCGGGTCCTGGGGCGGCTTGACCTTGTCGATCTTGTCCTTGTCCCAGAAGTCCTTGATGATCGGGTTGATGAACTCACCGGCTTCCCGGAGCCACTTGTCCCGGTTCCAGTTCTTCCACTCGCCGTTCTTCCACTTGTCCAGGTCGAAGCCGTGTTCCTTGAGCTTGTCCTGAATGTCCTGCGGAATCTGGAAGCCACCCCCGCCCGTGGAGTCCTGGGCCGCGGACTGGCTGGGCTTGGCGTCCGCGTTGTCGCCCTCGGGGCCGCAGCCGGTGGCGGTGAGCGCCACGACGGCGGTGAGGGCGGCGGCGGCCAGGACTGGCCGACGTATGGATCGCATGGGTGAGCTCCCCCTGGTGAATCGGACTGATCCGGTGTGGCGTGTTCGGTGTTGCACCGGTCTGTTCTTTGTCATGAACCCCAAGATCCCGGCGCAACACCCCACTATGCCGGTGACGATGGGGACGGCGGTACTCGGGTCCCCGGTTCCACGCCATCAAGGATCTTGCCGACAACCGTGATCTCGGGTCGCCGCCGTCGTTGGTACGTACGGGGGACGTCCCGGGCTGCCCCCAGCCCGCGCGGCACCAGCAGCTCACCAGCAGGAGGACACAACTGCCGTGGCGTTGACCGAAACCATGCCGGCGGCCGTGCCGTCGGCCCATGAGGGGATCCTGCGGCGGCAGTCCCTGCGCGAGTCCGCTGCCCGCACCTACGCGCGCTCGCTGCCCATCGTCCCGGTGCGCGCCCGCGGGCTGACCATCGAGGGCGCCGACGGCAGGCGCTACCTCGACTGCCTCTCCGGCGCCGGAACCCTGGCGCTCGGCCACAACCACCCGGTGGTGCTCGAAGCGATCCGGGCGGTCCTCGACTCCGGTGCGCCGCTGCACGTCCTCGACCTGGCCACCCCCGTCAAGGACGCCTTCACCACCGAGCTGTTCGCCACCCTGCCGCGTGAGTTGGCCGAAAAGGGGCGCATCCAGTTCTGCGGCCCGGCCGGCACGGACGCCGTCGAGGCCGCGTTCAAGCTCGTCCGCACCGCGACCGGCCGGGACGGGCTGATGGCCTTCTCCGGCGCCTACCACGGCATGACCTCACAGGCGCTCGCCGCCTCCGGGGGAGCGCAGCACACCAGCGTGGTCCGGCTGCCCTACCCCTATGACTACCGCTGCCCCTTCCAGACCGGCGGCGAGCGCGGTGCCGAGCTCGCCGCGCGCTGGACCCAGAGCCTGCTGGACGACCACAAGAGCGGGGTGTCCCAGCCGGCCGGGATGATCCTCGAACCCGTCCAGGGCGAGGGCGGAGTGATCCCCGCGCCAGACGGCTGGCTGCGGCGGATGCGGGAGATCACCGCAGCCCGGCAGATCCCGCTGATCGTGGACGAGGTGCAGACCGGCGTCGGCCGCACCGGCGCCTTCTGGGCGGTCGACCACAGCGGCATCGTGCCCGATGTGATCGTGCTGTCGAAGGCGATCGGCGGCAGCCTGCCGCTCGCCGTGATCGTCTACCGCGAGGAACTCGACGCCTGGCAGCCCGGCGCTCACGCGGGCACCTTCCGCGGCAACCAGCTCGCCATGGCCGCCGGCGCCGCCACCCTCGCCTACGTCCGCACCCACGGCCTCGACCGGCGGGCCGGGGAACTCGGCGCCCGGATGCTCGACCGCCTCGGCTCCCTCGCCGCCGCCCATGACTGCATCGGTGACGTCCGCGGCCGCGGGCTGATGCTCGGCGTCGAGCTCGTCGACCGCTCCGCCGACGCGGATGCCACGGGCGCCCGCCCCGCCGACCCCCGGCTCGCCGCCGCCGTCCAGCACGCCTGCCTGGACCGCGGCCTGATCGTCGAACTGGGCGGCAGGCACTCCGCCGTCGTCCGGCTGCTGCCACCCCTCACCATCACCGACGAACAGGCGGACGCCATCCTCGACCGCCTCGCCGACGCCATCACGGCGGCGGTCCGCACCACCCCCGGGCCGACGGGCTCGTCCCCCACGACAATGCGAGGCACCTCCCCATGAACGAACGCCCCGGCCCCGACGGCGGCCAGTCCGCCGAGCGCGTCCCCGCCCACCAGGGCGCGGGCACCATCGAGTCCGTACCGCGCCAGCAGCGGCGCGCCCCGGGCGACGCCTGCCACACCCACGAGGCCCCGGACCCGGCCGCCCACCACGGTGCCCCCGGCCCCTACGACCACCTCCCGTCCGGTGACCACGACCCCCTCGACCACCCCGACCCGGCGGTCGCCGCCGACGCCGCGGGCATCGAGCACCTGCTGCGCTGCTGGATCCGCGAGAGCGGCACCCCCCGCCCGGCCGAAGGCGGAGTGCGCATCCCCCTGCGCGCCGCCGCGGGCGCCCTGCACCTCCCCGTCCGCTACTGGTCGCCCACGGGCTGGCACCGTCTCGGCGCCCCCACCCTCGAAGGCGCCCCGGCCGGCGCCGCCCCCCTGGACGCCGTCACCCTCGCCGCGCTGCTGCGCCGGGAGGCCGCGTACGGCGACCGCCGGGCCTCCGACGGCGGCGAGCACCGGGTGGCGGACACCGACGAGCGGCCGGCTCCGGACGCCGAACGGCAGCAGGCCCCGGACGGCGCCGGTGCCGAACTCATCGGCCGGGTCGCCAACTCCGTACGGAACGTCGCCACCTTCCTCACCGACCGGCGGGCCCGGCCCGCCGACGACCACGGCGCCCTCTTCCTCGAAGCCGAACAGTCCCTGCTCCTCGGCCACCCGCTGCACCCCACACCCAAGAGCCGCGAGGGCCTCTCCGATGCCGAGACCCGGGCCTATTCGCCCGAACTCCGCGGCGCCTTCCCGCTCCACTGGACGGCCGTGCACCGCTCCGTCCTGGCCGCCGACTCCGCCTGGACCGAACGCGGCAAGCCCGTACCGGCCGAGCAGCTCGCCCGGGACCTCGCGGGCGACGGCCTCCGACTCCCCGACGACACCGTGCCGTTGCCGCTGCACCCCTGGCAGGCCAGGGAGCTCGCCGACCGCGCCGACATCGCGGCCCTCCGCGAGGCCGGCCTGCTGCACGACCTCGGGGTCCACGGCCCGCTCTGGCACCCCACCTCCTCCGTCCGCACGGTCTACCGCCCCGACGCGAACGCCATGCTGAAGCTCTCCCTCGGGCTGCGGATCACCAACTCCCGCCGGGAGAACCTCCGTAAGGAGCTCGCCCGCGGCGTCGAGGTGCACCGCCTGCTGCGCACCGGCCTCGCCGAGCAGTGGCAGACCGTCCACCCGGGCTTCGACATCGTCCGCGACCCGGCCTATCTCGCCGTCGACGGCTTCGACGGCGCGCCGGTCCAGGGCCTCGATGTCGTCATCCGCCACAACCCCTTCAGCACCACCGACGACGCGGTGTGCATCGCCGGCCTCACCTCCCCCCGGCCCTGGCCCGGCCGCTCGGGCGTGCGCTCCCGGCTCGAAGACCTGGTCCACACGCTCGGCGCCCGCACCGGCCGCCCCCTGGAGGCGGTGGCCACCGAGTGGTTCCTGCGCTACCTGGAAGCGGTCGTCCGGCCCGTGCTGTGGCTCGACGGCACGGCCGGCATCGTGCTCGAAGCCCACCAGCAGAACACCGTGGTGCTGCTGGACCCCGACGGCTGGCCGGTCGGCGGCCGCTACCGCGACAACCAGGGCTACTATTTCCGCGCCTCCCGCCGCGCCGAGCTGGAGCGGCGGCTGCCCGGCATCGGCGAGTCCAGCGACAGCTTCGTCGCCGACGACGTCACCGACGAACGCTTCGCCTACTACCTCGGCATCAACAACGTCCTAGGCCTCATCGGCGCCTTCGGCTCCCAGCGCCTGGTCCGTGAGGAGATCCTGCTCGCCGCCTTCCGGCGGTTCCTGGCCGATGCCGCCGCGGCCCCCCGGGCGCACCGCTCGCCGCTCCCGGAGCAGTTGCTCGCCGCCCGCACGCTGCGCTGCAAGGCCAACCTGGCGACCCGGCTGCACGGCATGGACGAACTCGTCGGCCCGGTCGAGACCCAGTCCGTCTACGTCACCGTGCCCAACCCCCTCGCCCCGTAGCCGCCCACCGCAACCTCCGTCAGCAGCCTTCCGCCCCCCGGCGCCGGCGCCCCGCGACCCATCAGGCCACGCGGCACGCGGCCACGAGAGGAGAGTGTCGCCGTGCCACCCACCGAGTCCGACCTCGGCTCCAGTTCCGAGGACACCCTCGACCTGCAGCTCCCGCCCGAATTCAGCGCGCTGTTCGCCGAGGGACACGGGCAGCAAACGCCCCCGGACGAGCCGGCCGCCGGCCCGCTGCTCGACCAGCTCGCGGGCTGGGGGGCGGCCGACACCCCCGCCGGGCCGTTCGAGCTCGTCCCCGTCCGGCCGGACCGCGATCTCGACCGGATCACCGGCTGGATGAACGATCCGGCCGTGGCGGCCTTCTGGGAGCTGGCGGGCCCGCCGGAGACCACGGCCGCCCATCTGCGCGGCCAGCTCGACGGCGACGGCCGCAGTGTGCCCTGCCTGGGGGTGCTGGCCGGGGTTCCGATGAGCTACTGGGAGATCTACCGCGCCGATCTGGACCCGCTCGCCCGCCACTACCCGGCCCGGCTCCAGGACACCGGTGTCCATCTGCTCATCGGCGGCGCCGGCGACCGGGGACGCGGGCTGGGCGGCATGCTGCTGCGCGCCACCGCCGATCTCGTACTCGATCACCGACCGCAGTGCGCACGTGTCCTCGCCGAACCCGATCTGCGCAACACCGTCTCCGTCGCGGCCTTCCTGAGCGCGGGATTCCGCTACGGCGACGAGATCGAACTTCCCGGCAAACGCGCGGCGTTGATGGTCCGCGACCGCGCCCACCGCCACCTGCTCTGACCCCGGCGCCGTCCGTCGACGGTCCCGTTCCGGTCCGCCGTCCACCCCCGCTGCCCCGGTTGTCCCCCGTACGTGCCGGGGCGGTCCCGCTTCGAGGAGCCCGCCTTGTCGCCTGAGCCCCAGCCTTCGCACAGCGCCTGGCAGCACGCCGCGCGCCGACTGTTCGCCAAGACCCTGGCGGAGTTCGCGTACGAGGAAGTCCTCACCCCCGAGCCCGACGGCACGGCCCACGACGGCACCCCGCAATACCGGCTGCCGGTCACCGACGGCCTGGTCTACCGCTTCCGCGCCCGCCGCGGCGCCTACGGCCACTGGCGCGTGGACCCCGAGTCGATCACCCCCGACGCCGACCCCTTCCGCTTCCTGACCCACGCGCACGACACCGTGCTGGGCCTGTCCGGCGACACCACCGGCCATCTCATCCGCGAGCTGACCGCCACCCTCGCCGCCGACACCCGGCTCGACGCCACCGCACTCAGCGCCGCCGAACTCGCGGACCTGGACTACGCCACCCTCGAAGGCCACCAGACCGGCCACCCCTGGCTCGTCGCGAACAAGGGCCGGCTCGGCTTCTCCGCCCACGACGCGGCGACCTGGGCCCCCGAGGCCCGCACCGCCCAGCGCCTGCCCTGGCTCGCCGCGCACCACAGCATCGCCCACTACCGCGGTATCCCCACCCTGGCCACCCCCGACCGTCTCTACGGCGAGGAGCTCGACCCCGCCACCCGTCACGCCTTCGCCCGCACCATCTCCGACGAGGGCCACGACCCCGCCGACTACCTCTACCTCCCCGTCCATCCCTGGCAGTGGGACGAGACCACCGCCCCGCTCTTCGCCCCGCAGCTCGCCGACAGATCCATCATCGCGCTGCCCACTGACAACGACCTCCGCCTGCCGCAGCAGTCGATCCGCACCTTCCTCAACCTCAGCCGCCCACGGGCCCGCACGGTCAAACTGCCGCTGTCCATCCTCAACACCCTGGTCTGGCGCGGACTGCCCACCGAGCGCACCCTCGCCGCGCCCGCCGTCACCCGCTGGGTGCACGGCCTGCGCGACGCCGACCCCTATCTGCGCGACGAGACCCGGGTGATCCTGCTCGGCGAGACCGCCTCGGTCACCGTCGAGCACCCCCTCTACGACCGGCTTCCCGGCGTCCCGTACCAGTTCAAGGAGCTGCTCGGCTGTATCTGGCGCGAGCCGGTCAGCGTCCATCTGGACCCCGGTGAACGCGCCCGCACCCTGGCCGCGCTGCTGCAGACCGATCCCCAGGGGCGCGCCCTGACCGCGGAGCTGGTGCGCCGCTCGGGGCTGGCCCCGCGCGACTGGCTGGCCCGGCTGTTCGCCGCCCTGCTGCCGCCCCTGCTGCACTTCCTCTACCAGTACGGCACGGTCTTCTCCCCGCACGGCGAGAACGCCATCGTCGTCTTCGACGAGCACGACGTCCCCACCCGCCTCGCGGTCAAGGACTTCGTCGACGACGTCAACACCAGCTCCCGGCCGCTCCCCGAGCACGACTCCATGCCGGACGACGTACGGGCGGTGCTGCTGACCGAACCGCCCGCCTTCCTCACCCAGTTCATCCACTCCGGGCTGTTCGTCGGCGTCTTCCGCTACCTCGCGCCGCTGTGTGCGGACCAACTGGACGTTCCCGAGGCCGCGTTCTGGTCACTCGTACGGACCGAGATCCTGCGCCACCACGAGCGCTTCCCCGCGCTCAAGGAGCGGTACGAGACCTTCGACCTGCTCACCCCGCGGATCGAGCGGCTGTGCCTGAACCGCAACCGTCTGCATGTGGACGGTTACCGGGACCGCCGCGACCGCCCGCACGCGGCCGTGCACGGAACCGTGCCCAACCCGCTCCATCACCCGTGACCGAAGCCCGGCTGTCAGTGGTCCCGCGTAGGCTTGCCACGCTATGACGAAGCCCTCTCTCCCCGATCTGCTCCACGCCGCCGTCACCGCCGTCGGCGGCACCGAGCGCCCCGGCCAGGTGGCGATGGCCGAGGCCGTCGCCGAGGCCGTGGACGACCAGGCCCATCTGCTGGTGCAGGCCGGCACCGGCACCGGAAAGTCCCTCGGCTATCTGGTGCCGGCGCTCGCGCACGGCGAGAGAGTGGTCGTCGCCACGGCCACCCTGGCGCTGCAGCGTCAGCTCGTCGAGCGCGATCTTCCGCGCACGGTCGACGCGCTGCATCCGCTGCTGCGCCGCCGCCCCGAGTTCGCCATGCTCAAGGGCCGTTCCAACTACCTGTGCCTGCACCGCCTCCATGAGGGCGTCCCGCAGGAAGAGGAGGACGGGCTCTTCGACGTCTTCGAGCAGGCGACGCCGACCAGCAAGCTCGGCAAGGATCTGCTGCGGCTGCGCGACTGGGCGGACGAGACCGAGACCGGCGACCGTGACGCGCTGACCCCGGGAGTCTCCGACCGTGCCTGGGGCCAGGTCTCGGTCTCCTCCCGGGAGTGCCTGGGCGCCTCGAAGTGCGCCTACGGGGCGGAGTGCTTCGCCGAGGCCGCCCGCGAGCGCGCCAAGCTCGCCGATGTCGTCGTCACCAACCACGCGCTGCTCGCCATCGACGCGATCGAGGGCGCCCCGGTCCTCCCCTCGCACGAGGTCCTGATCATCGACGAGGCCCATGAGCTGGTCTCCCGGGTCACCGGCGTCGCCACCGGCGAGCTCACCCCCGGCCAGGTCAACCGCGCCGTCCGCCGGGCCGCCAAGCTCGTCAACGAAAAGGCCGCCGACCAGCTCCAGACCGCGTCGGAGACCTTCGAGCGCCTCATGGAGCTGGCCCTGCCCGGCCGCCTCGAAGAGATCCCCGAGGATCTCGGCTACTGCCTGATGGCGCTGCGGGATGCGGCCCGGACGGTCATCTCGGCGCTCGGTTCGACCCGCGACAAGTCGGTCCAGGACGAGGACGCCGTCCGCAAGCAGGCCCTCGCCTCGCTGGAGAACGTCCACGCCGTCGCCGAGCGGATCGCGAACGGCTCCGAGTACGACGTGGTCTGGTACGAACGCCACGACCGCTTCGGCGCGTCCCTCCGGGTGGCCCCGCTGTCCGTCTCGGGCCTGCTGCGCGAGAAGCTCTTCGACGACCGCTCGGTGACCCTCACCTCCGCCACCCTCAAGCTGGGCGGCGACTTCAACGGGGTCGCGGCCTCCCTGGGCCTGGCCCCCGAGGGCACCGAGGGCGAGGACGTCCCGCCCTGGAAGGGCCTGGACGTCGGCTCCCCCTTCGACTACTCGAAGCAGGGCATCCTCTACGTCGCCAAGCACCTCGCCCAGCCCGGCCGCGAGGGCAGCCGCACGGACATGCTCGACGAACTCACCGAGCTGATCGAGGCCGCCGGCGGCCGCACCCTCGGCCTCTTCTCCTCCATGCGCGCCGCCCAGGCCGCGGCCGAGGAGCTGCGCGGCCGGCTGGACCTGCCGATCCTGCTCCAGGGCGAGGAGACGCTCGGCGAGCTGATCCGGGCCTTCGCCTCCGATGCCCGTACGTGCCTGTTCGGCACGCTGTCCCTGTGGCAGGGCGTCGATGTTCCCGGGGTGAACTGCCAGCTGGTGGTGATGGACCGGGTGCCGTTCCCGCGCCCGGACGACCCGCTGATGAGTGCCCGGCAGAAGGCCGTG
The DNA here is from genome assembly GCF_009811555.1 of Streptomyces caniferus. GTDB lineage: Bacteria > Actinomycetota > Actinomycetes > Streptomycetales > Streptomycetaceae > Streptomyces > Streptomyces caniferus. The sequence continues at coordinate 16,802 of NZ_BLIN01000002.1, read as the reverse complement.
GAGGAGGCCGGCGGCAATGGCTTCATGGCGGTCGCCGCCACCCATGCCGCGCTGCTGATGGCCCAGGGCGCCGGCCGTCTGGTCCGCGCCACCGGCGACCGCGGAGTGGTGGCCGTCCTCGACCCCCGGGTGGAGCGGGCCCGCTACGGTTCCTTCCTCCGCAAGTCGATGCCCGACTTCTGGTACACCACCGACCGGAACCAGGTTCGCCGCTCCCTCGCCGCCATCGACGCGGCGGCGAAGGCGGCGGCCTCACCCGAAGCGGCCGAGCCGGCAGCGGAGAATGCCGGGGCCTAGCCACCCAGCCCCCAGCGGGTCTGCACTGACCCGGTGAGCATCCCCGGCCGGACCTCGGCCACCTCGGTCACTTCCGCGAGAGCGGCCGCGGTTCAGCGGCACAAGCCACAAAGGGGCAGAGGGGCAAGGGCACCGCGGCAAGACCAAGCCCCGGAACCGGCGCAGTGGTTCCGGGGCTCGGTGGTCAGGGGTGGGTCAGACGCGGCGCAGCACCGCGACCACCTTGCCGAGAATGGTGGCCTCGTCGCCGGGGATCGGCTGGTACGCGGCGTTGTGCGGCAGCAGCCACACATGGCCGTCCTCGCGCTTGAAGCGCTTGACGGTGGCCTCGCCGTCGAGCATGGCGGCCACGATGTCGCCGTTCTCGGCGACCGGCTGGCGGCGGACCGTGACCCAGTCGCCGTCGCAGATCGCGGCCTCGATCATGGAGTCGCCGACGACCTTCAGGACGAACAGTTCGCCGTCGCCGACGAGCTGGCGGGGGAGCGGGAAGACATCCTCGACCGACTCCTCCGCGAGGATCGGGCCACCGGCGGCGATCCGGCCGACCAGCGGGACGTAGGAGGCGGCGGGCTTGCCGGCGGTCTCCGTCGCGGCAGCGGCGGTCTGGTCCGAGCCGCGCACCTCGTACGCCCGGGGACGGTGCGGGTCGCGCCGCAGGAAGCCCTTGCGCTCCAGAGCCATGAGCTGGTGGGCAACGGACGAGGTGCTGGACAGCCCGACCGCCTGGCCGATCTCGCGCATGGACGGCGGGTAGCCGCGCCGCTGCACCGAATCCCGGATCACCTCGATCACCCTGCGCTGGCGGTCCGTGAGTCCGGAGCTGTCGGCCCGGATCCCCGGGGGACGGCCGGGCAGCGAGCGGGCCGGCTTCGGCTCTTCGGAGTCCGACGTGGCGTCGTCCATCGGCGGCCGCTGTGCCTGTTGCGGATCGAACCGGCTCTGGGAGTGGCTCTGTGCGGTGATGGTCGCGCTGTCTGCGGTGGTGGTCACGTCGGCCCCTCTCGAAATGTTCTCCCTAGTTAGCCAACGGTAGTTGCTTTCGAAAGGTTGCGCCAAACACACGTTCGAGTGAAATATTCGCCGAATGGCTGACCGGATCGAGTGGCTGGGTGTATGGCCGTGCGGTAATTCCGGTCCTGGCCGGGCGCCGTAGCCCCGGATTTCCCGGCCCTCCGGTGTGTCGGGACGTCGGTGAGCGCAGGGGTGTGGTGGCGGGCCGTCGCGACCCGGCCGATTCTGTCACCCCGGCCCCGCCGCGCCGCCGACCGGGTGGCTTCCCGTACTCTCATGGGCGACCGTCCGGCCCGGCGCCGCCGCGACACGCGGTAGGCGGATGTAAGCGCCCCGACACCACATCTAGTGGTTGGATGCGATCGGTTACCCAGAAGTTGTGGTGCCTGGTCCTTCAGGGGGTCGGGAATCGCCTATGCTGGAGGCTGCTCCGAAGGGCCCATGCGGACCGGTCGGAGATTGTCGCCGTGCGCCGGGTTCGTTGGCGTACGTACGTCCGTATATCGAGGGTGAGGAGGGTGGAGACCCATGCACTGCCCCTTCTGCAGGCACCCGGACAGTCGGGTCGTCGACAGTCGCACCACCGATGACGGGACGGCGATCCGCCGGCGCCGCCAGTGCCCCGACTGCTCCCGCCGTTTCACGACCATCGAGACGGCATCGCTGATGGTGATCAAGCGGAGCGGGGTCACCGAGCCCTTCAGCCGCAACAAGGTCATCGCGGGGGTGCGCAAGGCGTGCCAGGGGCGCCCGGTCACCGAGGACGCCCTCGCCAAGCTCGGCCAGCGGGTCGAGGAGGCGGTGCGGGCCACCGGCAGCGCCGAGCTGTCCACCCATGACGTCGGGCTCGCCATACTGGGCCCGCTGCAGGAACTCGACCTCGTCGCGTACCTGCGCTTCGCGTCCGTTTACCGGGCTTTCGATTCACTCGAGGACTTCGAGGCGGCCATCGCCGAGCTGCGCGAGCAGCGCGAGCAGGGACCGCCCGGGCAGGAATGCGGGACCGACGGGGAGGCCGGCGGCCCGGCTGTTCCCGTGCCCGCCACCGCCGCCGACTGAGCTCGGCGCGCATCCAGGACCTGAATCGGGGCGAGAGCAGGGCGTCCCGGCGCAGAAAGACATACACCGTGCCACGGAATGAGTGCGCACATATGGGCGTTTGCCCGTATACAGGGAGGCGGCATGACAGAGACGACGAGCGGCCCGGCACGAGGCTCCCGCGCCAAGGGCAGCAAGGCGAGCAAGGGTCTGCGTATCGAGCGCATTCACACCACACCCGGCGTGCATCCGTACGACGAGGTGGAGTGGGCGTCTCGTGACGTCGTCATGACCAACTGGCGCGACGGCTCGGTCAACTTCGAGCAGCGTGGCGTCGAGTTCCCCGAGTTCTGGTCGGTGAACGCGGTCAACATCGTCACGAGCAAGTACTTCCGTGGTGCGGTGGGTTCCCCGACCCGTGAGTCGAGCCTCAAGCAGCTCATCGACCGGGTGGTCAAGACGTACCGCAAGAGCGGCGAGGAGAACGGTTACTTCGCCTCCCCGGCGGACGCCGAGATCTTCGAGCACGAGCTGGCGTACGCCCTGCTCCACCAGGTCTTCAGCTTCAACTCGCCGGTGTGGTTCAACGTCGGCACCCAGCAGCCGCAGCAGGTCAGCGCCTGCTTCATCCTCTCCGTCGACGACTCCATGGAGTCGATCCTCGACTGGTACAAGGAAGAGGGGATGATCTTCAAGGGCGGCTCCGGCGCCGGCCTGAACCTCTCCCGCATCCGCTCCTCCAAGGAGCTGCTCTCCTCCGGCGGCAACGCCTCCGGCCCGGTCTCCTTCATGCGCGGCGCCGACGCGTCCGCCGGAACGATCAAGTCGGGCGGCGCCACCCGCCGCGCGGCCAAGATGGTCGTCCTGGACGTGGACCACCCGGACGTCGAGGCCTTCATCGAGACCAAGGTGAAGGAGGAGGAGAAGGTCCGCGCGCTGCGCGACGCGGGCTTCGACATGGACCTGGGCGGCGACGACATCACGTCCGTCCAGTACCAGAACGCCAACAACTCGGTCCGCGTGAACGACGAGTTCATGAAGGCCGTCGAGACCGGCTCGAAGTTCGGGCTGCGCGGCCGGATGACCGGTGAGGTCATCGAGGAGGTCGACGCCAAGGGGCTCTTCCGCAAGATGGCGGAGGCTGCATGGGCGTGCGCCGACCCCGGCATCCAGTACGACGACACCATCAACCACTGGCACACCTCGCCGGAGTCGGGCCGGATCACCGCGTCCAACCCCTGCAGCGAGTACATGCACCTGGACAACTCCTCGTGCAACCTCGCCTCGCTCAACCTCCTGAAGTTCCTGCGCGACGACGACCTGGGCAACCAGTCCTTCGACGCCGAGCGCTTCGCCAAGGTCGTCGAGCTGGTCATCACGGCGATGGACATCTCCATCTGCTTCGCCGACTTCCCCACCGAGAAGATCGGCGAGACCACCCGCGCCTACCGCCAGCTGGGCATCGGCTACGCCAACCTCGGCGCCCTGCTGATGGCCACCGGCCACGCCTACGACTCCGACGGCGGCCGCGCGCTGGCCGGCGCCATCACCTCCCTGATGACCGGCACCTCCTACAGGCGCTCCGCCGAGCTGGCCGCGGTCGTCGGCCCGTACGACGGCTACGCCCGTAACGCGGACGCCCACAAGCGCGTCATGAAGCAGCACTCGGACGCCAACGGCACCGCGGTGCGCATGGACGACCTGGACACCCCGGTGTGGGCGGCGGCCACCGAGGCCTGGCAGGACGTGCTGCGCCTCGGCGAGAAGAACGGCTTCCGCAACGCGCAGGCCTCCGTGCTGGCCCCGACCGGCACCATCGGCCTGATGATGGACTGCGACACCACGGGCGTCGAGCCGGACCTGGCCCTGGTCAAGTTCAAGAAGCTGGTCGGCGGCGGCTCCATGCAGATCGTGAACAACACGGTCCCCAAGGCGCTCAAGCGGCTCGGCTACCTGCCCGAGCAGGTCGAGGCGATCGTCGCCCACATCGCCGACCACGGCAATGTCGTCGACGCCCCGGCCCTGAAGACCGAGCACTACGAGGTCTTCGACTGCGCCATGGGCGCGCGCTCGATCTCCGCCATGGGTCACGTGCGCATGATGGCGGCCGCGCAGCCCTTCCTCTCCGGTGCGATCTCCAAGACGGTCAACGTCCCGGAGACGGCCACCGTCGAGGAGATCGAGGAGGTCTACTTCGAGGGCTGGAAGCTCGGCCTCAAGGCCCTGGCGATCTACCGCGACAACTGCAAGGTCGGCCAGCCGCTCTCCGCCAAGAAGAAGGAGGAGGAGAAGAAGGCCGAGCCGGTCGCCGAGAAGAAGGTCGTCGAGTACCGCCCGGTCCGCAGGCGCCTCCCCAAGGGCCGTCCCGGCATCACCACCTCCTTCACGGTCGGTGGCGCCGAGGGCTACATGACCGCCAACTCCTACCCGGACGACGGTCTCGGTGAGGTCTTCCTGAAGATGTCCAAGCAGGGCTCGACTCTCGCGGGCATGATGGACGCCTTCTCCATCGCGGTGTCCGTGGGCCTCCAGTACGGCGTGCCGCTGGAGACCTACGTCTCGAAGTTCACCAACATGCGCTTCGAGCCGGCCGGCATGACGGACGACCCGGACGTGCGGATGGCGCAGTCGATCGTCGACTACATCTTCCGCCGCCTGGCGCTGGACTTCCTGCCGTTCGAGACCCGTTCGGCGCTCGGCATCCACTCCGTCGAGGAGCGCCAGCGTCACCTGGAGACCGGTTCGTACGAGCCGTCCGAGGACGAGGTCGACGTCGAGGGCCTGGCCCAGTCGGCACCGCGCCAGGTGGAGCCGGTGACGGAATCCACCCCTGCGGTGAAGATCGTCGAGGAGGCCGCCGCCCCGGCCCCCAAGCAGGCGCACACCAACGCCGAACTCGTCGAGATGCAGCTCGGCATCAACGCCGACGCGCCGCTGTGCTTCTCCTGCGGGACGAAGATGCAGCGGGCCGGCAGCTGCTACCTGTGCGAGGGCTGCGGGTCGACCAGCGGCTGCAGCTGAGCGTGAGCGGGTCCGCGCGGGAGACGTCCTCCCGCGCGGCCCGCGCCTCGGGCTGATACCGCCCGTGGCAGCAAGAAGAGGAGGGGACCGGCCGGGCGCCGGTCCCCTCCTCTTCTTGCTCCGTGGCCTGTGCCGCTCCCCGTCGGCTGCCCGGTCAGCGGCCCATCAGGGAGGCGAACCCGTCCGGGTCGGTGTCGAACCCCCGGAGCGTCGCGTGGATGCGCCACTGTCCCGACTCGTCCCGGACGAACTCGGCGACCGTCGCCGCGGTCGCCCCCGCGACCTCGCCGAAGTCGTTCTCGGCCAGGTCGGTGTAGCCCTCGCGGATCCGTACGACCGTGTTCTCTATGTCGCCGAAGACCTTGCGGCCCTCGCCCTGCTGGATGGCCACCCCCACGATCACCCGGGTGTAGGTGTCGGACAGCCGGTCCAGCTCCAGGGTCATGATCTCGTCGAAGCCGAACCCCTGGCCGGTCCTGCTGTCCCGGTTGAGGGTGATGGTCCCGTCGGGCGAGCGGCTGTCGAAGTGCACCAGATAGGCCGGATCGCCGTGCGGCGCGTCGGCCGTGTACGTCGCCGCGACGATGTCGAGGTCATTGTCCGGCGTCCCGAGGGGGCTGGGATCCCACTTGAGCGTCACCTCGACCTTCTCGATCCCTTTGTTGAACGTGCTCACCGGACTTCCCTCCCGTCATCTCCCGGGGACGCGGCGCGGTCCACGCGGGCACGCGGACCCCTCCCCGGGACTTCCCGTTGACTGACCATCGTGCCACGCCCGGCGGCCCCTGGGCGGGGCGAACTGGCCCTGGTCACCCACGGTTTGGCTCGGCCTGCGGTGGCTTGAAAGTGCCCTGCGCGGTGTTGTGGGTCGCAGGGTCCGCTCAGTGCGCCCGCTCGTTCCAGAGGCGGCGGAGCTGGCCGTCCAGGACGTCCAGCGCCTCGGCGGGGGAGAGGTGGCCGATCAGGACGTGGGTGGTGAGGCCGTCGGCCAGGGCGAGGAGGGTGCGGGCCGCGCGGTCCGGGTCGGGGGTGTCGGAGGCTTCGGCGATCAGCCGCGCGAACAGCACCTGCAGGTGTGCGTAGTTGGTGCGCAGAATTCCGGCCAGCGGCGGACTGACCGCGGCCTGTGCCACGAAGGCCAGCCAGACCCGTGCCTCGGCGCGGTGCTCCTCGTGGACCAGCGACACCTCGGTCGCCGCGTGCCCCAGCGCTGTACGGGCCGACTGGGCGGGCGATGCGGTGAGCCGGGCCGACACCCGTGTGGCGACCCGCTCGCCGATCTGGCCGAGCGCGAAGACCAGCATCTCCTCCTTGGTGCCGAAGCAGCGCTGGACGGCCCCCATGGACACCTGCGCGCGGCCCGCCACGTCGCGGAGTGTGACGCCCTCCAGCCCGCTCTCGTCGGCGAGTTGGCACACGGCATCGGCGATCTGCCGGCGCCGGCTCTCGTGGTCGACCTGCTTGGGCATGCCCCGCACTCCGTTTTTTCGATGCGTTCGTATCGGTAATCAGGTTACGATCACTGAACCGATGCAAGCGCATCGGAAAAATGCGAAGACGGCCTGAAGCGGTTCGCGTGGGGGCCGTCCAGGAGCACAAGAGGGTGGGGACATGCGCGACACGCTGTGGAAAATGACGGCCCGGGCCCAGGCGACGGCGGTGCGTACCGGCGAGGTGTCGGCGGTGGAGCTGGCCGAGGCGCATCTGGCGCGGATCGCCGAGGTCAATCCGGCCGTCAACGCCGTCACCCAGCTCCTCGCCGAGCGGGCACTGGACGAGGCGGCGCGGACCGACCGCGGACGCGCGGCGGGGGAGCGGCTGGGGCCGCTGGCCGGGGTGCCGTTCACCGTGAAGGAGACCACGGCCATCGAGGGGGTGCCGACGACCTACGGCGCGAAGCGCTTCCGGAACGCTGTCGCGCACTGCGATGCGCCCCCGGTGTCGCGGCTGCGCGCGGCCGGGGGCATCCCGATCGGGCACAGCAACATCCCGACGCTCATCCTCGCCGGGATCCATACCCGCAGCGAGCTGTTCGGGGACACCGTGAACCCCTGGAGCCGCGCGGTCACACCGGGCGGCAGCAGTGGCGGCGACGCCGCGGCCGTGGCGAGCGGCATGGCCCCGCTCGGCCTCGGCAACGACTCCGGAGGGTCGGTGCGGCTTCCCGCGTCCTTCTGTGGCGTCGCGGGGCTGAAGCCGACCTACGGGCGGTTCGCCGCCGATCACCGCCTCGGGCCCGACGACCCGTCCCTCGCCGCACAGGTCCTCGTGGTCGACGGCCCCCTGGCCCGTACGGTCGATGATCTGCGGCTGGCGTACGAGGTGCTGGCCGGGGCCGATCCGCGCGACCCGCGGGCCGTTCCGGTGCCGCCCTACGGGGAGCCGTTGGGACGCCCCTTGAAGGTGGCGATGGTGACCGACCCCGGAGGCCACGGGGTGCACCCCGTGGTGCGCCGGGCCGTGCAGAGTGCGGCCGAGGCGCTCCGGGACGCGGGCTACGAGGTGTGCGAGGTGGCGGACGTACCGCGGCTGGAGGACGCCCTCGACGCCTACGGCCGGATGACGGTCACGGAGTTCGCCACCACCTGGCCGGTGGTCAAGCCGCTGCTCGGGGAGGGCGGCCATCGCTATATCGAGCGGGCGATGGCGACGTTCCGCCCCGTGGAACTGGCGGAGTACCTGCGGCTCACCGGGGTGCGGATGGGGCTCCAGCGGGACTGGGCGGTGTTCCTGGAGGAGTATCCGCTCGTCCTGGCGCCCGTGTTCACCGATCCGCCGTTCGCACCCGGGGAGGAGCTGCGGGACGAGGAGAGCCATCAGCGGATACAGCGTGCCCTGCGGCTCTGCACCGCCACCAGTTTCGTCGGTGTGCCTGCGGTGGCCGTCCCCACCGGGGTGGTGGAGGGGCTCCCGTACGGCGTGCAGCTGATCGGGCGCTCCTACCGGGAGGACCTGTGCCTGGAGGCGGCCGAGGCGGTGGAGCGGCGGCTGGGTGTTCTCGCGCCGATCGACCCGCGCCCGTAAGGAAGTTCGGGCCGTTCGGAAGGTGACGCGCAGTGATCCCGGCTCGCCCCTGGGCCGTACGATGGCGCGGTGCTGGTCAAGTGGATTCGCCTCACCGTTGTGGACCGTCGAGGGTTCGAGCGGGGGCAGCGGAAATGGGCGGGGCTGCTGGGTGAGCCGGGGTTCCGAGGGCAGGGCGGGGGGTGGAGCCGTGGGCGGCCGGGCGTGGCGCATCTGGTGGCCTTCTGGGAGAGCCGGGCCTTCTACGACTCCTTCATGGCGCGCTCCCACGACCGGCTGGCGGCCGCCCAGGCCGGCATGTTCAAGGACGCCCAAGTGCGGCTCTTCGAGCACGAGTTTGATGTGAAGGTGGGCTTCCGTCCGTCGTTCGCCGACGTGGATGTGCTGCGGCTGGCGCACTGCCAGGTGCGCCAGGACCGGGTGGATCACTTCATGCTGATGCAGGAGAAGGTCTGGAACCCCGCCATGGCGGGTTCGCCGGGAATGCTGCGGGGGATGCTGGGACGGGCTCCGGGGGAGGAGTTCTTGGTGCTGTCGATGTGGCAGTCGGCGGCCGAGCGGGGGAAGTACCGGCCCGAACGGGTGGAGCGGCTGGCGCTGCGGGCCCAGATAGCCGCCGATGTCAGGGCGATCGCGGGCGATGTGGTGCAGCTCGAACCGTCGTGGACGGTGTGAGGACAGTGGTCAGGAGGCGGCGCCGGGGGAGGTGCCGGCCGTACTCCCGGTGGTGAACGCCCCGGCGCGGGCCGCGGCCAGTGCGGCCGCCGCGGCCTGGTCCGCGAGGGCGTCGTCCACCGGCTCCCGGGTGATGAACAGGCGGAAAAAGAGCGGCGCGGAGACGGCGCGGGCGAGTGCGCCGGCGTCGATGGCACCGGCTGCGGTGGTGCCGGAAGCGGAATGTGGCGGGCCGGCTTCCGGGGTATCGGGCGCGGAGCCCGGCGTCGCCGGCAATTCCCCGCGCTCGACGGCCCGCTCGACGAGTACCTCGCAGCGCGCGAACCGCTCGGCGTAGTAGTCACGCAGCGCCACGGCCGCCCGCTCCGAGTGGAAGGCGGCGGCGATCATCGCGGAGCCCGACGCGGCTACCGCGGGGTCGGTGAAGGACACGACGACCTCGCGGGCCAGAGCGCGCAGATCACCTTCCAGGGACCCGGTGTCGGGTGGGGTCCAGCTGTCCTCGCCCGCGAGGTCGAGGGCGTCCGCCAGCAGGCCCTCCACGTCCTTCCAGCGGCGATACAGCGTCGTCTTGTGCACCCCGGAGTGGGCCGCGACGTATTCGACGGTCAAGCCCGGATAACCGTGCTCGGTGAGCCCGGCCAGTACGGCGTCGCGGACGGCGGCACGGGTACGGGCGGTACGGCCGCCCGGACGCCGGGTGCCGGGGGTGGGCGTGGTCTCACCGGTCCCGCGCCCGTTCTCGTGCACCGTCTCGTCAGACAATTGCTACTCCTGTTGCATTAGTGCGTTGCCCGTGTCATCCTCATCGTAATGCGACGAGGGTTGCATTTGCGTGAGGAGGGGGAATGTCCGCTCGGAACTCATTACGCGATGCCGGTCGGCACCGCGGTCGGTCGCTGCCCGCCGCGTGCCGCCGTGGCCTTGCCGGGGTCGCGGCGAGGCTCGCCGTCCTGCTGTGGTCCCTTGACTGCGTGCGGCATGTACAAAGCGGGCGATTTAGGCTGGCGGCATGGCTCGGCCCCGACGCATCGTCCTCATCCGCCATGGAGAGTCGGCGGGGAATGTCGATGACACCGTGTACGAGCGGGAGCCCGATCATGCGCTCTCCCTCACCGAGACCGGGCTGCGGCAGGCGAAGGAAGCCGGCGGTCCGCTGCGCGAGATGTTCGGCGAGGAACGGGTCTCCGCCTATGTCTCGCCCTACCGCCGAACCCACCAGACCTTCCGCGAACTCGGCCTCGATCCCGCCAGGGTCCGGGTGCGCGAGGAGCCCCGGCTGCGCGAGCAGGACTGGGGGAACTGGCAGGACCGCGACGACGTGCGACGGCAGAAGGCCTACCGGGACGCCTACGGTCACTTCTTCTACCGCTTCGCCCAGGGCGAGTCCGGGGCCGATGTCTACGACCGGGTCGGGGCGTTCCTGGAGAGCCTGTGGCGCAGCTTCGAGGACCCGGACCACCCGCCGAACGTCCTCATCGTCACGCACGGTCTCACCATGAGACTGTTCTGCATGCGGTGGTTCCACTGGACGGTGGCCGACTTCGAGTCGCTGTCCAACCCCGACAACGCGGAGCGGCGCATCCTGCTGCTCGGTCCGGACGGCCGCTACAGCCTGGACCGGCCCTTCGAGCGCTGGTGTGTACCCGAGTCTTATGGCGTCACCGGTTAGAGTGCACAGCGATGACCCCCGACCACCGTGACGCAGACCGCTGTGCGCGAGCTCTGGCGAGCCTGCGCGGCCTCTCCGTGGGTGATGCGCTCGGATCCCAGTTCTTCGTCCCCGCCCATTACCCCTCCCTCAAGCGCCGCGAGCTGCCTCCCTCCCCCTGGCAGTGGACCGACGACACCGAGATGGCCTGTTCCGTCCTGGCCGTGCTCACCGCCCACGGCCGGATCGATCAGGACGCGCTCGCCCGCTCCTTCGCCGACCGCCATGACTTCGACCGCGGCTACGGCCCGGCCGTCAATCGGATGCTGCGGCTGATCCGCGAGGGCGGGGACTGGCGCGAGCTGGCATCGGGACTCTTCAACGGTCAGGGCTCGTGGGGCAACGGAGCGGCCATGCGTATCGCTCCCCTCGGCGCCTGGTACGCCGACGACCCCGAGCAGGCCACCCACCAGGCGGAGATCTCCGCCTACACCACCCATCAGCACCGTGAGGCCGTCGTCGGCGCCATGGCCGTCGCCGCCGCGGCCGCCCTGGTGGCCGACCCGGCCCGTGACACCGGCCCCGAACAGCTGCTGGACGGTGTGCTGGAGCTGATCCCGCGCAGCGCCGTGCAGGCCGGACTGCGCCGCGCCCGCGACATGCTCGACTACGCCGACTCCAGCACCGTCGCCGCCGTCCTGGGCTGTGGACGGCGCACCAGCGCCCACGACACGGTGCCCTTCGCGCTCTGGGCCGCGGCCCGGCATCTGGGCAACTACGAGCGGGCGTTTTGGACCACTGCTCAGGCGGGCGGCGATGTGGACACCACGTGCGCCATCGTCGGCGGCATCGTCGCCGCCGGGCACGCCGGCCACCCTCCTGAGGCATGGCTGGAAGGCACCGAGCCGCTCCCGTCCTGGACACCCACCCTCGCCGACTGACGCACGGCCACCGCCTCGCTCCGCGCCCATCCCGCCCGCTGCGGCGTGCTCGCGCCTGTTCGTCGCGCCCATCCGCCGTATCCGTCCGCTGCGGTCCGCTGCCGTCTTCCGGGCGTCCTCCAACCACCGGCCTCGGGCGGCTACTTCACCCCGCACGGCTCCGCTCGGGGCGAGGGAACGGCAGCCTCCGGCGCCGGCCGCGCCTCGCCTGATCCAGCTTCCGCATACCCATCGGTAGCGGAAGCGGCGGGTCCCGTTCGCATGCTGCTCATGCGGCTGCCCGCACCGTTTCCCACCAGGTGGGGATCCGGTGCGGACGGCTGAGCCGAATAGGCGTAACCTTGCTGGCGCCATGCCGTACGAGCCCCCCACCCATTCCGTCGAGCGATCATTGCGCGCCACGACGGGCGCCAAGGTCGTTGCAGGTATCGACGAGGTCGGGCGCGGAGCCTGGGCCGGTCCGGTCAGCGTCTGCGCAGCCATCACCGGTCTGCGCCGGCCGCCCGACGGTCTCACCGATTCCAAGCTGCTGACCCCCAAGCGCCGCACCGAACTGTGCGAAGTGCTCGGCGAGTGGGTCACGTCGTACGCCCTGGGGCACTCCTCGCCCGAGGAGATCGACGCACTGGGCATGACCGCGGCCCTGCGGCTCGCGGCAGTCCGGGCCCTGGAGGCGCTGCCGGTTCAGCCGGACGCGATCATTCTCGACGGCAAGCACAACTACCTGGGCGCGCCATGGCAAGTCCGCACGGTCATCAAGGGCGACCAGTCCTGCATCGCGGTCGCCGCCGCGTCCGTGATCGCCAAGGTGCGACGCGACGCGATGATGGCCGAACTGGGCCTGGTCTACGCCGACTTCGACTTCGCGGCCAACGCAGGCTACCCCTCACCGACCCATCGCATTGCCCTGGAGGAGTACGGTCCTACGCCGCACCACCGAGTGTCGTGGTCCTACATGGATGCCCTGCCCCGCTGGCGGCATCTGAAGAAGGCGCGCATCACCCCCGAAGCAGCCGCTCTGGAAGCCGGTGGCCAACTCGGCTTCGATTTCTGAGCGGTACGCACATCAATTCGGTACCCGATGACGCGTTCCGCACTTACGTTTGATAGACATCCCTTTATGCCTCTCATCCCCGAGGAGCCTCAGATTCACGAGAGTGTCCCGGGTCCCCGCGCAACTCCGGCCGCCGGCCGTACCGCGCCGACCCCCCGTCCCGTTCCTGGTCCCGGTCCCCGCCCCGCGCCGCCGCGTGGCCCCGCGTCCAGTGTCCGTCCGGGCAAGCCCGGACCTGCTGCCCCGCCGCGTGGTCCTGTCGCCGCTCCGCCGGCGCAGCGCACCAGCTCCCCGCAGCCGCCCGCCGGCCAGCCCGGCGCCGCCGCGGGAGCACAGCTCCAGCTGATCCCGGCACCCGCCGCCGGCGCCGTCGACGCCGCCGACGAGGCCGTCGACCTGCTGCTGGACTCCGGGCGTGCGCCGGGCGACATCCTGATGCTGACCACCGGTGAAACGCACCCGTGGGCCGCGCATGAACTGTCCTTCGGCGAGGCGTCCTACTGGGCCCAACACGACGCCGCGGACGATGTGTTCTACGCGGACGCCGGTGCCGAGCGTGCCACCGGCCGGCCCGTCGTGGTCGTCGCCATGAACGGCGGTACGGACGAGGTCACCGCGCAGGCGCTGCCCGCGGCGATGGCCCGTGCCGGAACGCTGCTGATCGTCTGCGGCGACCCGCAGCGGATCAACACCGTTCTCGGAGCACCCGCCTGACCGCTTCCGGTTCGCAACAGCCCGTCGGCCCCGAAGGCCGTCGGGCTCGCTTGCGCTCCGGCCCGGACGAGGTCGGGACGCCGGGCCGGGGGCTTCGGCGGAGAGGCGGAGGTGTGCCGGTCGTGACCGTCTGACTTCTGCCACCACCGGGATGCGCGGGCCGTCTGCCGTGGGTCATGGCACGCCCGGCGAGGTGCCTGCTTCTGCCGCCGGAAGCCGGGCGTACGTCCGCCCGGTCCGCTCAGCGTGCGGCCGTGTGCCGATGGGCTTCCGGGGCGCCGCCTCCCGTGCGCCGCGCCATCGACCGGTTCGGTGCGGCGGGCAGAGGCGCGGCCGTATGGGGCGCCTCGGGGCGCGCCGCCGTCGTGCGACGAGTCTCCATCCGTTCCGCCCCCGTCCGGCGTGCTGCCGTGACGGGCTTGTCCACGGTGGACGGTTTGGGGCGGCGCCCGCCCCGGCCCTCTCCCAGCACCTGCCAGCGGTCCGGGGTCAGCGTGATGTATGCCCCGCAACGGAGCCCGTGCAGCGTGCAGGCGTCGCGCAGCCCCCACATCCAGGCCCCGTCCGTCTCCGTCCACAAAGGCTCGCCCTCACGGCAGTAGAGCAGCACGGCGGTCCGGACCGGGGCGCGCAGCCGCAGGTCGTGCGGGATCACCCGGCGCAGATGCACCAGGAGCGCATTGCGGAACTCCCAGCCGTCGGGAGCGGCCGTGAGCTCCGTGAACGAGGCGCTGGCCGTCACCCGCTCCTGCACGTCGAGCACTGCGACGATGGCCGTCGACGGCACCGGCCGGTGACGGTCGTGCAGGCCGGCGACGACCTCACGGGGATTGCGCAGCAACGGGATGCCGGCCGAGGCCCATTCGGCGGGCTCCAGCATGCGGCCGAGTCGTGCGGCGGAGTCGGCGGACGTGGGCGGGGGCACCTGCGGGGGCGGGGCGAAGCCGAAGGTCACGTTCCTCCCATCGTCTACGCGTCCGCACGTCGGGCGGCGGCCTGGCGCGGATGGGCACCACGGCATGGCCCTGCCTGACCACGGACGGCCGGTACGGGGAAGCAACTCCAATTCTCGCGGTCGTACAGGCATGCGGCAACGAGCAATTCCCGCCCGTGACCGGAATCGCCCGGGGAGTGGCAAATGTTCCTTCCCGTCGCCGCGTGCCGTACGGCCCCTAGCCCTGTACGGCGAGGACCAGCGGAAACACCTCCGCTGCCCCCGCCCGGCGCAGCAGCCGGGCGGCCACGGCCAGCGTCCAGCCGGTATCGGCGTAGTCGTCCACCAGCAGCACCGGACCGCCCGCCGACTCCAACGCCTGCGCCAGCTCGGGTGGTACGCCCAGCGAACCGTCCAGAGCCCGGAGCCCGCTGGGCACTGTTGCTGCGCGGAATCCTGCCGTCGGCACCGTCGTCCACCGAGGTCACCGCGCCCAGGAACGGCATGCGGCCGACTGCGGCGATCCGCTCGGCCAGCGACCGGATCAGCTGCGGGCGGCTGCGCGAGGAGAGCGCGACGACGCCCACCGGGCGGGCCGGTGCGTCCGCCGCCCCCGAGGCCCAACCACCGGGGCCCTTGGCCCAGTCGGCGAGCACGGTGACCACCGCGGCCGCGACATCGTCGGGGACCGGGCCGTCCGGGGCCTGCGGGGCGAGCATCGGGCGCAGCCGGTTGCCCCACCGATATCGGAGAGCCGGCCCAGTGCGCGGCCGGTCGCGGCCAGCTCACCTGCCGGGATACGCCCCTTGAGGTCGACACCGACGGCCGGCAAGGCCCGTCGGCACATCCGCCGCGGCTCCACTTCCACCCAGGGCCGTCCCAGCTCACCGCGCGCCCCCTCCAGCGCTGCGGCGGACGACCTCGGTGGTGAACCGCGCCCCGGCACAGTTGTCGCAGCGCCCGCACGCCACGGCCGCCTCGTCGTCCAGCTGCCGTCGCAGGAACTCCATGCGGCAGCCCGTCGTGGTGGCGTACTCCCGCATCGCCTGCTGCTCGGCCTCGCGCTGGGCGCTGTCACCCACGCATAACGCTCGGCGTCGTACGACCACGGGCGGCCGGTGGAGGTCCAGCCACCCTTGACGCGCTGTACGGCGCCGTCCACATCGAGCGACCTTGAGCATGATCTGCCAAGGCGTGAGCGGCGCAGTTCGACGCTGCGGCTCCAGGGCCGGCAGGACACCGGCCGGCCGGCGGCCGCCAGGACGTTCCAGCGTCCGCCGCACCTGCTCCTCGGGCGGGAAGGCCAGCGAGGCGAAAGTACTTCCAGATCGCCTCGTCCTCCCGCCCGGGCAGCAACAGCACCTCGGCGTGCTCGACCCCACGGCCGGCCCGGCCCACCTGCTGGTAGTTACGCGATGGGGGACGACGGCGAACCCATGTGCACCACGAAACCAGGTCGGGCTTGTCGAAGCCCCATGCCCTAGGCGACCGAGGTCGCCACCAGCGCCTTGACGCGATTGGCGAGCAGATCGTCCTCGGCCTGCTGGGCGGTCGGCGTTCTCCGTCTTGCCGGTGTACGAGGAGACCGTGTGCCCCCGATGACGCAGGAAGGCCCGTGACCTCCTCGGCTGCGGCAACGGTGAGCGTATAGATGATTCCCCGAGCCCGGCAGCTCGTGCAGATGGTCCGCGAGCCAGGCGAGCCGGTGCGCGGCGTCCGGCAGGCGGGAGGACGCCCAGGCTCAGGCTCTTCCCGGTCCAGCGGCCCGCGCAGCACCAGTGCCTCGTGGAGCCCCCGCCCGTGCCGAGCTGTTCGGCGACATCGGCGGTCACCCGCTGCGTTGGCCGTGCGCCGTGGTGGCGAGCACGGGCACACCGGGCGGTGAGATCGGCGAGCATGGTGCGCAGCCGTCGGTAGTCCGGCCGGAAATCATGGCCCCAGTCGGAGATGCAGTGCGCTTCGTCGACCACCAGCAGACCGGTCGCCGCCGCGAGCTTGGGCAGCACCTGGTCGCGGAAGTCCGGGTTGTTGAGGCGCTCGGGGCTGACCAGCAGGACGTCCACCTCGCCGGCCGCCACCTCGGCCTGGACGGTGTCCCACTCCTCGGTGTTGGCGGAGTTGATCGTGCGGGCGCGGATCCCGGCCCGCGCGGCGGCCTCGACCTGATTGCGCATCAGCGCGAGCAGCGGGGAGACGATCACGGTCGGTCCGCTGCCGCGCTCACGCAGCAGCGCCGTCGCGACGAAATAGACCGCGGACTTGCCCCAGCCCGTGCGCTGTACGACCAGCGCGCGGCGGTGGTCGGCGACCAGCGCCTCGATCGCCCGCCACTGATCCTCGCGCAGCCTGGCCTCGCCGCCGGGATCCCCGACGAGGCGGGTCAGGACGGCATCGGCTGCGGCACGCAGATCTTCGTTGCTCATGCCCCCATGCAACCCA